>NZ_AP025184.1:1200000-1800000 GCF_020886055.1 Flavobacterium ammoniigenes | reverse complement strand
ATTCCGTGGCAATAAAACCATTGATTTAAAAGGTATTATTGACGATGCATTGGTCAATTGTCCTACTGTTAACTCAGTATTAGTGGCCAAAAGAACAAATACTACTATCAATATGAAAGAAGGACGCGACCAATGGTTGCAACCTCTTTTGGATGCAGCGTTGACCAATAATGTTGCTGAAATAATGGATGCAGAAGATCCTTTGTTTATTTTGTATACTTCAGGTTCTACAGGAAAACCAAAAGGAATGGTGCACACTACAGCAGGTTATATGGTATATACCGCCTATACTTTTAAAAATGTTTTTAACTACGAAGAGAATGATATTTTTTGGTGTACTGCTGATATAGGTTGGATTACGGGTCATTCTTATATTCTGTACGGACCTTTATTAAACGGAGCCACAACAGTTATTTTTGAAGGAATTCCTTCTTATCCCGACTTCAGTCGTTTTTGGGAAGTGATCGAAAAACACAAAGTCACACAATTTTATACTGCGCCAACAGCCATTCGTGCATTGGCTAAAGAGAGTTTAGACTATGTACAAAAATTCCCATTCAAATCGTTAAAAGTAATTGGATCTGTAGGAGAACCTATTAATGAAGAAGCATGGCATTGGTACAATGACCACGTAGGTGGCAAAAAATGTCCCGTCGTTGATACTTGGTGGCAAACCGAAACAGGAGGTATTTTAATTTCTCCAATTGCTTTTGTAACCCCAACTAAACCGACTTATGCTACGCTACCATTACCGGGAATACAACCCGTACTAATGGATGATAAACGCAACGAAATTGAAGGTAATCAAGTGGTAGGTAGTTTGTGTATCAAATTTCCTTGGCCTGGAATAGCCAGAACTATTTGGGGAGACCACCAACGTTATAAAGACACTTATTTTAGTGCTTTCCCAGGTAAATATTTTACCGGTGATGGAGCTTTACGTGACGAAGTAGGTTATTATAGAATTACGGGTCGTGTTGATGATGTGGTTATTGTATCTGGACATAATTTAGGAACTGCGCCAATTGAAGACGCCATCAACGAGCATCCAGCCGTAGCTGAATCGGCGATTGTTGGTTTTCCTCATGATATCAAAGGGAATGCATTGTACGGTTATGTAATTTTAAAAGAAACAGGGGAGTACCGAGATAGAGATAATTTGAGCAAAGAAATCAACCAACATATTTCAGACCATATTGGGCCTATCGCGAAATTAGATAAAATTCAATTCGTATCCGGTTTACCTAAAACTCGTTCCGGAAAAATCATGCGTAGAATCTTGCGTAAAATTGCAGAAGGCGACTTCTCTAATTTTGGAGATACAACTACTTTATTAAATCCTGAAGTTATTGAAGAAATTAAAGTTGGTAAGCTATAATTTCAAATCAACTTACAATATAAAAGGAGCCATTATGGCTCCTTTTTTTATTTGTTTTGGTACTTCTTTTTCTTCAATAAGTCGGAGGCCGTTTGATAATACGAAACTGTTTCATTGACTAAGTCGGTTCTTTCTTTTTTCAATAATACCTGGTCATAATAAAGTTGAAATTCAGGAGCCATTTTTTGGTTTGGTTTCAAGCTCAATTGGAATTGTTTGACCTGTTGTTTTGGCGATATAATCGTCAAAACATTGTCTTTTATCAAACCTAAATCCTGATAGGTAGCAATCAATGCTCTTGGCTTGTAATCAGATTCCAATACATCTTGTCCGTAAAACTTACTTTCATAGCTAAAATTCAATAAGCCCATTAGTGTGGGCATTACATCAATTTGGGACATTAATTGGTTGTACTTTTGAGGTGCAATAAATCCTGGACTATATACCATAGCCGGAATTCTATATTTGTCCAAAGGTAATTCTGTTTTACCTGCACTAGAAGCACAATGATCCGCAATAATCACAAAAACAGTGTTGTTGAACCAAGCTTGTTTTTTTGCCATATCAAAGAATTGCTTCAATGCATAGTCGGTATATTTTACTCCGCCATCTCTTGATTTCGCATCACCCGGAATGTCAATTTTATTGTTCGGATACGTAAATGGTCGATGGTTACTTACAGTCATCCAATGATTAAAGAATGGCTTTCCTGTTTTTGCTTCGGCATTCATAACTTGGATTGCTTTATTTGCCATATCTTCATCACATACCCCCCAAACATTGGAAAAAGTAATTTCACTCGGATTCAATGATTTCTTATCAATTATACCATAACCATTTCCAGAGAAAAAATCTTCCATATTATCAAAAAAGGCATCACCACCATACAAGTAGTTTACATTATATCCTTTTTGTTTGAAAACATTTCCAGTAGAAAATTTGTTTTTATTGTCTTTTCGTTTTACGACACTTTCTCCGGCTGTTGGAGGAAAGCAAAGCGTTACAGCTTCGAGACCACGAACGGTTCGATTGCCCACGGCGTACAAATTGGTGAATTGTAAACTTTGGGTGGCCAATTCATCCAAAAACGGGGTAATATTGTTTTCGTTACCATAGGCTTTCATAAAATCAGCGCTGTAGCTTTCAATTGTAATCAGTACAACATTTTTATGAGTTTCTTGTCCTTTTCCATTAATAAATCGCGAAGTTGATTCACTTGATATACCTGGTATTTGCTCTTTCAAAATAGCATAGGCTTCATTACTTGGAATCGTTTTGTAAAATTTAAAGTAATCCAATTCACTATGTATGAAAGCCAAATAGAATTTATAAATTCCATTGGATTGCAATTCATTAGTAAAGATGTTTTGAGAATTTTCTTTGGCAGCTAAAAATGGAACGGTCACTAATGAAAAGCCTAAAAGAACTAAATACAATCCTGAAATTTTAATTTTTTCTACAAAAGTTGGGATCGATTCTAAGTAATTTTTAGAGTGTTTTACAATGAAATAGGTAATAGTGCCTGATAAAATAAAAAGGGCAGTGAAAATGGGTATTACAGGATAGGACTGCATTATATTACCAATTACTTCATTGGTATACACCAAATAGTTCACAGCGATAAAATTGTATTTTACACCAAATTCATTCCAAAAGAAAAATTCACTAATTGCATTTTGAAGTATTAAAGTTACGTATAGAAAAATCACAAATGAAAATAACCAAAAACGAATAGTTTGACGGTATTTTGGAAGAAATAATAATAAACCAAATAGTAGTGTTTTTAATCCAATGAATGCCATTCCTATTTCAGGTAAAGCGCCTCCATATTCATTTAAAATTGTATTCCCAAATGCCACATACAAAAACAAACTTACCAATGTTCCAAACAGTAAATATCCCGTTGGTTGTAGGTATTTTGAATTGGAAATAAATACTAAGTACAACCACAAAAAACTACTCAATACGATAAATACCAAACTATCAGATACGACTCCAAAAACAACTATTTTGAATAGATCAAGCCCTGAAAAACTCGCTTGTGTAATGGGATGAAATAATAATATGGTTCTTAAAAAAAAGCTTACAATTAAATAAAATAAAGTAAGTGTATAGAAAGGAGATAGTTTTTTTAGTAAAGACATTTTGAATTTATTTTTTGCAAAAATAAACAATTTGAAAGTAATACGAACTGCTATAAAAACTATCACACATTCTATATTCAAAAATGATATTTAATAAATTTAATCTTAAGGTTCCCTTAAAATCAATTTCAATTGAAATAAAACGATTGATTTTCAGTTATTTTTGTATAAGTTTAAACATAGAAACTCATTCAATATGAAAAATATAGTAGCATTTTTAATGGTATTTACAAGCTTTTTGGGTTATTCTCAAAATTGGAAAACTAATTTTGAAGAAGCTAAAACACAAGCAATGAATGAAAATAAAAATATACTATTGGTTTTTTCAGGATCAGATTGGTGTGCACCTTGTATAAAACTAGATAAAACTGTTTGGCAATCTGAAGAGTTCAAAAAAGAATCTGAAAGCAAATGGGTCATTTATAGAGCCGACTTTCCAAAGAAGAAAGTCAATCAATTGGATTCAGCTCTGACTGAAAGTAATAAAAAATTAGCGGCGCAATACAATGCTGAAGGTTATTTTCCATTAGTGCTTTTATTAGATAAAACAGGAACTGTTTTAGGTGTTGATGGTTATAAAAATATTTCAGCAGCAGCATACATTCAATTGATACATTCATTCGAAAAATAATGAAAAATTTTCTATCCTTTATATTTATTGTAGTTAGCTTTTCTTCTTTCGCACAAGCAGAATACAAGAAGAAAGTTTCCCTATTGGGCAGTCCATTTGAAATTACGGTTGTTGCTAAGGATTCTATCCAAGGCAATTTCTTTATTGATTTAGCAATAGCAGAAGTCAAACGTATTGAAAATCAAATTTCGGATTGGATTCCAACCACCCCAATTTCAATGGTAAATAAAAATGCCGGAATACAAGCTGTAAAAGTAGATTCAGAAGTATATGAATTGGTAGCGCGAGCAATTAAGATTTCAGAAATTACGGAAGGTGCTTTTGATATTTCATATGCCTCTATGGATAAGATTTGGAAATTTGATGGGAGTATGAAAACGATGCCAACCGAAGAAGCGATCAAAAAATCGGTAGCTAAAATTGGGTATAAAAATATCATTTTAAACCCCAAAGACCAATCTATTTTTTTAAAACTAGAAGGAATGAAATTAGGTCTTGGCGGTATTGGACAAGGCTATATTGCTGACAAAGTAAAAGACAAATTAGTTGCTAATGGTTGTGTATCCGGAATTGTAAATGTATCTGGAGATATTAATGCTTGGGGTAAACAAAACAATCAAAAACCATGGACGGTTGGTATTGTAAATCCAATGAATAAAAACAAAGTATTTGCAACGTTTCCATTAGAAAATAGTTCAGTAGAAACTTCAGGTAGCTACGAAAAATACGTTATCTTTAATGGTATCCGGTATTCACATATTATTGATCCAAGAACGGGTTATCCAGCTCAAGGAGTCGTTAGTGTTTCGGTATTTGCTAAGCAAACTGAAATTGCGGATGCTTTGGCTACTGGAATTTTTGTTTTAGGTGTCGAAGTAGGATTGGATTTAGTAAACCAATTAAAAGGAATTGAATGTATCATTGTTGATGATAAAGGAAAAATTCATTCTTCAAAAGGAATAGATGTTAAAAAATACAACTAAAAATTATGATTAAGAAATCTTGTTTGTCTCTGTTTATTTTGTTTGTATTTCAATCATGTACGGTTGTTAAAGAGTATGAAAAAGAAAAAATCAATGATATTGATATGAAATTGGCTGCCCGAACGGCTGAAAAATATGAAACAACTTTTCAAGTGTATAGAGAAGCCGCGGCTGGTGCCAATGGAGGAAAGTCGGGTGGAGGCTGTGGATGCAATTAATGATTACTTTATCAATGAAAAAATACAATACCATTCTATTTTTGTTTCTTTTATCTTGTGTTTATTCACAAGGTACAAAACAACCTACCTTCAAAAAGAGGGTATTAGAGAGTGCTGAAGTAGATTTTTTAGCTAGTTATTATGTTCAAGACGGTTCAAAATCATCTGTTTCTGGTGGAATTGGATCTGAAAAACTCGTAGACGCCGCTTCGAATATAACTGTAGCTATGCCGTTGAACGATGACGATGTTTTAACCGTAGATATTGGTATATCAGCCTATTCATCAGCATCTTCTAGTAATATAAACCCTTTTAATTCGTCTGGTGCTTCAGGAACCACAAATTATTCTGGTGCCTCAGGAGGAGATGATGACAAAAGAGTAAATACAAAAGCAGCTTCATCATCAACAGGAACAGGACCTTACGGTTCGCCATGGCAAGCTTCATCAGGCGCTTCTAAAAGTGATCAATTGGTTTCGGTTATGGCTAATTATAGTCACAGTAGTGATTCTAGAAATTTTATATGGAATTCCGATGTCTCTTTTTCAAACGAGTACGATTATACCTCTTTTGGTTTTGGAGGAGGAATTGCTGCTTTATTCAATGAAAAAAATACCGAAATCAACCTAAAAGCTAATGTCTACTTAGACCAATGGCGCCCGATTTATCCAACGGAACTCCATGAATATTCCAAATATGGTACTAATTTATTAAATCAAGGTTATTTTAGTGGAGTTACGGTTTATAATGAAAATGGGATTATGGCAACTGAAAAGTATTTACCAACTAAATTCACAGATTTAAGCTTGACCAACAGAAATTCGTATTCGGCTTCTTTTGGGTTTTCACAAATTCTATCCCAACGACTTCAACTTTCAGTTTTCTT
Organism: Flavobacterium ammoniigenes; assembly: GCF_020886055.1. Lineage (NCBI taxonomy): Bacteria > Pseudomonadati > Bacteroidota > Flavobacteriia > Flavobacteriales > Flavobacteriaceae > Flavobacterium > Flavobacterium ammoniigenes. The sequence continues at coordinate 1,793,760 of NZ_AP025184.1, read as the reverse complement.
TGATGTATTACAACAACAAGGTTTATTATCAACACCCTATCACCGAATTTATTTTGCCGATAAAACCAATTTTTTTATTGGCCAATCTCAATATATTGCCAATTATGAAAGTAGCACTAATACCGGTGTTTTTAAATTAGCCGATGATATAGAGCGTTTGCCTGATACTCGATTTAAATTGCCAATTGGGGTTCGATTGAATTATTATATCAACGAACGATTTGTTTTACGAACGTATTACAGGTATTATTCAGATGATTGGAATATTCGAGCACAAACTGCAAGTATAGAATTACCAGTAAAGCTTTCAGATAAATTTACAGTATTCCCAAGCTTTAGGTATTATACCCAAAATGCGTCTCAATATTACGCTCCTTACGAAAAGCATCTTTCAACGGAACAATTTTATACTTCTGATCCAGATTTAGCTACCTTTGAAACCAAACAAATAGGTTTTGGAGTCAATTACACTGATATTTTTGCATCAGCCAAAATATGGCAATTTGGGCTAAAAAACATTGATTTTAGATTCCATCAATACGATCGTACTGACCGACTTAAAGCCAGTATTGCCACAGTAGCCTTCAAATTTATCATGCAATAAATAAAATTAGAATTGAATCAATGCGCATATTAATAGTAGAAGACGAAGCTGGGATACTTCAATTCTTACAACAAGGATTAGAAGAAGAAGGATATGATATCCTAACAGCAACAGATGGCGAACAAGCAATTCAATTACTTTCAAAAGAAAGTTTCGACTTAATTTTGCTTGATTGGATGTTACCTAAACTGACTGGTTTAGAAGTTTGTAAATCCTTCCGATTATACAATACAACTTGTCCAATACTCTTTTTAACTGCCAAAGATACCGTTACTGAGACTATTGAAGGATTGAGAGCAGGCGCAAATGATTATATCAAAAAACCATTTAGCTTTGATGAATTATTAGAACGCATCAAAATACATTTTCGAAATAGTCAAGAAGCACAGCTGTTAACTTTAGGACCAATAGTAATGGATGTATCTAAACATCAAGTTACTATTAATCATGAGGCAGTTACTTTAACGCATCGCGAATTTGAGTTGTTGCGCTATTTGATAAAAAATAAAGGCAAAGTGTGTACACGATCACAAATCATTGAAGAGGTATGGGATATTCATTTTGATTATGATACTGGAGTTATTGATGTATTTATGAATGCTATTCGAAAAAAATTAAATTTTAAAAAAGAAGAAGACTACATTAAAACAATTCGAGGTGTGGGCTATATCGCAAATGATTAATGTATGCAACAACTTTCATTTAAAAATAGAATAGCTTCATTGTACATATTTACCACTGCTTTATTAATTTCAGTGGTATTTTGTGTTATCTATTTCAGTGTAAGTTATAATGTTTACAGCCATATTAATGATGATATTATATCAGAATCTCAGAAGCACTTAACTGAAATTTCTATAAGTAATTATAATTTTCGTCTTATTCACGCAGAAGAATGGATGGAAAGAGAACATAATACGGTTGATGTAAATCCAGTTTTTGTTCAGTTTGTTGACGAAAATAAACGAGTTGTTGAAAAATCACCTAATCTTAAAATGAATCTGCAATTTCAATCCAAAATTCCTTCCGGCCATTTGTTTGATTACCAATTAGAAGGAAAATCTTTGCGTCAAATTCAGCTGCCAATATATCAAGATAAAACAATTGTTGGTTACCTTATGGTTGCGATGTCATTAGAAAATTCTTTTATGGTTTTGAATGACTTATTAGAGGTTTTATTAATTGCTTATCCTACAATTTTGCTTATTTTGTTTGGGATCGCACGACTCATTACCGGTCGTAGCATTCAACCTATCAGTGAGATAATTACTACTTCAAATATAATCACTAAAGACAATTTGAAGTCCCGAATTCCGTTACCTAAAACGAAAGATGAATTGTATGTTTTGTCCAAAACTATTAATAATTTATTAGATCGATTAGAGACTGCTATTGAGCGCGAAAAACAATTTACTTCGGATGCTTCTCATGAACTACGTACTCCACTAACAGTAATTAAAGGCACTTTAGAAGTATTAATTAGAAAACCAAGGGGAACCCAAGAATATGAAGATAAAATCAATTTTTGTGTGTCAGAAGTCGATCGGTTGAATCATTTAGTGGATCAATTATTATTATTGGCAAGATATGAGAATGAGAAGCAAACTATAAAAAAAGAATCCGTTTTCTTAAATGGTCTAATTCTCGACACTTTAGCTAGACAATCCACTTTTATAGAAGCCAATGGTATTATAATTTCGACTGAATTTGAAGATGAATTTTATTGTATTTCAGATCATCATTTTGTGTCAATAATTCTCACCAATTTAATTTCAAATGCGTTAAAGTATTCTAATTCAAACGGTACCATAAATGTTCATTTGTATAGTAAAGAACAACAAATCATATGTTCCATTGTTGATAATGGAATTGGTATTTCTAAAGTAGATTTAGAAAAAGTGTTCCAACCCTTTTTTCGTTCTAAAGCTTTAAATCACCCTGATATTAAAGGAATAGGTGTTGGCTTGTCCATTGTTCAACGTCTTTGTTTACTGCTGAATATTGGTATCAATATCTCTAGTTCTGAGCAATTAGGTACCAAAGTTGAATTATTTTTCCCCCAGTCACCTAAGTAATACTTAATAAAGCCTTAAGTAATTCTTAAGATTTGACTTATATTTATAACTTACTTTTGAATTCTATCAATATAAGTCGATTATGCTTGAAAAAATTATAGCTTTTAGTTTAAAAAATAAACTAATTATTATACTGTTAACACTAGGTATATTTAGTTTTGGCATCTATTCCCTTTTTCAAATTTCAATTGGAGCAGTTCCTGATGTTACCAACAATCAAGTCCAAGTCATTACTACCTCGCGAAATCTTTCTACTCAGGATATTGAACAATTTATTACCTATCCTGTAGAAATTGAAATGGCCAATTTGCCAAGTGTAAAAGAGATTCGTTCGATTTCTAAATTTGGATTATCTGTAGTTACTATTGTATTTGAAGATGATTTAGGAACCTATTTGCCAAGACAATTAATAGCCGAAAAAATTAAATCAGCTTCTGAAAAAATTCCTGCAGGTTTTGGCACTCCAGAAATGGGACCAATAACTACAGGTTTAGGCGAAATTTATCAATATACTTTAGAGGTACAACCCGAATTCAAAAACAATTATTCTGTTACCGATTTACGAACGATTCAAGATTGGGTTGTAAAACGTCAATTGTCAGGAATCAAAGGTGTTGTTGAAATCAATACTTGGGGAGGCTTTTTGAAGCAATATGAAATTGCAATAAGTCCAGCAAGTTTAAAAGCGATTAATATCAGCATGACGGATGTTTTTACGGCTTTAGAAAAAAACAATAGTATTGCTGGAGGCGCTTATATTGAAAAAGTAAATCAAAGTTATTTTATTCGTGGCGAAGGAAAAGTGAAGTCCTTGGAAGACATTGAAAATATTGTTGTAAAGAATACCAACGGTATGCCCGTTTACATTAAAAATATTGCTCAAGTTAGTTTCGGACATGCGAACCGTTTTGGAGCAATCACAGGAAATGGTGAAGGCGAGAAAGTGTTGGGACAAGTCATGATGCTTAAAGGAGGGAATTCAAAACAAGTGATTACAGATGTTAAAAACCGTGTAGCCGAAATTCAAAAAACCTTACCTGAAGGAGTCTATATTAATGGATTTCTAGAACGAAGTGAATTAGTGGGTAAAACCACATTTACAGTAGCAGAGAACTTAATTCTTGGTTGTTTAATTGTAATTTTTGTAGTGGTATTATTATTAGGAAATTGGCGTTCAGGTCTAGTAGTAGCCTCAGTTATCCCACTTTGTTTGTTATTTGCGATTTCATTTATGAATATTTTTGGAATCGATGCCAATTTAATGAGTTTAGGTGCAATTGATTTTGGGATTATTATTGACGGAGCCGTAATTATAGTTGAGTTTATTGCCTTTCAAATTGCGCATAAATCGGCACATTTAGCTTTACTTCCCAAAGAGGACCAACAACTAGAAATTGACCAAATCACTTTTAAAAGTGCTTCTAAAATGATGAATTCGGCTGTTTTTGGCCAATTGATTATATTGATCGTTTTTATCCCAATATTGTCTTTATCTGGCATAGAAGGAAAAATGTTCAAACCCATGGCAATGACTTTTAGCTTTGCTTTGCTTGGCGCGATGTTATTTTGTTTTACTTATGTGCCCGTGGTGTCTTCATTATTTTTAAAACCCACTGCAGACAATTCGGATTCTTTTTCGCATAAACTAATTCAAAAATTAAATTCGGTTTATTTGCCTATAATTACTTGGTCTTTAGCTAACACCAAAAAAGTATTTTATGGTGCTTTTGGACTTTTGGTTTTTGCCATCGTATTGTTTACTACTATGGGTGGCGAGTTTATTCCTACTTTAGATGAAGGTGATTTTGTAATTCAACCTGTACTTAAAACGGGAACATCATTAACAAAAACAATTACCACCACCACCAAGATTGAAAAAATAATCTTGAAGAATTTTCCGGAAGTTACACAAGTAGTGAGTAGGATAGGTGCCGCAGAGGTACCAACCGATCCTATGTCTATGGAGGAAAGCGATATTATTGTTAAACTCAAACCAAAGTCAGATTGGGTTTCAGCCGAATCTAAAGATGAATTAGCCGATAAAATTAAATCAGCCATAGAAATGCAAATTCCTAATATGGAAATTGAATTTACACAACCTATCGAAATGCGTTTTAATGAATTAATTTCAGGAACACGTTCGGATGTGGCAATTAAGTTATTTGGTGAAGACTTAAATATTTTGGCACAAAAAGCTCACGAAATTGAAAATGCAATTAAAAATGTAGCTGGTGCATCGGATATAATTATTGAAAAAACCGAGGGTTTGCCTCAGATGTTTGTACAATATGATCGTTCCAAAATTGCTCGCTACGGATTAAATATTGCCGACTTAAACGATATGATTGCCTTGAGTTTTGCCGGTAAAACGGTAGGAAATGTATTTGAAGGTGAGAAACGTTTTGATATGGTAGTGCGTTTGGATAAAATGAATCGTAAAGATATTGATGACCTGAAAAATCTGTACGTTTCAACACCTAATGGGCAACAAATCCCATTAAGTGAATTAGCATCGATCGATTACACCCAAGGGCCTGCAAAAATTTCAAGAGACAATACGAATCGAAGAATTGTTGTTGGTATAAATGTAAGAAATCGAGATTTACAAAGTGTTGTAACTGATATTCAGAAGATAGTCGCTACTAAAATTAAATTGCCAGCAGGTTATTATGTGAAATATGGAGGTCAGTTTGAAAACTTACAATCAGCCAAAGCCCGATTGTTAATTGCAGTACCAATTGCCTTATTTTTAATCTTTATTTTATTGTATTTTGCTTTCGGATCAGTTAAAGAGGCTTTGATGGTGTATTCAGCGATACCTCTTTCAGCAGTTGGAGGAATCTTATTTTTATGGATGCGAGGATTGCCATTTAGTATTTCGGCAGGAGTTGGGTTTATTGCACTTTTTGGCATTGCTGTTTTAAACGGCATTGTATTAATTGAACATTTTAAAGAACTCAAACATAGTGGCATAAAAAGCATCGATGAATTAATTCTAAAAGGTACCACGGATCGTTTGCGACCGGTTTTATTAACTGCTGCCGCTGCAGCTCTAGGATTTTTACCCATGGCTATTTCTTCTTCTGCTGGAGCCGAAGTACAACGTCCTTTAGCCACGGTAGTTATTGGGGGGTTGTTTACAGCGACCGTGCTAACCATGATAGTATTACCAATTTTATTCAAAGTTTTGGATAAAAAGGAATTAAAAAAACCCCATTTTAAAATGCATAATAAATCGATTTACCTGCTTTTCTTTTTGTTGAGTTGTTCAGCACTTAGTGCTCAAAATGATAAATCTGAAAGAGAACGAATAATCTATTTAGCCCTACAAAATAATAAAGAAATTAAAGCAGCACAATTGCAATTAGATAAATCGAATGCAGCCATTCAATCGGCTTATTCTTTTGACAAAACCAATTTGTATTATAGTTATGATCAAAATAATTTAGCTTTAAATAACGAGCCTTTACGTGTATTTGGAATCCAACAAAAATTGGAATTCCCTACAGTTTATGGTGCTAAGAAAAGCGTGCTTGTTTCAGAGAATGAAAAAGAAAGAGTAGGTTTGGAAATAAAAAAGCGTAAGCTCACTTTGATGGTTTCTAAGGTGTATGAGCACATAGTTTATTTGCAAAATCAAGCAAAACAATATACGTATTTGGATAGTTTGTATCAGAATTTTTCTAAAGCAAGCAATAGACGTTTTGAATTAGGAGAAACAAATTATTTAGAAAAAATTACGGCTCAAGCCAAATCAGGTCAAATTCAAACTAAGAAATTTCAGATCGAAAAAGATAAACAAGCGCAATACGAAGTATTGAATTCTCTTGTACAATCAGAGGATGAAATTATAATAACAACTACTCAATTAAGTCCTATAACTATTTCATTCGATAGTTTAGGAAAAGATATTCATTCCTTTTATTTAGAGAAAGTTACAGAAACTTATAAAAAACAATTAGAACTACAAAAACAACATTGGTTACCGGATATCAATCTAGACTATTTTAATGGCAGAAACAATGGTTTATCTCAATCTTTGTATGGTTTTCAAGTTGGCATCGCTGTTCCACTTTTATTCTCTGGAACAACAACTAAGATTAAAGCAGCCCAAATTGAACTAAAAAGTTGGGAACAACAAAAACAAAACGAAGAACAAAAGTTGTTGCAATACTTGAATCAAAAGCAAAGTGAGTTAGCCAAATACCAAGAGGCAATTAACTATTACAATCAATTTGGAAAGAAATTGTCTGATGAAATTATCAAAGTTGCTAATTTGAGTTATAAAAATGGAGAGATTGATTTCTTTCAATACATTCAAAGTTTAGAAAATGCTACCACAATTCAAGTGGATCATTTAGACACTTTGTTACAATTCAACACCATTCAATTGGAATTAAATTACCCTAACTATTAATCTGTTTATAATGAAAAAAATACTATACACCCTTGTATTATCAACTGTTTTGATTGGTTGTAAAGAAACTAAAATTGAAGAATCACAAGTTCAAGAAGACGGATTAATTCATGTGACCGAAGCTCAATTTAAATCAAGCGGAATGCTAGTAGAAAATCCAACAAATCAAGAGTTTGAAGTCAATGTCAAAGCATCGGGTAAAATTGATGTACCGCCACAAAACCGAGCACAAGTAACTACTTTTATTGGGGGTTATGTTAAGTCAACCCAACTATTAGTGGGTGATAAGGTTCGTAAAGGTCAGGCTCTAGTGACATTGGAAAGTGCAGAGTATTTAGATATCCAAAAGGAATATTTAGAAGTGGCTGAACAAATTCAATATTTGAAATCAGAATACGAACGCCAAAAAACTTTATTTGACGAAAAAATAAGTTCGCAAAAAAACTACTTAAAGGCTGAAAGTGAGTACCGTAAAACCAAAGGAATGTATCAAAGTTTGAGAGAAAAACTGTTGCTATTAAAAATTAATCCCGCTAATGTTGAGAAAGGTAAATTGACTTCTACAGTTACTATTTCATCACCAATTTCTGGTGATATTGTTATTATGAATGCGAATGTTGGAATGTATATTGCGCCTTCAGATGTGATTTTAGAAATTGTAGATACACAACATTTACATTTGGAATTGGCAGTTTTTGAAAAAGATATTTTGAACGTACAAATAGGACAAAAAATACATTTCACAGTTCCGGAAGCTTCAAAGACTGTTTTTCCAGCGGAAGTACATTTGGTTGGAAAATCTATTGAGGGAAATGATAGAACAATTAATGTTCACGGACATTTAGAGGAGACTATTAAGCAAAAATTACTGACAGGAATGTTTGTAGAAGCTAGTATTGTAACGGGTTCAAAAAACGCATTAGCAGTTCCAGTTTACGCTTTAATTAGTGAAAACAATAAAAATTATGTACTTTTAGAAGTAAGTAATAAAAAGAATCAGTACAGTTTTAAAAAAGTAGCCGTTTCCATCGGAGATAGAAATAGTTCGTTTGTAGCATTACTTTCAAATAATACAATTAATGCTTCTTCTAAAATCTTGGTGAAAGGCGCATTTGACATTGCAAATTAGAAAAATATGGATCTCAATAAATTAAAAAAACAATTACAAGTTGAAGTAGATACTGCATTTTTATATGAGAGTATTGCTTCAATTCAAACTGATGATAGTTTGAAACGTGTTTTGCAAAGTTTAGCGGATATTGAAAAAGGTCACGCTAAGCATATGCTAGAAAAAGTAATGACTTTGGAGTCTAATTATCAAATGCCAGTAGCTTCTTCCAAAGCCAAATTCCAATTGAAAGTAGGAAAATTGTTTGGGTATAGTGCTATTATAAGTAGTTTGGCAAGTATAGAAAAACAATTTGCAGTCAACACTATTAAGAATAAAATTGAGTTGGGCGAAAAGTTAACAGGTTTTGAGCACAATCATTTGAATATTATTGAAGCCGTTAATAATAATGAAGCCTTAAATGTTTCTGGGGGATTATTGTCCAAATTTGAAAGCCGACATAAATCTGTAGGTGGAAATGCTTTGCGTGCTGCTGTATTGGGTTCCAATGATGGTTTGGTATCCAACATGAGTTTGGTGATGGGTGTGGCTGGAGCAGCAGTTTCCAACGATACCATTTTATTGACTGGTACTGCAGGATTATTAGCGGGTGCCATTTCGATGGCGCTGGGCGAATGGCTTTCGGTACAAAGTTCGAGAGAATTGAACCAACGCCAAATTGAATTAGAAACCGAAGAATTAGAGGCCTCACCTGAGGAAGAGAAAAAAGAATTGGTTTTATTGTACCAAGCCAAAGGAATGAGTGCTGCGGATGCACAAAAATTAGCAGACAAAGCTTTTGAAAGTCCAGAAACTGCAATTGATGCAATTATAACAGAAGAATTAGGAATCGATAAAGAAGAATTAGGTGGTTCGGCATGGGAAGCAGCAATCGCTTCATTTATTTTATTTTCTATTGGGGCAATCATTCCATTATATCCTTTTATCTTTCTAGATGGAAACAATGCCATTTTATTAAGTATTGGAAGTAGTGTAATTGGCCTTTTTGGAATTGGAGCTGCAATTACTTTATTGACAGGCAAAAGTGTTTTATTTTCTGGTTTTAGACAAGTCGCTTTTGGTCTAGCAGCCGCGGCAGTAACGTATGGAATAGGCTCATTGATTGGAGTTTCATTAGCAGGATAATTAACTAAACTAAATTTTATATTATGAACGAAGCACATTTACACATGGTGGTCAACCACTTTCCAATTATTGGAACCATTTTAGCAATCGGGATTTTAATTGCTGGATTATTAAGTAAAAACAGATCCATCATTAACACTTCCTATGTTTTGTTTGTGATTGGAGCTATTTTTGGAATTTTAAGTATGAATACCGGAGAAGGAGCCGAGGAATTGGTAGAAGACATGCCAGGAATTGGTTGGAAAATAATTCATGAACATGAAGAATTGGCTGAAAAAATGGCATTGTTATTAGATATTCTTGGTGTTTTATCACTGGTAGGTTTTTATCTTCAATACAAGAAAAATGCTAAAGAGAAGTTAGTATCTTATATAATTTTACTAATTGGAATTGCAAGTCTTTTTGTTATTCAAAAAGTAGGTACTTCAGGAGGGGAAATTCGCCATACTGAAATTAGAAAAGATTTCAGTAATACAACCATCGAAAAAGAAACTAGCGATCACGAAGAAAAGTGATTTCTAGTATAGCAATGATTCTTTATTTTTATTAATAGAACAAAAATAAATATTGCGTTTATTATATATATATGTTATTTATTAGATGTAATTATGGAGTATTCGCAATAAAGCAATAATTATTTTAATTTATTATTTACTATATCGATTTCGTAATTTAATTTTATTAATTTTGAATTTCATAGGTTGACTATTTTTAAAATACAATAAAAGATGAAAAACATCAAAATTATACAGGAATTACACGGTTTAGGAATTACCGGATATCATGAAGTTTCCTATAATCCTTCTTACGAAGAATTATACCAAGCAGAAATGTCCAATCGAAGAAAAGGATATGAAAAAGGTGCCGTAACTGAATCTGGAGCAGTTGCGGTAAAGACAGGAATATTTACAGGGCGTTCCCCAAAAGATCGCTACATTGTACAAGACGAGCTTACCAAGGATACCATTTATTGGGATGATAAAGTAAATTTTCCAACTACCCAGATGATTTGGCATGATTTGAAAAAATTGGTTTTAAAACAATTATCAACTTCACCAAAACTCTATGTGGTAGATGCCTTTTGCGGAACCAATCCGGATACTCGTTTAAAAGTTCGTTTTGTGATGGAAGTTGCCTGGCAAGCGCATTTTGTAACCAATATGTTTATTCGGCCTTCAGTTTACGAATTGGAAAATTTCGGAGAACCCGATTTTGTAGTGATGAATGGTTCCAAAACCACGAATCCAAATTGGGAAAAACAAGGATTGAATTCCGAGAACTTTGTCGTTTTCAATCTCACCGAAAAAATTCAAATTATTGGAGGAACTTGGTATGGAGGGGAAATGAAAAAAGGAATGTTTTCCATGATGAACTATTATCTTCCATTAAAAGGAATGGCATCCATGCACTGTTCGGCTAATGTTGGAGAAGAGGGAGATGTTGCTGTGTTTTTTGGTCTTTCTGGTACCGGAAAAACGACGCTTTCAGCCGATCCAAAACGGTATTTAATTGGAGACGACGAACACGGTTGGGATAACAATGGAGTATTTAATTATGAAGGTGGCTGTTACGCCAAAGTAATTGACTTGTCTGAAACTAATGAACCGGATATATGGAGAGCAATTAAACGCGACGCCTTATTAGAAAATGTAATGGTAGACGAATACGGTGAAATTAATTACCACGATCATTCTATTACAGAAAATTCTAGAGTGTCCTATCCCATCTATCATATAAACAAAATCGTTTTGCCTTCAAAAGCAGGACATGCTAAAAAGATCATTTATTTATCTGCTGATGCATTTGGCGTTTTACCTCCAGTTTCTATTTTAGATGAAGATCAGGCACAATACCACTTTTTGTGTGGCTATACCTCTAAACTTGCTGGAACCGAAAGAGGCATTACCGAGCCGGTTCCTTCATTTTCACCCGCTTTTGGTGAAGCCTTTTTAACCTTGCATCCAACAATGTATTCCAAAACATTAATTGGTAAAATGAAAGAACATGGAGCTAAAGCGTATTTAGTAAATACAGGTTGGAACGGTACCGGTAAACGAATTTCATTAAAAAATACCAGAGCTATTATTGATGCAATTATTAGTGGTGAAATAGAAGCTGCAGAAACCAAAGCAATTCCCTATTTGAATGTAACAATACCAACTGAGTTACCAAACGTAAATACTAATATTTTAGATCCGAGAGATACTTATGAAGATACAAGTGAATGGGAACGTAGGGCCAAGGATTTAGCAGCTCGTTATATTAAAAATTTTGAACAATATACCGATACTGAAGAAGGAAAACGATTGGTACATGCCGGGCCTAAATTGAATTAATTCAATTTGTATTTAACAATAATAGTGCTTTAAGTTAAAATAAAAATTGGGTGGTAACCATATTTTGCTTTATATTTGCACTCGAAATAAAAGATTATTTCTAATTAATAACTATGATATCAAATCTATTACATCATCATCATTTACTAAATTGCTCTCAAGCGATGTGTTAATGGTATGCGTGTAAGTCACATATTTAAAAACCCGTTTGAGTACATCAAGCGGGTTTTTTATTAAAAATCTGTTGTACTCAAATCACAACAAACAACAAAACAACATAACAATGAGTACTTTAAAAATTGCCATTCAAAAATCAGGACGTTTAAACGAAGACAGTATCCAAATTCTTAAAGATTGTGGAATTTCTATTAATAATGGAAATGATCAATTAAAAGCAACTGCTTCTAATTTTCCTTTAGAAGTATTGTATCTTAGAAATTCAGACATTCCTCAATATTTGATTGATGGAGTAGTAGACGCCGCTATTGTAGGCGATAATCTTTTAGTTGAAAAAGGTAAAAACATTCAAGTGGCAGAGAAACTAGGATTTTCAAAATGCAAAGTTTCAGTGGCGGTACCAAAAAGTTTCAACTATAATTCGGTTAAAGATTTAGATGGTTTGCGAATTGCGACTTCGTATCCAAATACCGTTTTAGATTTCTTTAATTCAAAAAATGTTTCGGTTGATTTACACCAAATTTCTGGTTCCGTTGAAATTGCACCCAATATTGGTTTAGCCGATGCAATTGTGGATATTGTTTCAAGCGGTAGCACTTTGTTTAAAAACAATTTGAAAGAAGTGGAAGTGATTTTTAAGAGCGAGGCAGTTTTAGCGGTTTCTCCTAAAATTTCTTCTGAGAACAAAGTAATTTTAGATAAATTACAATTCCGAATCCAATCTGTTTTAAGAGCACGCAAATCAAAATACATTTTGATGAATGTTCCTAATGACAACATTGAATTGATTAGCTCTATTTTACCAGTTTTAAAAAGCCCAACTGTAATGCCTTTGGCACAAGCAGGTTGGTCTAGTGTTCACACGGTAATTGAAGAAGATCGTTTTTGGGAAGTAATTGACGAGTTAAAAGCAGCTGGGGCTGAAGGGATATTGGTTTGCCCAATTGAAAAAATGGTATTGTAATTTCTTAAGCGTACTACAACAATGAATAAAATATACAATCCAAAACAGGAAAACTGGGCTTCCTTATTAGAAAGACCTACTAAAACTGTGGACGATATTGAAGCTACTGTTAAAGAAATTTTCGCAGCAGTACAAAACAACGGAGATAAAGCAGTACAACAATATACCACTCAGTTTGACGGAATCGCTTTAGATACTATTTTGGTTACTGATGAAGAAATTCAAAACGCTATTGCTACAGTTTCTGACGAATTAAAAGCGGCAATTCAATTAGCCAAATCAAATATTGAGAAATTTCACTCAGCACAAAAAACAAGTCGTGTAAGCGTTGAAACTGCTCCTGGTGTGGAATGTTGGCAAGAAAAACGACCAATTCAAAAAATAGGTTTGTACATTCCTGGCGGAACGGCTCCTTTGTTTTCAACCGTATTAATGTTGGCAGTACCAGCTAAAATTGCGGGTTGCAAAGAAGTAGTTTTATGTTCGCCACCGGACGCCACTGGAAATTTAAATCCAGCCATTTTATATGCAGCACAACTTTGTGGTGTTACCAAGATTCTTAAAGTAGGCGGAATTCAAGCGATAGCGGGAATGACTTTTGGTACAGCAACCATTCCTAAAGTCTATAAAATATTTGGTCCTGGAAATCAATACGTAACTGTAGCCAAACAATTAGCAACTCAATTTGGTGTAGCTATCGATATGCCGGCGGGTCCTTCAGAGTTGTTAGTAGTTGCCGACGATAGTGCAGTTCCAGCTTTTGTAGCTTCTGATTTGTTAAGTCAAGCCGAGCATGGAACCGATAGCCAAGTGATCTTGGTTTCAACTTCAAAACAAATGATTGATGCTGTGGAAGAAGAAGTGCAATCACAATTGGCTATTTTACCTAGAAAGGCAATTGCCGAAAAAGCGATCGCTAATTCGAAATTGATTTTTGTCGAAAACGCAGCAATTGCCTTGGATTTAATCAACGAATACGGACCAGAACACTTTATTGTTTGCACAGAAAATAACGATTATTATGTCGATAATATTGCCAATGCTGGTTCGGTGTTTATAGGAAATTATACACCAGAAAGTGCGGGTGATTATGCTTCAGGTACGAATCATACCTTACCAACGAATGGCTACGCAAAAAATTATAGTGGAGTCAATTTGGATAGCTTTATGAAATCAATGACATTTCAAAAAATTTCGGAAGCTGGAATTCAAAACATTGGGAAAGCTATCGAAATCATGGCAGAAAAAGAAGGGTTACAAGCCCACAAAAATGCAGTTACATTACGTTTAAATGCAATTGAAAATGGAAAATAAATTCGACATCAATTCCTTAGTTCGTGAAAACGTTAAGGCTATGAAACCGTATTCTTCGGCTCGTGATGAATTTGAAGACTTTGATACGGCCGATATGATTTTTTTGGATGCCAATGAAAATCCTTTTGAAAACGGAGTGAATCGTTATCCTGATCCGCAACAAGCTTCGGTTAAATCGGTTTTAGCGAATCAAAATAGAGTAGCTAAAAATCAAATTTTGTTAGGAAATGGAAGTGATGAAGTGTTGGATTTGTTGTTTCGTGCCTTTTGCGAACCTAAAATCGACAATGTAATTACGTTACCACCAACGTATGGAATGTATGGTGTTTTAGCCAATTTAAACGCAGTCGAAAACAGAGAGGTTTTACTTTCGAATGATTTTCAACCCCAATTAGAGGAAATCATGAAAGCAGTAAATAAAAACACTAAAATGATTTTTCTTTGTTCGCCAAATAATCCAACCGGCAACACTTTTTCGGAAGAAAGCGTACAGTATTTATTAGACAATTTCAACGGATTAGTAGTAATTGATGAAGCGTATATTGACTTTTCAGACAAAGTGTCTTGGATTCAAAAAATCAATACAGCACCTAATTTAATCATAACGCAAACCTTATCTAAAGCGTATGGTTTGGCAGGAATTCGTTTAGGTATTTGTTATGCTTCGGCTGCAATTATTGCAGTTTTAAACAAGATTAAACCGCCTTATAACGTCAACGAATTGACACAACAAAGAGCGTTAGATCGTTTGGAAAATACAAAAAAAATAAAAGAAGAAATTTCTTTAATTATAGCACAAAGAGAAGAATTACTTAAAGTATTAAATGAAGTAAATTTTGTATCAACAATTTATACAACGGAGGCTAATTTTATTTTAATCAAAGTGGATAATGCGAATCAACGTTATGACGAATTAATTGCCAAAGGAATTGTAATTCGCAATAGAACGACACAACCATTATGTGAAAACACCTTGCGTTTGACCATTGGAACTGCTGAAGAAAATCAAAAATTAATAGCCGCTTTAAAAAGCTTGAATTAAGAATATGAAAAAAGTATTATTTATAGATCGTGATGGAACCATCGTTATCGAACCTGCCGATTTTCAATTAGACAGTTTAGATAAGTTAGAATTTTACCCCAAAGCCTTTCAGTATTTAGCTAAAATTGCCAATGAATTGGACTATGAATTGGTTATGGTAACCAATCAAGACGGATTGGGAACCGCAAGTTTTCCAGAAGATACTTTTTGGCCAACACAAAATTTCATTCTACGCGCTTTTGAAAATGAAGGTATTCTGTTTGATGACATTTTTATTGACCGTTCGTTTCCAGAAGATAATGCGCCAACACGCAAACCACGTACCGGAATGCTAACTAAATACATTGATAATCCTAACTATGATTTGGCTAATTCATTTGTTTTAGGCGATCGAATTACCGATGTTGCCTTAGCAAAAAATCTAGGAGCAAAAGCAATTTTCTTAAAACAACAAGAAGGTTTAGGAAGTGACGAAATCAAAGAAAATGATGATTTTAGCGAGGTTATTTCATTACAAACCACCGATTGGAAAACCATTTATGAGTTTTTAAAATTAGAGGTGCGTTCGGCATCTATTACAAGAAAAACACACGAAACGGATATTTATATCAATCTAAATTTAGACGGTACTGGTCAAAGTAAAATTGACACTGGTATTGCTTTTTTCGATCATATGTTAGATCAAATTGCACGTCACGGACAAATGGACTTGGAAATTAGCGTAAAAGGCGATTTAGAAGTAGATGAACACCATACGATTGAAGATACTGCCATTGCCTTAGGTGAAGTTTTTGCCAAAGCCTTGGGAAATAAATTAGGCATAGAACGTTATGGTTTCTGTTTGCCAATGGACGATTGCTTATCGCAAGTTGCGATTGATTTTGGTGGAAGGAATTGGTTGGTTTGGGAAACCGAATTCAAACGCGAAATGGTAGGTAAAATGCCAACGGAGATGTTTTACCACTTTTTCAAATCGTTCTCAGATGGTGCCAAAGCCAATATCAACATCAAAGCCGAGGGAACTAACGAACACCATAAGATTGAAGCTATTTTTAAGGCATTCGCCAAAGCGATTAAAGTAGCCGTGAAAAGAGATACTGAGAAAATGATTTTGCCTTCAACTAAAGGAATGTTATAAAACAAACGAATGAAAATTGCCATTATCAATTACGGAGCAGGAAATATTCAAAGCATTCTATTTGCTATAGAACGTTTAGGATATACAGCTGTATTAACTAATAATCCAGACGAAATACAACAAGCGGATAAAGTAATTTTTCCAGGTGTAGGTGAAGCGAGTTATGCGATGCAAAAACTGATTGAAAGCGGATTAGATAGTTTAATTCCTAATTTGAAACAACCTGTATTGGGTATTTGCTTAGGCATGCAGTTGATGTGCCACCATTCCGAAGAAGGAAATACAGTCGGTTTGGGAATTTTTGATGCGAATGTGATTCGGTTTTCCAATAATGTGAAAGTTCCTCAAATGGGATGGAACCAAATTTATAATTTGAAGTCGGATTTATTTAAAGAAATTAAAGAAAACGAATACATGTATTTGGTGCATAGTTATTATGTTCCAAATTGCAAAGAAGCCATTGCAACTACCAATTACGATGTTGAATACGCTTCGGCTTTACAAAAAAATAATTTTTACGGAACCCAATTTCACCCAGAAAAAAGTGGTGATGTGGGAGAACAAATTTTAGCTAATTTCTTGAAATTATAAACTTGAAATCAATTATGAGAATTATACCTGCTATAGATATCATCGACGGTAAATGTGTTCGCTTATCCAAAGGGGATTACAATACTAAAATCATATACAATGAAAATCCACTGGAAGTGGCCAAATCGTTTGAAGCACACGGAATCGAGTATTTGCACCTAGTCGATTTAGATGGTGCCAAATCGAGCAAAATTGTGAATTATAAAATACTGGAACAAATTGCGACTCAAACCCGATTAAAAATTGATTTTGGTGGGGGATTAAAATCGGATGCTGATTTGAAGATAGCTTTTGAATCGGGTGCAAAACAAATCACAGGGGGAAGTATAGCTGTAAAAAATAGAGCGATTTTCGAACAATGGATTGCTGAATATGGTTCTGATAAAATTATTTTAGGCGCCGATGCTACCAATGAAAAAGTAGCTGTTTCCGGTTGGTTAGAAGACTCAAATGAAGATTTAATACCCTTTATTCAAGACTATCAAACCAAAGGAATTCAATACGTTATTTGTACGGATATTGCCAAAGACGGTATGTTGGCTGGGCCGAGTTTTGATTTGTATGCTAAAATTTTGGCATCAGCCAAAGGGATACAATTAATTGCTTCTGGAGGTATTTCCACTTTTGATGAATTACCACAATTAGCCGAATTGGGTTGTGAAGGAACCATTATTGGCAAAGCGATTTACGAAGGAAGAATTTCGTTGAAACAATTGGAAAACTATATTTTAAATCAATAATGCTTACAAAAAGAATCATTCCTTGTTTGGATATCAAAAACGGAAGAACGGTCAAAGGAGTCAATTTTGTGGACTTGCGCGATGCGGGAGATCCTGTGGAATTAGCCAAAATCTATTCGGATGAAGGAGCAGATGAATTGGTGTTCTTGGATATTTCAGCCACTGAAGAGCGTAGAAAAACCCTTGTTGATTTGGTTCGCAAAGTAGCAGCAACCATTAACATTCCGTTTACGGTTGGTGGTGGAATTGCCTCGGTTGAAGATGTTGAAATTTTATTGCAAAATGGCGCTGATAAAGTATCTATCAATTCTTCGGCAGTTAAAAATCCTCAATTAATTACAGATTTGGCTCAGAAATTTGGTAGCCAATGTGTTGTAGTAGCGATTGATGCGAAGCAAATTGATGGGGAATGGATAGTACATTTAGTAGGAGGAAAAGTTCCCACAGAGATCCAACTTTTTGATTGGGCAAAGGAAGTTGCCACTCGTGGTGCAGGAGAAATTTTGTTTACTTCCATGGATCATGATGGTACTAAAAATGGCTTTGCCAACGAAGCTTTGGCTACATTATCCCAATTAGTAAATATTCCCATTATCGCTTCGGGAGGAGCTGGGAATATGCAACATTTTATTGATACCTTTGTCGACGGAAAAGCTGATGCCGCTTTAGCAGCTAGCGTTTTTCATTTCAAAGAAATTGAAATTAAGATCTTAAAAAAAGAATTACAAAATAATCATATTGAAGTTAGAATTTAAATAATTCAAATTCAACTCCTAATTCATCTTACTAAAATGAACATCGATTTTTCAAAAAGTGCCCACGGATTAATTCCGGCCATTATTCAAGATAGCGAAACCAAAGCTGTTTTAATGCTAGGCTATATGAACGAAGAGGCATTTGCCAAAACACAAGCAACTCAAAAAGTAACTTTTTATAGTCGCTCCAAGCAACGCCTTTGGACTAAAGGAGAAGAGAGTGGTAATTTTTTGAATTTGGTAAGTATTAAGAACGATTGTGATAACGATAGCTTATTAATTCAAGTACGACCTGTAGGTCCAACTTGTCATAATGGAACCGATACCTGTTGGGCCGAAGAGAATCAGCCGAATTATGGTTTTATTTCGACTTTGGAACAAACGATTAAAACCCGTCGTGACAATGCGGATGCTGAAAAAAGTTATGTAGCCTCCTTATTTGAAAAAGGAATTAATAAAATTGCTCAAAAGGTTGGAGAGGAAGCGGTTGAAGTAGTTATAGAAGCCAAAGACGATAACGATGATTTGTTTTTAAGCGAAAGCGCCGATTTACTTTTTCACTACTTGATCTTATTGCAAGCCAAAGGTTTTCAAATGAATGATGTGATTGAAGTATTAAAGACGAGACAGAAATAGTCCATTACAATTACAGTTTATACAACCCAATAGATTCAAATCTATTGGGTTTTGTTTTTAATATAAATTAAATCCGTTACATTTACTTTTCTATTTAATTGAAATAAATGATGTCGATACTTCCTAAATTCTCGAAACCATTAGGTATAGTTTTCTCCTTAATTGCGATTGCCTCTTATTCTCAAAACAAAACCTATTCTATAGCTTTTGGCTCGTGTGACAATCAACGACTCAAAAACGAATTATGGAAATCGATCGATGACAATCATCCAGTGGCTTGGATTTGGGGTGGCGATGATGTCTATTCCGATACCGAAGATATGAAGGAGCTTAAAGATAACTATGCGATTCAAAAAAAAGATAGCGATTATTTACAATTCATTTCCAACAAACAAATTCTAGGAACCTGGGACGATCATGATTACGGATTGAATGATGGGGGAGAAGAATACCCATTTAAAAGAGAGAGCCAACAATTATTATTCGATTTTTTAGGAACTCCTAATGATGCTCCGGAGCGTTTTAGAGACGGAGTTTATAATTCAAAAGTAATTGATATCGTAGGGAATAAAGTAAAAATTATCATTTTAGACACTCGCTTTTTTAGAACAGCTGTTACCAAATCAGTCAATTCCAAAAAACGTTTACAGCCCAATCCGTATGGTCAAGGTACCATTTTAGGTGAAGCCCAATGGAAATGGTTGGAAGAAGAATTAACTTCTTCAGATGCACAATTCAATGTAATTGTGAGTAGTATTCAATTGTTGTCTGACAAACATGGCTTCGAATGTTGGGGTAATTTTCCGCATGAGATTGACAAACTAGAAAAGCTTGTTGCAACTTCAAAAGCCAAAGGCACTTTCGTTATTTCGGGTGACCGACATATTGCAACTTTTTCATCTAAGAAGGTCACAAACTTAAACTATCCATTAATTGATTTTACTTCAAGTGGATTGACTCATGTCTATTCTAGTTTCTCGGGTGAGGAAAATCCGTATCAAATCGGGAAAGTAGTAGCTGAGAAAAACTTTGGCTTATTGCAATTCGATTTTACTAATAATCGTGTCATTATGCAAATTCGCGGACTAGAAAACAAACTATTAGGCGAACATATTCAGCAATATTAAATCTTGAATTATGAACATAAAAACAATTTACCTCTTTCTGATTGTATTAATTTCCAATATCGTATTGGCACAAAATTTTACCAGACAAGACAGTTTACGCGGAAGTATTACTAAAGAAAGAAGTTGGTGGGATTTGAAAAAATACCATTTGGATATCAAAGTCAATCCAGCTGACAGCACCATTACAGGTTCAAATACCATTGATTATCAAGTTTTAGATCAATACAATGTGATGCAAATTGATTTGCAAGAACCGATGCAAATTACCAAAATTCTACAGGATGGGATTAATCTAAAATTTCAAAGAGATGGGAATGTATTTCATGTGTTTTTGGCAGCCAATCAAATCAAAGGAGACAATAAAAAGCTAGTTGTATTTTATAGCGGAAAACCCAAAATAGCGGTCAATCCACCTTGGGATGGAGGTATCACTTGGAAAAAAGATGAAAACGGAAAACCTTTTATAGCTTCTTCGTGTCAGGGTTTAGGTGCTAGTGTTTGGTGGCCCAACAAAGATCATATGTATGACGAAGCCGAATCCATGCTAATCAGTGTCAATGTTCCCAAAGGACTAATGGATATTTCCAATGGTCGTTTGATAAGTACTAAACCATTAAAAGACAATACAACAACCTATACTTGGCAAGTCACCAATCCGATCAATAATTATGGAGTTAACATTAATATAGGTGATTATGCAGCTTTTTCAGAAAAGTTCAAAGGTGAAAAAGGCGAATTGGATTGTCAGTATTATGTGTTGCGCAATAATTTGGCGAAAGCCAAAAAACAATTTCAAGACGTACCAAAAATGCTAAAAGCATTTGAGCATTGGTTTGGTCCATATCCCTTTTATGAAGACAGTTATAAATTAGTTGAAGTGCCTTATTTAGGGATGGAGCATCAAAGTAGCGTAACCTATGGAAATGGTTTTGCAAATGGCTATCGCGGACGTGATTTAAGCGGAACCGGTTGGGGGCTAAAATTTGATTTTATCATTATTCATGAGTCTGGTCATGAGTGGTTTGCCAATAATATCACTTATAAAGATATTGCCGACATGTGGATTCATGAAAGTTTTACTAATTATTCGGAAAGTTTATTTGTAGAGTATTATTATGGTAAAGATGCTGGAGCAGCTTATGTTAGAGGCACTCGTAAAAATATTCAGAATGATATTCCTATTATAGGCCAATATAATGTGAATAATGAAGGTTCGGGCGATATGTATTACAAAGGGGGAAATATGTTGCATACCATTCGACAAATTATAAATAATGACGAAAAATGGAGACAAATTTTAAGAGGTTTGAACAGTACTTTTTACCATCAAACGGTGACTACAAATCAAATTGAAAACTACATTAGCAAACAGGCTGGTGTTGATTTTTCTCCGGTTTTCAACCAATATTTAAGAGATACTCGCATACCTACTTTAGAATATTATTTCAAAGAAAAACAATTAGTCTATCGTTGGATCAATTGTCTAGAAGGATTTACTATGCCAGTTCAAATTGCATTGAATGGTAAAAATAAAATCATTCAGCCGTCAAACGAATGGAAATCAATCATGATAGATACTACTAATCCAAAGCTAACGATTGATATGAATTATTATGTTGCAGGTTTGAATAGTACAGAGTAAATTTATTTTTTCTTAAATTCTAACGGATTTTCACCTACTACTTTTTTGAAAATACGATTGAAATAGGACAGACTTTCAAAACCACATTCATAGCAGGTTTCAGTTACGTTCTTATCTTCTTTTAAAAGTAGTTTAGCTTGTTCAATACGATATTGATTTAAGAATTCAATAAAAGTCAATCGAGTCATTTTTTTGAAATACCTACAAAAAGCGGCTTTGGATAGGTGGGTTAGTTGAGCCATTTCATCAATACTAATGGTTCGTTGGTAATTACTTTCAATGAATTTATAGACTATTTTGAGACGGGACTGTTCCTTGTTATTATAAAAGTTTTCAAAAGGCTTTTCGTGTAAAAACGTCATTTCTTGGGATGTAGCCAAAGATTGAAACAAAGACAAAACAGCAATAAATTGTTCAAAATGTGGTAATAGATGAATTGCTTTAAGTTGTTTCCCAATAGTCGATTTCGTGTTTCCGTGAAAACAAATTACTTTTTTTGAATTTTCAAATAATTGGTGAATCGCTTTCAATTCTGGGGTGGAAGCAAAATCATTTTTAAAAAAGTCAGCGTTGATTTGTAATACTACTTTTTCATATTCGGTTCTAATCCCATAATCAAAATTCAAATGGGGGATATTAGAACCTATAAAAACCAAATCACTTCCTTCAAATTGTCCCACATGATTCCCAACACGTCTACTTCCTTGAGAGGCTTCAATAAAAGTCAGTTCGAATTCAGGATGAAAATGCCAATAATAAAAATCATTCAATTTTGGATTGACTAAAATTCGGAAGGAACTTCCTGCTAAACGTTTGATATCTTCAAAAACAATTTTCATATAATTAGTGCTTTATAGTATAAATGTACTATTGAATAGTTTAATCTCCAATAAAATGTCAATATAGTACAAATTATGGTAAATTTTGTGATAATTCAACTGCTAGATTCCAACTAATTTTGGATTATCAAATTAACCAACTATTACATTATGGATACTAAAAATAAAACTATGACTCCGACAATGACGCCAACAATGGCGACTAACGCACACGCAGATATCCCTGGAAATCCATCAGTGGCAAAATCTAGTGTACACAAATTAAATGACCGTTCTAACGGAAAACCACTTCGTTTATTAACCGAAGAGCAATGGAATTTCTGGATTACCAATGGTTATATTGTTATCAAAAATGCTGTACCCAAAGAAAATGCTGAACGATTGGCTAATTTCATTTGGGAATTTGAAGAAAAAGATCCAAACGATTCATCCACTTGGTATGTACCACCAAGAGCAGAAATGCAAATGAAAGAGCTAACTAATAGTGGAATGGTAGAATTGTACAATCACCAATACCAATGGGACAACCGTCAAATGCAAAAAGTATATGATGCCTTTGCAGATGTTTGGGGGACAGAAAAGCTATGGGTTACTATTGATAGAGCCAATTTAAATTTTCCTGTGCGTCCCGATCATGAGTTTAAAGGATTCATCCATTGGGATTACGACCCTGAAACCAAACCGCAAAACGTACAAGGAGTTTTGGCTTTAGTCGATACTACCGATGAAAACATGGGAGGTTTTCAATGTATACCAGAATTATTTCGCACTTATGATACATGGAAATTAACCCAACCAGAAGATAGACACCGATTCCAACCCGATACGACAGTATTTAAAGATCAATTTGTTAAAGTTAAAATGGAGGCTGGTGATTTACTAATCTTTAATAGTTTACTACCACATGGAATTCGTCCTAATTTGACCAAAGACAAAGTGCGTGTAGCTCAATACATTTCGATGATGCCTGCGGAAGAAGATAATGAAGAACTAAAAGCATGGCGTATTAATTCGTGGAAAAACCGTATTGCACCTGAAGGATTTGCTTTTCCTGGAGATCCAAGAAAATGGGAAATTACCAAACATAAAACAGCTGAATTAAGTGATTTGGGTAAACGACTTTTAGGTTTAGAGAAATGGTAAATTTACTTTAAATAAAAAAGGGTATTTAATTGCAAAACAATTAAATACCCTTTTTTTATTATTATAAAAACTAGATTAAATTTTTAGAAATATAATCAAAACTTGTTTTTATGGATTCACCTGGATTTGGACTATAATTGGTTTCATGTTCTAAAAAGAAACGTTTCATTCCTGATTGTTTGGCTTGTGCAAAAATGGCTTTAAAGTCTATTGCCCCTTTTCCAATTTCAGCATTTAATTCTTTGTTGGCTTTGTCCATATCTTTTACGTGCCACATAGTAAAACGTCCTGGATGCTGCTTGAATAAATCCAAAGGATTGTGACCTGCACGAACTGCCCAATACAAATCCAATTCGAAATCAACTAGATTAGGATCAGTTTCGTTCAATAAAATTTCGTATCCGTTTGTATTTCCAAATTGTTCAAATTCAAAATCATGATTGTGATAAGCTAGTTTCAATCCAGCAGCATGACATTGTTGCGCAACTTGATTGACTCCTTTTGCTAATTTTTTATAATCTTCAGCAGAGGTGCCTCTCAATTCAGGTAAAATCCATGGAATTGTAACATACTCACTTCCTAAAACTTTGGCCGCATTGATGTACGCATTCAAATCACCAAGATCACCAGTTTTGATAAAATTATTGAAATCAAAATGGTTACTGGTTGCTTTCAAACCATTGGCATCCAAAATAGCTTTAAAGTCTTGTACTGAAGTTCCAAAGAAAGAATTATCTTTTGGCGAAAAGCCAAACGTTTCTACTTCTGTAAATCCTGCTTTTGCAATTTGAGCCAATACGCCTTTGACATCTTTGGGTAAAGTCTCACGCATCGTCCATAATTGGATTCCAATAGCTCTTTTTTTGGTTGTAAAGGCTAGGGAAGGAGTAATAGCCAAAGTACCTAATACTAAACTGCTATTGATTAAAAATTCTCTTCTTCTATTCATGGTTATATTTTGTTAGTTAAATGTCGCAAATAGTTATGGCTTGTAGTAATGAAGCTAATTTATCTTGATTTTTTGGGATAAATTCTTGTCCCACAAAACCTTTAAAACCTGTTCCAGCAATTGCTCTCATAATGGCTGGATAATTTAATTCTTGAGTGCCGTCAATTTCATTTCGACCAGGAACTCCAGCTGTATGAAAATGAGCAATGTATTGAATGTTATTTTTGATAGTACGAATCACATCGCCTTCATCAATTTGCATGTGATAGATATCATAAAGCAATTTGAAATTATTTGAGTTGATACGTTTGACTAATTCGACTCCCCAAGAAGTTCGATCACATTGATAATCTTTATGATCGACCTTGCTGTTTAATAATTCCATTACTAATGTAATATTATGTTTTTCAGCTAGCGGAATTAGTTTTTGTAAACCAATAACACAATTGTTCCAACCTTCTTCGTCTGTTTTACCTCTTCGGCTTCCACTAAAACAAATTAAGTTTTTATAACCTGCTTCAGCTACACGTGGAATCATATCGGTATAACGTTGAATCAGTTTGTCATGAAATTGGATATCATTGAAACCATCGACTAAATTCAACTCGGCACCATTACACATAGTCGATACTAAGTTGTATTTTTTTAGGGTTGGCCAAGCCTCGGGACCTACTAAATCAATTCCAGTAATTCCCATTTTTTTGGCTTCAACGCACAAAGTTTCTAAATCGATTTTGTCAAAGCACCAGCGAGAAACAGAATGATTGATATTACCTTTTAATTGTGGTAAAGAATTTAATTTATCTTTTGGCAAATTAAAAGCAGACAATTCTAAAGGAATACTTAACGCAGCAGTACTGGCAAGTATTCCTTTGATAGCAGATCGTCTGTTGATATTTGCTTTCATCTAAAATTAGTGTGAAACTTCCGTTTTATTTTTATCATTGAAAGTCAATGCGAATAAAACAAAAACTGCCAAGGCAATTCCAGCCGGAATGATCCATACCATTTCCCAGTTGATAGTTCCAGTTGCTGTTTTGTAATTATCTGTAATCCATCCAGCAACGGCAAAACCAATTAACATACCCACACCATAAGTAGCCAAGGTAATTAAACCTTGTGCCGCACTTTTGTATTTATCTCCTGCTTTTGAGTTGGTATAAATTTGACCAGAAACAAAGAAGAAATCATAACAAATTCCGTGTAAAGCAATTCCAACGATTAACATAAAACTAAGTTCACCACCATTTCCATAGGCAAATAAAGCATAACGAATTGCCCAAGCTAACATGCCTACTAAAATAGTCTTCTTAAATCCGTATTTGGTAAAGAATACAGGAATCAACAATAAAAACAAGGCTTCAGAAATTTGGCCAATGGCCATTTTCCCAGTTGGATTTTCCAATCCTGACTCTGTCAAAAATGGATTGGCATTTTGGTAATAAAAAGCTAATGGAATACAAATTAGGATTGAAGAAATAAAGAAAACAGCAAAGTTTTTATCTTTCAATAATTTCAATGCGTCTAAACCGATGATATCTCCAATTTTGATTTTTTCATCAGAAACTTTAGGTGGAGTGGCAGGTAAGGTAAAACTTAATAAACCTAATACTAAAGCTGCAATTCCAGCTAATAAAAAGGTGTTTTTCAACATACCGTTTGCTAAACTTTCTACAGAATCCCAATGAAATACATAACTAATTGAAAGTCCTGCTACAATCCAGCCAATGGTTCCCCATACACGAATAGAAGAAAATTCTTTTTCAGGATCTTTCATTTGGTTAAAAGCAACTGAATTCACTAAAGCTAATGTTGGCATATACAATACCATATAACTAAAAACATAGATATAGAAAGAACTTAAATCACTAGATTGGTACATTTGGTACATTAAAAATGCACCTACTAAATGTAATACTCCTAAAATTCTTTCCGCATTAAAATAGCGGTCAGCAATTAATCCAATAATAAATGGTGCAATGATAGCCCCCCAAGATTGAGTTGAAAAGACAGCTGCTGTTTCAGCTCCTGACGCTTTTAAATTAGTTCCTAAAAAAGTTCCTAAAGTCACAAACCATGCGCCCCAGATAAAAAATTCTAGGAACATCATGCTGGATAGTTTTATTTTATTTGTTGTATTCATAAGTATAATATAGTTTGGTTTGGTTAGTTGGTAGATTATTATTTACAACCCGTAGTAGTGGTCATCGTATTCCATTCTTTAATCATGATGTTACGATACCAAACATTATCTCCATGGTCTTGTAAGGCAATTTTACCCGATTGAAATGCAGCAAATCCAGGCCATGTAGCAAATTTACTTCCAGCTACTAAAGCTTTAAATTTATCATCCCAAAGCATAGTTTCTACTACTTTTACGCCGTTCAATAACATTTGTAATTTTCCGAATTTACAAACAATATCAACTGAGTTCCATTCACCTACTGGTTTAACTGGTTCTGTTGTACTTTTTATCAAATCGTATAAATCTCCAGCTCTGTGTTTTTCTATTTTTCCATCAGGATGACCGTCGTTATCTAAAACTTGCATTTCTAAACCGGTTTCGTAGGTATTCTTAAATTTTGCTAAGTCTTCGTTCACAAAAAAGATGATACCACTGTTGGATTTAGCCGCTACTTTCCATTCTAATTTTAAGTGAAAATTAGTATATTCTTTATCGGTTACTAAATCGCCACCTTGTCCATTTTTAGCAGCCGTTGGATCAAAATGTAATTCACCATTTTCAACTTTCCAAGCAGCAGTTGCTGCTTTTTTTCCGTAAGCATGCCATCCAGTTGTAGATGTTCCGTCAAATAGTGGAACAAATCCTTTTGGTACAGCCGTTTGAGCGTTAGTAGTTTGCATCAAAATAGTTACTAGTGCTATTTTAAAAATATTCTTAATCATTGTTTTTTGTATTATAATGTTAAATTTTTCCATCCTTCGCGGTAATCGCGTTTTACGAATTGATTTACTTCATCAAAATTAGTAATTCGCATAGCATCATTATCCCATAATAATTTTGCAGAACGACCTGGATACACATCTTCTCCTAATTCATCACGAACTACATCGTACCCTCTAATTGCTAAGTTAGCCATTAATAGAGCTTCGGTTAAAGGTCCAGCAATTTCAAAACCTGAACTTACTTCTTTCTTTCCATAACCAGCAATTGCAGCTTCCACCCATTGTTTATAGTGACCAGCATCTCCTCCTTCAACACGAGCATACTTTTGTGCTACTTGAAGGTTTTCATTTTTGCTTAATGGTAATAACCTTGGATTTAATCCGTAAGTATCACACATCATTTTTCCTTTAGTTCCAATGAAAAGGGTTCCATTTCCACCATCTCCAAAAATTTCGTTTGGTCCTAATTCAGCAGGTCTTTCTGGTTGAATACCACCGTCCATCCAGTGTACGGTAACATCACCTAAAGTTTTCTCTGTTTTAGGAAAAGTCAAAGTTACATGACTTGATGGTGGACAACTTTCTGGGAAATACCCGCGTTTGAATTCATCTACATATACAGAACCAACACTACATTGTACATCTTTAGCGTATTTCAATTTCAAAACACTGAAAGGAGTTTCCAATAAGTGACATCCCATATCTCCTAGAGCACCAGTACCATAATCCCACCAACCTCTCCAGTTGAATGGTACTAATTTGTCTACGTAATTTTTATAAGGAGCAGTTCCCAACCACAAATCCCAATCCAATTCTTTTGGAACTTCTGGTTTAGCAGTTGACCAAGGAATACCTTGTGGCCAAACTGGACGATCTGTCCAAGCATAAATGGTATGGACATCTCCAATCAAATCAGCCTCATGCCATTCTTTAAGAATACGAGTTCCATCATTTGATGCCCCTTGGTTTCCCATTTGGGTAACCACTTTGTATTTTTTAGCTGCTTCAGTTAATATTCTAGCTTCGTAAATATCATGCGCTAATGGTTTCTGAACATACACATGCTTTCCTAATTGCATAGCCGCTAAAGCCGCAATAGCATGAGTATGATCAGGAGTTGAAACCGATACCGCATCAAAATTTTTGTGTTCTTTGTCTAACATTTCACGCCAATCTTTGTAAAATTTAGCTTTTGGAAAAGCATTTACACTATTAGCAGCTCTTCGTGTATCTACATCACATAAGAAACCAATATTGGCTTTACCACTTTTGTGAAACATCGCAATATCTGATTGGCCTTTTCCACCAACACCGATACCCGCAACAACCAATCGGTCACTTGGAGCAACAAAACCTCTTCCTAATACATGGCGAGGTACGATCATAAAAGCAGCTGCAGCCATCGCACCAGTTTTGATAAAATCACGGCGATTGTTATTTGGTTTATTCTCTTCTTCTTTTTTCATGGTTATTTATTGTTAGTCAATAGTGTTAAAACTAAATGTTATTTTTTCAAACCTAAAATATATTGTGCCATTGATTTGGCATCTTCTTTCTTTAAAGAAGAGTGTGCTGACATTGGCATTGTGCCCCATACACCTGATCCGCCTTTGATAATTTTAGTAGCTAAATAGTTGATATTTTTATCATTGTTTGTATACTTTTTAGCAATTTCTGTGTAGGCTGGACCAATTAATTTTTTGTCCAATTTATGACATCCAACACAATCTGATTTGGCAATTAATCGCTCACCATCATTTGATTGTACTACAATCGCAGTTTTTTTGATGTATTTTTTGTCTCCTTCATTTTTTGAGAAAGAGGTTAATGTTAATACGGCTAAGCCTAGAAGTAAAAAGTTACGTTTCATTTTTGTATGTATTATAGTCCTAAATTTTTTCTGTTCAATTGTGTGTTAGTTTCAACGGCTGCAAAATCGTCAAAAGCTTTGTCGGTTACTTTTATAATGTGTTTTTTGATAAATTCAGCACCTTCACGAGCACCATCTTCTTGATTTTTAATACAGCATTCCCATTCCATAACTGCCCAACCTTTGTAATCATATTGCGCAAGTTTACTAAAAATGGTTTTGAAGTCAATTTGGCCGTCTCCAGGCGAACGGTAACGTCCTGCACGGTTGGCCCAACCTTGGTATCCTCCAAAAGTACCTTGTTTACCAGTTGGATTAAATTCGGCATCTTTAACATGGAAGGCTTTAATACGTTCGTGATAAAAATCTATATACTGAATGTAATCTAATTGTTGTAATACAAAATGGGAGGGATCGTACAACAAACAGGCTCTGGAGTGATTATTAACGGCTTTTAAAAACATTTCGTAAGTTTCTCCGTCAAATAAATCCTCTCCAGGGTGAATCTCATAACAAACATCTACGCCATTTTTATCAAATTCATTCAAAATAGGTAACCAACGTTTCGCTAATTCGGCAAATCCTTCTTCAATTAATCCCGGTGGTCTTTGTGGCCAAGGGTGGAAGTATTGCCAAAGCAACGATCCGCTAAAAGTTGCATGTGCATTCAGCCCTAAATTTTGAGAAGCTTGAGCTGCATATTTCATTTGTTGAACCGCCCATTCTTGTCTGGCTTTCGGATTACCGCGCAAGGCTGCAGGAGCAAAGCCATCAAAAAAATCATCATAGGCCGGATGAACCGCCACTAACTGACCTTGTAAATGAGTAGATAATTCGGAAATTTGTAAGCCGTATGAAGCCACTTTACCAGACAACTCATCAGCATAGGTTTTACTTTCGGCTGCTTTTTGTAAATCAATAAAACGAGCATCTAAAGTAGGCATTTGAATTCCTTTAAAACCTAAATCAGCTGCCCATTGGCAAATACCATCTAACGAATTAAATGGTGCTTTATCTCCAATAAATTGTGCTAAAAAGACCGCTGGCCCTTGAATTGTTGTCATAGTTATACTGCGTTTGGAGTCCATTTTTTATCAGATTGTGCTGATAAAACTACGTTGTCAATAAATGCCATTCCTCTTAATCCATCTTCTACTGATGGAAAGTCTAACATCTCTGGAGTTGGTTCAACACCATCAATTTTGCAACCTAAGGTTAAAGCAAAGTTTCTATAAATATTAGCAAAGGCTTCTAAATAGCCTTCTGGGTGTCCGCCTGGAGTTCTGCAATTGTGTCTTGCAAATGAAGATAGATGTGCATAATTTGAACCTGCTCTTAAAATTTGCATTGGCTCATCCAACCATTTTACGATCAAAGAGTTAGGTTCGTGTTGCAACCATTCGATTCCACCTTTTTCACCATATACTCTAATTTTAACTGCATTTTCTTCACCAGCTGCAACCTGTGAAGCCATCAAGACTCCTTTGGCACCATTATCAAATTTTAGCATAACGGCACCGTCATCATCCATGACACGTCCTTCCACTAAAGTGTTTAATTCGGCACAAATGTCTGTAATTTTTGAACCCGTAATGTATTCAGCTAAATGTGCTGCATGCGTTCCAATATCACCCATTACAGAACTTTTTCCCGATTTTTTCGGGTCTGTTCTCCAAGCTGCTTGTGCATTTCCTTCTCTTTCAGACAATTTACTCAACCATCCCTGTGGATATTCTACCCAAACCTTACGAATTTTTCCAAGTTTACCTTCTCTAACCATAGCTTTAGCTTGTTTTACCATTGGGTAACCTGAGTAGGTGTGGGTCAAACAAAGTGTTAACCCGGTTTCTTTTAATTTTTGTTCCAATTGTTTAGCCTCTTCCAAAGAAAAGGTAATTGGTTTTTCAATAACTACATTGAAACCATGATCTAAAGCCATCATGGCAGGGGCAAAGTGGGCAAAATTTGGAGTTACAATAGTAACAAAATCAATGCGCTCTTCAGCTGGCAACGCCGCTTCGGCTTTGATCATTTCTTCATAAGTCAAATAGGTTCTTGATTCTGGAAGAAATAAGGCTTTACCTGAAGCTACTGCAATTTCTGGGTTGATACTCAAAGCACCACAACTTAATTCAATTAAGCCATCCATATTAGCAGCTAAACGATGTATTGCACCGATGAAAGCATCTTGGCCACCACCGACCATTCCCATTCTTAATTTTCTTTTCATAATAAAAGTAACCTAGATATTTTTTTTCTTTAATTCTTTCACTGCATAATCAGCAGCGCGAGCAGTTAATGCCATGAACGTTAACGATGGGTTTTGACATGCAATCGAAGGCATACAAGAACCATCAGTAACAAATACATTACTTACTTCATGCATTTGATTCCATTTATTTAATACAGAATCTTTAGGATCGTTACCCATACGTGCGGTACCCATTTCATGAATAGCCATACCTGGATAGTAATCATTATCATAGGTTTGGATATTTTTCATTCCAGCTGCTTCTAACATTTCGGCAGCATCGTTCATCATATCTTCACGCATTTTAGCTTCGTTATCTTTAGTTTCGCAATCAATAGCTATAACAGGTTGACCCCATTTGTCTTTTTTCGAATGATCGATGTATACTTTATTTTCATAGTAAGGTAGCATTTCTCCAAAACCACCCAATCCCATTTTCCAATGATCTGCTGGTTTTGACATATTATTTTTGAAATCAGCACCAAATGCTAATTCAGCCACATCTGCTTGCCAATTTCCACGACTTGCACCACCTTGGTAACCAAAACCTCTTAAGTAATCACGTTTATCATTACCATAATTTTGGTAACGAGGTACATAGATTCCATTGGCTCTACGACCATAAGTGTATTTATCTTCAAATCCTTCAGCAGTTCCTTCAGCTCCACAACGGAAATGGTGATCCATTAAGTTATGACCTAATTGCCCGCTACCATTACCTAAACCATTCGGATGTGCCTCTGAAGTAGAGTTCAATAATATAAATGTAGAACCTAGTGTAGAACCATTTACAAAAACGATTTTAGCATAAAATTCCATGGTTTCATTAGTTTCTGCATCAATCACCATAACTCCTTTGGCCTTTTTAGTATCCTTGTCGTAGATGATATGATTTACAATAGAATAAGGTCTTACAGTTAAACGCTTAGTTGCCATTGCAGCAGGTAGGGTAGAAGATTGAGTACTAAAATAAGCACCAAACGGACATCCGCGACTACATAAATTTCTGTACTGGCAATTGCCACGTCCATTATGAGGAACTGTTAAATTAGCCGTACGACCTATAGTTAAGATTCTTTCTCTGTTGTAATGTTTTTCAATTCGTTCTTTAACAGATTTCTCTACACAGTTCAAATCCATTGGTGGAAGAAACTGTCCATCTGGTAATAAAGGCCAACCTTCGTTTTGACCACTAATACCAGCAAATTTCTCCGCATAGTCATACCATGGAGCAATATCCTTGTAACGAATTGGCCAGTCGTTTCCATGACCATCTTTTTTGTTGTCTTCAAAGTTAATGTCACTAAAACGGTAACTTTGACGACCCCACATTAATGATTTGCCTCCTACATGAAATCCTCTGTACCAATCAAATCGTTTGTCTTCTGTATACGGACATTCCAAATCATTAACCCACCATTTCTCATTGGCTTCTTGATATGGATAATCTCGTATTTGTACAGGGTGTGTACTTTTTTGTTCTTGAGTCATTCTACCTGCATGCTTGAATTCCCATGGATCTTTCATAGCTGATTCATAATCAGTAATATGCTCAATGTTCATTCCGCGTTCCAGCATCAAAACTCGTAATCCTTTTTCGGTCAATTCTTTAGCAGCCCAACCACCACTTATACCTGAACCTATAACGATTGCGTCATAAGTATTTTGTTCTTTTAAATTCGTATTAATATTCACGATGTATATTTTTTAAGTTTAAACTAGTTTAATAAATGAATTGCTTAAGAAGTAGCCCACGCTTTTTGGCCTGGTTCCAATGGTGCACTACCATCATATTTTCCAGGAATTGCAAGATATTCACGAGCTTGAGTAGATCCTATTTCCGATGAATAATATCCTAGAATAGTTAAATCTCTGGCAATTGTAAAAAAGGAAGGTTGTCTTTTATTAGCAATTGCTTCGTCTCTTAATTCTTTGACAATAGTAGTTTTTTCTTGTTCTGAAGCAGTGGCGAAGTTTTTACCAAATTTTGCAAAACATTTATCATCCATAGATTTTAATCCAGTAGCAAAAATTGATTGTAAGTTAGCAGGATAACAATCTTGAATCATCATTGGTATAAATGATCCTAAACCAGCAGCTTTTGCTCCTGGGCATGCTGAAGTTGTTGGGATTATGATTTCTGAAAACTCAGCAAGTATTGCTTCATCGGATACCGAAAAGTTAACCATTTTAGATTTGTCTATTACGGTAAAACTTTCAAATAAAACGCCCATAGTTGTCGCTGAAATAGCTCCTCCCATTAAATAGGCAACTCTTTTAAGTGCTTCCCTTCTTTCCATCTGATTTGTTTTTTAAATATTTTATGGTTGTTAATAGTAATAAAAAGTAACTTACAATTATAAGAAATAAAATAACAGATTAATTTTTTTACTGTTAATTAATTATTAGAATTCCATTATTTTCATTTTTTTATGATTATTAAATGAAATTTTATTGAATAACGTAGATTTTAATGTTTTTTCAAAATAGAATTTAGAAACTATAAAATAATCCGTTACTATTTCATTAAATATATGACATCATTATGATTAATTTGTATTTTATTTCTTACAATAATTAATACAGTTCAATTATAACAAAATATCATTGTGTTAAAATGACATTATTCATCTCAAAAAAGTATAAAAAATAAATGCTTGGTTTTAATTAAAAGCAACATATTACAAGAAAACGATTTCGTGAGATGAAATGTAAAAGTAAAGGCTTTGTAGTAATAAAAAATAGTAAGAATAAAAAAAGTAGATTATTTTTATATTTAAATATCTGATTTTTAATAGTATAAACTAAATATAACAGAAATAAAAAGTAGATTAAAAAATTAAATCAATTGTAATTGACTTTGCAATCGCTCAATTAGCATCGATCTAATTCTCTTATTTAAAGATGAACTTGCACTAGAATATAAAGTAAATTCATCCGCAGTAAATAATCCAATTGCAAATCCTTTAAGCAAATTTTGAAATTTAACGTCTTTTAAAATCGCATTTTCGATGACTGTATTTTTTTTATCAGTCGAATAGATTTCAAAAGGAATTTTATTTTGAACTATATATATTTGGAAAGCACTGAGAATTAAATCGTTTTGAAGATTTAAAATGGGACGCAAAGTGGTATTTTGAAAATACTCTTCTAAAGAAGATTGTCTATCAATTTTACCTAATGCATCTCCTCTAAATTTTTTTAAAAATTCGTCTCTTGAATTCATAGTGATTAATTTATAAATATTTTTTTTCTACATAAAAAGTACCAAAAGGAATAACTGAAGCAATACAAACCAAACTAAATTTCTTAGCTGGCCAATCGTATTCGATTTTGGACATTAATGCCAAAATGATATAGCCAATAAATAAAATACCATGCGCCATTCCAATACTTTTTACAAAAATAGGTTCTTGAAAGTAATACTTCATTGGCATAGCAAAAAATAATAGGAGTAGGAGTGAAACACCTTCTAAAAAAGCAATTAATTTAAATAACTTTAACATGACTTTGATCTTTTGTTTAAAAATCAAAAATAAGGAATATCATTGATTTTAGAAGTAAGATTGACTAAAGTAATTTACCTTTGACAAATATCAAATTTTATATGAGTAAACGCGATTTAAAAAAATACCTTGCCGAATTGAATAAAGTGCAATTGGAAGAACAAATTCTAGAATTGTATGAGAAGTTTGTACCAGTGAAAACCTTTTATGATTTTGTTTTTAATCCTAAGGAAGAAATTATTTTAAAAGAAGCAAAACTTAGAATTTCCAATGAATATTTTCCAATCAAAAAATTAGGGCGTCGAAGTAAACCAAAAATGCGACGTTCCGTTGCTCAAAAATTGATAAAGCATTTCATTACTTTGGGAGTTGATCCATTTATCATTACCGATGTGATGCTCTATAACATTGAAATCGCTCAAACTTATTCATCCGAAAATGCAATCAAACAAGAATTATTCTATAAGAGCATGTTCAATTCGTTTGAACAAGCTGTTGATTTTATAATTTCCAATGGTATCTATGCCGATTTTAAAACAAGAATTGGTTCCATTTTCCAGGAAACAGTAGATCAAAAGTGGATCAATCAATACGAATTCGAACGTATTATTTCGCGTTTGGAATTTTAAATGGATTAGC
Organism: Flavobacterium ammoniigenes; assembly: GCF_020886055.1. Taxonomy (NCBI): domain Bacteria; kingdom Pseudomonadati; phylum Bacteroidota; class Flavobacteriia; order Flavobacteriales; family Flavobacteriaceae; genus Flavobacterium; species Flavobacterium ammoniigenes. The sequence continues at coordinate 1,757,844 of NZ_AP025184.1, read as the reverse complement.
AAAACTTAATTTTTAAATTCGAGCTATATTTTTAAAATAAAAATAGCCAATTAACTGTTTTTTAGGTGTACTTTTGCAAAAATCCAAAATCACCAATGCCTCAAAACACTGTAGAAACCGAATTTGAAGATCGAAAAGAACTCTATGATTACCAAAAATGTGACATAGATGCTATTTTTGAACGCATTGACAACGCATCCCCTCAACATCACTTATTATATCAATTGCCAACGGGTGGTGGTAAAACTGTAATATTTTCTGAAATTGTTCGTCGGTATATCCAAAAGCATGACAAAAAAGTGGTGGTATTGACCCATCGTATCGAATTGTGTAAGCAAACTTCGAAAATGTTAAAAGGGTTTGGAGTAAAAAACAAAATCATCAATAGTAATGTAAAAGAGCTTCCGGATCAAAATGACTATTCTTGTTTTGTTGCTATGGTGGAAACTCTAAAAAACCGAATTAACGACGAAAAGTTACATTTGGACAATGTGGGTTTAGTTATTATTGATGAGGCGCATTATAATTCGTTCAGGAAATTATTAAGTTCATTTAAAAAAGCTTTTATTCTGGGAGTTACAGCTACTCCTTTAAGTTCCAATATCAAATTGCCAATGCATCAAAACTATGATGAATTGATAGTTGGTGATACAATCCAATCCTTAATTAACAAAGGTTTTTTGGCCAAAGCCATTACTTACAGTTACGACGTTGGTTTAACTTCATTAAAAGTGGGAATCAATGGTGATTATACGGTAAAATCATCAGATGATTTGTATACCAATATGGCAATGCAAGAAAAATTGTTGCATGCCTATACTGAGAAATCCCTAGGCAAGAAAACCTTGATTTTTAACAATGGAATCAACACTTCACTTTATGTTTACGAAACCTTTAGAGAAGCAGGCTACGATGTAAGGCATCTTGATAATACCAGTAGTACAGAAGAACGTAAAGATATTTTGCATTGGTTCAAACACACTCCTAATGCCATTTTAACTTCTGTTGGGATCTTAACCACTGGTTTCGATGAACCTACGGTAGAAACTATTATTTTGAACAGAGCGACTAAATCATTGACTTTGTATTTTCAAATGATAGGCCGTGGTTCAAGAAAATTAGAAAATAAAGACGAGTTCACGGTAATCGATTTAGGAAATAATGCGGCGCGTTTTGGACTTTGGAGCGACCCTGTCAATTGGCAACATATATTTAAATCACCGGAGTATTATCTAGAAAATCTTCGTGATGATGCCGAAATTGAATTGTATTTTAAATACGAAATGCCTCCTGAATTGCGTGCCAAATTCAGCAAAACTCAGGTAGTTACCTTTGATGTTGATGAAGAACATAAAATGGTAATTCGTCAAAACTTACGTTCTAAAGTGGTTTTAGAAAAATCGTTAGAGCAACACGCTGCTATGTGTGTTGATAATTCAGAAGAATTACAAGATGCCAAAAGATTAGCCAAAGAATTAGACGAAGATATTGAATGTCGAGTAAAGCGTTTTTCAAAATGTTTAAGCCAATGCAGTAAAAATTACCGCGAATGGTTAGTTGAAGATTACAAAATGAAATTAACGGTATTGATAGGGAAGAAGTACCGAGAAAAAATAATGAACGAAGCCGATTAATTAGTATTAATCTGTTACAAAAACTCAAAGCATGGCAAAACAATTTTCTGAATTAGGACTTTCAAATCCAATTGTACAAGCATTAACCGAAGTGAAAATTGTTGAACCTACAGAGATTCAGCAAAAAGTAATTCCGCAACTACTTGACACTACTACCGATATTGTTGGCTTAGCCAAAACGGGTACAGGAAAAACTGCTGCTTTTGGGTTACCACTTTTACAGTTAATTCAAATTGAAAAGACAGCAATACAAGCCGTTGTACTAGTTCCAACACGTGAATTAGGGCATCAAATTCACTCTAATTTAGAGCAATTTTCAAAGAATATTGAAGGAATATCTATTGCAGCAACATGTGGAGGAATTCCGATTAAACCACAAATAGAAAGACTTAAAACACCTACGCATATTGTTGTAGCGACACCTGGAAGATTGATTGATTTGATTCAACGAAAAGCAATTGATTTAAAACAAACTCAATTTTTGGTATTAGATGAAGCTGACGAAATGGTCAGTATCTTGAAGGAAAGTTTGGATGAAATTGTTGCCGAATTACCCAAAAAGCATCGAACACTTTTGTTTTCAGCGACTTTACCTGGAACAATAAAACAATTGATTCAAAACTACTTATCCAAAAATGTAGTTGAAATCAGTGCCAACATGGAAACTATTGGTAACCAAGGAATTGATCACCAATATATTGTAGTTGATCCAATTGAAAAATTGAATGTACTCATGCATTTTTTAAATTCTAGAGACGGTGAGCGTGGAATTATATTTTGTAAAACCAAAGCCGCTGTAAATAAGCTTGCCAAAAATCTAGCAATCAATAAATTTTCGTCTGGTGCCATTCACGGGAGTTTATCTCAAGGGATTCGTGATAGAATTATGGGGCAATTCCGTGAAGGACATATTAATGTATTAATCGCTACAGATTTAGCAGCAAGAGGAATTGATGTAGCCGATGTATCGTTTGTTGTAAATTACCATTTACCAGATGTCTATGAAGCTTATGTCCATCGAAGTGGTAGAACTGCAAGAGCTGGGGCAAAAGGACTTTCATTGACGGTGTTACAAGCCGAAGAAGTTGCTGAAATTGCTGATTTTGAAAAAGAGCTAGGAATTCAATTTTCTGAGTTTAAAAAACCTACAGAAGCAAGTATTGAAGAAAACAACACCTTATTGTGGGCTAAAAAGATTTTTAAAACAAAACCAAATCACGATTTGGATGCTGTGCTTAAAACTAAAGTAAAAACCATTTTTCATCATTTAACTAAAGAAGAATTGATAGAAAAATTGTTGGCCAATCATTTACAACAAATCAATACAGTAGTAGAACAAGCTGTTAAGAAACAAAAAAGGTAATTTAAATCTAAATAAGTACGATTACCTCTATTTAACAGATCACTATATTGAATTATAATTTATATTATGTAAAATAGATTAATTTCAATCCCTAGTATATATCAACAATTATAGCTCCAATTTAGTTAATAGTATTCTTGTACTCCTTTTCATCTCTATATATATTTTTTTAAATTAGCATTTGAGAAATTATACCTACAAACCATGAATACTGTTGCAGAACATATTGCAGATTTTTTGAAAAAATATTCACCTTTCGATAATTTAACTTTTGAAGAATTATCTGAAATTGCTATGAATATTCGCGTAGTAAATTTGGAAAAATACAAGACTTTATTTCAAATTGATGATACCTTACACGATTGTTTTTATGTAGTTGCTTCGGGAGTTATTCATTTATCAGTGATTGCAGATGCTGAAGAAACATTGCTAAATAAATGTCACGAAGGTGATATTTTTGGATTGCGTCCATTTTTTGCCAAAAATAATTATAAGATGACAGCCAAGGCGCGTCAAGAATGTATTGTATATGCAATCCCAATTGCCACTTTTAGACCTTTTGTAGCTAATAATCCAAATGTTTTGGATTTCTTATTGGAAAGTTTTGCAACTAATACCAATAACCCAAACGATAAAAATATTCGAGGAAAACTACTTTCAGACAACGTGATCTATTCTGACCAACAATCCTCTGATATGCAGTATTTTCAATCTCTTAATTACAATCGGAATCCTCTTACTACTACTCCTGATGCAATTGTTATGGATGTAGCTAAAACCATGGCAGAAAATCTTTCTACCAGTAGTATTATTTGCAATAATAATATTCCAATTGGAATTGTAACTCAGACCGATATGAGTTCAAAAATTGCAACAGGACGTTTCCCTATTACAGCCACCATTGATAAAATCATGTCGAATCCTGTGGTTACAGTTGTTGAAAATATTTCTTTGGCGGAAGCCCAATTAGTGATGCTAAAGAATAATGTAACCCATTTAATTGCCACCACCGATGGTACCAATCAATCGCAAGTAAAAGGAATCATTTCTGAACATGATTTAATTGTTTCTCAAGCCAACAATCCTGGCGTTTTAATTAAACAAATCAAGCGAACTCAATCAGCAGATGATTTGAAGTTACTTCGCGATCGATTGACAGATATTATCCAGAATTCAATTCACAAAAACATACCGCTTTTCCATGTTTATAATATAGCAAGCGAAATCAATTTGGCATTAATCAAACGTTCCGTTGAATTAGCCATTTTAGACTTAGGCTCCCCTCCTGCCCGTTTTGCTTGGTTGAGTATAGGTAGCCAAGGCCGAAAAGAACAACTATTACTTACGGATCAAGATAGTATTTTGGTTTTTGAAGATGTTGTACCCGATAAATACAGAGAGGTTAAGGATTATTTCTTAAAATTAGCCAAAAGAGCATCCGCTAATTTAGAAAAAATCGGATATCCGTCATGTCCAAATGGCCATATGGCAAGTAATACACTTTGGTGTAAGTCATTGAGCGACTGGACAAATCAATACAACAGTTGGATGAATACTCCAGGTAAAAACAGTAACGATTTAAGTAGCATTTTCTTTGATTACGAAATGGCTTTTGGCGAAGCAAAAATTGAAGAAGCAATAGAAAATGTGATTTATAAGAATGCCAAGAGCAATACATTATTCTTTGATTTTTTAGGAAACGATGCCTTACGAAATAACGCACCACTTAGTTTCTTTAAGAAATTTATTGTTGAAGAAGAAGGAATAAACAAAGACAAGTTTGATATAAAATCACGTGCTTTACTTCCATTAATTGATAGCGCCCGTCTTTTTGCTTTATGTTATGGTATAAAAGGAGTTAATAATACCTATTCTCGTTTCAAGCAATTGGCTATAGCCGATCCACGAAATGCTGAAATTTACATCAATTGTGCGGAAGCCTTTTTAACTCTTTCTAAATTCAGAACTGTAGAAGGATTAAAAAACGAAGATTCTGGGCAGTTTATCAATTTGAATGAATTGAATAAAATGGACAAAGAACGATTGAAAAATGCTTTAGCTCCAATGAAAGAATTAGAAGAGTTAATTAAAGATAAATTCCAACTTACTCAATTTTCATAATTATGTTAGATTGGCTTAAAAATATCACTAAAGAACATCCGGAATTTTGGAAAGAATACCTATCTAAATTTGAAAATAAATCCAATAGGTATGTCATTCTTTCAACAGAAAAAACCGGTTTAAATCCAACTAAAGATGTAATTCTGTCTTTTGGCTGTTTTGGTATAGTACATGATAATTTACTTATTGGGGATAACTTTGAAGTGGTTATTTTACAATATAAATTTCTTCATGACAATGGACTTTCAAACGAATTTATTGTTGAGAGTAAACTCAATAAATTAGGAGAACCTGAGGCAATTCAATCTTTTTTAAAATATATAGGGAATGCCACTTTAGTTGGATATCGCATAGAGACAGATGTTGAAATTATCAATACTGCATTGGAAAAACTAGATTGTGGGCGATTAAAAAATGAACCTCTTGATTTGGAAATCATGCACAGAAGACTGCATGACATTAATGATAAACAATTCACTTTAGATGAATTATGCACTTTATACAAGGTTCCTATAAGTGATCGAAATTCTGCTTCTGAAGAAGCATATAAAATGGGACTATTATTTTTAAAATTAAAGTCAAAGCTTGGTTTGAAATAATTTATTAAAAATTACTTTAAAATAGTATTAATAAAATTAAAAAAGCCAAAAACAAATAACTGATCCGTTTTTCGTTCTTGGCTTTACCTATATTTTTAAAAGCTTAACTCAGTACAATCAATTAGGTCAGCATTCCTCCACAAACGTTAAGTACTTGACCTGTTACAAAAGCACTCATATCAGAGGCAAAGAACAAACAAGCATTAGCCACATCATCAGTAGTTCCGCCACGTTTTAATGGAATTCCATCTCTCCAACCTTGAACTACTTCTGGGCTTAATTTTGCTGTCATTTCAGTTTCGATAAAACCTGGTGCAATAGCATTACAACGGATATTTCTTGATCCTAATTCCAAAGCAATTGATTTAGTAAATCCAATTACTCCAGCTTTAGATGCCGCATAATTGGCTTGACCCGCATTTCCCTTCACTCCTACTACACTACTCATATTGATAATAGAACCAGAACGTTGTTTTAAAAATGTTTTTTGAATCGCTTTAGTCATATTGAAAACCGATTTCAAATTCACATCAATAACTTGATCGTAATCTGCTTCTGACATACGCATTAATAAATTATCTTTAGTAATTCCAGCATTATTGATTAAGATGTCAACGGTTCCAAATTCTTCGATCACCGCATCTACAAAAGTTTGTGCCTCGTTAAAATCAGCTGCATTCGATTGGTATCCTTTGGCTTTGATACCCATTGCATTCAATTCATTTTCTAAAGCCAAAGCTGACTCAACAGATGAGCTATAAGTAAATGCGATATTAGCACCATGTTGTGCAAAAACTTCTGCAACTCCTTTACCGATTCCACGGCTGGCACCAGTAATGATAGCCACTTTTCCTTCTAGTAATTTCATAGTATATACTAAATTGTATTATTTCTAATTTGTATTAATTGTAGATAATCCTCATGTATTGGAGGGCAACTAACGAAGTTCAAATATAAGAATAATTGTGGTTTGAAAAAAAGTGCCATTTGAATTAATACGTTAAACTATTTGATAAATTGAAATTAGTTCAAATCACAATGATTTATTAAAGTTTCATACTAGTGGCTAACTATTTACAATTTTATCAATTAATTTGCGTTGTAATTCTATCTCAAATCTTTAAAATCCAAATCTATGAAGCAGTCAACTTCACTTTTATTCTTAGTAAGTTTATTTACTTTTTATTCCTGTAGTAATTCAACTGAGAGTGAAATAGCAACATCCTATCCGAATGTTATTGAAGCGTTTACGGGTAAAATTGATCTCAATAGTTTGAGCAATTATGCAAATCAAACTAAACCGGCCTACATTACAAAAGACAATACAGCAGGAAACCCTATTACCGATAAAGGCGCTACTTTAGGGAGGGTTTTGTTTTATGACAAAAATTTATCTTCAAACAATACAATTTCATGTGCCTCTTGTCATATTCAAGCTAATGCTTTTGGAGATGATACTGATGCTAGTGATGGAGTAAACGGTACAACAACACGTCATGCTATGCGTTTAGTGAACTCTCGATTTTCAAATGAACGAAAATTTTTCTGGGATGAAAGAGCTGCAACTCTGGAGTTACAGACCTCTGAACCAATTAAAAATCACATAGAAATGGGATTTAGCGGCACGAGTGGCGATGGGTCCATCACAACTTTAATTTCAAAATTACAAGCTATCGGTTATTATAAAGAGTTATTTAAATATGTGTATGGTTCCGAAGAAATCACGGAATCTAAATTACAAAATGCTTTGGCACAATTTATTCGAAGTATACAATCTTTTGACTCTAAATACGATGCTGGACGAAGCGCAGTTCAGAATGATAATCAAGCCTTTCCTAATTTTACAGCCCAAGAAAATCAAGGGAAAACTTTGTTTTTAACCCCTCCAGTTTTTGATGGATTAGGAGTTAGAACTTCAGGAGGTTTTGGTTGCGCAGCCTGTCACGCCGCACCAGAATTCGATATTGATCCAAATACAAAAAACAATGGAATAATAGGTGTATTAAACGGTACTGGCATAGACATTACCAATACTAAAGCCCCTTCACTACGAGATTTAGTAAATGCTAATGGAATCCCTAATGGACCTATGATGCATACTGGAGGTTTAGTAACTTTACAAAATGTAATTGGTCATTATGGTTCCATTAATCTAGCAGCTAGAAATACAAATTTAGATCCGAGATTAGCTCCGAATGGTTTTGGTCAACAATTGAATTTTCAACCAGGAGAAGTAAATGCTTTAATTGCCTTTATAAAAACACTTACTGGTACCAATGTTTACAGTGATCCTAAATGGGCATCTCCATTTAAGCAATAAAAAAAGCGCCCATAAGGCGCTTTTTATTTAAATATAATTCAGGAAATTAAAATGCCACATTCCATCTTGGCAAACTTCCTTTTTCATCTAAGAAATTTTGTAATACTTGACCTTCTACAAAAGTAGGAATCACTTTTACTTTTTCGTTAAAAGTATCGTACCAAGCAACTTCTAAGCGATCAATGTTTTCTAATTTCATTTGAGCAGGCCAAGAGTATTTTCTACCGGTTTTAGCAAATTGATGACCGCTCACAATTTTGTCATACAACCCACCATTTTTGCTTTTTAAAGATCCGTCATTCTGAACTGTTCCTGTAGAACCTACCATAATCAATTCTTTCTCCTCTCCATCAATTGCATACACTATAAAAACACCACTGGCACTCTCTGGAGCATTACACACTTCCTCTAAACTATCTTCTTGACCAAAAGTAAAACTCTTAGTTACTTTAAACTTTTTTAATTCTTTGTACATTATTCTTTACTGTATTTATGAAACAAAATACCCCACGAAACCGTGAGGTATTTTAGATTGTATATGTATTTAGGACTAACCTAAAACTTCTTTTACTTTTTTACCAATTTCAGCTGGAGAGTCTACTACGTGAATACCGTTTTCTCTCATAATTTGTTTTTTTGCTTCAGCAGTATCATCAGAACCTCCAACAATTGCACCTGCATGACCCATTGTACGTCCAGCTGGAGCAGTAACACCTGCAATAAATCCTACTACTGGTTTACGGTTACCATCGGCTTTAATCCATTTAGCAGCATCAGCTTCTAATTGACCTCCAATTTCACCAATCATAACAATACAATTCGTTTCAGGATCGTTCATCAATAATTCTACTGCTTCTTTTGTTGTTGTTCCAATAATTGGATCTCCACCAATTCCAATAGCTGTAGTGATACCTAAACCTTGTTTTGCTACTTGGTCAGCGGCTTCATAAGTTAAAGTTCCTGATTTAGAAACAATTCCTACTGTACCTTTTTTGAAAACAAAACCTGGCATAATTCCCACTTTAGCTTCGTCAGCAGTAATAACACCTGGACAGTTAGGTCCAATTAATCGTGCATTTCTTTCTTTAACGTAACTATTGGCTTTAATCATATCTGCAACTGGAATTCCTTCAGTAATAGCAATAATTACTTTGATTCCAGCATCAGCTGCTTCCATAATTGCATCAGCTGCAAAAGCTGGCGGTACAAAAATAATTGAAGTATCAGCACCAGCTTGATCTACAGCATCTTTTACTGTATTAAAAACAGGACGATCTAAATGGGTTGAACCTCCTTTTCCTGGAGTTACACCACCTACAACATTTGTCCCGTATTCAATCATTTGAGAAGCGTGAAAAGTACCTTCACTTCCTGTAAAACCTTGAACAATTATTTTGGAATTTTTATTAACTAAAACACTCATGATCTATTTTTTATGTAATTTTAAAAATTGTTTCGCAAAAATACGATTTTGAAATTATTTTCGAAGTTTTTAATGGAAAATATATTAAGAAATTTGACTCATTTGATAGCCTCGGAACAATTGGTTGTCTTTGAGTTGCCAAATCACAATAAAATTAGCTAAAAACATCTCTTCTCTAGGATTTTCAATCGTCTTAACATAATGCGAATAGCGAACCGAAACTAAGTCATTTTCTGAAAGAATATGACTTATTCTTACTTTAGAACGCACATAGGCTTTGCTTAATTCTCCTGCTAAATCCAGAATACCATCATAATTCAGTTGAACAAATCCTTTACTACTATTCCAATCTAAAATAATTTCAGGATGCAAGAATTCTTTCATGACTTCGGCATCGATTAACGCATCTGATTTGTAAAAATTTTGTATTAATTTTTTTGCAGACATTATTTCAATTTGTTAATTAATTCAGGTATCTTTTTGATATTGGCCAATTGTTTTAATTTTTCTCTAGACTCCTCTACTGGAGTACCAAAATAGGACTTCCCTCCTTCTATAGACTTAGTCACACCAGTTTGTCCCATTACTACTGCTTTTGAACCAATTGTAATTCCGCTAGTGGTTCCTACTTGTCCCCAAAGTGTTACTTCATCCTCAATGATTACACATCCAGCAATTCCGGTTTGGGAAGCTATCAAACATTTTTTTCCAATTACAGTATCGTGACCAACATGTACTTGATTGTCTAATTTAGTTCCTTCTCCAATGGTTGTATCGCCTGTTACTCCTTTATCTATAGTACAAAGTGCACCGATACCCACATTGTTTTCGATTACCACTCTTCCGCCTGAAAGCAATTGATCAAATCCTTCAGGACGTTTTTTATAATAAAAAGCATCACCTCCAATGACTGTTCCCGCATGAATAATTACATTATTGCCAATAACAGTATGATCATAAATAGCCACATTGGAATGAATTAAACAATTGATTCCAATCACTACATTATTTCCAATAAAAGTATTAGGTTGAATAATCGTCCCGTGACCAATTTTTGCCGAAGGCGAAATAGAAACATTGGAAGATTGAAATGGCATAAAATGTCTTGTCAATACATTGAAATCTCGAAACGGATCATTTGATATTAATAACGCTTTGCCAGCAGGGCAATTCACTTCTTTATTAATTAAGATAATGGTTGCTTTGGATTCCAATGCCTTATCGTAATATTTTGGATGGTCCACAAACACAATATCTCCAGGCTCTACCACATGAATTTCATTCATTCCTAAAACTGGAAAATGAGCATCTCCAACAAAATCACAATGAATTAAGTTGGCAATATCTTTTAAGGTTTGAGGTTGAGAAAATTTCATGCACCAATATAATAAATAAATAAAGGTTGAGAGTCAAGCGACTTCCAACCTTTATTTATAAGTTCATTTATTCTTTTACGCGTTCCATGTAAGAACCTGAAGCGGTATCAATTTTAATCTTATCTCCTTCGTTAATAAACAAAGGAACGTTTACTGTCGCTCCTGTTTCAACTGTGGCTGATTTAGTAGCATTAGTAGCTGTATTTCCTTTAACACCAGGTTCTGCATACGTAACTTCTAAAACAATCGAAGCGGGCATATCTACAGAAAGAGGAGCATCCGTTTCAGAATTGATCTGAACCATTACATTAGTTCCTTCTTTCAAAAGTCCTGGGTTATCTAACACTTTTTTGTTTAATGTTATTTGTTCAAATGACTCCGTATTCATAAAATGAAAATCATCGCCTTCAGCATATAAGTATTGAAAGGTATGTGTTTCAACACGAACTTCTTCAATTTTATGTCCAGCAGAAAAGGTATTATCCAATACTTTTCCGTTAGTTAATGATTTCAATTTGGTTCTAACAAAAGCAGGACCTTTTCCTGGTTTAACGTGAAGAAATTCAATGATTTTATAAATATCATTATTGTATTTAATACATAATCCGTTTCTAATATCTGATGTACTTGCCATTTTAAATTGTATTTATTTCTATTTATCTTACTTATTAATAATTGCCACTGTAGCCCTTCATAACGCCACGAGATGAATTTCGGATAAAATCTAATATTTCATCACGTTCTGGTGTAGCTTCCATTTCGGCTTCAATAATACCGATAGCTTGAGTGGTGTTGTAATTTTTTTGATATAGAATACGATATATATCCTGAATCTCTCTAATTTTTTCTGTAGTAAAACCTCTTCGTCTTAATCCGATGGAATTAATTCCAACATAAGACAATGGCTCTTTTGCTGCTTTAGTAAAAGGTGGAACATCTTTTCTAACCAATGAACCTCCTGAAATCATCGCGTGGTCTCCAATATGAATAAATTGGTGTACGGCAGCTAAACCACCAATAACCGCATAGTTCCCTACTATAACATGTCCTGCCAAAGCAACTCCGTTTACAATAATTGCATTATTTCCCACTACACAATCGTGTGCAATGTGTGCGTATGCCATGACCAAACAATTATCTCCAATTACGGTTTGACCTGAAGCAACGGTACCTCTATTGATAGTAACACATTCTCTGATGGTACAATTGTCCCCTATAATGGCTAAAGAATCTTCTCCTCCAAATTTCAAATCTTGAGGAACTGCAGAAATTACTGCTCCAGGGAAAATATTACAATTTTTTCCAATTCGGGCACCTTCCATAATGGTTACATTGGAACCAATCCAAGTTCCATCACCAATAATTACATTGTTATGGATAGTTGTAAAAGGTTCAATAACTACATTTTTGGCAATCTTTGCGCCGGGATGAACGTATGCTAACGGTTGATTCATCTGTATTGTTTTTAATTTCTATTCAAAAGAAAATTCGCGATAAAACTACTGCGAATTTTCTAATATTTTTTATTTTTTAGCAATTTGTGCCATTAATTCTGCTTCAGCCACTAATTTTCCATTGGCATAGGCATTGGCTTGCATATGACAAATTCCTCTTCGTATTGGAGTAATTAAGTCACATTTGAAAATCAAAGTATCTCCTGGAAGTACTTTGTGTTTGAACTTTACATTGTCCATTTTCATGAAATAAGTCAAATAATTTTCAGGATCTGGAACCGTGCTTAATACTAAAACACCACCTGTTTGAGCCATGGCTTCAACAATTAAAACACCTGGCATAACTGGTGCTTCAGGGAAATGTCCTACAAAGAAGTCTTCGTTCATAGTAACATTTTTCATTCCGACTACATGATTTTCTGACATTTCAATAATTCTGTCAATCAATAAAAATGGAGGGCGGTGTGGTAATGTTTCCATGATTTTATGAATATCCATCAATGGTTCTTGATGCAAATCATAAGTAGGTACAAAATTACGTTGTTCAATTTTAATAATCTTAGCAAGCTTTTTAGCAAACTGAGTGTTTACATAATGACCTGGTTTATTCGCAATAACTTTTCCTTGAATTCTTGTTCCAATCAAAGATAAATCGCCTACAACATCTAATAATTTATGACGGGCAGCTTCGTTAGGATAGTGCAACGTAAGATTATCCAAAATCCCATTGGGTTTTACAGTCAAATTTTCTTTACCAAATGCTTTCTTCAAATTATCCATTGTAGTTGCTGATATTTCTTTATCAACATATACAATGGCATTATTTAAATCGCCCCCTTTGATTAATCCATTATTTAACAAGGCTTCTAATTCATGTAAAAAACTAAAGGTTCTTGAATCAGAAAATTCATCTTTAAATTCTGACAGACTTTTCATTGTTGCATTTTGAGTACCCAAAATTTTAGTACCAAAATCAACCATTGTAGTAATACAATAACTATCGCTCGGCATCACTAAAATTTCGCTACCTGTTGATTCGTCTGTAAATGAAATAACTTCTTTTACCACATAAACATTTCGTTTAGCTTCTTGCTCTTCCACTCCTGCTTTTTCTATCGCTTCAACAAAATATTTTGACGAACCGTCCATAATTGGTAACTCCGATGCGTTCAATTCGATAATCACATTATCTAAATCACAGCCTGTTAAAGCTGCCAAAACATGTTCGGGAGTTTGAATTTGAACACCTAATTTTTCCAAATTAGTTCCACGTTGGGTATTCACTACGTAATTAGCATCTGCTTCAATCACGGGTTGCCCTTCAAGATCGACACGGACAAATGTAAATCCATTATTTACTGGGGCTGGTTTGAAAGTCATTTTCACCTCTTTGCCCGTGTGTAAACCTACACCTGTAAGTGAAATTTCTGATTTGATGGTTTTTTGTTTAACCATTGGTATTCGTTTTTAGATTTAGTATTTCTTTTTTTAATTCTTCTATTTCTGATAAAATTTTAGGCAAATTCTTGAAATGAACATATGATTTGGCATAACTAGAATCAGTAAAAGCCAAAGGACCTTGCAGTACTTCACCGTCTTTTACATTCTTAGTAACACCCGAATTTGCTTTAATCCTAACATTATTTCCAACAGTGATATGACCTGCAAAACCTACTTTTCCTCCAATCATCCCATTTTTCCCAATTTTGGTTGATCCCGCAATTCCGGTTTGAGCGGCGATTACAGTATTTTCACCAATTTCTACATTGTGTCCTACTTGAATTTGGTTGTCTAATTTTACTCCTTTGCGAATAAAAGTGGATCCCATGGTGGCTCTGTCAACAGTTGTACATGCCCCTATTTCAACATCATCTTCAATTACTACATTCCCAATTTGAGGTATTTTAGTGTAGGTGCCATCGGAATTGGGTGCAAACCCGAATCCATCGGAACCAATTATGGCTCCAGAATGAATTGTACAATTGTTACCAATTACTGTTTCTGAATACACTTTTCCACCAGCAAAAATAGTCACATTGTTACCAATGATAACATTATCGCCAATATAGGAATTAGGATAAATTTTGACATTTTTTCCAAGCACAACATTTTTACCAATATAACTGAAACTCCCTAAGTATAAATCTTCTTCATAACGCACAGTCTCGTCAATAAAAGAAAGAGATTCTATTCCAGTTTTATTCAATTTTACTTGGTTGTAAAATTCTAATAACTTAGTAAATGCACCATAAGCGTCATCTACTTTTATTAAGGTTGTGGCAATAGCTGATTCAGGCACAAATGTTCTATTTACGATAGTAATAGAGGCCTGAGTGGTATAAATATAATTTTGGTATTTTGGATTGGATAAAAAAGTCAAAGATCCTTTTTGACCTTCTTCTATTTTGGAAAGCATAGCAACTTCAATATGGGGATTACCTACCACTTCACCTTCTAAGATTTCCGCTATTTGCTGTGCTGTAAACTTCATTCCGACAAAAATATAAAAAATAGATAGTATTACCGCGTTTTAAACTAGTTGTTTTGGAAAACAAATGTAATATTTAGTTACTGATTTTGATAAAGATTTCAAATTCAATTGATCAGAAGCTTCTACTACATCTTCAATCGTTCTGTCTTTTTTCAGAATACGAATAGGCTCAGCTTCTTTGCTGTAGGCTTGGTTTTTAATTTTCCCTTTAAAAATAAAGTAATTGGTATCTGCTATGGAAATATTATTTTCTGCTGCAAAACGTTCTTGCAAAGGCAACATATCCTCAAGAAGTAATTTATCTGTCACGACTTTAATTTTTGGCAAATCTCGATTAATTATCATTTTACTCAAGGACGATAAAATAAAATCATCTTGACCTTGCCATGATTTTAAAGCACTAATGATATCAAAATCATCTAGTTGCGAAAATAAATCGAGTGTTTGGGCATTAAAATTGTCAAGAACAATTCGGTTTTGCATAAAAAATAACAACGGCTCGCTACAAGGTAATGTTATCCCTTTTAGGGTTAGTTCTTTGGCACGTTTTAGCACTTTAGTCAAAATTAATTCAGCTACTAAACTTGTTTTGTGCAAGTAGGCTTGCCAATACATCAAACGTCGCGACATCAAGAATTTCTCAACTGAATAAATTCCTTTTTCTTCAATCACTAAAACATCCTCCACTACATTCATCATTTGGATCAAACGCTCTGAATTGACATTCCCTTCTGCTACACCTGAATAAAAACTATCGCGTTTTAAGTAATCCATTCGATCCATGTCTAATTGACTTGAAATCAATTGCAACATGAATTTGCGATGGTATTCTCCTTTAAATATTTGAATAGCTAAACTCAATTGTCCTTTAAATTCATCGTTCAATTGGCTCATAAATACCAATGAAATGGCTTCGTGATGCACTTCTTCAACGATACTTTTTTCCATTGCATGCGAAAATGGTCCATGACCGATATCATGTAACAAAATGGCAATATACAAAGCGTTTTCTTCTTCATCTGAAATGGCAATACCTTTGAAACGTAATACATCAACCGCTTTTTGCATTAAATGCATACAACCTAACGCATGATGAAAACGGGTATGATTGGCACCGGGATAAACCAAATAAGACAACCCCATTTGAGATATACGTCGCAAACGTTGAAAATAAGGATGCTGAATTAAATCGTAGATTAAAGCGTTGGGAATTGTGATGAATCCATAGATTGGATCATTGAATATTTTAAGTTTGTTGATTTGACTCACTTTATAGTGCTTTAGGGCAACAAATATAAGGAAATTGATTTATATTTTGTATCCAATTAATTCATAAATTTGTGAGACTAAGAGTGGGAATTTTGAATTAAAATTGAAACATAATGGATACTCAAAAATTACAAAATGATAAGCTACATTTAATTCAATGGATTACTCAAATTCAAGACCATATTTTGATTGAAAAGATCAAATCGTTAATGTGTACTTCAAATGAAAGCTTAGATTATATTAAACAACTTAAGGAAAATGAGACATTAATGAATAAAGATGAAGAATGTATTGGTTCAAAAATTAAATATGAGTTGTAAGTGTTGTAAACAAAAAGGAGAGCTATTGCTCTCCTTTTGTTTGATTAAAGTCTTCTTAACCAAATGTTTCTAAATTGGGTTTTACAACCGTGATCTTGAAGTGAAATTACATCTTCACCATGAGATTCTGGGTAATTGTGCAATCCCATGTATAAGGTTAAACCATTTATAGTAGCATTATTTTGAACCACAACGCCATTATGGAAAACCGTTATTCTTGCTGGAGCATCAATTAATCCATTGGCTTTAAAACGTGGTGCCGTATAGATTACATCGTACACATTCCATTCCAATGGTGCTTTCATAGCATTCACTAATGGTGGATGATCTTTGTAGATACTTCCTGCTTGACCGTTGTTGTAGGTTCTATTGTTGTACGAATCTAATACTTGTAGTTCGTATCGATTTTGAAAAAAAACACCGCTATTTCCTCTCATTTGACCACCATCTAACACTTCATCTGGAGCACTCCATTCGATATGCAATTGACAATCTCCAAATTTCATTACGGTTTGAATATCGCCAGATTCTGGAACCACTTCAAAATAATCGTTATTCACAATTTTCCATCCAGCAGGTTTACTGTTGTCTTTTTTATTGACCCATTGGTTTAAATTTTTACCGTCAAATAAAATAATAGCATCCGATGGCGCATCTCCAATTTTTTTTGCAGGAGTAATCACTTTGACCTCAGGATTCCAAATTTCAGTCATTTCAGGTTTCATTGGCATTGGCGAAACCTCTGGAGGTGTATTTACAAATGCGTGTTGTGCAAAAGACGCTGTTACTGAAAATACAGTAACAAATAAGACGTTTTTAATTGAATTCGTTTTCATAGTTTTTAGTTAATTTGATAAAGTATAAAAGTAGTAAATTCGTTTTGACATACAAGATAAAGGAGTTTAATTTTTAGAATAATCGAAAAATCTGTTTGTCAATAATTTAGAATTAAAAGGATGCTAATTAAAAGTATATTTTTTGCAAAACAACGTTTTAAAAACTGTAAATTGCCCTTCGGTAACTAATAATACAATATGGAAGATACAATAAAAATCCTGTGGGTAGATGATGAAATAGACCTTTTGAAGCCTCATATTTTATTTTTAGAAAATAAAAATTACACTGTTACAACTTGCAACAATGGTTTAGATGCCATCGATATTTTTGAAAATGAGAACTTTGATATCGTTTTTCTAGATGAAAATATGCCCGGGATGAGTGGTTTAGAAACACTTTCCGAAATGAAAGAAAAAAAATCATCGGTTCCCATGATTATGATTACCAAAAGTGAAGAGGAATATATAATGGAAGAAGCCATAGGTTCTAAAATCGCTGATTATCTAATTAAACCCGTTAATCCCAACCAAATTTTATTAAGCTTAAAAAAGAATCTAGACCATTCTCGCTTGATTTCTCAAAAAACAACTTTAGATTATCAAAAAGAATTCAGAAAAATCACTTTAGAAATGGCTTCTGTCAATTCTTTTGACGATTGGATTGAATTGTATAAAAAATTAATTTTCTGGGAATTACAATTGGAAAACATTAATGACTCTGGGATGAGTTTTATTTTGGAATCACAAAAAACGGAGGCAAATTCTCAATTTGGTAAATTCATAGAACGCCATTACGAAAGTTGGTTTGAACCCAAAGCAGATCGCCCTGTTTTATCTCACACCTTATTAAAAGAATTAGTAGTTCCTGAAATTACAAAAAAAGAAAAGCCTGTTCTTTTTGTAGTTATTGATAATTTGCGTTACGATCAATGGGAAGTAATGCAAAACACCATAGGTAATTATTATAAATTAGAAAAAGAAGTTCCCTATTACGCCATTTTGCCAACGGCAACTCAATATGCTCGAAATGCGATTTTTTCTGGTTTATTGCCTCTAGAAATGGAAAAGCAATTTCCAGATTATTGGAAAAACGACACCGAGGAAGGGGGAAAAAACAATTATGAGGCAGAATTTTTAACTGCACAATTACAGCGCCTCGGATTAAATATCAAACAAGACTATTTTAAAATCACGAATTTGGCCAGTGGTCGAAAATTAGTAGATAGTTTTAAAACATTAAAAACTAATGATTTAGTTACGGTAGTATATAATTTTGTCGATATGCTGTCGCATGCTAAAACCGAAATGGAAGTAATTAAAGAATTAGCCCCTGATGACAAGGCCTACCGTTCTTTAACCTTAAGTTGGTTTAAAAATTCACCCTTATTGGGAATCATTCAGCAAGCGCAAAAACTGGGATTTAAGTTGATTATTACAACAGATCATGGTACCATTAATGTTAAAAACCCATCAAAAGTAGTGGGAGATAAAAACACAAGTTTAAACCTCCGTTATAAAACTGGTAAGAGTCTATCGTATGAAAACAAAGAAGTGTATGCAGTTAAAGATCCAAAAAAAATAGGATTACCTAGTATCAATATGAGCAGTTCTTATATTTTTGCAAAAAATGATTTGTTCTTGGCTTATGTCAACAATTTCAATCATTATGTAAGTTATTATAAAAATACCTACCAACATGGCGGCATTTCTTTGGAAGAAATGATTGTTCCTTTTTTGGTTTTTAATCCCCGATAGATGGAAATAGTATTTACACTAGACGAACTAGAATTAGTTGCACAAAAAGTAATCGACCAGAAGACCCCAAAAGTAATTCTGTTTCACGGTGAAATGGGTGTAGGTAAAACTACTTTAATCAAACAGTTGTGTAAAACTTTAGGAGTTACATCAACAACTAGTAGTCCAACTTTTTCTTTAGTTAATGAATACGAAACAATTGACAATCAAGTTGTTTATCATTTTGATTTTTACCGTTTAAAAAATGAAATGGAAGCCTTAGATATGGGAGCCGATGATTATTTCTATTCAGGCAACTGGTGTTTTATTGAATGGGCAGAAAAAATCCCAAGCCTCATTCCGGATGAACATGCAGTAATTACTATTGAATTAGTTGAGAATGAAAAACGCCATTTGACCCTTACTAATTCCTAATCAAAAAAGGTAAATAAAAATCCGTAAATTGGACCTCTTAATTTGAATAGACCATGTCACTATCACCATTTACAAAAGAACAGCTGTTACCTCAAGAGGAAACATTAGAAATAGCAAAACACAAAAGCGAATTGTTTATTGGCATCCCCAAGGAAACCAGTCATCAAGAACGCCGTATTTGTTTGACGCCTGATGCTGTTAATTCTTTGACAAGTCATGGCCATCGTGTCATGGTAGAAGCTGGAGCTGGAGAAAGTTCTAGTTATTCCGACAAAGAATACGCTGATGCTGGTGCCGAAATCACCCAAGATCCAAAAAAAGTATTTGGCTGTCCAATGATTTTAAAAGTGGAACCAGCGAGTTTAGCTGAGATTGAAATGATTAATCATAATACGATTATCATTTCGGCTATTCAAATTAAAACTCGAAAAAAAGAGTATTTTGAGGCATTAACCAAGAAAAAAATTACAGCCTTAGCCTTTGAATACATAAAAGATGAAGATGGCACCTACCCTGCTGTCAAATCGTTGAGTGAAATTGCAGGTACAGCCTCTGTGCTTATTGCTTCCGAATTAATGATTACCAATCAATTTGGAAAAGGCTTATTGTTTGGAAACATTACCGGAGTTCCTCCAACTGATGTTGTCATTTTAGGTGCAGGTACAGTTGGAGAATTTGCTGCTAAAACCGCAATTGGTTTAGGTGCTACTGTTAAAGTTTTTGACAATTCGATTACCAAATTACGTCGATTACAAAACAATTTAAACCAACGAATATTCACCTCTACGATTCAACCCAAATCATTACTAAAAGCGCTACGCCGATGCGATGTAGCCATTGGCGCCATGCGCGGAATTGAGCGTTGCCCAGTGGTTGTTACCGAAACGATGGTGGAACATATGAAAAAAGGTGCTGTTATTGTGGATGTGAGTATCGATACAGGCGGTTGTTTTGAAACTTCCGAAGTGACTACACATGAAAAACCTACTTTTATCAAAAATAACGTAGTACATTATTGTGTGCCTAATATTCCGTCACGTTATTCTAAAACCGCCTCTCTTTCCATCAGTAATATAATTACCCCTTATTTGATGCAAATTGCAGAAGATGGCGGGATCGAAAGTGCGATTCGTTGTAACAAAGGATTAAAAAACGGAGTGTATATGTACCACGGAATCCTTACCAACAAAGCGATTGGCGATTGGTTTGGTTTAAGTGATAGTGATATCAATTTAATTGTTTTTTAAATTAAGTTTCCTTTACCTTTGCCAAAAATTTAGAGTATGAAATTCTTTCAACGTTTTGCGTATTATTTTGTGGGTCTTATTATGGGACTTTTCTTTGTTTCAATGGTATTCAGTGGAAAAGATACCCGTTGTAATTACTTTCCAAATGCTCGTGTACTCAACGATTTGAGAAACAAACCTTTCAACTATTCTCCAAAAGCGACTGCAATCCTAGCCCAACCTTGGATTGACACCACCGATATTCGAAATTGCTTACAGTATGGAGACGTGGACTTTGATCAAAGCAATATTGCTGTTGGTAAAGGGAAAAAATATATTATTGAAGGCAAGACAGTTAAAAATCAAGAAATTACATTGACAATAACCAATTATTCAGACAAAGCGGTTCTAGAAGATATCGCTAAGAAATAATTATAAATCTAGCCATTGAATAGGTTCAACTCCCTTCGATTCTAAATACGCATTCGTCTTACTAAAATGTTTATTTCCAAACCATTTTCCCTGATTTGCACTTAATGGCGAAGGATGACCAGATTCCAGAACCAAATGTTTTTCTCGATTAATTTTTACTCCTTTTTTTTGAGCAAAATTGCCCCATAGCAAAAAAACCAATCCTTCTTTTTTATCGGATAGCTTTTGAATTACCGCATCGGTAAAGAGATTCCATTTTAAATATTGGTGACTATTAGGTACATCTTCTCTCACGGTTAATCCAGCATTTAAAAGCAACACCCCTTGGTTAGCCCAAGATGTTAAATTGCCAGAATTAGGAATAAAAATACTATCTAAATCATCTACTAATTCTCTGTGAATATTGCGCAATGAAGGTGGAATTTTTACACCATCATTTACTGAAAAACACAAACCATTAGCCTCACCTTTCCCATGATATGGGTCTTGCCCTATGACAACCACTTTTGTGTTTGAAAAACTACAATAATCAAAAGCTGCAAAAATCATTTCTTTGGGTGGATAACAGATGTGGTTTTGGTATTCCAAATCAACTGAATTGAGTAATTCTCCAAAATACGATTTTTGAATTTCTTTAGCCAAGATGGCTTGCCATTCAGAATTCAATTGGAGTTGCATCGTATTAAAATAAGATTAAAATTAATAGTTGGTAAAATTATACTTTTTTCTTCAAGAAACTCCTCTTAAACTTTGTAACTTTGCTTCTTTCCAATAGCAATATACATGATATCCATTACCGAAAAGACGTTACAAGATTTACAATTTCCTACCGTTTTAGAAACGCTGTCAGCGATTTGTAATACTGATATTGGAAAACAAAAAGCGCTAGAAATCACGCCTTTCAAAGACAAAGAAAGCTTGATGGAAGCCTTGTTACAAACTTCGGAATATGTCTCATCTTTTCAAAACAACAATGCGATTCCCAATCATGGTTTTGATGCCATCACTCACGAAATTAAATTTTTAGGAATTGAAGATAGTTTCCTAGAGGTAGGGAGTTTTAGAAAAATAGCGAACTTATCCAGCACGGTTAATTTCTTGTTGAATTTCTTGCGAAAATTTCACGATTATTATCCCAATTTGAACAATAGAGGGGCACGTGTTGAATTGACCAAAGACATCATCACTATGGTAGATGAAGTGGTAGATAAATATGGTGAAATTAAAGATAATGCGTCTCCCGATTTACTGAATATTCGTAGAGACATGAATGCGGTTAGAGGAAAAGTCAATCAAAGTTTTGGCATTGCTTTAACCCAATACAATTCTTTAGGATATTTGGACGACATTCGTGAAAGTTTTGTGCAGAACCGACGTGTTTTAGCGGTTTTAGCGATGTATCGTCGTAAAGTAAAAGGCTCGATTTTAGGAAGTTCTAAAACTGGAAGTATTGCTTACATTGAGCCCGAAACAACACTGAAATATTCGCGTGAATTAAGTAATTTAGAATACGAAGAAAAAGAAGAAATAACGCGAATTTTAAAGCAATTATCGAATAGAATTCGTCCCTATTTAGAATTATTAATTGAATACCAAAATTTCTTAAGTGACATTGATGTCATTGCTGCCAAAGCAAAATATGCTAACAAAATCAATGCTATTTTACCCACTATTACCGAAGAGCGTCGTTTGTTCTTTAGAGACGCCTTCCACCCTATTTTGTATTTGAGTAATGCCGAAAAAAACGAAGTTACCTATCCGCAAACAATTGAATTAGAACAAGAAAATAGAATCATTGTTATTTCAGGACCGAATGCTGGAGGAAAAACCATTTCATTAAAAACGGTTGGTTTATTACAATTGATGCTACAATCCGGAATGTTAATTCCGGTTCATGAACGCAGTGAAACCTTTTTGTTCGACCGGATTTTAACAGACATTGGTGACAACCAATCCATCGAAAATCATTTAAGTACCTATAGCTATCGCTTGAAAAACATGAATTATTTCTTGAAAAAGTGCAACAAGAAAACGATGTTTTTGATTGATGAATTTGGTACAGGATCTGATCCCGAATTAGGTGGTGCCTTGGCCGAAATATTTCTTGAAGAATTTTACCATCGTGAGGCCTTTGGAATCATTACCACTCATTATTCGAATTTAAAAATTCTAGCGAATGAATTGCCTTGTGCTACTAATGCCAACATGCTTTTTGACGAAAAATCATTAGAACCCATGTACAAATTGGTATTGGGTCAAGCGGGAAGTTCGTTCACTTTTGAGGTAGCACAAAAAAATGGTATTCCGTATAGTTTAATTAATCGTGCCAAAAAGAAAATTGAAGTCGGAAAAGTACGTTTTGACAAAACCATTGCCACTCTTCAAAAAGAACGCTCAAAGCTAGAAAAAACGTCTTCTACATTAAAGGAGGAAGAAAACAAAGCACGTGAAGAGAGCAAAAAAATGGAGTCCATTAATCTCAAGATTAAGCAGAAATTAGAAAGTTATCAGGAATTGTACGATAGCAATCAGAAGACGATTTACATTGGCCAAAAAATTGAAGATATTGCAGAGAAATATTTTAACAACAAAAATAAAAAAGACCTTATTGGCGAGTTTTTAAAAATAGTTGAAATCGAAAATTCCAAACGTAGAAAAGCAACTGCAAAAGAAACCAAGGTAATTGCCGAAAAGAAAAAAGAAGTTATCAAAGAAGTAACTGTTCAGGTAGAAGAAATTCGTGCCGAGAAAAAAGCCAAAAAAGTAAAAGAAGTAGTCGAAAAACCAAAACCAATTTTAAAAGTAGGAGATCGTGTGCGAATGTTTGACGGAAAAGCGGTAGGTAGTATTGATGCTATCGAGAGAAATAAAGCCACGGTAAATTATGGTTTATTTACCTCTAAAGTGAGTCTTGAACTTTTGGAACTAGTTGAAGCAGTTAAAAAGTAATATGGAAAACCTTCCTCAAGATAAAAAAATCATTTTGTTTGACGGACTTTGTAATCTATGTGATGCCTCAGTACAATTCTTAATTAAGAAAGATACAAAAGATGTTTTCCGATTTGTGTCGTTACAATCCAAATTGGGTAAAGAACTACTTTCTAAACTCCCGATTGCTATTCAACAAACGGATAGTATTATTCTGTATGAATCAGAAGCCTTATTTTACTACAAATCGAAAGCAATTTTTCAAATTATAAAAAGTCTTGGAGGCATTTTCAATTGCCTGTTGATTTTTAAACTCCTCCCAACTTATTTCACTGATACTTTATATGACTTAGTTGCCAAAAATCGTTACCAATGGTTTGGCAAAAAACAACACTGCTTAGTTCCAACAAAAGAGTTGAAATCTAAGTTTTTAGATGAAATGGTCTTACATGACAATTGTCATGAATTAGTACTTTAAGCTGTCATATATTTGATCATCTTAAAAATCTTAATTATGAGAAATTTACCATTGTATTCTTGGGCAAACGGCTCCTTTATTATGATAGTTGTTTTTGGTTTGGTTATACTAGCTTTAGTTGGTGCTGTCCTAATAATGATGAATTCTGGTAAAAAGAAATAAGAAGATAAAAAAAGAGGATATCAAATGATATCCTCTTTTTATATTAAAAAATTAATTCCTTAACTACGAATTAATTTTCTGTATTTCAATCGTTTCGGAGTTAAATCGCCACCCAAACGTTTCTTTTTGTTTTCTTCATAATCCGAGAAACTTCCTTCAAAGAAATAGACTTCAGAATCACCTTCGAAAGCCAAAATGTGTGTGCAAATTCTGTCCAAGAACCATCTGTCGTGCGAAATTACTACTGCGCAACCGGCAAAGTTTTCTAAACCTTCTTCTAAAGCACGTAGCGTGTTGACGTCCAAGTCATTTGTTGGCTCATCCAGTAACAAAACGTTACCTTCTTCTTTCAATGTCATGGCCAAATGCAAACGGTTTCTTTCTCCACCAGACAGCATGGATACTTTTTTGTTTTGATCGCTTCCACCAAAGTTGAAACGAGATAAATACGCTCTTGAATTTACCTGCTTTCCTCCCATCATGACTAATTCCTGTCCGTCGGCAAAGTTTTCCCAGATTGATTTTTCTGGATCAATATTAGAATGCGATTGATCTACATAAGCAATTTTTACCGTTTCACCGATAGAAAATTGACCACCATCGGGTTGTTCTTCTCCCATAATCATTCGGAAAATAGTTGATTTACCAGCACCATTAGGTCCAATAATACCTACTATTCCTGCTTGTGGTAAAGTGAAATTCAAATTATCGTACAATAACTTATCGCCAAAAGCTTTCGCCACTTTGGTAGCCTCAATTACATTGGTTCCTAAACGAGGTCCGTTTGGAATATAGATTTCTAGATTTTCATCCAGTTGTTTTTGGTCTTCATTTAATAATTTGTCGTAGTTCTGCAAACGCGCTTTTTGTTTGGTTTGTCGACCTTTGGCTCCTTGGCGCACCCAGTCCAACTCTCGTTCTAAAGTTTTTCTACGTTTAGAGGCTACTTTTTCTTCTAATGCCATACGGTTCGATTTTTGGTCCAACCAAGAAGAATAATTTCCTTTCCATGGAATACCTTCTCCTCTATCCAATTCTAAAATCCAACCGGCTACGTTATCTAAGAAATAACGGTCGTGCGTTACTGCAATAACAGTACCTGCATATTGTGCCAAATGTTGTTCTAACCAAAGTACACTCTCAGCATCCAAGTGGTTGGTAGGCTCATCCAAAAGCAAAACGTCTGGCTGTTGTAATAACAAACGACATAAAGCTACACGTCGACGTTCACCACCCGATAAATTCTTGATTGGTGTATCGCCTTCTGGAGTTCGCAACGCATCCATTGCAATTTCTAATTTAGTATCGATTTCCCAAGCACCTAAAGCATCAATTTTATCTTGTAATGCGGCTTGACGATCCATCAATTTATCCATTTTATCCTGATCTTCGTAGTTTTCAGGTAAACCGAATAAATCATTGATTTGGTTGTATTCTTCTAAAACTGCCATCGTTTCAGCAACTCCTTCTTGAACAATTTCCAATACGGTTTTAGAATCGTCCAATTGTGGTTCTTGTTCTAGGTAGCCAACGGTGTAACCTGGAGCAAAGACAACATCGCCTTGGTAATTTTTATCAACTCCAGCTATAATTTTTAAAAGGGAAGATTTACCGGAACCATTCAATCCAAGGATTCCAATTTTAGCTCCATAAAAGAAACTCAAATAGATATCTTTTAAAACTTGTTTGTTACTACTGGAGTAGGTTTTACTCAATTTAGACATTGAGAATATTACTTTTTTATCGTCTGACATATTTAATTAATTATTGAATTTACTTTTATACTCTTCCCTTTAACGCACTAAAAACCCAAGCATTGGCTAAAAACCCAACACCAACAGCAGCAAATCCCCAACCTGCAACATCATCATAACGGAATGCACCTAATCCAATTAATAAAAGGCCCATAACAATCATAATCAATGTGGCCCATCCCAATATCGTATTTTTATTCATGCTCATAATTTGTTGTATTTTTTGGAGGTGCAAATATCTAAATTTTGAATTAATTAAATATTGTATATAACATTTCTTTTAATAAATCTGATTGTGACATGCTTGCTCCCACTCCTTTACTTTTAACATCTACATTTCGAAGCGAAGTTATAATTTGGCTTACTTTCTTCATTGGGTAATTTTTCAAAGCTACATCATAATCTTTTAAAAAATAAGGACTAACACCTAATGCAGAAGCTACTTTAGAGGGATTTCTATCTTTTAATCCATGGTATTTAAGGATTTTAACAAAAAAACCAAAAACAGTACTTGTGGTTACCACCAAAGGATTGGCTTTTGGATTGTTGGCAAAATACTGTGCAATATGAAATGCTTTTGCTTGATTGCGAGAACCTAAGGCATTAAGTAATTCGAAATTATTAAAGTCCTTACTAAATCCAATATTTTCTTCGATATGCTGCGGATTAATGGTACTGCCAACAGGAAGTATAATTTGCAATTTTTCTAATTCGTTATTGATTTTACTCAAATCTGTCCCTAAAAATTCGACCAACATGGCAGTAGCTTTTGGTTCAATCGAATATTTTTTTCCTGCCAAAACGCGTTTTATCCAATCGCCAACTTGATTCTCATACAGTTTTTTACTTTCGTAAACGATCCCTTTTTGACCTAATAACTTAGTGACTTTTTTACGCTTGTCTAATGTCTTGTATTTATAACAAAAAACGAGAACAGTAGTTTCCATTGGATTTTCTACATACGATTCAATTTTATCAATTGTTCTTGACAAATCTTGTGCTTCTTTCACAATGACCACTTGGCGTTCGGCCATCATGGGGTAGCGTTTTGCAGTCGAAACAATATCGTCAATTGTCACATCGCGACCATACAAAACGGTTTGATTGAAGCCTTTTTCCTCTTCAGTCAACACATTTTGCTCAATATAATCGGATAATTTATCGATATAATACGGCTCTTCACCCATCAAAAAGTAAATAGGTTTAATATTACCCGCCTTGATATCATTTACAATTTTTATTACTTCGTCCACAAAAAGTAGTATTGGTTAGCTCTTTATTCGGAAAATTAAAATGTAAAATGTAATTTTGAAGCATGCAACAATTGAATTTCCCATCTTTTTCTTTCCGTTTCAAAAATAGCGAAAATAAAGTGTCTATTTTTGATGCGATCCGTAAAAAATTTATAATTCTTACTCCCGAAGAATGGGTACGTCAACATGTTATACAGTTTTTGATGATCGAAAAAAACTACCCCAAGTCACTACTCAATGTTGAAAAAGTATTGCAAGTCAATGGATTGCGAAAAAGATACGATATAGTGGTGTACAATTCTGATGGCACCATCCATATTTTAATTGAATGTAAAGCTCCAGAGGTACCTATTTCACAAAGTACTTTTGACCAAATTGCACAATACAACATGACTTTACAATCCAATTATTTAATGGTTACTAATGGATTGAATCATTACTTTTGCCAAATGGATAATGAAAATGAAAAATACCAATTCTTAAACGAATTACCTAACTACCAATCCAACTTAATCTAAATGAAAGTAGCTGTTGTCATACTCAATTGGAACGGAAAACAATTGCTTGAGCAATTTTTACCATCGGTAGTTCAGTATTCTAAAGAAGCTACTGTTTATGTGGCTGACAATGCTTCTACAGATGATTCTGTCGCATTTGTTAAAGATCAATTCCCTGAAGTTTCCATAGTTGTCAATCCAACTAATACCGGATATGCTGGGGGTTATAACGACTCTTTACAACATATTGAAGCAGATGTTTATGCATTAGTCAATTCGGATATTGAAGTCACAGAAAATTGGCTACAGCCCATAATTAAAGCATTTCAGAACGAACCAACCACTGCAATTATTCAACCGAAAATTTTAGATTATAAAAACAAAGACTATTTTGAATATGCTGGAGCAGCTGGTGGTTTTATTGATCAATATGGTTATCCATTTTGTCGAGGTCGCATCTTCAATACTTTAGAAAAAGATTTAGGCCAATACGATACTAATCAAGAAATTTTTTGGGCTTCAGGCGCTTGTTTTTTTATTAGAAGTAATGTTTACAAAGAATTAAAGGGGTTTGACACCTCTTTCTTTGCGCATCAGGAAGAAATCGATTTGTGTTGGCGTGCCATTAATAAAGGACATACCATTAAATACCTATTTGAATCCAAAGTCTTTCATGTAGGCGGAGCCACTTTACAACAAGGGAATCCTAAGAAAACCGAGTTGAATTTCAGAAATTCATTATTGATGTTGACTAAAAATTTACCTGAAAAAGTACTTTTTCGAGTGCTCTTTATCCGAATGATACTAGATGGAATTGCGGGTATTAAATTTTTATTAGAAGGGCAACCGAAACATTTAGTAGCAGTTCTAAAAGCACATTTTTCATTTTACCAAATGTTTGCAATAAACTACAACAAAAGAGGTGCGTACCAACAAACAAAATACTATTTTACAAAAAGTATCGTTTTAAGTTATTTCATAAAGAAAATCCATTTTTTTAATGAATTAATTAGGCTCAAATAAATTATAAAAACTAAATTTGCTACAAATCAAATAATCCAATAAAACCATCATCTATGAAAAAAGTTGTAATTGCTTTATCAGTATTGGCGCTTTTGAGTTCATGCGTTTCTAAAAAGAAATATGCTGAATTAGAAGCTAAAAACAAAGAAACTCAAGACTTATTAAATACCTGTACCGTTAAATTAAATTCTTGTTTAGAAGAAAAAGCAGCCTTATCAGCTACAGCTGTTGCTTTAAAAGATCAAAATCTTAATTTGATTGAAACCTCTAAAGAAATGGCAGTATTGTCTACCAAAGGAGCTCAAAATATAGAAAAAGCATTAGAATCTATCAAAGAAAAAGATTTGAAGATTAGTCGTATGCAAGATGCTTTAACCAAAAAAGACAGTGTAACATTAGCTGTAGTAACTAGTTTAAAAAGCGCTGTCGGATTATCTGATCCAGATATTGAAATTAATGTAGAAAAAGGAGTGGTTTTCATTTCTATTGCCGACAAACTATTATTCAAAAGCGGAAGCTATGATGTAACTGATAAAGCTAAAGGTGTTTTAGCTAAGGTTGCCAAAGTAATCAATGACAAACCTGACTTCGAATGCATGGTAGAAGGACATACAGATAATGTTCCTTTCACTGGAAGCGGAATTTTAATTGACAACTGGGATTTAAGTGTGAAACGTTCTACATCAATTGTTCGTGTTTTAACAGGTCAATTAGGAGTTAAACCTTCACAATTAATTGCAGCAGGTAGAAGTTCTTTCGTGCCTTTAGTTGATAACAATTCGGCTGACAACAGAGCACGTAACAGAAGAACGCGAATTGTTGTATTACCTAAAATTGATCAATTCTACGAAATGGTAGAAAAAGAAATGAAGAAACAACAAAAATAATAGTGTTGCAATTATAAAAAAACGTCTTGAATAATCAAGACGTTTTTTTTTATGTATTAATCTAAAATACAATATTTTAGATTGATTAGTTTAAAGTATATTTATATCTCCTTTGCCTTCTCTAATCACTATGGGTTCATGTCCGGATAAGTCAATTATAGTAGAAGCGGTGTTGTCTCCATAACCACCATCAATTACCATATCAACTAGATTCTGCCATTTCTCAAAAATTAGTTCGGGATCTGTGGTGTATTCAATTACATCATCTTCATCGTGAATCGAGGTCGAAACAATTGGATTCCCTAATTGTCGTACAATTTCTAATGCAATCGAATTGTCAGGAACTCGGATACCAACGGTAGTTTTCTTTTTAAACTCTTTTGGTAAATTGGTACTTCCTGGTAATATAAAAGTGTAGGGTCCAGGTAATGCTCGTTTTAAAATTTTAAAAGTTGCCGTGTCAATTTGTTTAACATAATCAGATAAATTACTCAAATCATGACAGATAAAAGAAAAATTAGCTTTCTCTAATTTTACTCCTTTGATTCGGGCAATACGTTCCAAAGCCTTTGTGTTGGTTATATCACAACCTAAACCATATACGGTATCTGTTGGATAGATTACTAAACCACCTTCTTTCAAGACTTTGACCACTTTGGCAATAGCCGACTCACTCGGTTTGTCAGGGTATATTTTTATAAATTCAGCCATAGTATTGTAATGAGTTTATCCAATTATCTCCAACTTTGCAAAACGCAATAAGAGTTTCTTAATACCTCCCACCTCAAAACGAATTTCCGCTTTTCTATCGGCACCCACGCCTTCCATATTAATTACTTCACCTTTGCCAAAACGTTCGTGCATCACAATATTTCCTGCCACTAATTTATTATCAAATAAATTGGCATTACTGGAATTGGGTGCGTTTCCAGTAACCGGTTTTAATCTACGAATGGGACTATCGGGTTTGGGTTGGTTATCGGTAATGTATTTAGGAGGTATTCCAGAAACTGGTTTGGCCAAACGCAATTTTGACTTATCAATATCTCCAAAAATATCACTATCAATCATCGGTTTGTAGCGGTAATTGGATTCGGCAGGCGTTAAATATTCCAAATATTGACTATCTATTTCTTCTACGAAACGCGAAGGTTCGCTATCTGTTAATTTTCCCCAGCGGTAACGGGATTGTGCATAAGTCAAATACGCTTGATGTTCGGCTCGAGTGAGTGCCACATAAAACAAACGACGTTCTTCTTCTAATTCCGAACGCGTACTCATACTCATCGCACTTGGAAACAAATCTTCTTCCATTCCCACCACAAAAACGTGCGGAAACTCTAATCCTTTGGCCAAGTGAATAGTCATTAACGCCACACGATCTTCATCACTCGTATCTTTATCTAAATCGGTTGCCAGAGCCACGTCTTCCATGAATTCGGATAAAGCACCACGTGCGCCATCTATTTCTTTTTGACCTTCGGTAAAATCCTTAATACCATTCAGTAATTCCTCAATGTTTTGAATTTTGGCC
The DNA here is from genome assembly GCF_020886055.1 of Flavobacterium ammoniigenes. Taxonomy (NCBI): domain Bacteria; kingdom Pseudomonadati; phylum Bacteroidota; class Flavobacteriia; order Flavobacteriales; family Flavobacteriaceae; genus Flavobacterium; species Flavobacterium ammoniigenes. The sequence goes on along the minus strand of NZ_AP025184.1, from coordinate 1,726,295 downwards.
ATACCCTCGGGTGTAGCGTCTTTTTTCAATTCTTGAACTAAACCGGTTTTTTTGGCCACATGATCAGTAATATAAAAAGCATCTTGGTTTTCATTAATAATTTGAAAACTCTTGATCATAGTAACAAAGTCGGTCAATTTTTGCTTGGTTCCCGAATTCAGTTTCAAGTCGATTTTGTCAATGTTTTGCATCACTTCAAAAATCGAACGCTTATAATGATTGGCTGCAATAGTCAACTTTTCGACAGTCGTATCCCCTATTCCTCTAGCAGGGTAATTAATCACCCGAATTAAAGCTTCTTCATCCTTTGGATTAATGATCAAACGCAAATAGCACAAGACATCTTTGATCTCTTTTCTTTGGTAAAAAGAAAGACCTCCATAAATTCGGTACGGAATATCACGTTTACGAAGGGCATCCTCCATAGCACGCGATTGTGCATTGGTTCGGTACAAAATTGCAAATTGACCATTTAGCATTTGGTTTTGCATCTTCTGTTCGAAAATTGTACTAGCTACAAAACGGCCTTCTTCCGCATCGGTCAAACTGCGATGCACTTTTATTTTGGGACCAAAATCATTGGCCGTCCAAACAATCTTATCCAGTTTAGTTTTATTTTTATCAATAATGGTATTCGCGGCTTCCACGATATTTCGAGTCGAACGGTAATTTTGTTCCAATCGAAAGGTTTTTACCCCTTCATAATCCTTTTGGAAATTTAAAATATTATTGATGTTGGCACCACGGAAAGCATAAATACTCTGTGCATCATCACCTACCACACAGATATTTTGAAATTTATCCGACAAAGCACGAACAATCAAATACTGCGAATGATTGGTATCTTGGTACTCATCGACCAAAATATAACGGAAACGATTCTGGTATTTGGCTAGAATTTCTGGGAATCGAGTCAGTAACTCATTCGTTTTCAATAATAAATCATCAAAGTCCATTGCTCCTGCTTTGAAACAACGCTCTACATAATTTTGATAAATTTCGCCTAAACGCGGTTTCTTGGACATCGCATCGGCTTCTTGTAATTCTGGGTTATTAAAGTAGGCTTTTACTGTAATCAGGCTGTTTTTATAAGAAGATATTCGGCCCAAAACCTGTTTGGGTTTGTAGATATCTCGATCCAATTGCATTTCCTTGATAATCGAAGAAATCAAACGTACTGAATCTTGCGAATCGTAGATGGTAAAATTAGACGGATAACCCAAATGCTCTGCTTCTGAACGTAAGATGCGAGCAAAAACCGAGTGAAAGGTTCCCATCCAAAGATTCTTAGCTTCACTAGCACCAACGATAGACGCAATACGATTCTTCATTTCGCGTGCCGCTTTGTTGGTAAAGGTCAATGACAAAATATTAAACGCGTCCACGCCTTGACTCATCAAATAGGCAATACGAATAGTCAACACTCGCGTTTTACCAGAACCGGCACCGGCAATGATAATCATTGGGCCGTCTTTTTGAAGGACTGGTTCGCGTTGCGCTTCGTTCAATTGATCAATATAGTGCTGCATTTGGAAATTAAATTATGGATAGCAAAAATAAGGATTAGCAATGTATTAAAGTAACAATTTGGAAATTTAAATGGATAAAAAACATCCAATTAACTTTTGTTCCATTTACTTATAAAACACATCGTATCCAAAACGGATTAATGTTCCGATAACGACAACTAAAAAAAAGATTCGGATAAAATTATTTCCTTTATTAATCGCTAGTTTAGCCCCTAAAAATCCGCCTAAAGCATTACTAAACGCCATTGGAATAGCAATGGCCCAAATGATTTTTCCTTTAATAAAAAACAAACAAATCGAACCAAAATTAGTGGCTAAATTGACCATCTTAGCATTCGCGGAAGCATGTAAAAAATCAAATCCCATGATAGCAATAAACGCTACAACTAAAAAACTTCCAGTTCCTGGACCAATAAAACCATCATACAAACCAACAATAAAACTAATGCTAACGGCATTGAATAACTGTCTTTGATGGGATATATTTTTTTCAATTTGTTGTCCAAAATTTTTCTTGGCATAGGTGTAAATCACTAAAAAAGAAAGTACTACTAACAAAATAGGCTTCATGAAATCATTGCTCACATAGGTCAATAAAGTCGAACCTAAAAATGCCGATGGAAAAGCTAACAGCATCATTATCGAAAGTAATTTCCAGTTCATCTCTACTTTCTTAAGGTATTGGTAGGCGGCAAAAGAAGTCCCGCTAAAAGCTGGGATTTTTAAACTTCCTACTACAGTTGAAACGGGTAAATTAGGCAACAAAATTAATCCCATTGGGGTTTGAATTAAACCACCGCCACCTACAACTGCATCAATAAAACCTGCAAAAAAGGCAGCCAAACACAATAAAATAATAATGTAATTTTCCATAAGGGATTGCTAAACTATTTACTTTACAAGTAGAAATATCTATTTCGTTTCCTACTTAAAAAGCGTATTTTTGTGTTTCAAAAATAGAAAAAAACAAATGGAAACAGCCAAAATACTTGAAATCCTTGGATACACACTACCGTCATTAGTCACAGGAGGTGTTGCTTATTTTTTATTTGAAAGCTACTTTAAAGACCAACAAAATACGCGTCGTTGGTTGTTGCAAAAAGAAACAAAAAAAGATCTTTTACCACTGCGTTTGCAAGCCTATGAGCGATTGACATTACTAATGGAACGCATTCATCCAGCTCAAATACTAGTGCGAAATACTCCTGTTTCCAATGATAAAAAAGAATATGAGAATTTTATTATTGACCAAATTCAACAAGAATTTGAACACAATTTAAGTCAACAAATTTATGTCTCTGGTGAATGTTGGTCCATTATTCAAACGGCTAAAAATGCTACTATTCAAATGATTCGCATTGCAGCTCAAAACGAAAAAGTCCACACCGCCGCCGACTTGAGAGAATTTGTAGTCAGTAGTTTGGTGGACAAAGCCTCGCCTACTTATGCCGCTTTGGATTTAATTAAACAAGAAGTGGGTCAATTGTGGTAAATCTTATTCTAGGTCCTCATACATAGCTAACAACTGCGTCACCGTGTTCCAATTACGAATAGTAGCCGTTACATTTAGTTTTTTCTCTATGTACTTTTGGTCTAATCTTGTCTTTCCTGCACCAACAGCATATTTAATGTAAATTCTATTCCCATCGATTTGTGCTTGATCGGGTTTTACCTGACTCATTTTTAAATCGTTAATCGCATCGCTTCGTAACTCAATTGATGTAAAAGCCACATACAATTTTTTGGTATCCAAATCTTTTTCCTTCAAATAGGGATTGTTTACCAAACAAGCATCTAAATCGGCTTTAGCAATCACCACCACTGGCACTTCATGACCGAAAGCTTTAAAAATTTCTTGTTTAATTAGAAAACCTACTTTAGAAGGATTGTCTTCTTCAGTAGTCACAAATACATTCCCAGATTGAATGTAGGTCGTTACCTTTTGAAAACCGATGTTTTCCAAAGTGGTTTTTAAGGCCTCCATTTTAATCATATTGTGTCCAGAAACATTGATGCCACGAAGTAAAGCGAGATGAGTTATCATTGTGATTTACTATTTATTGAATTAAGACTTTAATCACTACTTTCTTAACTTCTAAAACGGTTTCCGTTTGAACACAAGGTTGGTGCAAATCATCTGGAAAAAAAATAGTAAACATTCCTTTTGAAACCCTAACCAAAGAAGTAGTTCCTTCGTAAAACGTATAATCTTTTTCAAGGTTTTGTTCCAATATCGTTTGATTATTTTGAGTGGTAATACCCATCATTTCTTCGCCCTGAATTACATATTGAATGTCAATGTACTTTTTATGGCTTTCTAATTTGCATTCCGCAATAGGTTTCGTATGGTATTCTTGTACCAATGCAAAAATAGTATCGCCATCAATATCGTGTTTTCCAGAAGGAAGAGAGTCTAAATCGGTAGTGCGCAAATAGTCAAAACCCTTGGCAATTCGTTCATTAATTGATTGGTAAAGGTGACAGTTAGCTAAGGTGTCGAGAATCATTGTAGAAGGTTTAATTTTTTTCAAATATATCATTTTCAAACGCTATTTTCTAGTTTCCCAACAAAAAACTATCTTCGCAGTATGCAGCAAAATCTTCTACAAACTCCTATAGAATACCTTAAAGGCGTGGGTCCTCACCGAGGCGAACTCCTACGCAAGGAATTAGGAATTTTTAAGTACGGAGATTTGGTGAATTTCTTTCCTAATCGCTACATCGACAGAACGCGTTATTATAAAATTAACGAGTTGCAAAACACTGCTTCTGAGGTCCAAATCGTTGGCAAAATCATCCATATCAAAACAGTGGAATTTGGCAAAAACAAAAAACGCTTGGTGGCTACATTTGTTGACGATACTGGCCAAATGGAATTGGTTTGGTTCCAAGGACACAAATGGATTCGGGAAAGTTTGAAGTTGAATGAAGTTATTGTAATTTTTGGAAAATGTACTTCATTCAATGGCACGTTCAACATGGCACATCCTGAAATGGAATTGTTGAGTGAGCATCAAAAAAGCTTACGATCTGCCATGCAAGCCATATATCCTTCTACCGAAACCTTGGCGAATCGTGGCATTTCAAACAGGGTCATCATCAAGATGATGCAGCAGTTGTTTTTGGAAACCCAAAACTTGTTTTCAGAAACTTTGCCTGATTATTTATTGGACCAATTAAAACTGATTCCTAAAAAAGTAGCTTTATTCAACATTCATTTTCCTCAAAGTAGCGAAGCGTTGGCGAAAGCCCAATTCCGATTAAAATTCGAAGAATTGTTCTTTATTCAGTTACAATTGATTACTAAAAATCTGGTTCAGAAACACAAAATAAAAGGGCATCCCTTTACCAATGTTGGCGATTATTTCAATGATTTTTATCAAAACCATTTGCCTTTTGAATTGACCAATGCGCAGAAAAGAGTAATCAAAGAAATCCGCACCGACATGGGTAGTAATGCTCAAATGAATCGTTTGTTACAGGGTGATGTAGGTTCTGGAAAAACTATTGTGGCGTTTATGAGCATGCTTTTGGCCATTGATAATGGTTTCCAAGCTTGTTTGATGGCACCTACTGAAATCTTAGCCAATCAGCATTTTTTAGGTTTGTCCGAATTGGCAAAGACCGCCAATATCAATATCCAATTATTAACAGGATCAACCAAAACTGCAGAACGAAAAATAATTCATGAAGCTCTGGAAGACGGTAGTTTACATATTCTAATCGGAACTCATGCTTTATTAGAAGACAAAGTGCAATTTAAGAATTTAGGATTAGCCGTAATTGATGAGCAACATCGTTTTGGCGTAGAGCAACGTTCTAAATTATGGAAAAAAAATGCGATTCCGCCACATGTATTAGTGATGACTGCCACTCCTATTCCGAGAACCTTAGCCATGAGTTTGTATGGCGATTTGGATATCTCAGTTATAGACGAATTGCCACCAGGACGAAAACCAATTCAAACCGTACATCGATTTGACAGCAACCGACTGAAAGTTTGGAAGTTTTTAAAAGACGAAATTGCTTTAGGAAGACAAATTTATATAGTTTATCCTTTGATTCAAGAATCGGAGAAAATGGATTTCAAAGATTTGATGGACGGTTACGAAAGTATTTCGCGTGATTTTCCATTGCCACAGTATTCTATTTCTATTTTACATGGTAAAATGAAACCTGCCGATAAAGACGCTGAAATGAAACGCTTTGTTGAAGGAAAAACCAATATTATGGTGGCTACAACCGTAATTGAAGTAGGTGTCAATGTTCCCAATGCCAGTGTGATGATTATTGAAAGTGCCGAGCGTTTTGGATTGTCACAATTACACCAATTGCGCGGTCGTGTGGGACGTGGTGCTGAACAAAGTTATTGCATCTTGATGACGAGTCACAAATTAAGTTCAGACAGTAAAACTCGCATGGAAACGATGGTCAGTACCAATGACGGATTTGAAATTGCCGAGGTGGATTTAAAACTTCGCGGACCAGGCGACTTAATGGGAACCCAACAAAGTGGAGTTTTAAATCTTCAAATAGCTGATATTGTAAAAGATAGAGACATTTTAATGCTGGCTAGAAATTATGCTTTACAATTACTACGAGAAGATGCCAGCATGCAAAAACCTGAGCATACTACTATGCGAAACGTGTTCATAGAAATGACAAAAAAGAAAAATATTTGGAATTATATTAGTTGATAAGACAACTTATAAATAAATACTCCAATTTAGTTTGTAATCAAATACATTGTTCTAAATTTGAAGATTGCGTTATTAAGACACTTTAATTATAATTATGAAAATAAAGACACTCGTTTACTCCTTGTTATTAATAGGATTAGTTGGTTTAATTGGTTACCGAATTACTAAAAATAGTGATGCTAAAGGTCCTAAAGAAAAAGGAAAAGAAGAACAACCCATTACAGTAAGTGGTACAGTTGTTCGATTACAAACCTTCGACAATAATTTAGCTCTTTCAGGTTCGATTGAAGCCAATGAACAAGTGGAGATTCGCTCTGAAGTATCAGGAATTGTAAAGACTATTTATTTCCAAGAAGGTAGCAATGTATCCAAAGGACAAGTACTATTGAAAGTGGATGATATTGAATTGAAAGCACAATTGGCACAAGCCAAAACCAAAGAAAGCTTAGCATCGGAAAACGAAAGAAGAGCTAAATTATTATTGCAAAAAGAAGCTATTAGTCAAGAAGAATATGATATTGCCAGAGCCGACTATCAATCAGCCAAAGCGCAAAGTCAATTAATATTGGCACAAATTGAAAAAACTACTGTTCGTGCGCCTTTTTCTGGAAAGATTGGTTTGCGTTCCATTTCGCCAGGAACCTATGTTACTCCTGCCCTTTTAGTGGCCAAATTGGTTAATAGCGGACAACTGAAAATCACCTTTTCAATTCCTGAAAAGTATGCTTCACAAGTGAATAAGAATAGATTTATCACTTTTAAAGTGACAGGATCTGATGCATCGTATTCGGCAAAAATATACGCGATTGAACCAGAGGTAGAAATTGCTACACGAACATTGAAAGTGCGTGCTTTGGCAGATAACAAAAATGGTAAATTATTACCGGGTACTTTTGCTGATGTGCAATTGCCATTGGATATTATTAAAGATGCGGTTGTAATTCCAACAGAAGCAATTATTCCGGTACAAGACGGAAAAAAAGTATTTATTGCTAATAAAGGAATGGCCAAAGAAGTCATGGTGGCAACTGCAACAAGAACCGATGCGTCTATTTTAGTACTTTCAGGTTTAAAAGCTGGTGATACAGTATTAACTTCAGGAGTGATGTCTTTGAAAGACGAAGCGCCTATAGTTGTAAAAATAAAATAAATGAGTTTATCTACCTTAAGTATAAAAAGACCCGTATTTACAATCGTTGTCAATCTAACTATTGTATTATTTGGTTTGATTGGATACAGCTTTTTAGGAGTTCGTGAATTCCCATCAATTGATCCGGCTCAGGTTTCTATTCGTACCAACTACACTGGTGCCAATTCGGATATTATCGAATCACAAATTACAGAACCCTTAGAAAAAGCCATTAATTCCATTGACGGAATTCGTAATGTTACTTCTTCTAGTATTCAAGGGAGTAGTAATATTACGGTCGAATTCAATCTAGACAAAGATTTAGAAGAAGCTGCCAATGATGTTCGTGATAAAGTATCACAAGCTACCCGTAGTTTACCACAAGATATTGATGCGCCACCGGTAGTATCTAAAGCGGATGCGAATAGTGACGCCATCATTTCAATGACTGTGCAAAGTGATTCCCGTTCTGCTTTAGAATTGAGTGATTTTGCCGAAAATGTTATTGGTCAACGTTTAGAAACCATTCCTGGGGTTAGTGGAATCCAAATATGGGGGCAAAAACGATACGCCATGCGTTTGTGGATTGACCCTGTGAAATTGGCTTCCTACGGCTGTACCGTTTCTGAAGTAAGAGCAGCATTAAACAAACAAAACGTAGAATTACCTTCCGGAAAAATTACTGGTGCAAATACCGAATTAATGGTAAAAACCATTGGTAATTTATCCAAAGCCGAAGAATTTAACAATATCATTATTCGTTCTGAAGGTGATAAAATTGTACGATTCAGCGATATTGGAAAAGCAGAAATTGGTCCTGAAAATGTGGAAACTAATATGATGCAATCTGGAGTTCCTTTAGTAGGTATTGCCATTGTACCTCGTCCAGGAGCCAATTATTTAGACATTGCTAAAGCATTTTACAAAGAGTTTGAGCGCTTTAAGAAAGACTTGCCAAAAGACATCCGATTGAATATCGTTATTGATAATACTGTTTTTGTTAAGCAATCAGTTATTGAGGTTGCTGAAACTTTAGGAATTTCAATCTTGTTAGTGGTTTTAATCATCTATTTGTTCTTTAGAGATTGGGCTATTGCTTTCCGACCGTTGATAGACATTCCGGTATCCTTAATTGCTACTTTCTTTATCATGTGGTTGTTTGGATTCTCCATTAATGTATTGACTTTGTTAGCAATTGTTTTAGCTACTGGATTAGTAGTCGATGACGGAATTGTTGTAACTGAAAACATTTTCAAAAAAGTGGAAGAAGGCATGTCGCCTATCGAAGCAGCCATAAAAGGTTCCAACGAAATCTTTTTTGCGGTGATTTCGATCTCTATCACTTTAGCAGCCGTATTCTTACCCGTGATTTTCTTAGAAGGATTTGTTGGTCGACTATTTCGAGAGTTTGGAGTCGTGATTGGTGCAGCCGTTTTGGTTTCGGCCTTTGTATCGCTTACCCTTACTCCTATGTTGAACGCCTATTTAATGAAAGGTGGAAAGCAAGAGAAATCGAAATTTTATAATTTAACTGAACCTTATTTTCAAAAGTTAAACACAGGATATGCAGAAGCTTTAACCAATTTCATGAAAAAGAAATGGATTAGTTTTCCAATTTTAATTGCTTGTTTTGGTCTAATTTATTTGTTTTTTAATTTATTGAAAAAAGAAACCGCTCCCTATGATGATCGTAGTGGTATGGTTTTGCGAGTTGCCACTGCAGAAGGCGCCTCGTACGAATACACCGATCGCTTTATGCAAGAAATATCGAAATTGGTAGACGATTCTATACCAGAGAAGAAAGTAGCTTTGGTGATTACTTCTCCAGGATTTAATGCTTCATCGGTGAATAGTGGTTTCGTTAGAATTTCATTATTACAACCTGACGAGAGAAAAGCATCACAAAAAGAAGTTGCCGAAAAATTAACCAAATGGACTAGCGCCTATTCAGAAGCTAAAACATCCGTTATTGAACAACCCACAATTGCAGTGAATAGACGTGGTGGATTACCAATTCAATATATTATTCAAGCTTCAAATTTTGAAAAACTAAGAGAAAAGATTCCGTTGTTTATGGAAGAAGCCGCTAAAAACGAAACCTTCTCCACTACCGATGTGAATTTGAAATTCAACAAGCCTGAAATCAATGTAACCATTGACAGAGAAAAAGCGGAAAGTCTAGGAATATCCGTTCTAGATGTAGCACAAACATTACAGCTTTCTTTAAGTGGTCAACGTTTTGGATATTTTATTCGCAATGGAAAACAGTACCAAGTCATTGGTCAATTTGAAAAAAGTGATCGTGCTAAACCTTTGGATTTAACCTCCATGTTTGTCAAAAATAGCAAAGGCGAATTAATTCAAATGGATAATGTAGTTACTATTGAAGAACAAAGTAACCCTACCCAATTGTATCATAATAATCGATATATGTCGGCTACCGTTTCTGCTGGTTTGGCTCCTGGAAAAAGTATCAGTGACGGTATTGAAGCTATGGACGAAATCAAAGCTAAAGTTTTAGATGACTCTTTCACTACAGATTTGGGCGGAGAATCCAGAGACTTTGTAGAAAGTAGTTCGAATACCTCTTTTGCTTTTGGATTGGCTTTGGTATTAATTTTCTTGATTCTTGCTGCGCAATTTGAAAGTTTTATTGATCCAATTATAATCATCCTAACAGTGCCAATGGCAGTTGCGGGTGCCTTATTTTCACTATGGTTATTCAATCAAACTTGGAATATCTTTAGCCAGATTGGAACGGTTATGTTGATTGGTTTGGTAACCAAAAACGGAATCTTGATTGTCGAATTTGCTAATCAATTACGCGAACAAGGCAAACCAAAATTAGAAGCTATTTTAGAAGCCTCAGAAGCGCGCCTTCGTCCTATTTTAATGACCAGTTTAGCGATTGCTTTAGGAGCATTGCCAATTGCATTATCGCTTGGGGCTGCTTCTAATAGTAGAATTGGGATGGGAGTCGTAATTGTTGGTGGAACTGTATTTTCTTTGGTATTGACTTTATTCGTTATTCCAGCCTTGTACCTGATGTGGTCGAAAACTAGAAAACATTATCCTGAATTTGATCATATCAACGAATACGAACAAGAAAGTAAATAAATCTATGACACAGTATAAATTCATCCTAATACTACTGCTTTTTTTGGGCTTTAACCAAACAAAAGCGCAAGAAGTTTTAACTCTAGAAGCTGCTGTAAAAATAGCTTTAGAAAACAATTACGAAATTAAAATTGCTTCCAATAATTCAATAGTTAATACCACAAATGTAGCCATTGGAAATGCCGGAATGTTACCTACAATTGCTGCTACAGCAACTGCTAACAATAGAGTACAAAACAGTTCCCAAACCTTGCAAAGCGGAGTTGTGAATTCATTGGATAATGCTAAAAATAACAGCTTAAATTATGGTGTTAACTTGGATTGGACTGTTTTTGACGGGTTCAGAATGTTTGCCAGATTGGATCAATTGAAAGAGTTACAAAAATTGGGTGAAGCACAGCTGAAGCAAACCATTCTTTCAAAAATTAGTGCTGTTACAAGTACTTATTTTGATTTAGTGCAGCAACAACAACAATTACTAGCTTTAGATTCTACTATTGTACTATCCAATCAACGTTTGACTTTGGCACAAAACCGTTTTGTGATTGGTAAGGCTTCCAAATTGGAAGTGTTGAATGCCCAAGTCGATTTGAATACCGATCAGGTGACTCTTTTAAGACAAAAGGAATTGTATGCCAATACCAAAACCATGATGAATCAAATTTTGGCTCGAAATACTAAAACTGATTTCAATGTAATTGATGTTATTCGTGTTGATGGGGCCTTACAATTAAATGAATTAAGTGCTTTGGCTGAACAACAAAACCCACAATTGGTAGCCCAAATTATTTCTAATAAAGTAGCAGAATTGCAATTGAAACAGGTAAAAGCCAATAGATATCCTACTGTTCGATTAAGTACTGGATATAATTTATTAGAAACGCAAGCTAGTTTAGGCTTTGCTACAGCCACATCTGCCAAAGGATTTAATTATGGTTTTAGTGCGGCTTTGAATCTTTTTGATGGCTTTGCCCAAAACAGGAATGAAAAAATAGCACAACTTCAAATTGATAATTCAAAATTAATAATTGATCAACAAAAGTTAGCCTTAGAATCTCAATTAGCGACTTCCTATCAAACCTATTTGACCAACCTTGAACTTATTCGTTTGGAAGAAAAAAATGAAGCAATTGCTAAACAAAATTTAGCTATTACCTTAGATAAATTTAAAATTGGTACAATTACTACTTTAGAATTTAGAACGGCTCAATTGAATTATGTAAATGCAAAAGTACGCAACAGCAATGCGCAATTTCAAGCTAAATTATCTGAAATTGCCTTAAAAGAATTGGCCGGTACTATTAATCTAGCAAACTAATTTAAACTCAAAATACTATGAAAACATTCGCTAAACTTATTTTGGTGTTCACAATTACATTTTTTGTTTCCTGTCAAAAAGGAACTACTGATTCTCAATCAGTATATTTTGAAAAGACAACAGATAGTATTCAAAATGGTGGTGTAAAAGTGATTCCCATCATTACTTCAAAAGGCACTTTTAAGGTTTGGACCAAGCGCATTGGAAACAATCCTAAAATAAAACTACTATTGCTTAACGGTGGCCCTGGTGCTACGCATGAGTATTTTGAATGTTTTGAAAATTTCTTGCCCGCTGAAGGAATCGAAATTATTTATTATGATCAATTAGGCTGTGGTAATTCTGACAACCCAAATGATGTGGCGCTTTGGGATCTAGCTCGCTATGTAGAAGAAGTGGAACAAGTCCGAAAAGCCTTGAATTTAGACGCTTCGAACTTTTATATGTTAGGCCATTCTTGGGGAGGTATTTTAGCTATGGAATATGCGTTAAAGTACCAACACAATATGAAAGGCTTGATTATTTCCAATATGATGTCGAGCTGTCCGGAATATGGGAAATATGCTGACGAAGTATTGTCCAAACAAATGGATCCAAAGGTATTGGCTGAACTCAACCAAATAGAGGCAGCTAAAGATTTTACTAAACCACGCTATATGGAATTATTGATTCCAAATTTTTACGAAAAACACATTCTACGTTTTCCAGCCAAAGATTGGCCAGAGCCAGTAAACCGTTCATTTGCCAAAATGAATCAGTCGTTATATGTAAGCATGCAAGGCCCTAGCGAATTTGGAATTTCCGGAAAATTAGAAAAATGGGATCGAAAAGCCGATTTGAAAAATATCACCATTCCTACCCTAGTGATTGGAGCCAAATACGACACTATGGATCCTAAACACATGGAAGAAATGTCAAAATTGGTACAAAATGGAACCTATTTATTTTGCCCAAAAGGAAGTCATATGGACTTTTATGATGACCAAAAAGTATATTTTGAAGGGTTAATTCCGTTTCTAAAAAAATAAATTTAATCGCTTTTAGGCCAATAAAAATCAAATAAATTGTTTCCTACTCCAATCAGCAATCCTTATATTTGCAGACCTGAAAATAATTCGCAATGAAAATATCATACAACTGGATCAAACAGTTCATTAAAATAGATTGGCAATCAGAAGAAACAGCTGCTTTATTAACCGATTTAGGTTTGGAGGTAGAAGTTGTCGAGAAATACCAATCAGTAAAAGGTGGCTTAGAAGGAATAGTAGTGGGACATGTTTTGACTTGTGTGCCTCACCCAGATGCTGACCGATTAAAAATTACAACCGTTGATTTAGGTGATGGTATTCCTGTTCAAATTGTTTGTGGAGCTAGTAATGTTGCCGCTGGACAAAAAGTACCTGTAGCTACTATTGGAACTGTTTTATACGATAAAGAAGGAGAATCATTTACTATTAAAAAAGGTAAAATTCGCGGACAAGAAAGTCACGGGATGATATGTGCCGAGGACGAAATTGGTTTAGGATCAAGTCATGAAGGAATTATGGTGTTAGACCCATCTCTTCAACCTGGGATTCCAGCGGCTACCGTTTTTAAAATCGAAAATGACGAAGTTTTTGAAATTGGATTAACACCTAACCGTGCCGATGCAATGAGCCATTATGGAACAGCACGTGATTTAAGAGCGGGAATGATTCAAAGTGGTGTAAATGTAGAATTAATTACACCCTCAGTTACAAAATTTAGAGTGGATAAACGCACTTTAAAAATTGATATTGACGTTAAAGAAAGTAATTTAGTTCCAAGATATTGTGGTCTTACTATTTCAGGAATTACGGTACAACCCTCTCCTGCTTGGTTGCAAAATCGTTTAAAAGCCATTGGATTAAATCCAAAAAACAATATTGTGGATGTTACTAATTATGTATTACACGAATTAGGACAACCTTTGCATGCTTTTGATGCAGCTAAAATTAATGGTAAAGTGATTGTAAAAACGTTGCCTTCAGGAACCAAATTCACTACACTTGATGATGTAGAACGTAGTTTACACGAAGAAGACATCATGATTTGTGACGAAAACGGTCCGTTATGTATTGCAGGTGTTTTCGGTGGAAAAGAATCAGGTGTTTCAGAAAGTACAACTAGCATCTTCTTAGAAAGTGCTTATTTTAATCCTGTTAGTGTTCGTAAAACGGCCAAAAGACATCAACTAAATACAGATGCTTCTTTCCGTTTTGAAAGAGGAATTGATCCTTCTATTACCGATTATGCTTTAAAACGTGCGGCTTTATTAATTCAAGAAGTAGCGGGTGGTGAAATTACATCTGACTTAATTGATGTATATCCAAAAAAAATAGACGATTTTAGTGTGTTCTTGAATTTCAATAAAGTAACTAAAATTATTGGTCAGGAAATTCCGAAAGACATCATTAAGAAAATATTAGTTTCACTTGATATCAAAGTAAACAGTGTTACCGATTCTGGATTGGGATTGACTATTCCTGCCTATCGTGTTGATGTACAACGTGAAATTGATGTCATTGAAGAAATCTTGCGTGTGTATGGATACAATAACATCAAATTCTCCAACAAGGTCAATGCGACAATAGCTAATTCACCTAGAACTGAAGATTATAAAATTCAAAATGTTGTAGCAACGCAATTGAATTCACAAGGCTTTCACGAAATGATGGCCAACTCATTGACAACAGCTAATTATATTCAGCTTTCAGATTTATTGAAAGAAGAACATAATGTGACCATGTTAAATCCATTAAGTAGTGATTTAGCAACCATGCGTCAATCACTATTGTTCTCAGGATTGGAAGCTATTTCATACAATATCAATAGAAAAAATACCGATTTAAAATTATTTGAATTCGGAAAAACCTACCACAACTACCCTTCTGGATACGAAGAGAAAAAACATTTGACTCTTTTTCTAACTGGAAATAGGAATCAAGAAACTTGGACATCGGGACAAAAACCTACTGATTTCTTTTTGTTTAAAGGATATGTTACTGCAGTTTTAGAAAGACTAGGAATTCAGAAAACGCAAAACCAACCTCTAACAACTGATGTATATTCGGAAGGAATAGCAATTAGTTTAGGAAAAGATACTATTGTCGAAATTGGTGTGGTTAAAAAATCAATTCTAAAACACTTTGGAATCAAACAAGAAGTATTTTTTGCCGATTTCAATTGGGCCGCTATTTTGAAACTAATTTCGAATAAAGTTAAATTTACTGAAATTCCGAAATACCCAGAAGTTCGAAGAGATTTAGCCTTATTGCTTGACCAAGCGGTGACTTACGAAAGTATTTATACTATTGCCAAACAAACAGAAAAATCACTATTGAAAAATGTTGATTTGTTTGATGTGTACGAAGGTCAAAATTTACCGGAAGGAAAAAAATCATATGCTCTAAGCTTTAGCATTCAAGACAGCTCAAAAACTTTGACAGACGAGCAAATTGATAAAATCATGTCCAAGCTACAGAAGAATTTTGAAACGGAACTAGGAGCTGTTTTGAGATAGTTTTATAAAGTAATATAAAAAGTAAAAACCCTAAGTCTTTTGGATTTAGGGTTTTTTATTTGTTGCAGCACAAAATTGTTGCCAATAAAAAAAGCCTCACAAAACTGTGAGGCTTTTGTATTTAGAAAAACTGAGAATTATTTTTTCTCTGTTTTTTCCATTTTAGCTTTCAAAGCTGCTAATACATCATTGTTATCTCCTAAAGTTGCAGCTGGTGCATTAGTAGTTGAAGCAGATGAAGTATTTTCAGAAACTGTTCTCACATTTTTCTCTTCTTCTTCACGGAAGATTGCAGTATGAGAAGCAACTACTCTTTTGAATTCTTTATTGAATTCGATTACTTTGAAATCAGCAGATTCTCCTTTTTTCAATTTCTTACCGTCTTCTTTTTCTAAGTGACGAGTAGGAATGAAAGCAACGATATCATCACCAAATTCTACAGTAGCTCCTTTGTCAACGATTTCAGCAATTTCTCCTGTGTGGATAGTTCCAACAGCGAAAGAACCTTCATATTGATCCCAAGGATTAGCAGTAGTTTGTTTGTGACCTAAAGATAATTTACGTCCTTCAACATCTAATTCTAATACAACTACGTCTAATTTTTCACCAACATTTACAAACTCAGATGGATGTTTGATTTTCTTAGTCCAAGAAAGGTCAGAGATATAAATCAATCCGTCGATTCCTTCTTCTAATTCTACGAAAATTCCAAAGTTTGTAAAGTTTCTAACGATACCAGAATGTTTAGAACCTACTGGGTATTTAGAAGTAATGTCAGTCCATGGATCTTGTGTCAATTGTTTGATACCTAAAGACATCTTACGATCGTCTCTATCCAAAGTTAAGATAACTCCTTCAACGATATCACCCACTTTTACGAAATCTTGAGCAGAACGTAAGTGAGTAGACCAAGACATTTCAGAAACGTGGATTAAACCTTCAACACCTTCAGCAACTTCGATAAATGCACCGTAATCAGCGATTACAACTACTTTACCTTTTACTTTATCACCAACAGCTAAGTTAGCATCTAAAGCATCCCATGGGTGAGCGTTTAATTGTTTCAATCCTAATTGAATTCTTGTTTTCTCATCATCGAAATCAAGGATTACAACATTTAATTTTTGATCTAATTCAAGAACTTCACTTGGGTGATTGATTCTTGACCAAGAAAGGTCAGTAATGTGGATTAATCCATCAACACCACCTAAGTCAATAAACACACCATAAGAAGTAATGTTTTTAACCACACCTTCTAATACTTGTCCTTTTTGTAATTGACCAATGATTTCTTTTTTCTGAACCTCAATATCCGCTTCAATAAGCGCTTTGTGAGATACAACAACATTTTTGAATTCGTGGTTAATTTTAACTACTTTGAATTCCATGTTTTTGTTTACGTAAACATCATAATCACGGATTGGTTTCACATCAATTTGTGAACCTGGTAAGAACGCTTCGATTCCGAAAACGTCAACGATCATACCACCTTTAGTTCTACATTTAACAAAACCAGTAACGATTTCACCTGTTTCGTTTGCAGAAATAACTCTATCCCAAGATTTGATAGTACGTGCTTTTCTATGTGATAATACTAACTGACCTGTTTTG
This sequence comes from Flavobacterium ammoniigenes, assembly GCF_020886055.1. Classification (NCBI taxonomy): domain Bacteria; kingdom Pseudomonadati; phylum Bacteroidota; class Flavobacteriia; order Flavobacteriales; family Flavobacteriaceae; genus Flavobacterium; species Flavobacterium ammoniigenes. The sequence continues at coordinate 1,709,350 of NZ_AP025184.1, read as the reverse complement.
TCCTCACGGATGTCAATTAATACTTCTACTTTGTCACCTACTTTTAAGTTTGGATTGTAACGGAATTCGTTTAAAGAAATAACACCTTCCGATTTTGCATTGATATCAACGATAACGTCTCTATCTGTAATTCTAACAACAACACCTTCTACTACTTCTTCTTGATCTGTAGCAATAAAAGTTTTTGATACTAATGCTTCGAATTCTTGTAAGTTTTTTTCATCTACTGCATCAATTCCTTCTTGGAAGTTATGCCAGTTAAAATTTGCTAAAAACTCTTCTTGTGATTTTAATTGTTCAGACATGCTGATTAAAAATTTGTATTCTGTATTTTCTCGGATTTCTTAATGTGAAAGAAAACAACAGAAGTTGTTTGTATAATTAATTGATACCTAGAGGAAATCCTTATCCACCAAAAGGTGGGCAAAGGTAAAACAACTTTATTCAATTATCAAATTTATTTTACGATAAACTACCGATTAATTCATTGACAATCAGAACGAATAACAAACTATACATTGCAAATAGAAATCGCTTCTCTTTTCATGACTTTTAAACATAAAAAAACCAAGAACAAGTCTTGGTTTTAAATATAAACAGGAAGTGAATCTTAATGACTAACTTGCTCTATTTCAGTAGGATTATGCTTGTGTTTGAAGAATATAGCAAAAGCCACCGTAATGACCAAGGCGTAAATAGCGAAAGTAAGCCAAATCATATGCCAGTCTTTTCCTTCTGGAGTCGTAAAATATTTTTCTATGATATAGCCACTTGTAATACTTCCAAAAATAGCTCCAAAACCATTCGTCATCATCATAAACAAGCCTTGTGCTGATGAACGTATGGTTGAATCTGTTGACGTTTCAATAAATAGCGATCCTGAAATATTAAAAAAGTCGAATGCCATTCCGTAAACAATACACGACATAATAATCATCCACAATCCATCACCTGGGTTTCCATATGCAAATAAGCCAAAACGCAACACCCAAGCTATCATACTAAACAACATAACTTGTTTAATTCCAAAACGTTTTAAGAAAAACGGGATAGCCAAAATGAATAAGGTCTCTGAAATTTGTGAAATCGACATAATTATGGTCGAATATTTTACTACTAATGAATCTGCATATTCAGGCAATAATTTAAAATCATCTAAGTATACATCTCCATACGCATTAGTCAATTGTAACGCAGCTCCTAAAAACATACTAAACAAAAAGAATAAGGCCAATTTATAATCAGCAAATAATTTAAAAGAACTCAATCCGATCAAATCAATAAACGATTTACTATCTGTCGTTTTGCCTTCTGGCAAACATTTAGGTAAGGTAAAGGCGTAAACTCCTAAAAATACAGCTGCAATAGCTGCAATATAAAATTGATTTTCGCTAGCTTTATTATCGGTCAAATTGGTAATCCACATAGCAACAATAAAACCAACTGTTCCCCAAACGCGGATAGGTGGAAAATCTTTTACGACATCCAAATTCCCTTTTTTCAAAGCGTTATACGCCACCGAATTGGACAAAGCAATAGTAGGCATATAAAAAATCATAGCTACTAATATCACCCAAAAAAAATCAGTCGGACTGGTCACCTGAGGTACATAAAAAAGAGTTAAACCTCCTAAGATATGTAAGGCACCATATAATTTTTCAGCATTAATCCATCGGTCAGCAATAATACCACAAAGTGTAGGCATAAAAATAGAAGCAATTCCCATTGTAGAAAATATGGCTCCAAATTGTGCTCCATCCCAATGTTTTGTACCAAACCAATAATTTGCAACAGTAATTAACCAAGCGCCCCATACAAAAAACTGCAAAAAGCTCATGACTGTCAATCTCAATTTTATACTCATAATAGTGGTGTTAATTCTAATAAATAATTTGTAAATCTAACATTAAAAAAGATATATGCAACCAATTAATTGGTTGCAATAATTGCATTTACTAAATCCAAAACAACTTGAAATTGCTCTTCCCTTGACAAATGCGAATTGTCAATTTCAACTGCATCCTCAGCCATTACTAGTGGAGAATCCTTGCGATGGGTATCGATATAATCTCGTTCTTCAACATTTTTCAATACTTCTTCGTAAGTTACCGCATCTCCTTTTTGAACTAATTCGTCAAAACGTCGTTGCGCACGTGTAGCAGCACTCGCGGTCATAAAAATCTTCAATTCAGCATCCGGAAAAACAACTGTGCCAATATCGCGTCCATCCATAACGATGCCTTTATTTTTTCCCATTTCTTGTTGTTGCTCAACTAATTTGGACCGAACTTCGGATACTTCCGCCACCTTACTTACATAAGCCGAGACTTCAATAGTACGTATTTCCTTTTCTACATTCTGTCCGTTCAAGTACATTTCGGCAAAACCTAATTCATTATTGAATTTAAATTCTAAACTAATGTTTTTTAAATGGTTAACCAATTCTACTTTATTGAAAGAATCAATTGAAATATATTGGTTTTGCATTGCAAAAAAAGCAACAGCTCGGTACATCGCTCCAGTATCCACATAGATATAACCCAACTGTTGGGCCAATTGTTTAGCCAAGGTACTTTTTCCTGTAGAAGAAAATCCATCAATGGCTATGGTGATTTTATTTATCAAAATATATTTGTTTAATTAAGGCTTGCGTTGCGAAGATAAAATTATAAATACAATAAACGAAAAATTCCAAACCCCAAAACAGAAAAATTATCAGTTTGGAATTTGGAATTAATATTCTCTTGAAAGTTGGTTAGTCTAACTTCTTCGCATTTTTGACTTTCTGCTCTGTGATCGCAATTTGCAATACTTCGCTCATTTCTTTTACATAATGAAACGTAAGTCCTTCGAGATATTCTGGTTTAATTTCGTCAATGTCACTTTTATTTTCATGACATAAAATAATCTCCTTAATATTGGCTCTTTTTGCTGCTAATATTTTTTCTTTAATTCCGCCCACTGGTAATACTTTTCCTCTCAAGGTAATTTCTCCAGTCATGGCTAAATTTTTCTTTACTCTTTTTTGCGTAAGCAAAGAAACTAAAGAGGTCAACATGGCAATACCAGCACTTGGTCCGTCTTTTGGCGTCGCCCCTTCTGGTACGTGTAAATGAATGTTGTATTTATTTAAAAGGTCTGAATTCAATCCCATGGATGCCGAATTGGCTTTGATAAACTCCAAAGCAATCGTAGCCGATTCTTTCATTACCGTACCTAAATTACCTGTAATCGTCATCGTTCCTTTTCCTGGAGAAAGTAAGGATTCAATAAATAAAATATCACCTCCAACACTGGTCCAAGCTAATCCAATAACTACTCCTGCTACATCATTGCTTTCGTATTTGTCTCTTTCCAATCTTGGAACGCCCAATACATTTACGATATCTGCATCCGTAACTTTTTTATTGTACTCCTCCTCCATCGCAACTGATTTAGCAGCATTTCGGATGACTTGTGCTAATTTGTTTTCCAATCCACGAACGCCAGATTCACGCGTATAGCCTTCTACAATTTTTTCCAATTGTTTTTTACCAATCGTCAAGTCTTTAGACGTCAATCCGTGTTCTTTTAATTGCCTTGGAAATAAATGCTGACGCGCAATCTCTACTTTCTCTTCAATCGTATAGCCCGACATTTTGATTACTTCCATTCTGTCTCGCAAAGCAGGTTGAATGGTACTCATATTATTAGACGTCGCAATAAACATCACTTTTGATAAATCGTATCCCATTTCAAGGAAATTATCATAAAATGAATTGTTTTGTTCCGGATCCAATACTTCTAATAATGCCGAAGATGGATCACCGCTATGACTGTTGGATAATTTATCAATTTCATCCAGAACAAAAACAGGATTGGATGTACCTGCTTTTTTCAAACTTTGAATAATTCGTCCTGGTAAAGCTCCGATATACGTTTTTCTATGTCCGCGAATCTCTGCTTCATCACGTAATCCACCCAAAGAAATTCGAACATATTTTCTACCCAAGGCTTCTGCAATGGAACGTCCAATAGAGGTTTTTCCTACACCCGGAGGTCCTGTTAAACAGATAATTGGTGACTTCATATCCTTGCGTAATTTTAATACTGCCAAGTGTTCAATCATTCGTTTCTTCACATCTTCCAAACCAAAATGATCACGATCTAGAATTTTTTGAGCATGTTTTAAATCGAAATTATCTTCTGAGAATTCATTCCAAGGCAAGTCCAAAAACAAATCCAAATAGTTTCTTTGAATACTGAAATCAGGCGCTTGCGGATTCATTCTTCGCAATTTTGACAATTCTTTTTCGAAATGCTTTTGTGTAGTTTCGTCCCACTTTTTAGTTTTGGCACGCTGACTCATTTCGTCAAACTCTTCTTCATGAGAAACGCCACCCAATTCTTCTTGAATGGTTTTCATTTGTTGGTGCAGAAAATATTCGCGTTGTTGTTGGTCTAAATCAAAACGTACTTTAGATTGAATGTCGTTTTTCAATTCCAATTTTTGCAACTCTACATTCATAAAACGTAAAGTTTCCAAAGCACGATCTTTCAGATTATTGATTTTCAACAAATCTTGTTTCTCTTTTACCGAAAGGTTCATATTGGAAGAAACAAAATTCACCAAGAAAGATTTGCTTTCAATATTTTTGATAGCAAAGGTAGCTTCGCTAGGCAAATTAGGACTTTCTTGAATGATCTTAACTGCTAATTCTTTTAGAGAATCAATGATTGCATTGAATTCGGTATCGTTCTTTTTAGGACGTTTTTCAGGAACTTCTTTTACGGTTGCAGTAATGTAAGGCTCTTCTGAAACTACTTCTTCAATTTCGAAACGTTTTTTTCCTTGTAAAATTATAGTAATATTGCCATCAGGCATTTTGAGAACACGCAAAATTCGAGCTACGGTTCCAACAGTATGAATGTCATCTTTTGTTGGATCTTCGTCTTCTTCATTTTTTTGTGCAACTACACCAATATTTTTTCCCGATGCGTTCGCATCATTGATCAATTTAATTGATTTGTCTCGTCCCGCAGTAATGGGAATAACCACACCTGGAAACAAGACCATATTGCGCAATGGCAAAATGGGTAAGGATTCCGGCAATTCTTCATTGTTCATTTCCTCCTCATCTTCCGGAGTCAATAACGGGATTAATTCAGCTTCTGAATCAAATTCTTGAAGTGACAGATTGTCAATTGTGAGTATTTTATGATTTGACATAAATTATAATAAGTCGTTTTGTCATTAATTTTTGAAATTCTATCGGCCTAAACAATGCGCAAAGCAGTTCTCGAGACCAACCCCTTATTAGTCAATCTTTATGCCAAAATAGAATTAGATAAAGGAATGATTATTCCAATTCTGCCGTTTTTGGAACACGACGCAATAAAATAAGACCAATTACAAAGAAGAGTCCTAAAAACACAATCGCAAATCGCGGACTACCGGTAATTTGATCAATAATACCATACACACACATTCCAATTACGATTCCAATTTTCTCAGCTACATCATAAAAACTAAAAAAAGAAGCCGTGTCTTCAGTGTCCGGAAGTAATTTTGAATAAGTGGAACGCGAAAGCGCTTGAATACCTCCCATAACCAAACCTACTAAACCTGCCATGACATAAAAATGAATAGGTAAAGTGATAAAATAAGCCATCGCGCACAATAAAATCCAAAATGCATTAATAGCCATCAAGGTGGGAATATTACCGTATTTGGCAGAGGCTTTCGATGTAAACGTAGCCCCTACTATAGCAACTAATTGAATCAATAAAATACAAATGATTAATCCCGTGGTACTTTCGCTTTGGGAAGCCCATTGAATTTCTTGAGCTCCAAAATAAGTAGCAATTAACATCACTGTTTGCACAGCCATACTGTAAACAAAGAAACTAGCTAAATACCTTTTTAAGGTACTATTTTCAGCTAATAAATACCATACTTTTTTCAATTCTTTAAATCCATTAAATAGAATATGCTTTTTCAAATTAGCAGCTACAATTTTATTTCCTTTCGGCAAATAATAATAGGTATATTGACTGAATAAAATCCACCAAATTCCGACCATACCAAAAGAATAGCGCATGGCTTTCATCGCTGCTTCTCCTTTTGTTCCCGAGATTCCGAAAACATCTGGGATCATGATCATTGCTAGATTAACGATTAACAAAATTACACTACCAACATAGCCGTATGAAAAGCCTTTGGCACTAATAGCATCCTGTTGATTTGGAAAAGCGATATCTGGTAAATACGAATTATAAAAAACCCAACTACCCCAAAAACCTACTAATCCTAAAAAGTAAAAAACTAATCCGAGATATAAATTATCAAGGCTAAACCAATACAATCCAATACAAGACAAAGCGCCCAAATAACAAAAGAACTTCATAAAGGATTTTTTGTTCCCCACATAATCGGAAATTCCAGAAAGAATCGGTGAAATAAATGCCACTACCAAAAAGGCAAAAGCGGTAACAAAACTAATTAAAGCCGAATTTTTTAGCGAAAATCCGAATACAGATATATAATGACTGCGTTCAGAAAAAAGAGCCTCGTAAAAAATTGGAAAAACCGCTGAGGAAATTACTAATGAATATACGGAATTAGCCCAATCGTAAAATGCCCAAGCATTCAATAATTTATTATTTCCTTTTGGTAAATCTGCCATAATCAAATTTGTTTAGATGGCTAATTTATTTATTTTTTAGTTAGTATGTATAAAAGTTTATAATTAGAGCACGATTCAATTGAAAAAAAACAACTACTTTAGAACTCACATTAATTAATCATGACTAAGAAAAAAAATAAAAAACTAGATCCACTACCAATTCCTAAAATTATTGTAAGAACTGGACAGTTTTTAAACCTTATTTCAACTAAAGCGGTAGTATTATATGCCGCAAAATTATTCACCACTCCCATCAAACACAAAATTCCAAAGCGAGAATTGGAAATGGATACTAATAGTACCCAACAATTGATTAAGGTACCCTCTATTGAGAAATCGATAATGGTATATCAATATGGAAACAGTGACAAAAAGGTACTGTTAGTTCACGGTTGGTCTGGAAGAGGTACCCAGCTTTTTAAAATAGCCGATGCCTTGCTTAAGGAAGGATATGCCACTATAAGTTTTGATGCGCCAGCTCACGGAAAATCGCCTGGAAATTCGAGTATTATGCTAGAGTTTATAGCCTCAATCTTTGAATTAGAAAAGCAGTTTGGTCCATTCGAAATTGCAATTGGACACTCATTGGGTGGAATGGCGGTGCTGAATGCCGTTAAATCAGGATTTCATACAAACAAGATTATAGTGATTGGTAGCGGTGATATCGTACAAGATATAATAGATGATTTTATCAAAAAATTACAATTACAACCACTCATAAGCTTGAAATTGCGCGATTATTTTGAAAACAAATACAAAGAGGCAATGGATAATTATTCGGCTTTTAAAGCGGCTGCTACTATAGATTTACCAATTTTAGTTATTCATGACGAACATGATTATGAAGTTCCCGTAAAAGCGGGAATTAATATTCATAAGCATGTGAAAAACGGTGAAATACTGCTCACCCAAGGGTTAGGACACCGAAAAATATTGGGAGACGCTTCAGTAATTCAAAAAATAATTGAATTCATAAAACCAAATAACTAAAACTGATTCGCTAAATTTGAAAAAACTAAACCACTGAATTTATGAAAATTACTTCTTTTTGGCTTGCAACTTTTTTTCTTTTCACCTCCCAAATTAGCCATACTCAATCTACTGTAAGCGATCCTGAAATTAAAAAAATGGTTGCCGAAGTGAGCGCAACCAATATGGAAAATACAGTTCGAAAACTAGTTTCATTTGGTACTCGCCATACACTTAGCGATACCAAAAGTAATAGTCGAGGTATTGGAGCAGCACAACGTTGGGTAAAATCGGAATTTGACAAATATGCTAAAAATTCCAATGGTAGATTAACTGCTGAAATAGATTATTTCACTATTAAAGCAGATGGTAGAAGAATCGCTGTGGATAGCCAATTAGGAAATGTGATGGCTACTTTAAAAGGAACTGATCCAACGGATAATAGGGTTTTAATCATTAGTGGGCACTTGGATTCTCGCGCCACCGATGTAATGAATGCTACTATTGATGCACCTGGTGCCAATGATGACGGATCGGGTGTGGCAGCAGTATTGGAAATCAGTAGAATTATGAGCCAAAGAGAATTTCCGTTTACTATCATTTTTGTAACAGTTGTGGGCGAAGAACAAGGTTTGTATGGCGCTAAACATTTAGCCGAAAAAGCCAAAGCAGAGAATTGGAACATTATCGCCATGTTGAATAACGATATGATTGGCAATAGTCTATCCAATGGAACTGGTTTACGTGATAATGTAAATGTACGTGTATTTAGTGAAGCGATTCCCTATCTGGAAACTGAGGCTGAAGCCAAAGTACGAAAATCAATTAATCGAGAAAATGATAGTCCATCACGTTTATTAGCTCGTTATATTAAGACTACTACAAGTCAATACATCGATCAATTGAATATTAATTTGGTTTACCGCAATGACCGATTCCTTCGTGGCGGAGATCATACTCCGTTTTCTCAAAATGGATTTACTGCCATTCGCTTTTGCGAAATGAATGAAAACTACGATCACCAACATCAAGATGTGCGTTTGGACAAAGGAACGCAATTTGGCGATTTACCAGAGTTTATGGATTTTGAATACATGCGTAAAGTAACTGGCGCTAACTTAGCTACTTTGAGTAATTTAGGTTGGTCACCAAAAGCTCCAAAAAATGTTGGAATTAAAATTAGTGAGTTAACCAATTTCTCCGACTTAGTTTGGTCGGCTCCGGAAGGGAAACCAGTGTTTGGTTACCAAGTTTTAATTCGTGAAACTGCTGCTTCCCATTGGGAAAAAACAATTTTTGTGAAAGATACGACAGTAACAATTCCCTATTCAAAAGACAATTATTTGTTTGCTATACAATCGGTAAATGAATTGGGACATGCAAGTTTACCCGTCTTTCCTGTTCCAGTAAAGTAAAATTAAAAGGAGTTCAATAATTGAACTCCTTTTTTATGTTAAATTCTTAAAATAATTCAGTAAAATCGAATCGTTTTTCCGAGTGGGTGTGAATATCTCTAATAGTTGAGGTTGATCATTATTGGAATAGAAATCCTTTAACGTTTGCTCTAAAGTATTTTCATCACTTGCTATGCTATAATTGAAGCCATACATTTTTGCTAAATGTTCCGCTGTATGACAATGCGAGGTTTCGAAAAAAGTATTGAATACAGGAGTTTCTTCATGTCCTGGAAGAATTCTAAAAATACCTCCACCCCCATTGTTGATTAGAATAATTTTAAAATTCTTCGGAATATAATTGTTCCAAAGCGCGTTGGTATCATACAAAAATCCAATATCACCTGTAATGAAAGTAGTTGGTTTTCCATTGGCAACAGCCGCACCAATAGCTGTTGAAGTACAGCCGTCAATTCCGCTAGTCCCTCTATTGCAATAGACTTCAATTGAAGCGTCAATTGGAATTAATTGCGCATAACGAATGGCCGAACTATTCCCAATTTGCAATTGGCTATGCTTAGGAATTTTTGGCATAATTGTATCAAAAACAGTAAAATCAGAAAATGGAACAGAAGCCAAATAGGCATCATGCTTTAGTTTTCGTGTGGATTTGATTTCAATTAATTGTTGCGAATAATCACTCTCAACAACCTTTATTAATGGAATGAAGTGATCAAAAAACAATTGCGGATCCATTTCAAAATGCTGATTCAATGCGCCAAAAGTATCATACGCACGTAACGAATCTATATGCCAATGGTGTTTGGGTTTGTATTTTCGCAAGAAAGCTTTAATACGTTTTGATACGACCATTCCTCCAAAAGTTACAAGAATTTCAGGTTGAAAATTCTCAAAATCTGAGGTAGTAATTGGCGTAATTATGGTATCAATATTCGTAATAAAACTAGAATGATGTAAGTTTGAAGTGGTTTCAGTCCAAACCGAAACTGATTCATCACTGGCTAAAAAATCAATTGTTTTGGAATCAATTGCATTGGGTTCATTGACGCCAACTAATATCATTTTTCGGGAAGCTTGGTTCCAAATAGTGGCAAACGAACTTAAGTCGCCTACTATCGCAGTAGTTTCTATCGAAGGAGACACATAAGATTGCACAGCAAGTTCAGAAACCGTTTCATACAAAGGTTCTTCAAATGGCGCATTAATATGCACTGGTCCCTTTTTGGTGAAAGCCCAATTCAAAGCTTCGTTTATTTTTTGATCGTTTTCTAAACTAGTACCTTCCTGCAAATTAGCATTGAACAAAGAATGATTAGCAAACACATTTTCTTGACGAATGGTTTGGCCGTCGCCAATATCAATCTTGCTTTGAGGACGGTCTGCAGAAAGCACGATTAACGGAATTTGGCTATAAAATGCTTCCGCGATAGCAGGATAATAATTCAATAAAGCCGATCCTGAGGTACAAACCAAAGCAACGGTTTTTTTAGTTTGCTGCGCTATTCCTAAAGCAAAAAAACCAGCCGAACGTTCATCGGCAATACTGTAACATTGAAACGCAGGATTAGAAGCAAAACCAATGGTTAATGGCGCATTTCGCGAACCTGGTGAAATAATGATATTGGTAATTCCTTTGGCTAAAAAAATCTCAAGGATACTTTGTGCTAAAGGTATTTTGGGGTAGATCATAATTCGGATTGCTTCTTTTTGAAAACTAGAAGCAAATTTACGATTGTAATTCTAATTGTTGGTAAATTATGATACAATTTTCGGATTGATTTAAAAAAGAAAATATATTTGTATTCGAAATTAAATTCAATTAAAAATAAAGACCTAATTTACAACCTTACTTCTTTTTTTTCTGAATTTTCTATTCTTATACAAGACTCTATTTGTTTGATGACAATGGTTTGGAAGGAATACTTCAAGGTGCTAAAGTTGAAAAAACTATAATATTGCCTATGCCGATGAGTGTCCACATTGAAACAATATCAAAGTAAACAAACATGGGTTTTAACAGCAATAAAGCAAATTAATTTTTAGCCGATCTATTCATTTAAAAAAAAGCTGCAACTAAACCAACTCTTAAGACTACATAATAATGGCCATTACTATCAGGAAATTTCAAAAATCGGATGCAGTTGCAATATTGGATATTATCAATTATAATATTCTAAATGCCACAGCTTTATACGATTATAATATCCGAACTTTAGCACAACAAGAAGCTATTTTGGATTCCAAAATACAAGCAGGATTTCCTGTTATAGTTGCTGAAAATAATGGCGAAGTGGTTGGCTTTGGAATGTATTCCGAATTCCGTTTTAGAGAAGCGTATAAATACACCGTAGAGCATTCGGTTTATGTTCAACAAGACAATCAAGGTTTGGGAATTGGAAAACTATTGTTATCCGAATTAATTCAATTGGCTAAACAACAAGGTCTCCATACTATGATTGGTGTCATTGATGCCGAAAACCAAACTAGTATTGATTTTCATCATCAATTTGGATTTAAAACCGTTGGAATCATTAAAGAATCTGGATTTAAATTCAATCGCTGGTTGGATTCTGTTTTTGTGCAATTGATTTTAGAATAAAAACAATTGTATCTTTGATGCCTAACCCACATTATGGATTTTACTTTACTTTCTTCTCCTTTACAAGGATTTACTGATTTTCGATTTAGAAATGCAATCAATACTTATTTTGGTGGAATTGACACCTACTACTCACCTTACATTCGTTTGAATGGAAAAATGGTTATTAAACCGTCTTACGAAAGGGATTTGCTACCTGAGAACAATTTAGATTTAGAAGTGATTCCGCAAGTAATCACCAACGATGCCGATGAATTTTTGTTTGTAGCAAAATACGTTCGTGAATTAGGGTACAAAGAATTGAATTGGAATTTAGGTTGTCCCTATCCTATGGTGACCAAATCCGGAATGGGTTCGGGTTTAATAAGCAATACCGAAAAAATCAATACCGTTTTAGAAAGAGCGCATGCTGAAACCGATATTTTGGTTTCTATGAAAATGCGATTGGGTTACGAAACTACTCAAGAAATTTTGGATGTTTTCCCCATTTTGGATCAATATCCTTTAAAAAATATTGCCATTCACGCGCGCCTTGGAAAACAATTGTACAAAGGTGGCGTACATTTAGATGCTTTCCAAGCCTGCATTGATGCTACCCAACACAAATTGTATTATAATGGCGATATCACTTCAGTAGCGAAATTTAGAGAAATGCATGAGCGTTTCCCTACTATTGATCATTGGATGATTGGTAGAGGACTAATTGCAGATCCTTTCTTACCCATTATGATAAAACAAAATACTACTGAATACCCAACAAATAAAATGGCTTTATTTAGTGATTTCCACGAAACCTTATACCAAGGATATAGTGAATCACTTTCTGGACCTTCCCATATTTTATTAAAAATGCACCATTTGTGGGAGTACTTTTCAGTTATCTTCTCTAACCCACATAAAGTGCAAAAGAAGATTAACAAAACCAAAAACATTCGGAATTACGAATTGGCTGTTAAAGAAATTATAGCGGCTGAATAAAACAAAAAAGGGATTTTCAGTATATTGAAAATCCCTTTTTGTATTTGAATTATGGAATTATTATCCTTTTACCCAATTAACAATTTCATCATCTAAAGGTTTGGTTCTTGGCGAAATTACTTTCTCCAATTCTCCGTTTTCGTTTAACAAGTATTTTTGAAAATTCCATTCTACATCAGAATCCTCAAATCCGTTTTTTGCTTGTTTTGTTAGAAACTGATACACCTCACACATGTCTTTTCCTTTTACCGAAACTTTTGCCATCATTGGAAAAGTAACGCCATAATTCAATTGGCAAAACTGTGCTATTTCTTCATTGGTTCCCGGTTCTTGAGAGAAAAAGTTATTGGCAGGAAAACCAACAATTACTAATCCTTTGTCTTTATAGGTAGTGTATAAAGTCTCTAAATCTTTGTACTGAGGTGTCAAACCACATTTTGAAGCAGTATTTACCACAATTACTTTTTTTCCTTTTAAAGAAGCGAAATCAAAAGTGTTTCCTGACAAATCAGTCACTTTAAATTGATGAATGGATTGTTTGGTCATGGTTACTGAAGAATTAGTATTTGAGGACATTGCATTTTGCGCTTTGTTTTGACAACTAAACAACAATGCAATACAACAAGTTAAAGCAGCTAGTTTCATTATATTAGTTTTTAAATTGAATTGTAAATGTAAATTATTAAAATCAAAACGAAGGTTAAACAATTGATAAATAGTAGCTAAATCAATTTCGAATTATTTTTTATAATACTTTCTATATTTAGGATATGTAATAGCTCCTAAGATAGAAATTGCTCCTAACGATTGCCAAATCCAATCTAACGATTTAGCTTCACCACTCGCATACGAATGCAATCCAACCAAATGGAAATTCACACCATAATAAGTAAACAAGATCGATACAAAGGCAAACATACTCATCAAGTTAAAAATCCATTTTCCTCGTAAGGCTGGAACAAATCGAGCGTGAATGACAAAAGCATAGACAAAAATACTGATCAATGCCCAAGTCTCTTTTGGATCCCAACCCCAGTAACGGCCCCAACTTTCGTTAGCCCATTGTCCACCCAAGAAGTTTCCAATAGTTAACATAATCAATCCAATAGTTAGCGCCATTTCATTGATATACGTAATCTCCTGAATATTCAAATCCATCTTAACTTTGTTCTTCTCATTGGTAAACAAAATCAAAATTAATGAAACTAATCCCAAAATCATTCCCAAAGCAAAGGGTCCATAACTGGCTACAATAACCGCAACGTGAATCATCAACCAATACGAATTCAAAACGGGTTGTAGGTTGGCGATTTCTGGATCAATCCAATTCATATAGGCCGCCATTAAAATCATGGCGGTAACAAATGCCGAAGAAGCTACGGTTAATTTTGATTTTCTATCGAAAGCCAAACCAAAAAACATGGTAGCCCAAGCTACATAAATAATCGATTCATATGCATTACTCCAAGGCGCATGTCCCGAAATTACCCAACGTGCAATTAAACCTAATGTGTGTAAGAGAAACAATAATCCAATCGCAACGTGAATTACGTTAATACTAATACGAATTGCTTTTCTTGATTTATAAATATCTACAATACACAACAGTAACATCAATACTGCAGCCGTCAAATACCAATACGGCAAGTTTTTGAAAACATCGTATTTGTTGTAGGCAATTTCTAAATCGATTTTATCTTCTGTAGGCATAACAGAACTTCCGAATTTCTTTTGGAAACCATTCAAACTTGCTAACAATTCATTGGCTGACTTGTAATCATTGCTTGTAGCCGCGTTGCCGAGTGTTCCAAAATACAAAGGTAAAATACTCTTTGTATAAGTCGCGTCCATCCCTTTCATTCCTGATTCGTTCAATTCCAAATAGGAAATCCATTTGTTGTTAGGATCATTGGGAATTGGGAATATTTTCAAGATACGACCACTCAAAGCCGATTCCATTAAATTCACCTTTTTATCCGTTTCAATAAAATCTTTTTCAAACTGGTTCGGATTAGCACTCTTAAAAGCCTCTTCCAAATAAGGGGTTAATTTGTAATTTCCTTTGGCATCAAAAAAGGATACAAAAGGAGCAAATTTTGCTTTACTATCTATTCCAATAATTTTACGAATACTATCATTACCTGCTTTGATGTATATAATTGGCACCTGAATCCAAGCACTGGCATATTGCGTCATCGATAAGAAAGCTTGATCTGAATTCATGCCTTTATAACTGTCCGAATGGCTTACTTTTCGCAACAATTCGGAAGAAAACGTATTAATCGGTTTCATTCTTCCACCTGCATCTTGAATAATCAAACGACCAAATTGTGCTGCATGTGCTTCAGAAACTTTAAATTTAGCAATCAACGAATCAATTTCGGCTGTAGAAGGCATTTTCTGAATGTGACCCGAATGATTGTTTTTGCCTTCGGATTCAGCGTGAGAATGGCCTGCATGATCCGCATGATTGTGATCTTGAGACCAAGCATTCAAACTTAACATCAAAATAAGAATAGTAATCCATTGTGATTTTTTAGTTTTTACTGCTTCTAATTTTCGCTTTAAATCTCCAAAACGAGAATGTTTGGTAAACAAAATGGCCATCATAGCAATATACAATAAAAAGTAACCCAAATAGGTAATATTGGTTCCCCAAAAATCGTGATTCACCGATAAAACAGTTCCTTTTTCATCAGGATCAAACGACGACTGAAAGAAACGGAAACCTTTGTAATCCAAAACATGATTCATATAAATTTGAGCATCAAAAGTTTCAGTAGAATCTTTTACAGTGACTTGACTTTCGAAAGCTGAATAACTCTTTTCTGTTCCTGGATATTTTTTAGCAATAAAATCATTCAATTTAATCATGAAAGGCAAATCGTAGGTTTTGCTTCCAAAAAAGAAAGAATAGTCTTTGTTCCCAATTTTTACCGTTTGAGGTTCGCCTGTTTTTCCTTTGGAACCTAGAAGCGTTACTTCTTTTTGTTGCCCCTCTGCCGTTAGAGTAATGACCAAAGCATCATTATGATTTTTCGCTTTAAAGTCATTATCCGATTCGTAAGTGATCGTTCCTTTTGTGGGAGGATCTGGAAAAACAAAACGCTTTTCACCAATAGAATACAAGGAACGCATCATCAAAGGTTGTACCATGTCTTTTTCCACCTTGCCTTGGAGTTTATCCGCCATTCGCATAAAATTTCCTTCAAAAGGCGTTTGAATGGTTGGTGTATCTCCCAAAGTGGAAATATTAATGGCACCATCTGTAGGTTTATTCAAAGCAAATAAAACATTATGAATATTTTGTACTTCGCCTTCTTTCAAGAAATGTTCTTCACGACCACCCTCGCCTGCTTCAACTAATTTTAAATACAAGGTTCCTTTAGCATTGGGTGCGATTTTTTGTTTGGCCCCCATAATATAATTGGCATAATTCACTTTAAAAGGGGTATCGGCAAATTCGCCAGAAAGGGTAAAATCATTATCAGCAACAGGTGAAAGCAGTAATGGTTTTTCAAAAACTCTACGTCTAGGTTCTCCTTTGTAGTCCCCATCCACAAACACCGTTAAAAATGTTTTATCGGAGTATACTTTATTCTCGGTAGCTCCTTCGCGAATGGGCATCACGCCTTCATAACTAATATATCGGGTAATAAAAGCTCCAAACAAAATAAAAATAAAAGCTAAATGCAATAATAAAGTTGCCCATTTTTCTTTTTTTAATAATTGGTAACGCTTAATATTTCCAAAGAAATTGATCATAAAAAAGACCATAATTACTTCAAACCACCAGGCATTATAGATCCATATACGAGCGGTATCGGTATTGTATTTACTTTCAATAAAAGTTCCTGCTCCCATCGCAACAGCAAAAACTATAAAAAGAACCGCCATCAAGCGAGTAGAAAACAAAATTGAGCTTATTTTTTTATCCATTGGAAAGGAGTTAATTTTGGTATAAGTGGCACAAAAGTACTTAAAAATGTTGAGTTCTATTATGGCACAGTTGTTAATTTAATCCAAAATTAAACCGCTATTGGAATTGAATTAATATCAGTTGAACTCTTCATTTTTTTGTTAAATTTGTGGCTATGATTAAAGTAAGCATTATCGGTTCAGGAAATGTTGCCCAACATTTGATTCAGGCATTTCAATTGAATAGCCAAATCGAATTGGTTCAGGTAGTGGCTCGCGATATAAAAAAAGTCGCACACCTACTCGATTCCAATCGCATAACGTCTGAGTATACTCAATTACAAGAAGCTGATCTGTATATCATTGCGGTTTCGGATGACGCTATTGCTGAGGTTTCTTCAGCTTTACCATTTGAAAATCGATTGGTAGCGCATACTTCGGGGACAGTCGCTTTAGATAGTTTGAATTCTAATAATCGACGTGCTGTTTTTTATCCTTTACAATCCTTTTCCAAAGACAAACCAATTGATTTCAAATCAGTTCCTATTTGCCTTGAAGCCGAGAATGAAAAAGATGTACAGATTTTGAAACAATTGGCACATTCCATTTCAAACGCTTTTTATGAAATCAACTCAGAACAACGAAAAGCCTTGCATGTGGCCGCTGTTTTTGTAAATAATTTTGTCAATTATTTGTACCAAATGGGCAACGAAATTTGCGATGCGAATGCAATTCCTTTTGAAATTCTAAAACCGTTGATTCAGGAAACGGCAAATAAAATTGCAACTCTTTCGCCAAAAAATGCCCAAACAGGGCCTGCCAAGCGAAACGATCTGAAAACTATTGCAGCCCACGAAGAATTTTTAAAAGATGAAAATCAAGCTGCTATTTATAAACTACTAACTCAATCCCTACAAAATAATGGCAAAAAGCTATAAAGAAATAATGAACAACATCACGACTTTTGTTTTTGATGTCGATGGTGTACTTACTGATGGTTCTGTTTTTGTATCTAATGAAGGTGAAATGCTTCGCACCATGAATATCCGCGATGGATATGCGTTGAAATCTGCTGTAGATAGCGGTTACAATGTGTGTATTATTTCAGGCGGAAGCAACGAAGGCGTTCGTGTTCGTTTGCGCAATCTTGGCATTACCGATATTCATTTAGGTACTCCAGACAAAGTAGCTACATTCGATGAATACACTGATATTTACAGTATTAAACCAGAACAAGTCTTGTATATGGGCGATGATATCCCTGATTATCATGTGATGAAATTGGTTGGTTTACCCACTTGTCCACAAGATGCCAGTCCAGAAATAAAATCAATTTCAAATTATATTTCACATAAAAATGGTGGAAAAGGCGCCGTTCGTGATGTTATTGAACAAGTCATGAAAGTGCAAGGAAAATGGATGGAGAATTTTGACGGAAAACACGATTAATAAACAAACGAATGCTCAAAGATAAACTAGCCAACTATACCTTGATTTTAGCTTCGGGTTCGCCAAGACGCCAACAGTTTTTCAAAGACTTGGATTTGAATTTTGAAATTCGTCTTAAAGAAATTGAAGAAGTCTATCCTCCTGAATTACAAGCAGAAGCAATTACTAATTATTTAGCCGAATTAAAAGCTAGCGCATTTGAAGGTGAACTTAAGGAAAATGAAATACTCATTACCAGCGATACGATTGTTTGGTACAACAATAAAGCTTTGGGTAAACCCAAAAACGAGGAAGATGCTTTTGCTATTTTACAATCGTTATCCAATGCCACGCACGAAGTGATTACTTCAGTTTGTTTCAAAACCAAAGCAAAAACAGATACTATTTTTGAAGTAACAAAAGTCACTTTTAATGCACTGAGCGATCAAGTCATCCACTATTATTTAGACCATTACAAACCCTATGACAAAGCAGGCGCTTATGGAATTCAAGAATGGATTGGGTTTGTGGGAGTAGCCAAAATTGAAGGTTCCTATACGAATGTGATGGGAATGCCAACTGATAAAGTGTTCAACTATTTAAATAATTTAGACAACTAACCTATGTATAATTCATTTTTTAACGATTTTGCACGCGAAGCTATTGCTACAGGAATTGTCTTAATTCTGTTAGTATTATTACGAATTATCACAACAAAATTGGTTCGCCGTTATGCCCGATTGAGTCAAACGGTAGAAAGACGCACTAACCTTGTAATTAAATATTTACACTTATTAATTAACATTTTGCTTCTTGTTGCCTTGGTTATTATTTGGGGTGTAGATGCCAAAGACATTATCATTGCTGTATCTTCTTTGGCAACCATCGTGGGTGTTGCCATGGTGGCACAATGGTCTATTTTGAGTAACATTACTTCGGGGATTATTTTGTTTTTTTCGTATCCGTTTAAAATTGGTGATACCATTCATATCCATGATAAAGATTTTCCTGTAATTGCAGAAATTGAAGATATCGGGGCATTTTATATTAGTATGATTAATAAAGAAGGCGAATTGGTTATTTACCCCAACAACCTGCTGTTGCAAAAAGGAATTTCGATCATTAATCTAGAATCAAAATCAGATTCTGAATTTACTGATTAATGACATTGTAGTAATAACGACTAAGTAGATCACAAATGAAATCAACAACAAAAATTTGGAAAAAAAGCTATACTTGGATTCTCGTTATTAATGCCATTTACATCTTGTTGTTTTATTTCATAATGCAGTTATACGCTTAAATTATGGAATTATTTGATTGGATCATACTCGTTGTTACACTGCTCTTTATAGTCATTTATGGGGCTTGGAAAAGTTATGGAAGCCGAAATGTGCAAGACTATATTCTAGGAAGCAACGAAACTCCTTGGCATATTGTAGGTCTTTCGGTTATGGCGACTCAAGCCAGTGCCATCACCTTTTTATCGACGCCTGGACAAGCCTATCACGACGGAATGGGATTCGTTCAGTTTTACTTTGGGTTACCCATAGCTATGGTGATTGTTTGTGTCACATTTATTCCTATTTATCACAAATACAAAGTCTACACAGCCTACGAATATCTGGGCAAACGATTCGATTTACGAACTCGATCCTTAGCCGCTGGACTGTTCTTGTTTCAAAGAGGACTAGGAACCGGCTTGACAATATATGCACCTGCAATTATTTTGTCAGCACTTTTAGGATGGAATATCAATTATCTGAATATCATTATCGGATTATTAGTAATTATTTATACTGTAACTGGTGGAACCAAAGCGGTAAACGTAACTCAAAAACAACAAATGTTTATCATTTTATTGGGTATGGTGATTACCTTTTTTTGGATTTTATATTATTTACCAAACGATATGACTTTCAGTAATGCTATGCATATTGCAGGTGCCAATGACAAAATGAACAGTGTTAATTTTTCGTTTGATCCAGAAGAAAAATATACCTTTTGGAGCGGAATTACCGGAGGCTTTTTCTTGGCCCTTGCCTACTTTGGCACAGACCAATCGCAAGTAGGACGCTATTTATCAGGGAAATCGGTGAGAGAAAGTCAAATGGGATTATTGATGAACGGACTATTGAAAGTACCCATGCAGTTTTTTATTCTTTTGACAGGCGTACTCGTATTTGTCTTCTTTCAATTCAATCCTGTTCCTCTAAATTTCAATCCGAATAATAAAATAAGTGTTGAGAATTCGCCTTATAAAGAGGAATACAACACCCTTGAAAAAAAATTAGAATTAATCTCAGAAGATAAAAAAGTCATCAATCTTTTGTACATCGACCAATTAAACCAAGACTATGACAATCCTATTCTAAGAAAGGAAATGATTGCACTTTCGAATAAAGAAAAAGACTTAAGAGATCGTGCCAAAGAAATTATTTTAAAGGCCGATAGTCGCAGCGAAACCAACGATAAAGATTATGTGTTTTTTCACTTTATTTTGAACTATTTACCCAAAGGATTGATTGGATTATTGTTAGCTGTAATCATTTCAGCAGCCATGTCCTCCACCGCTTCGGGTTTAAATGCTTTGGCATCGACCACCACCATTGACATCTACAAGCGTAATTTAAAAAACGAAAAGTCAGAAAAGCATTACTTGAATGCTAGTAAATTATTTACTTTATTTTGGGGAATTATTGCCATTCTTTTTGCTTGTATAGGTACCTTGTTTGAAAACCTAATCCAATTGGTAAATATTATTGGATCTATTTTCTACGGAACCGTTTTGGGTATTTTTTTAGTAGGGATGTATTCCAGAAGAATTCAATCGGATGCTATTTTCTACAGCGCTGTTTTTAGCCAAAATACTATTTTTGTTATCTACTATTTTGCTATCTATTTATACCCAAGTGGCGAGGAAAAATTAGGTTATTTGTGGCTGAATTTCATTGGGGCTCTACTGACTATTGTGATTGCTTGGTTATTGGAGCGATTAGTTTTCAAAAATAAAATCGCTTTTATTGCATAAAAAAATCCCGTTTGACATTTCAAACGGGATTTTTATTGCTTTTTATAAAGAAATTATTTCTTGCTCCATTCAGCAATACTATCTCTGTTCATTTTAACGTAATCTTGATTTTTAGCTTCTTCAGCTGCTTCCAAAGATAATTTAGCAGTTTCAATTGCACCTGACTTATCGCCTTGTTTCGCTTGGATCAATGATTTTAAACGCAAAAACCAGAACGGTTTGTCTTTACTTAATTCCAATGATTTGTTCACATATACTAATGATTTAGCAATATCGGTATTGGTTTGAAATAAAAAATTAGCTGCCGAATAATAGTCGTTAGCAGATGGACCATTCAATACTTTCTCAATACTGGCCATAGCTGTTTTTTGAGTAGGCACTTCAAATTTCAAGGCTACGAATGAATTCTCCCAAAAAATTTCCAAATAAGCAGAACTCGTATCTAAACCAGAAATATTGATAGTTAAACTTTCAACAGGCTTTGATAAGGCTTCTTCTTTTACAGTCGTTCTTAGTGCCACTTTAGTCTCATCAAATTCTTGTGGCAATCCCCAGTTGTCCGTAGCTGTATAAAAAATGATATCCCAACTTTCAATTCTTGGCACTGAATACAAAGCATACTTTCCTTTTTTCAAAGTTTTACCGTCAATGATAACATCGTCACTAAATGAAATAGTGGTGTTTTCATTAGCACCCGTTCTCCACAATTTTCCAAAAGGAACTAAGTTTCCAAAAACAGGTCTGCCTTTTGCTCCCGGACGTGAATAATTCAATTCAACTTCGGTTAATCCAACCATTTGACTCACGATAGCTCTAGGACTGGCTTGAGGTGTTTTAATTTGCGCTTGTACAGCAAATTGTGACATAAATACGGCTAATACAACAATTATTTTTTTCATAGTGTTTGTGTTTATTGGTTTCAAATTTACAAATTCAATTGAATGATTGGGATAAATATTAATTTAAAGTACGAATAACTTGAGCGCTCAATTCTTTAAAGTGATTGATCACCAAATCGGCCTCATCTAAGTGCTGATCTTTCGAATGTTCGCTGACATATCCAACACAATAAATTCCGGCTGCTTTTGCAGCTCTAACCCCATTCGTACTATCTTCTATCACAATGCAATTTTCTTTAGGTGCAATAGATAACGAAGCTGCATGTTCAAATATGGCCGGATGTGGTTTGGACTTTGGGAAATCTTCGCCACTGACAATGTGAGTAAAAAAATCATGCAACCCAAAACGAGTAAAAACACGATCAATAGTCACTTTTGAAGCCGAAGAAGCCAAAATTAATTGGATTCCGTTTTGGTGCAAATCTTCAATCAAAGTGCGAACTCCATCCAACAATTCTAAATCTTCCTTGGTATCAAAGGCATCATTGAAAATGTTTCTTTTTCGCTGAATCAAATCTTCTACTTCATGCTCCAATTGAAATTGCTCTTTTAACGTTTGAAAGGTATTTCGAGTCGAAAATCCCGTAAACGAAGTATACATAGCTTCAGTTACTACAATATCCAATTCTTCAAATTGTTTGTAATAGGCATAGCGATGAACCGGTTCAGTATCTACAATTACACCATCCATATCAAAAATTACCGTCTGTATCATATTTTTCTATTCACTAATTACAATTCATTAATCACTCTATCCAATAAATAACGAATCACTGTTTCGGCTGCATACAAACCAAATAACCCTGGCATATAGCTATTAGTCCCATAAAATGATTTTTTATAATTTTTCCCATCAGTAGTTTTCAAACTGCTTTCATCTTGAATCTCAGAAGAAAAAACGACTTTCACTCCTTTGTCAATTTTCACTTCTTTTAAACGTCTTTTGATGGTACGTGCCAAAAAGCAATTTTCGGTTTTGCTAATATCGGATACTTTTACTTTGGCCGCTTCCATTTTGCCCCCTGCTCCCATACTACTAATAACTTTAACTCCTTTTCGTTTGGCAGCAATAATTAAATTCAATTTAGGTGTCACGCTGTCAATGCAATCCAAAACATAATCAAATTCTGGTGAAACCAATTCAAACGCGCGTTCTGGCGACAAGAATTCTTGGATACGTGTCAATTGTAATTCTGGATTAATATCCAGTAAACGATCACCTACAATGGTAATTTTAGGTTGTCCAACAGTAGAATGTAAAGCCGGTAATTGTCTATTAATATTAGTAATATCTACCACATCGCCATCAACAATGGTCATATGGCCAACTCCTGCTCTTGCTAAAAATTCAGCAGCAAAAGATCCCACGCCACCTAATCCAACGACTAAAACTTTAGCGTTTTGTAATTTTTCTAATCCTTCTTTTTTAAATAATAATTCGGCTCTTTCTGTCCACTCTGCCATACTATCTTTTTTTTGGGTTATTTGTTTATTTGGTTATTTGTTTAATTGGGTAATGGGCCCCAAAAATAGTACTGAAATTAATAGTTACCAATTCTTTTATTTGAGGAATTGATAGCCCTTTATATTGTGCTGCTAATGCATACACTTCTTGAATCGTTTGTTCGTCAGTATCAGTTTCCAAGAAAAAACGATCATTCGGCATGTCTTTTAAAACAGATTCTAATTGAGGCATTCGCATTAAATACTTGCCAAAGGAAATGTAACAACCATTCGCAACTAATTCTTTAGCTACTTGTTCATTTTTAGAAAATCCATGAATTAGAATCGGCACCGTGATTTTTAATTTTTTTTTGATGGAAATCAATTCTTGAAAAGCAGCCACACAATGAATCACAACAGGTTTTTTATACAGTTCGGCCAAAAGTAATTGGCGTTCAAAAACGGTTTGCTGCAATTCAAACGAAATGTCAATTCGCTTGTCTAATCCGCATTCGCCTACTGCCAAACAAGCCGACTCATTTAATTTACTTTCAATAATCGCTAACTCACTTTCGATGCGATCTTCGACAATAAACCAAGGATGAATGCCAATGGAATATTGAGGAAAAGCATCCGTAAACTCTTGAGGATATTGGTTGACTAATTCAACCACATTTTCCTGATTCCTAAACGAATGAGTATGTAAATTAAAGTACTGCATTAGTCATGAAACTTTTTTACACCGGCACGAATTTCGATTTTTAAATCGTTTTCTAAAGGGACTTTCGGACAAGAATATTTAGGACTGTAAGCACAATAAGGATTGTATGATGTATTAAAATCAATCACAATCGTATCGCCTTGCGGAATTTTCAAATCAATGTATTTCCCACCAATATAACTTTCGCTACCGCAAGTCAAATCTGAAAAAGGCAAAAACAAATGATTCTTGTATTGCTCTTTTTTAGACAATTCAATATTTCTATAGATATTCAATTTGAAAAACTGACCGTTAATGTTAAAATGGGCTTCTCCGTATTTCACATAAACTGGTTTTCTTTCGGTTGAGGTTTTCATTTCAAAAGGTTGCTCATTCTCTGTTCGAATGAATTGGGCAACCACAAAGAATTTTTCATTGACAGGATAAAAGTCCAAGCTTTTGAACACTTTCAAATCATCGGGTAAAAGTGGGCTTGTCTTGGCATCAGCATATTCAGCATTCAATTCGTTTTGGAACTTTTCCACTGCTGAAAAGCTGAACTGGTTTTGGGCAAAGCCAATACCAAACTGCCATAGCATTAACCATAAAATAAACTTCTTCATCGGAATAAATTTTCAACAAAAATACTACAATCCAATAGAAAACAAAGTGTTTTAAATGCAAATGAAATTAATTTAAAACATCCTAATTTCATAACTCAATCCTTCACTAAAAGTTGGTACCTTTGGCACACAAATTTTAGTATGATTCAGTCCGGACTGCAACGATATATCAATAACTTTAGAGGCTTTCGCAGAGAAGTTTGGATCTTGGCGTTGATCACTTTTATCAATCGCGCTGGCACAATGGTTTTGCCGTTTTTATCCAAATATCTGAAAGAAGACTTGCATCTTTCCTATTCGCAAGTAGGTTGGATTATGGTGTGTTTTGGCTTTGGATCCATGCTTGGCTCTTGGATGGGAGGCAAATTATCGGACAAAATTGGGTTTTACAAAATCATGATTTTTAGTTTGTTTACAAGCGGTGTTTTATTCTTTTTCTTGCAATACGTGACATCGTTTTGGGCTTTGTGTGTTAGTATGTTTACCATTATGGTCATTGCCGATATGTTTCGCCCCGCCATGTTTGTTTCTTTAGGCACTTATGCCAAACCTGAAAATCGAACGCGTGCTTTGACTTTAGTGCGTTTAGCGGTAAATCTCGGTTTTGCTGCCGGTCCAGCTTTAGGAGGTTTGATTATTCTAAGCCAAGGATACCAAGCGCTATTTTGGGTTGATGGAAGTTCCTGCATTATAGCCATTGTACTTTTTGCAGTATTGGTAAAAGAAAAGAAAGTACCTGAAGATTTGATTGCCAAAAAAGCCGCTGAAGCTGAAAGAGAATCAGTTTTCAAAGACAAAATATTTTGGATTTTCCTATTCGTGTGTTTTATCACTGCCATTTTATTTTTTCAATTATTTACGACGCTCCCGCTCTACCACAGTGAACATTTTGGCTTGACCGAATTTCAAAGTGGACTAATTTTATCTTTAAACGGAATCATTATTTTCTTTTTGGAAATGCCCATTGTGAGTTATTGCCAACGCAAAGACATCAGTAAACTAAGCATCGTTCTTTGGGGATCGGTATTAATGGCAATCAGTTTTTATGTTTTGTTATTCAACGCTTGGGCAGGCATCTTAATTGTGAGTTTACTTTTTATCACTTTTGGCGAAATGTTCATATTCCCCTTCTCCAACTCTTTCGCTCTAAGTAGTGCACCCAAAGGCCACGAAGGACGGTATATGGCATTGTTTACCATGAGTTTTAGTTTGGCACACATTGCCAGTTCTAAAATGGGTTTGGAAATCATTAGCCACTTTAACTACCAAGCCAATTGGTTTGTCATGGGAACTTTAGGTGTACTAGCCGTTCTATGTTGTATTTGGTTGCAACGATTATTAGCATTAGAAAAATAATATCTAAACTAATAACGGGATTTTTCTTATCAAAAAGTTAATTACGTTAAATTTTTGCAAAGGTATTTTTGGTTCTAAAATTCAATTAATAGGTTTGCTTCGTTAAAACAGAATTCACAACTTTTAATTAAATTTTTACTATGAATACTAGAAAACATTATTTCACACTAGCCCTTGCATTCGGTTTAATTATCGGAGGTTCAGTTGCTGTATTAGCTCAAAATCAAAAGAAAAAAGAAATCATCGAAATCAATAATGAAAATGACGATGTGGTGATGACTTGGAACAAAACCACGCCCGAATCAGAAATGAATGATGATGTAAAAGCACTAAAAAAATATGGCGTTACTATCAATTACACAGATGTGAAACGCAATTCAAATAAAGAAATTACGGGTTTAAAAGTAAGTTACGAAGATGAAAAAGGGAACAAAGGGGAATTAAAACTCAACCAACAAGCTCCAATTTCGACCATCAATTTCTACAAATCAGGAAATGAAATTGGTTTTGGAACACCATCCAATTCCAATCCAATGAACAGTTTTTCATTTAGTGGCGTACCCAATGGAAGTGCTGTTAAAATATTTGGTTTTCATGATGAAGACGGAAATCCTTCAACTGAAAACTTCCGATTTAATTTCACAGACAAAAACAAAGGACCTAAATCCAGTATGAAGTCTAAAATAGTAATTAAAAAATCGAATAAAAAAGACTTGATTATTGAAGATGGCGAAGTGATTTCTGGTAAAGACGATTACTCTGATGAAGAAATTGAAAAAATAAAGAAAGAGTACGAAATTGATTCAGAAGATGTAGAAAATACAAAAGAGGACCAATTAGGTGTTTTTGATCTACGCAATGATAAAGGAGTTCAAGAATTCAAGAAAAAAATCAAAAAAATAATTAGCTCATCGGATTCTGATACCGATTCAACATCAGAATTGGCCAAAGCCAAAGAAGAAATGATCAAAGCGAAAGAAGAATTAGAAAAAGCTCGAATCGCTTTAGAGAAAGCCACTCCAACCCAATCAAAAAAGAAATAATTTATAAAAAGGCCATTTAATCAATGGTCTTTTTTATTTTTACCAAAAAAACAAATGTTCAAAGTCTTAGCTCAAATTAACAAAGTTCTGTTACCCAGTTTTACCAAACAACGCTTGGATGTGACTAAAGCAAAGAAATGGCAAATGGCATTGATAGGCTATCGCTATTACGTAACCTGTAGAGCCTTAGATAAATAAATATAGAAATTAGTGGCTATCCAAAAAAAGCAGTTATTTTTTAATTTTCAATTTGGATATCTACCATTTTTACCTATATTTGCACCCGCAACAAGGCCTCGTGGCGCAACTGAATAGCGCATCTGATTACGGCTCAGAAGGTTACTGGTTTGAATCCAGTCGAGGTCACAAATAATTACAATTAAAAGAAAAAACGCCAAGCTCGCTTGAGCGTTTTTTTGTTTTTATTGTATTTTCAAAGCGGAGCTTTATTGGATGTTTAATCCAGTCAAATAATAAATCAAGCTCGCTTGAAATTGTTTTTGGATTTTTTTTTCAAAGCGGAGCTTTGTAGGATATATAATCCAGTCAATAAATATTTTTCCATCAAATTATGACAACCTACTTCTTTGATTTGACCTACCAAGACACCACTTATGGTGAAGAGGATTTGCACCTCAAAGAATTTGAATCTTGTCAGTTTAATAATTGTGATTTTACCGCTTGTAATTTCATAGGAGTGACTTTTATAGAGTGTACTTTTACCAATTGTAACTTCAACAGCACTAAACTCAACCATACCGCCTTACGAACCGTACACTTCAATAACTGCAAAATGCAGGATATTAATTTCTCGATGTGCGATAAATTGATTTTTGAAATAGCGTTTAGTCGCTGTAATTTGGATTTCTCCAAATTCTATACATTAAAGCTAAAAGAAACACAATTTAAAAACTGTAGTCTAATTGCTGTTGATTTTATGGCAGCTGATTTGTCTGAAGTTGTGTTTGACAATTGCGATTTGTATCGTGCGGAATTTGACAAAGCCAACGCCTCAAAAGCCAATTTTAAAACCAGCTACAATTACACCATTAATCCAGAAAAAACCAAGATTAAAAAAGCTGCTTTCGCTTTAGAAGGTCTTAAAGGATTATTGTATAAGCACAATATTATTGTGGAGTAATTCAATTATAAAATTTAACTTTTAATCTTGATTTTTGATATTGCTACCCGTGAACGGTTTCACCTTTACCATAATTGGTAATAATAGAAGCTTCAAAATCCAACCATTCTCGCCAGCGTTTTTCTACATCAATACCTTCTCCATATTTACGGGCATAGCTAATAAAAGTGGTGTAATGTCCTGCTTCACTTTCCATCAAATCACGGTAGAAAGTAGCCAATTCTTCGTCTTCAATATTTTCAGAAAGGACTTTAAAACGTTCGCAACTTCTCGCCTCAATCATGGCCGAAAACAACAAACGTTCTACTAAGCCAGAAACTCGACTTCCCGTATTACTTCGTTTCATGTACAGATACAATTCATTTACATAATCGTCTTTGCGTTCGCGACCTAATTTCAGACCGCGTTTGATGATGATATTGTGAACTTGTTCAAAATGGTCAATTTCTTCTTTGGCCAAAGCCAAAAGATCCTGAACTAAATCTTGATGCTCCGAATTGTGTGTGATTATGGTAATGGCATTGGTAGCTGCTTTCTGTTCGCACCAAGCGTGATCCGTTAGAATTTCTTCAATGTTTTTCTCAACAATATTGACCCATCTTGGGTCGGTTGGCAATTTTAATCGTAGTATGGACATTTTGAATTGGAATTAAAAAGGAGGTAAAAATAAAAAAGTTTAAAGTGTTGCGAAAACAAGGTTAGCACAAAACTTTAAACTTTTAAATTAAATAACAAACGCAATCTTAGAAAACGAATATGGCTCTTTCGCTCATCATTTCGTTAACTTCAGCAGCTACTTCTTCGATTACATCTTCGTCTGTGTGATTCATTAAGACTTTATCGATAAGGGCTACGATAGTTTCCATATCTTCTTCTACTAAACCACGAGTCGTGATTGCAGCAGTTCCCACACGAATTCCAGAAGTAACAAATGGCGATTTGTCATCAAAAGGAACCATGTTTTTATTTACTGTAATTTCAGCTTTTACCAACGCATTTTCAGCGTCTTTACCCGAAATGTTTTTATTTCGCAAGTCGATCAACATCATGTGATTGTCTGTACCACCAGAAATGATTTCGTATCCCCTTTTTACAAAAGCGTCAGCCATAGCTTTCGCATTTTTTTGCAATTGCATCGCATACGTAAAGAATTCATCTTGTAAAGCTTCTCCAAAAGCAACCGCTTTAGCAGCGATGATGTGCATTAATGGTCCACCTTGATTTCCAGGAAAAACAGCTAAGTCCAATAAATTAGACATCATTCTGATTTCACCTTTTGGAGTGGTTAAACCAAATGGGTTTTCAAAATCTTTACCCATCAAGATCAATCCACCACGTGGTCCACGTAATGTTTTGTGAGTTGTTGTAGTTACAATATGACAGTGAGGCAATGGATCGTTCATCAACCCTTTGGCAATCAAACCTGCTGGATGCGATATATCAGCCAATAAAATAGCGCCAACGCTATCTGCAATTTGTCTGAAACGAGCAAAATCCATATCGCGAGAATAAGCCGAAGCTCCAGCGATAATTAATTTGGGTTGTGATTGGGTTGCAATTTCTTGAATTTTATCATAGTCTAATCTTCCTGTTTCCTTGTCCACTCCATAAAAAACTGGATTGTACAAACGACCAGAAAAATTCACAGGAGAACCGTGAGTCAAGTGACCACCGTGAGCCAAATCAAATCCTAAAATAGTATCCCCTGGTTTAATACAAGCGTGATACACTGCAGTATTGGCTTGAGAGCCTGAGTGCGGTTGAACGTTAGCATATTCAGCACCAAATAATTCTTTGGCTCTGTCAATGGCAATTTGTTCTACAACATCCACTACTTCACAACCGCCGTAATATCTTTTTCCAGGATATCCTTCTGCATATTTGTTAGTCAAAACAGAACCAGCTGCTTCCATTACTTCGTCACTTACAAAGTTTTCTGATGCAATTAATTCTATTCCGTGAATTTGTCTTTCTTGTTCTTCTAGGATAAGGTCAAAAATTTGTTCGTCGCGTTGCATTTGTGTAGTTTTTGTTAATTTGAGGCAAAAATACAAAAAAACGTCGGCTAAATAATAGCTTGTCTTTATAAAAGACGTAGTAGTTTTTAACAAACTAATTAACAACAAAGTCTTGCCGTTTTATTACTACCTAATTGATTCAAAAATCATTTGATAACAAAACCATAAAACAATACCAAAGAGTTCTAAATTTAAACATCTTAACATTGCTATGTAAAAATGTTAGAAAACCCAGAATTAACCCCTTGTTATAAAAAAAGTTGTATTTTTGCTGGCGATGAATAAAAACAGTTTACATATAACTTCTTTATCACGGACAAATACACTTTCGACTTCTCCCGAAGTACGGACACTATCGCTATAGTTTCCATTTGTGTTTTTAACCTTTTATTCATTTTTCAACTTATTGTTTTGAAATCATTTTCGTTTTACATTGGATATCTAAATCCAAAGAATTTTCTTTTAAATCACTCAAACACAATCACTAATCGAATGTATTCGTTTGTGTCTGTTTTGGATTTAAATTATTGTATTCCAATCATAATTGTTTCATTTAATTATAAAATTAACTCTTGAAATGAATATTAAAATTGTTGTAACTCAAGAAGAGCATTATCAATTTGCGAATGAAATTTGTGAAACTATAGAAACCTCTGCCAAATTGAGAGGAACTGGTATTGCAAAAAGAACACCCGATTACATTCAAAAAAAGATGGAAAACCAAGATGCTATCATCGCTTTAGTCGATGGTAAGTTCGCAGGTTTTTGTTATATTGAAAGTTGGCAACACGGAAAATTTGTGGCGCACTCAGGTTTAATCGTGCATCCCGATTTTAGAAATCATGGTTTAGCCAAAAAAATCAAATCCAAAGTGTTTGATTATTCGCTAAAAAAATATCCTGATGCTAAAGTATTCGGAATCACTACAGGCTTAGCCGTAATGAAAATCAATTCCGATTTAGGATACAAACCGGTTCCGTTCTCTGAATTGACTACTGATCCTAGTTTTTGGAAAGGATGCCAAACCTGTACCAATTATGATATCTTAAAAAGCAAAGACAATAAAATGTGTTTGTGTACCGGAATGTTATACGATCCAAAAGAGAAACAAAAGATTCCGCCAAGACATCCATTCAATGTAAAAGTTCTCAACCGATTAAATAAAATTAAAGAAGCCTTATTCTTAAAAAAATAATTATACCATGAAAAAAGTTGTATTAGCCTATAGCGGTGGATTAGACACCTCGTATTGCCTAAAATATTTGAAAAACGAAAAAGGATACGAAGTCCATACTGTATTAATCAATACCGGGGGATTTGATGACGAAGAGTTACAAGCTATCGAAGATAGAGCCTATGAATTAGGAAGCGCCCAACATGCTAACCTTACGATTCTAGACAAATATTACGATAAAGCGATTAAATATTTGATTTATGGTAACGTATTGAAAAACAACACCTACCCTCTTTCTGTAAGTGCTGAACGTGTTTTTCAAGCTATAGAAGCCATCAAATACGCTAAATCTGTTGGTGCCAATGCTATTGCTCACGGAAGTACCGGTGCTGGAAACGATCAAATTCGTTTTGATTTGATTTTCCAAACCATTGCTCCTGAAATTGAAATCATCACGCCTATTCGTGATTTAAAATTATCACGTCAAGAAGAGGTAGATTATTTGGCTAAAAATGGTGTTCATTATTCATGGGAAAAAGCACAATACTCAATAAATAAAGGTCTTTGGGGAACTAGCGTGGGTGGAAAAGAAACCCTAACTTCTCACGAAGCCTTACCAAGTGAGGCCTACCCTTCGCAATTGCAAAAACAAGGGGAAGAAAAAGTAACATTAGAATTCCACGAAGGACAATTGGTTGCGGTAAATGGAAAAAAAGATACACCTCCAAACAACATTGTGATTTTAGAAAAAATGGCGAATGCCTATGCGATCGGTAGAGACATTCATGTAGGAGATACAATCATTGGAATCAAAGGACGTGTTGGTTTTGAAGCCGCTGCTCCACTAATTATTATCAAAGCGCATCATTTACTAGAGAAACATACTTTGGGTAAATGGCAACAATATTGGAAAGAACAATTAGGCAACTGGTACGGGATGTTATTCCACGAAGGACAATTCCTAGATCCTGTGATGCGTAATATTGAAACTTTTTTAGAAGACACTCAAAAAACTGTGAATGGAACGGTGACGGTAACCCTAAAACCCTATCATTTCTCATTGGACGGAATCGAATCTAAAAACGATTTGATGAACACCGGATTTGGACAATATGGCGAAATGAATAATGCTTGGACATCGGAAGATGCCAAAGGATTCATTAAGATTTTAGGCAATGCACAAAATATTTTTTCATCTGTAAATCAACTGAGTCATGATTAAAGTTGGAATAATTGGAGGTTCAGGCTATACTGCTGGGGAACTCATCCGAATTTTGATGTTTCACCCCAATGCGACTTTGGATTTTGTTTACAGTACAACTAATGCTGGCAAACCTTTATCCATTGCGCATCACGATTTGATGGGTGATATTGAAATGAATTTTACTGATCAAGTCAACCCTAACGTGAATGTGGTTTTCTTGTGTTTGGGTCATGGAAAATCAAAAGCATTTTTAGAACAAAACCAATTTTCAAAAGATACTAAAATCATCGATTTAGGAAACGATTTTAGACTGACTAAAGACGCTGAATTTGATGGAAAGCAATTTGTTTACGGTTTGCCGGAATTGAACAAAGCAGCTATAAAATCAGCAAATTATATCGCTAACCCAGGTTGTTTTGCTACGGCTATTCAATTGGCTTTACTGCCATTGGCCAAAAATGGATTACTTAACGAAGATGTCCACATCAACGCTACTACTGGAAGTACAGGAGCTGGAGTTAGTCCATCGGAAACGACCCATTTCAGTTGGAGAAACAACAATATGTCGCATTACAAAGCTTTTGAACACCAACATTTGGGTGAAATCAATCAAAGCATTCAACAATTGCAGGCAGGTTATCCAAACGAGTTAGTATTTGTTCCTAACCGAGGGGATTTTGCTAGAGGAATTTTTGCGACTTTATATACCAACATTGAAGAAAGTTTGGAAGATATTGTTGCGAAATACGAAGCTTACTATGCGGATCAACCATTTGTAACAGTCACTACTACTAACATCAACATGAAGCAAGTGGTGCAAACTAACAAATGTATCATCAGTTTGATGAAAAGAGGAGACCGGCTTTTAATCACTTCAATAATTGACAATTTAACCAAAGGCGCCTCTGGACAAGCGATTCAAAACATGAACTTGTTATTTGGCCTAGACGAAACCACAGGATTGCATTTAAAGCCTTGTGGATTTTAAAAACAATTAAAAAATTGAAAAATGAATTTATTTGACGTTTATCCTTTATACAATATCACCCCTGTAAAAGCAGTAGATTGTATTATTACAGATGCTAATGGAGTGGAATACTTAGATTTATATAGTGGTCACGGCGTAATTTCAATTGGCCATACCCACCCTTATTATGTAACTAAATTGAAAGAACAATTGGACGCCATTGGTTTTTATTCCAATGCGATTCAAAACCCATTGCAAGTTGAACTAGCAGAAAAACTTGGGAAATTATCAGGATATGAAGACTATAGTTTGTTTTTGTGTAGTTCAGGGGCTGAGGCCAATGAAAATGCGCTGAAACTCGCTTCATTCCACAACAACAAATCACGTGTGATTGCTTTTGACAACTCCTTCCACGGAAGAACTTCAGCAGCAGTTGCTGTTACCGATAACAAAAAAATTGTAGCGCCATTAAACGCGCAACAAATAGTTAGCTTTTTGCCGTTGAACCAAATTGAATTGGTTGAAACCGAATTGAAAAAAGGTGATGTATGTTGTGTAATTATAGAAGGAATTCAAGGCGTGGGTGGATTGGACGAAGGAACAACTCAATTTTTCCAAGACTTAGAAAAAATCTGCGCTCAATACGAAGTAGTTTTAATCCTGGACGAAGTACAGTCGGGTTACGGAAGAACCGGAAAATTCTTCGCACACCAACACCACAATATCAAAGCCGACATTATTTGCTTGGCCAAAGGAATGGGGAACGGTTTTCCAATTGGTGGTATTTTAATTGCTCCTAAATTCAAAGCAAGTTACGGTTTATTAGGAACTACGTTTGGCGGAAGTCATTTGGCTTGTGCTGCGGGAATTGCCGTTTTGGATGTCATTAAAGACCAAAAATTGATGGACAATGTAAACGAAGTTTATGCCTATTTCTTGGAAGCCATCAAACAAATTCCTGAAGTAAAAAAGGTAAAAGGAAAAGGATTAATGCTGGGGGTTGAATTTGATTTTGAAATCAATGAGCTGCGTAAAAAGATGATTATTGACAAGCATATTTTCACTGGAAACGCCAATAACAAAAATCTATTACGAATCCTTCCGCCTCTGACAATCAACACAAAAGGTATCGATACTTTTATCATAGCTTTAAAAGAAGCTTTACAAGAAATTCAATCTTAATTTCATGAGCACCCTACTTTCAATTGCCAAACGAAATGCTGTTTTAAGCCGAATGGCCACCCTTCTTGAAGAAGAAAGAGCCAGTCTTAAAAGTAGTAATCAACAAGACTTGGATAATTATTCTGGGGCTGATTTGGCTATGGAAAAACGCCTTTTGGTGGATGATGCTAAAATTGACGGAATGATTTTGTCGATGCAACAATTGGCAAGCCAAGAAGATCCTATAGGAGTAGAACGTTTTCATTTTGTTCATGAAAAAGGAATGAAAATCACCAACAAAACCGCAGCTTTTGGCACCGTGATGATTATTTACGAATCACGTCCAGATGTTACGGTTGAAGCGGGTGGTATTGCTTTTAAATCGGGAAATAAAATTCTATTGAAAGGCGGTAAAGAATCCTTGCTTTCTAATCTGAAAATTGTCGAATTATGGCATCAGGCTTTGAAAGAAAATGAAGTTGCTGAAAATTGGGTAGAATACCTCAATTATAATAGAGCTGAAACCCAAGCTTTTCTTGAAAAACCAACACAGCGTGTGGACTTAATAGTTCCTCGTGGCGGTGAACAATTAATTGCTTTTGTAAAACAACACGCCACCTGCCCTGTAATAGTGAGTGGTCGTGGGAATAATTTTGTTTTTGTCAATCGAGAAGCCGATCTACAAAAAGCAACAGATATTATAATTAACGGAAAAACATCCAATATATCGGTTTGCAATGCTTTGGACAAAGTCTTAATAGATACTAATTTGGATCATTGGGAGACATTTGCTCAACAAATAGTCAACCAATTACAAGAACACAACGTAACAGTTTTGGGAGACCAAAAAGTTGCTAATGCAACAGGTATTCCACAAATTGAATCGGATTTAATTTGGTACGAAGAGTTTTTAGATTATAAAATTGTCATTGGAACAGTCGGTTCTAATCAAGAAGCTATCGCTAAAATCAATCAGTATTGCGGTGGACATTCAGCCTCCATTATTACTGAAAACGAACCAACTGCTCAAGAATTCATGGACAATGTCGATACAGCAGCCGTTTATCACAATGCCTCTACCAGATTTACTGATGGTGGACAATTTGGATTGGGAGGCGAATTAGCTATAAGCACAGATAAATTACACCAACGCGGCCCAATTGGCTTGCAGCATTTGGTGACAAACAAATGGTACATATACGGAGATGGACAAATCAGGTAAGAAAAGAATATTATTAAAAATAGGCAGCAATACGCTCACCAAAGAAACCAATCATATTTCGAGAGGAAAGATTGAAGACATTGGGATGCAAATTGCAGCATTGAAAGACGATTACGAATTTGTCATTGTGAGTTCAGGGGCAATTGCTGCAGCGAAACAGTTTGTAAAATTGGAAGCGCCCGACAATGAAATTTTTGTCAAACAAGCATTGGCTTCAATTGGTCAACCTCATTTGATGCGGATTTTTCATGAGAATTTCAGCGATCTTGGATTGCATACCTCTCAATGTTTGCTTTCGTATTCTGATTTTGAAAAAACCGAAACTAAAGTTAATATTGTCAACACGATTGATGTATTGGTTAAAAACAGTTACATCCCCATTATCAATGAGAATGATACGGTTTCAACAGATGAGATCAAATTTGGAGATAACGATAAATTAGCCGCTTTGACTGCGGTTTTATTGGATGTAGATCTATTGATCATTGCAACTAATACTAACGGAATTTACACTAAAGCATCATTCAAAGATCAATATCCAGAAACGATTCGTTTGGTAACCGATTTACAAACTTTAGAAAATGAAATTGGAGAGGCTAAATCCTCTCATGGAACAGGCGGTATGCAATCTAAAATTGATTCGGCGGCTATTGCTAAAGCAGCGAATATAGAAACCTGGATAGTCAACGGATTAGAAGATAATTTTATTTTAAATGCATTAGAAAACAAGATTCCATTTACGAAGATTAAATAAAACACAAGCGAGTTATCCAATTTTTGAATACGAATAAACGATAACTCAATTAAATAATATACTTAAAGTTATGAATTACATCAACATACAAGAAATAGATTCGCTTCAAGAATGGGTAAAAGAAGCAATTGCCATCAAAAAAAATCCATTACAACATAAATCTTTAGGCGAAAATAAAACCTTAGGAATGTTGTTCTTTAACCCGAGTTTACGAACGCGTTTGAGCACGCAAAAAGCGGCACTGAACCTAGGAATGAATGTGATGGTGATGAACTTTACTAATGAAGGTTGGACGCTTGAATTTGAAGATGGTGCCATAATGAATCAAGGTGCTTCAGAACACATCAAAGAAGCGGCGCAAGTCGTTTCACAATATTGTGATATTATTGCGATTAGAGCTTTTGCAGGATTGACCGACAAAGAAAAAGACAATGCAGAAACTGTACTTTCAGGATTTTTAAAATACGCCACAGTGCCAATCGTGAACATGGAAAGTGCAACAGGACATCCTCTACAATCTTTGGCGGATGCCATCACAATGGAAGAGCACAAGACAGCGCACCGTCCAAAAGTAGTTTTGTCATGGGCGCCACATCCAAAAGCGTTACCACAAGCCGTTGCGAATTCGTTTGTCCAAATGATGCAATTGCAAGAGGCTGATTTTGTGATTACCCATCCAGAAGGATACGAATTGAATCCGGAAATCACCAAAGACTCGAAAATTGAATACGATCAAAATAAAGCCTTTGAAAATGCCGATTTCATTTACACCAAAAACTGGAGTAATTACAAGGAATATGGCAAAGTAACTAATCTAGATCCGAACTGGACCGTTACTGCGGAAAAAATGAAGTTGACCAATAATGCGAAATTCATGCACTGTTTGCCCGTTAGACGTAACGTAATTGTTGCGGATGAAGTAATTGACAGCGCTAATTCAATTGTAATCGAACAAGCCAATAATCGTACGTATGCAGCACAATTAGTTTTGCAAAAAATATTGAAAGATGGTAAATAAGCAATCGGTATCCATTATCAAAATTGGCGGGAATATTATTGATAATCCTGCAGAATTAACTTCGTTTTTAGCTGATTTTTCTGCTTTGGAAGGTAATACTGTTTTGGTTCATGGTGGCGGAAAATCAGCCACTAAATTAGCTCAAAGTATGGGATTAGTTCCCCAAATTATTGATGGACGAAGAATTACCGATGCAGCCATGCTTGAAGTGGTGGTTGGCGTTTATGCAGGTCAAATCAATAAAGAAGTCGTGGCGCAATTACAAGCTAACGGCTCCAATGCAATGGGGTTTTCAGGAGCAGATGGGAATTTAATTCTTTCCGAAAAAAGAAATCACCCTACGATTGACTTCGGTTTTGTGGGCGATGTAAAAAAAGTGAATACGAGTTTGTTATCCAATTTATTAGAAACTGGAATTACGCCAGTATTTTGCGCCATTACTCACGACGGAAAAGGTCAGTTATTAAATACCAATGCTGATACAATTGCAAGCGAATTAGCGATAGCTTTGTCTTCATTTTATGATGTTACACTCACCTATTGCTTTGAAAAACAAGGTGTTTTATTTGATGCAGAAGATGACTCTTCGGTGATTGAAGCAATCAATCCTGACTTATATGCCAAATTAAAAGCAGAGGAAGCTATTCATTCCGGAATGATTCCTAAATTAGACAACTGTTTCAATAGTTTATCCAAAGGGGTGAAACAAATTAAAATTGGACACCACCGTATGTTGCAAAACAAAACGGCTACTTATACAACAATTACTTTATGAAGACTATAGAAATCCTTACACAAGAAGCTATTACTTTATTAAAAGCACTAATTGAAACCCCTTCCTTTTCGAGTGAAGAAGATCAAACTGCTCTTTTAATCGAGTCTTGGTTTACCCAAAATGGAATTCCGTTTCAAAGAGAGAACAATAATGTATGGGCGTTCAATTACCATTTTGACAAAAGCAAACCAACACTATTATTAAATTCACATCACGATACTGTCAAACCTAACCAAGGTTATACCAATGATCCATTTACAGCCATTGAAAAAGAAGGTAAATTATTTGGTTTAGGAAGTAATGATGCTGGGGGCTGCTTGGTTTCATTATTAGCAACTTTTGTTCACTTTTACCAACAAGAAAACTTACCATACAATATGGTTATGGTGTCTTCTGCAGAAGAAGAAAGTAGTGGTAAAAAGGGTTTGAATAGTGTTTTACAACACTTACCCGAATTGGATTGCGCGATTGTTGGCGAACCTACACTAATGCAATTGGCTATAGCCGAAAAAGGATTATTAGTGTTAGATGTTGTTGTCAAAGGAACTGCTAGTCATGCAGCACACCAAAATGAAGATAATCCAATTTACAACGCAATGAATGTAATTCATTGGTTTAAAACTTATCAATTTGAAAAAATATCAGAAGTTTTAGGACCCGTAAAAATGACTGTAACTCAAGTGAATGCTGGAAAACAACACAATGTAGTTCCTGCCGAATGTCATTTGGTTGTCGATATCCGTGTGAATGATTGTTATACCAATGCCGAAATATTAGCGACGGTAAAAAGTCATGTTAACGCAGAAGTCAATCCGAGGTCGATGCACTTGAACGCTTCGTTTATTCCGTTAGAACACGGTTTGGTACAAGCTGGAATTGCGTTAGGAAGAACTACCTATGGTTCGCCAACACTTTCCGACCAATCGGTTTTGAGTTGCCAATCCTTAAAATTAGGACCAGGAGAAACACTTCGCTCCCACTCGGCTGACGAATTTATATTTATTAATGAAATAGAAGAAGGTATTCAGTTGTATATCAAAATTTTAACTGATTTCTTTAAACAATAAAATACGAACTATGAAACTTTGGGAAAAAGGAATTGCAACCGACAAACAAATCGAACATTTCACTGTTGGAAATGATCGCGAATTGGATTTGGTTTTAGCCAAATACGATGCGTTGGGTTCTATAGCGCACGCTAAAATGTTAGGACAAATTGGTTTGTTAACTGCTGAAGAAACAACTTCATTGGTTACTGCTTTGGAAGAAATCATCAAAGAAGTAGAAGCTGGTAAATTTGAAATCGAAGATAGCTTTGAAGACGTACATTCTAAAATTGAATACCTACTCACTATCAAATTAGGAGATGCTGGTAAAAAAATTCATACCGCTCGTTCTCGTAATGACCAAGTTTTAGTGGACGTTCATTTGTATCTAAAAGATGTTGTCAAAGAATTAAAAGAACAGGTAAAAGTTCTTTTTGATTTGTTAATGGAATCGGCAGATAAGCACCAAAATG
Organism: Flavobacterium ammoniigenes; assembly: GCF_020886055.1. Lineage (NCBI taxonomy): Bacteria > Pseudomonadati > Bacteroidota > Flavobacteriia > Flavobacteriales > Flavobacteriaceae > Flavobacterium > Flavobacterium ammoniigenes. Next base: position 1,669,330 of record NZ_AP025184.1, on the reverse strand, counting down.
TGTTACTGCCAGGTTATACGCATTTACAAATTGCCATGCCCTCGTCTTTTGGCATGTGGTTTTCGGCTTATGCTGAAAGTTTGATTGACGATATTACGATGTTGAATGCAGCGTTAAAAGTAGTAGATCAAAATCCATTAGGTTCAGCAGCCGGTTACGGAAGTTCCTTTCCAATTAACCGAACGTTTACCACTCAAGAATTGCAATTTGAAACTTTGAAATTCAATGCTGTGGCAGCACAAATGAGTCGTGGTAAAGCAGAGAAAACAGTTGCTTTTGCCATGAGTAGCGTGGCAGCTACTTTGGCTAAGTTTTCAATGGATGTTTGTTTATACATGAGTCAAAATTTTGATTTCATCAGTTTACCATCGCATTTAACCACAGGTTCTAGCATCATGCCACATAAAAAAAATCCGGATGTATTTGAATTGATTCGTGGCAAATGCAACAAAATTCAAGCATTACCGTATGAAATCACATTGATTACTAATAACTTGCCAAGTGGTTATCATAGGGATTTACAATTGCTAAAAGAAGGATTGTTTCCAGCTATACAAAATTTAAAAGCTTGTTTGGATATCGCCATTTTCGCCATAAAAGACATTACAGTAAAAGAACATATCCTAGACGATAAAAAATACGATTACCTCTTTACTGTTGATTCATTAAACGAAATGGTAGTTGCAGGTATTCCATTTAGAGATGCATACAAAACAGTTGCTGAGAAGTTGGAAAATGGCACCTTCCAATCCCCAAAAGCTACGAAACACACCCACGAAGGAAGTATCAATAATTTGTGTTTGGATGCTATAAAAGACAAAATGAAACGTTCCTTTTAATTCAAATATTCTTATAAAAAAAGCTCCAATTTCTTGGAGCTTTTTTTATTTAAAAATGAATATTATTTTTTAACCACCAATCGGAAACCTTCTCCGTGAATGTTTAAAATCTCTACATTTTCGTCTGATTTCAAATACTTTCTCAATTTGGCAATATACACATCCATACTTCGAGAAGTAAAGTAGTTATCGTCTCTCCAAATTTTTGTTAGAGCCAATTCTCTTGGCATCAAATCATTCTCATGAAGGATCAACATTTTTAATAATTCATTCTCTTTTGGAGACAATTTAATAGGTTCATCATTTTGGAAAGTCAAGAAACGTAATTTTGAGTTCAAATGGAATTTACCAATTTTAAATTCAAACTGTACTTGTTCTGTTTTTACATCAGATGATTTTCTTTGAATAATCGCCTTGATTTTCATTAATAAAACCTCAGAATCGAAAGGTTTATTCAAATAATCATCTGCACCAGCTTTGTACCCTTTCAACACATCCTCTTTCATAGATTTAGCCGTTAGAAAAATGATAGGCACTTCTGCATTTTTTTCTCTAATTTCTTTAGCTAAAGTATAACCGTCTTTGTAGGGCATCATCACATCCAAAATACACAAATCGTAATGATCTTTTTTGAACTTTTCAAAACCTTCCATTCCGTTCTTTGCCAATGTGACATCAAAATCATTGAGAACTAAATAGTCTTTCAATACTGCTCCAAAATTAAGATCGTCCTCAACTAAAAGAATTTTTCTATTATTTTCCATAATCTAATTTATTAAGGGTAATTTTATAGTAAAGGTACTTCCTTTTCCTTTTTCACTTTCTACGTATACTTGACCATTATGGTCTTCAACAATTCGTTTTACATAGGCCAAACCTAAGCCATGCCCTTTTACATTGTGAATATCACCGGTATGCTCTCTGTAAAACTTTTCAAAAATTCTTTTTTGAGCAACTTTGCTCATCCCCAAACCTTTGTCTTGCACTTTTATCAACACCATGTCTTTAATATTCTCTGTATAAATATCAATTTGTGGCGCTTCAGGTGAATATTTAATAGCATTCTCTAAAATATTCACTAGTACATTTGTAAAGTGATTATCATTCACCAAAACTGTCGTTCTAGTCGCATTAAAATGTGTAACCACTGTTCCCGATCTATCTTCTAAAATCAAACTAACATGTTCCATCGCATCGTTGATTACATCTTCAATCGAAATGGATTCTTTTTGAATTTCTAACTCTTTTTTCTCTAATTTAGAAATTCGTAAAACATTTTCAACTTGAGCATGCATGCGTTTATTTTCGTCTCGAATCATCGCTAAATAACGCAATACCTTCTCCTTATCATCAATAATTTTTGGATTTCGAATTGCATCCAAAGCTAAATTAATTGTAGCAATAGGTGTTTTAAACTCATGGGTCATATTGTTAATGAAATCTGTTTTGATTTCAGAAATCTGACGTTGACGTATCAACTGACTTAATGCACTCGAATAGGCAATAATAATTATGAGTGTGAAAATTATGGACAGAAAAGTAATACTAACTAATTCAGACAATAAGAAACGTTTTTTATGAGGAAAACTTACCATCAATTTATATTGTTCGTGCTCCTCATTATCGGTTAAAATAGGTATGGAATAACTGTTTTTCGGATTGTAATTAAAATTTTTAGATGCTACTTTAGTTGCTATACCATTACTGTAAATTCCGAACTCAAAATTAGTTTTTACACCATATTCTTCTAATTCTTTTTTAATTAAACTTTGAATATTCTCAGCTGTAACACGTTCTTGCAAAGGCATTGCAGAAGCGATATCTTTATAAAAAATCTCAAATTGGGCGTTATCTAAAACATCTAAACTACCTGATTTTTCAATGCGCACATCTGGAATCAAACTTTGCGAAAGCATTGAATTTTCAAGTGGTTTCGAATTGTAAATTTCGGTAACTCTTTTGGAACTAAAACTCTTAAATAGTTTTGAGCTATCTGATTTTTTATCAAATAAAGACGACTTAATATTAAAATCTTCTTCAATAATACTATTGGAATATACAATAGTCTTATTTGTTTTTAAGTTTTTTTGAACGTAAGTAAATTGCAGTAGGTCGTCTTTTTTAGGAATTTTACCTGTACTGTCTTTTAGTTTATTGTAGCGATCATAAAAGCTATAGGCTTCTTGTTTTTGCAATTTCTCGGCTACATTTCCAAGCACTTGTTTAACATGAAATTTAAATTGCTCTTCGTTGTTTTCCAATGAGGTGTTGAACCAATAGACTTGAACGAGTATAATCCCAATCAGGGACAAACTCATTAACAAAACTAACAATCTAAAGAATAGCTTACTCATCGAAACAAATTTAGTATTTTAACAATATAGTAAATAATACATTAACCAAATATTAACATCTAGTCTCAATATTGCTAATTCTTTAAAATTTTAAGAATTTTATCTATTTCGTGTTTGGCACTTTGCGTAGATGTATTATCGATCACATAATTACTTTTCAAAGCACGTTCCTCATCAGTCCATTGGACATTGATACGTTGAAGTACTTGTTCTCGCGAACAGTTATCACGTTGCATCACACGTGTAATTCGATCTTCTAAAGGAGCTGTAACAGTAATTATATAGTCGCAATTTTGGTAGCTCCCACTTTCGAACAAAATAGCCGCTTCATATACAACAAAAGGAACTGTCTTATGTTGGTCAAGCCAAATTGCAAATTGTCTTTTAACTTCCGGGTGAATTATACTATTAAGTTCTTTTAATTTATCAGGATTAGAAAAAACAATTGAAGCCAATTGTTGTCGGTTTAAATGCCCGTTTTCAAAAATTGCATTACCAAAGTTGGCTTTAACATTATCTAAAACTTGAGGAGATTGCATCGCTTTTTTTGCCTCTTCATCAGCAATAAAAACAGGGATTCCAAGTGATTCCATATAGTTGACAAGTGTTGTCTTGCCACTCCCGATTCCACCTGTTAAACCTATAATTACTGCCATTGATTATTTTTTGAAAAACAAATAAGGAAAAGCAACTTCAGGTTCACGCTTTAAAACAATCACTTTGATATAGGATTCCAAAAAACCTAATCCGTACCCATAAAATTGTTTCCAAACCGCAATTAACGATAAGTAACCAATGCGCACACTCCTATTTTGAATACTTGAAGTTATAAATAAAATAAAGAAGTACAACATGTACAGTTGTAAAAAATAATCGAATGTTAGTAACAACAAAGCAACCGAAAGAAAAAATCCTACAATAAATGCTGTTGGAAAGAAAAAAGTCAACTTATTGTGTTCTGGATACCAACTGTTCAAAATTGGTCTTGCTTTACCAAATTTACTTACTTGTACAGCAAATTTATCCCAATCTATTCTACGTTTATGGTATACGAATGCTTTAGAAAAAAGTCTTGTTTCAAAACCTAAATTCCACAAACGAATAGACAAATCTGGATCTTCACCTGGGTGGATATTTCCAAAACCTTTTGATGCTTCAAAGGCTTTACGAGACAATCCCATATTAAAACTTCTAGGTTGAAATTTTCCGATTTTTTCAGAACCACCGCGAATACCACCAGTAGTTAAGAAAGAAGTCATCGCAAAGTTAATGGCTTTTTGAATATCTGAAAAGCTATCCAAAGCTTTGTCAGGTCCTCCAAAACAATCTACATAGTCTTGTTTCAAAGCTTTGTCAACTTCTTCCAAATACTGAGATGGGATAATACAATCCGAATCAAAAATAAGGAAATAGTTTCCACTAGCTTTCGTCATACCGTAATTGCGTGAATCACCTGGTCCAGAATTTTCTTTATAATAATAGGAAATATTCAACTGCGATAAGTATTTCTGAATTACTTCACCACAAGGAATTGTAGACCCATCTTCTACTATCACTATTTCAAAATCATTTTGATAGGTGGTTTTAGTTAAACTTTCTAATAACTCATCAACTTCGTCAGGACGGTTATATACTGGTATAATAAGAGAAAAATGCATATTCAAAGTTAAAATTGTGATTCCTTTTGGATTGTTTCACAAATATACTATTAATAAAGAATAGTTCCCAAGGGATAAAAAAAAATGCGCCACATTGGGCGCATTTCAATTTTAATGAGATCGAGAATTATGAAATACTTGGCACATGTACCATTTCATTGGCATCAGCCAAATAATCTACTCCCTCAAATCCAAAACCAAATAGGTTCAAGAAATCTTGTTTATAACCCGCTAAATCACCAATTTCTGGCAAAGATTCAGTGGTAGATTCTTTCCACAAAGCGGCAACTTTTGATTGCACATCGTCACGCATTTCCCAATCATCAATACGAATTCTTCCTTTGTCATCTGTTGGAACTGCTTCTCCGGTATATAAACGCTGTGCATACAAACGTTGAATTTGTTCGATACAACCCTCATGAATTCCTTCTGCTTTCATGATTTTGTATAACAATGAAATATACAATGGAATAACCGGAATGGCTGAACTTGCTTGTGTAACTAATGCTTTGTTTACAGATACATATGCTTTTCCATTCAATGTTGCTAAGTCTTTCGAAATTTCAAAAGCAGTAGCTTCCAAATGATCTTTGGCTTGACCAATAGTTCCTTTTCTATAAACTGCTTCTGTAACCTCAGGTCCAATATACGAATAGGCAACTGTTGTGGCTCCTTCTGCTAAAACATTGGCATCTTTCAAGGCATTCATCCACATCGACCAATCTTCACCACCCATAACCACAACCGTATTATCGATATCTTCTTGGTTGGCCGGTTCGATAGAAACTTGAGTCACATTTCCAGTATGAAAATCAACCGTTTTATTGGTAAAAGTTCCTCCAATTGGTTTCAAAGTGGAACGATGTAATACACCAGTTCCCGGATGCATACGCACTGGAGAAGCCAAACTATAGATTACTAAATCAATTTGACCCATATCGGCTTTGATTAAATCAATTGCTTGTTGCTTTACTTCGTTAGAGAAAGCATCTCCGTTGATACTTTTAGCATACAAACCAGCTTTAGTAGCTTCTTTTTCGAAGGCAGCGGAGTTGTACCAACCTGGTGATGCGGTTTTCCCTTCAGCAGGAGCTTTCTCAAAAAAAACACCAAGAGTTGCTGCATTAGAACCAAAGGCACTTGTAATTCTTGAAGCCAATCCAAATCCTGTTGAAGCACCAATCACTAAAACGCGTTTTGGTCCATTGATTGATCCTTTAGATTGTACGTATGCTATTTGATTTTTTACATTTTGCTCACATCCAGCTGGGTGTGCTGTCAAGCAAATAAATCCTCTCATTCTAGGTTCTATAATCATATCTTTAATTCTAAATAGTTACTTAATGTGTTGTTTAGTAGTGTGCAAATATAAACCAAATCTTTAGTTCAACAAGGATTTGGCGTGATTTAGAGCGGATTCAGAAACTACTGTTCCTGATAACATTTGAGCAATTTCTATAATTCTTTCTTCTTCATTTAATAGTTGTAATTCGGATTGTGTATCCTCTCCAACTGTAGATTTGAATACTTTAAAATGGGCATTCCCTTTCGCAGCAATTTGTGGTAAATGGGTAATGGCAAAAATTTGCATTGTTTGACTCATTTCCTTCATAATCTCTCCCATTCTAACTGCAATTTCTCCAGAAACACCTGTGTCAATTTCGTCAAAAATTAAGGTTGGTAATTTGGAGTATTGTGCTAAAATCGCTTTCACTGCTAGCATAATTCGTGACATCTCCCCTCCTGAAGCTACTTTTTTGAGTAAACCAAAATCAGTTCCTTTGTTAGCTGAAAACAAAAAATTAATTTCGTCTTTTCCATTTTTATAATAGTTATCAACGGCATTAATTTCAATATTAAAACGCACATTTGGCATTCCTAAAGTAGCTAAAATAGTTACTAATTTGTCTGACAAAACTGGTACCGCATTGGATCGTTTTTGATGTATTATTTGTCCTAATGCATCCAATTCATTGGTTTTATCTTGAATAGTTTGTGATAAATTAGCAATCTCACTTTCTAAATTTCCTAATTCAAATAAGGTGTTTTCCAAGCTTGATTGAATAGCTAATAACTCATCAACACTAGTAACTTGATGTTTTTTCTGCAAATTGAAAATGATTTGCAATTTCTCACTTATCAAATCCAATTGTACTGGGTCATTAATCAGTTTTTCAGAACAATTGGTCAATTCATCTGAAATATCGTCTAATTCAATAGACAAACTAGAAATACGCTCTAACAAGTCGGCATATTCGGGGGCGAAAGAAGCAATTTTTTGCAATGCGATTTTAATATCTTTTAAAGTCGACAAAGCGCCAATTTGCTCTTCATTGGCCAAAGCCAAAGACTTATCTACTGCTTCTTTAATAGTTTCTACATTATTTAGCTTTTCAAAATCGGATTCCAATTGTTCTTGTTCGCCCGATTTTAATTGGGCAGAAACCAATTCGTTAAGTAAAAAAGTATTGTATTCTTGCTCTTTAATTGATTCAGCTTGCGTATTTAAAAGTCCATTTAAACGAGATTGATCTTCTTTATAACTTTTCAAAAGGGATTGATAATGGTCAATTTCCGATTGATTGTCTGCTATAGCATCGACAATAGTGAACTGGACTGTTTCCTCAGATAATTCTTGGGTTTGCTGTTGCGAGTGAATGTCAATCAAAAACAAACTTAAATCTTGTAATTCTTGCAAATTTACCGGACTATCATTGATAAAGGCTCTGGATTTCCCTGAAGGTAGAATTTCGCGACGAATAATTGTTTCGTCTTCGTAATCCAAATCATTCGCTTCAAAAAAGGGTTTTAAATTGTATTTTGAAATATCAAAATAGGCTTCTATAACACATTTTTCTTCTTTATTTTTAAGAGATGATAAATCGGCACGTTTTCCCAAAACTAACCCCATGGCACCCAAAATAATCGATTTACCAGCACCAGTCTCCCCTGTGATAATAGAGAATCCTTTTGAAAAATCGATCGCCAATTTTTCAATTAATGCATAGTTTTTTATCGAAAGTGATGTAATCATTTATAGTATAGCTTGGTTTAATTTTAGAATTTAATCGAACTCCATTTACTTGAATTCATTGGGGAAATCCTATTCAAATTATCAACTAAATCAGTGATGGAAATACTTGGTCCTCCAGAAAATATTGAAACTATCTCATCCGATTTAGCATCAAAAAACACTCTTGTTAAAAAAGAATTAGGACGAACATCATGAACTTTTCTTAATCCAATTAGCGCAGTTTTTACATTTTCTTTCGCCAATTTTGAATCCTTAGTCATTCCATCTAAAGCTGTGTGATAATGAAACGAAGCCGAGCGTATCTCACTGAATGTAGGCGACAACAAATCGTTAATTAAAAAATAGCGATTTTGATTGCCTTCTGATTGCGCCCAACCTTTGTAACCACCTTGTTGAGACAAGGTTGCGATATTCTGAGCGGCTTCTAAAAAAGAAGTTCCAGATCGTTCAACGAACGAATCGGCATCTAATCCAAGAATAATATGGCAGTAATAGGATATTACAGCTACTAAATTGGAATCAAAAGTATTGGGATTGTATATCAAATTTTCAAATTCAGTATATCTGAAATTAAAATCCTTATCGTTAAAATTAAATACCGGACTGGAATAGGTAGAATCAAAAATAGGACGAGACGATTGTACCTGAATTGTTCCTGAGAATTGATCGGTTGAACCACTAGTTAAGTTGATATAAATAGCACAACTGATTTTTTCGTTTTGTTTCATCAGTTGTCCTGTCCAATCAGTTTTATTCACAAAATCAGTTAAAGAAGATTGTAATGTTTTAAAAATTTGCTGATTTACATTGGTAATTTGTTGTGCATTAACTGTAACAGTACAATTTAACTGTTGGGATTGTACCGTTATTCCTATCAATAAAATGAATACAACAATTTGTCTACGCATTGAAATAGGCTATTACCTTGTTTATAATATCTGCTGCTACAGCTTCTTTAGACTTCAATTCCATGGGTTGAATATTGAAATTTTTATCAATGAAAGTGACTTTATTGGTTTCCTTTTGAAAACCAGCGCCATCATCTTGAAGCGAATTTAAAACAATCAAATCTAAGTTTTTTTTCTGAATCTTCAAATTAGCGTTTTCAATTTCGTTTTCCGTTTCCAAAGCAAAACCTATTACCATCTGGTTTTTTTTCACAGCACCCATATAGGCCAAAATATCTTTTGTTTTTTCTAATTCGATTGAAAATTCAGCATCTGATTTTTTAATTTTTTGCGACGCTACATTTTTGGGCTTATAATCAGCAACTGCAGCTGCTGCAATAGCTACGTCAACTTGTGAAAAATAGGTTAGACAAACATCATACATTTCTTGAGCAGAAACAACAGGTAGTATTTGAATTCCTGTGTGATTGGCTTTACAATGAGAGGGACCCGAAACTAATAGTACGGATGCGCCTAACTGTGCTGCACACAAAGCGATATCATATCCCATTTTGCCTGATGAATGATTCCCAATAAAACGAACAGGATCAATCGCTTCATAGGTTGGGCCAGCGGTAACTAATATTGTTTTTCCTTTAAGAGGTAATTGATTAGCTAAGTCTGCTTCAATAAAAGCAACTATATTTTCAGGCTCTGCCATTCTTCCTTCGCCAGATAAACCACTGGCTAATTCGCCACTTTCGGCAGGAATTATGGTATTCCCAAATTCGTGTAATGCTTTAAAATTAGCCAATGTACTTGGATGTTTGTACATGTCCAAATCCATGGCTGGGGCAAAATACACAGGACATTTAGCTGATAAATAGGTAGCTAAAAGCAAGTTATCACAAGTGCCAGAAGCCATTTTTGACAAGGTATTGGCAGTAGCGGGAGCAATTAGCATTATATCAGCCCAAAGTGCTAATTCAACATGATTATTCCAAACTCCTTCTCCTAGCGCCTGATGTTCCTCAACGGACACATCATCTGGAGTTTCGTAAAAAGTAGAATAAACGGGATTTTTAGATAAGGTGGCTAGCGTAAGTGGGGTTACAAAAACCTTAGAAGCAGGTGTCATGATCACTTGGACATGTGCACCTGCTTTTATGAAGAGTCTTACCAATGAAGCAGTTTTATAGGCTGCAATTCCGCCAGAAATACCTAGCAAAATTTTCTTACCGTTTAAAACTGACATGGTAAAGTATTATTTGTTTGAGTCTCTGTGGTAGATTTTTCCGTCTAACCATTCTTGCACTGCTAAAGCATGTGGCTTAGGCAATTTTTCGTAGAATTTTGACACTTCAATTTGTTCTTTGTTTTCAAAAACTTCTTCCAAACTGTCGTTGTAAGTAGCAAATTCTTCTAACTTCTCAGTCAATTCTTTTTTGATTTCAGAATTGATTTGATTTGCTCTTTTAGCCATAATGGTTATTGCTTCATACACGTTACCAGTAGGTTCTTCAATTACTGTTTTGTTGTAAGTAATTGTATTTACTGGAGCATTCGTCTTTTTTAAATCCATGACTTTATTTATTTAATATATTTTTGTAAATCTTTTTCCACACGGGCAAACATTTCGTCTGCTTGTTTTTTGTATTTAGTTTCGGCTTTGTACTTAATCAAATTGGCATAGGCAACTTTAGCTACATTTAAACGTTCTTCCATTTTGGCAGGCACACTGTTAATTCCTAACTGGTAAGCTGAATCAAATTTATAGAACAAAGCTTCTTCTTTAAAAGGAGTACCTGGATAATCAGCAATAAAATTATCTAATGCGACTAAAGCCGATTTGTAATCGGAAATGGTATTGTACCCTTTGGCATTTTCAAAAACCTTACGTTCTAATTTTTCATTAAGATTTTTAACAATTGAATTGGCTTCGGCTAAATAGGTAGAATTAGGATAGGTATCAATGAATGTTTGTAATTTTTCAATCGCCTTAGTAGTATCGGTTTGGTCTAAGGAATAAACTGGAGACAACATAGAATAACTTTTGGCGCCTAAAAAAGAAGCTTCTTGTACTTTATCACTTTTAGGAAAACTAGATACAAAACTTTCAAATTGATATCCTGCCAAATAATACTGTTTTGTTTTGTAATACGATTGCGAAAACATATAATACAAATTCTCTGATTCCGGTTTTCCTCTATAAACGGATGCAATTTGTTCAAAAATACGAATTGCTTTATTGTAATTTTTTGCTTCGTACATTTTAGTTGCCATTACTAATTTAACGGCAGGGTCTTCGGATTTCAGTGCTTTTTGGTATTCGTTACACGAAGCCAAAAGAACAATGATGATTAAGAGTGATACAATTTTTTTCATTAATATACTTTAAAATACGTTTAGTTCAGATTGAAATCAACCTGATACAAGCATACCGAAGTTAAGGTCGCAAATTTAGGTATTAATTTAGCGACTACAAAATATTTTTAAGTTAAAAAAAAGCAAAAGAAATTGACTCTAATTATTGCTTTTATGCACAAATTGATCTATTCGATTGGCCAGCGATTCATCTACTTTTACTAATGGCAAACGTACTGTATTATCAGCTATTCCTAAGGATTGAAACACTTGTTTAATCCCTGCTGGATTACCTTGCTCAAAAATCATATCAATACAAGAAGTCAATGTATATAAAATTTGAAACGCTTGATCCACTTTTCGATTCAATCCCAAGCGAATCATTTCTGAGAAAATGGATGGAAATCCTTGCCCAATAACTGAAATAACTCCTGATCCACCAGCTAAAATCAAAGACAAGGCTGTCATATCATCTCCAGAAATAACCAAGAAATCTTTAGGTTTATTTTTAAGTAATTGCATGCCCTGAACAATGTCTCCAGACGCTTCTTTAATAGCGACGATATTATCAAAATCCGTTGCTAAACGAATCACAGTTTCTGGCAACATATTACTAGAAGTTCTTCCTGGTACATTATATAAAATAACTGGTATTGGCGAAGCTTCAGCAACAGCTTTGAAATGCTGGTAAATTCCTTCTTGTGTAGGTTTTACATAGTAAGGAGATACCGATAAAATTGCAGCAAAAGCATTTAAATCTCGGGTTTGTAATTCTGCCACAACTTCCATTGTATTATTACCCCCAACCCCAAGAACTAAAGGCAATCGACCTTTATTAGCTTCGACAACTGTAGCGATCACTTTTTCTTTTTCTAACGCGCTTAAGGTTGCATTTTCAGCAGTGGTTCCTAATACAACTAGATATTCCACACCGCCTTCAATCGAAAAATTTACAATACGAATTAAGGCTTCAGTATCAATTGAAAAATCTGCTTTAAAAGGAGTTACAAGAGCAACACCAGTTCCTATTAATGATTGCATATTACAATTCTATTTTGTTTAATATTTTTAAATATTTAAATAATTCATGCGCAAAAATCGAATAATTACTAATTCGAGTTGTTATCGTTAAATGATTGAATCGTTTATCAATTGATGAAAGCCCAACTTTAAATTTGGCTTTAGAATTGTTTGTTATTAGCAATAAAATTGCTTTTTCTATTTCATAATAACTCACCAATAAATCAAATTCTGTTTGAATAAATTCAGTCACAACAGCATCCCCTATTGTACCTTTCCAATCCAAAATAGATGAATTAAAAGTATATTGAGAATAGACTTCCTTTTTATCAATTGTTTCTCTATAAACTAGAATACTTACAGAATTAGCAGACAAACCGTTTGAAATCAATTCTTTAATTAATTGTTCTTTTTCAAAAAAATTAGTTTCGTCTATCAATAATCCAACTGAACATATTGCGTTAGTACCAGATAAAGAACTGACATCTTGCCATTTATTTCTTAATGTATATTTTAATAATAAATTCTTGAAATAATTTAAAAACATAGTACATTTACCTAGTTACAAAACTAATTAATAATTGGCATTAGAAATGGTAAAACTAAAAAAGTATAATCAATTTTTCAAACTTTTTGTTATAATTATAACAGCTTTAACAATTGTTTCCTGCGCTAAAACGCATTATGAACTGACAAAAATTGAAGGAAAACGAGTACCAATTGCCTCAGCAATAGCTCAAAATTCAACAATAGAATCCTTTATAACTCCCTACAGAAATCATATAGATGATGACTTAAGTGCCGTAATTGCTTATAATCCTGAAACATTAGATAAGAGTAATGGTAAGTGGCAATCACCATTAGGGAATTTGATGGCAGATGTTTCATTAAATGCGGGAGAAAAAGTGTTTCAATTGAGAGAAAAAAAATCAATTGCTATTTGCATTTTGAATAGTGGTGGAATTCGATCTATTCTTCCAAAAGGAAACGTAACTGCTCGCACTGCATTTGAAATCATGCCTTTTGAAAATAGTCTAGTTGTTGTAGCATTAAAAGGAGAACAAATACAAGAATTAGTAACCTATTTTATTGCAACTAAAAAATCCCACCCCCTGTCTGGATTAACGTTTACAATAGCTAAAGATGCAACGGCAAAGAACATTCTAGTTCAGGGAAAACCACTGAACAACAATGCCATTTATTATGTTGCAACTAATGATTATTTGGCCAATGGCGGAGACAATATGAATTTTTTCAAAAAAGGGATTCAGAAATATGATTTGGATTATAAAATTCGCAATATCTTAATCGATTATTTCAAAGAAGTTGACACGATTCCAGTAATTAACGATATTCGAATAATAGAAGAATAACTCCCAAAAGAAACAGACAATGAAAAGAAGAGATTTTATAGAAAAAACAGCAGCAGGTTCTGCTTTTGTTGGATTGGGATTGTCATTAAGCAGTTTCAAATCAGATGAAATTAAAAAAATTACCATTTTGCATACTAATGACGTACATAGTCACATCGACCCATTTCCTGCTGACGATCCCCGGAATGCCAATATGGGCGGAGTAAGTAAAAGGGCTGCTTTAATTGAATCTATTCGAAAGGAAACTCCAAATGTTTTACTGTTGGATGCAGGTGATATTTTTCAAGGTACTCCATATTTTAATTACTATGGTGGAGAATTGGAATTCAAATTAATGAGTATGATGCAATACGATGCGTCTACAATTGGAAATCACGATTTTGATAATGGAATTGATGGTTTACGAGCGCAAATGCCTCATGCTACTTTTGAATTCATATCAGCCAATTATGATTTTAAGAATACTGTCATGGACGAATTTGTAAAACCCTACAAAATATTCATCAAGGACGGAATTAAAATTGGTATTTTTGGACTTGGTATAGAATTGGAAGGATTAGTAGATAAAAAAGGGTACAAAGAAACCGTTTACAATGACCCAATTGAAATTAGCCAAGACATGGTGCGCATCTTGAAAAAAGAACAACAATGCGATTTGGTAATTTGTTTGTCTCACCTTGGTTACAAATACGGAAAAGAAGATGCCGATAAAATTAGTGATTTGAAATTGGCTGCACTTACCGAAGATATTGATTTAATAATTGGAGGTCATACGCACACTTTTTTAGACAAACCAACGGTGGTTAAAAATAAAGTAGGGAAAGACGTATTGGTGAATCAAGTAGGTTGTTATGGAATCAACTTAGGACGTATTGATTTTTACTTTGATAACAACAAACAAAACATTGCAAAAGGGAAATCGATAGTGGTGTAATTCAAACTATATAATGAAAAACTTCTTCAAATTAAAAACCACTTGGACTAATGCTGAATTCATTCCATTGAAATTATGCATTGCTTCTGCTTATATTTTAATTGGTATTTATTTTGTCGATTTCTTCAAAACCTACTGGCAATTGATAGCCCTCGTTTTTTTTATCACTGTAATAGCATCGGTATCTATGTGGATAAAAAAGATGAAACAGAATAATTAAGAAATCATCGTTTTGAAATCCTCTTCAGTTATAATCGGAATGTTCAGTTTATTCGCCTTATCTAATTTGGCTGGCCCCATATTATCACCTGCTACTACATAATCAGTTTTAGCTGAAATAGAACTTCCCACTTTTCCACCATTGTCTTCAATAGCTTGTTTTAATTCGTCTCTAGAAAATAAAGTAAATACTCCCGATACTACAAAGGTTTTACCTTCCAATTTATCAGTCGCATTGGGGTTAAATTTTTCTACAAGTTCAAATTGAATACCATAGTTTTTAAGTCGATCGACTATCATTTGATTGTCTTGATTGTCAAAAAAATCAATGACGCTTTGTGCAATGCGCTCCCCTATTTCGTCAACCAAAATCAAGTCCATCAAACTAGCTTGACGAAGGGCGTCGATATTTTTATAATGCTTGGCTAATTTTTTGGCAACTGTTTCTCCAACATAACGGATTCCTAATGCAAACAATACGCGCTCAAAAGGGATATTTTTAGAAAGTGAAACCCCGTTGACTAAATTCTCTGCCGATTTCTGAGCCATTCGTTCCAAAGGCAAAATCTGTTCTACTTTCAATTCATACAAATCAGCATAATTACGAACCAATCCATTATTGAATAACAAGGCTACCGTTTCGCCTCCAAGCCCTTCAATATCCATTGCTTTTCTTGAAATATAGTGTTGAATTCTACCAATAATCTGCGGCGGACAGCCGTAAAAATTAGGGCAATAATGATTGGCCTCTCCTTCAATACGAACTAATTCGGTTTGACATTCCGGACAATGTGTAATATAGCTAGTTGGCTCAGCAAATAAATCACGTTGTGCCACATCTACCGCAATGATTTTGGGAATAATTTCACCCCCTTTTTCAACAAAAACGGTGTCTCCAACACGAATATCTAATTTTTCTATTTGGTCCGCATTGTGCAACGAAGCGCGTTTCACAATAGTTCCAGCCAATTGTACCGGTTCCAAATTGGCCACAGGTGTAATCGAACCTGTTCTACCCACTTGATAGGAAATAGAATTCAAACGTGTAGCTACTTGCTCCGACTTAAATTTATAGGCGATGGCCCAACGAGGTGATTTGGCCGTATACCCTAATTCTTCTTGGTATTGAAAGGAATTTACCTTCACTACTACTCCGTCTGTTTCGTACGGCAAATTATGACGGTGCGTATCCCAATAGTCTATAAATTGAAACACTTCTTCTAAGTTATTAGCTAGCTTCGCTTCTTTAGGCGCTTTAAATCCCCAAGATCTTGCAGATTCTAAACTTTCAAATTGCGAATTAAATGGCAGTTGGTTACCAATTAGAAAATACAGCAAACAATCCAAAGGGCGCTTGGCCACTTCGGTACTGTCTTGCAATTTTAAACTTCCCGATGCGGTATTCCTTGGATTTGAATAGGGAGTTTCTCCAATTTCAATCAACTCTTGGTTCATTTTTTCAAAACCTGTAAAAGGCAAAATAATCTCTCCACGCACATCAAATTTAGGAGGATAATTTCCTTTCAATTGCAATGGAACCGATTTAATGGTTTTTATATTATTAGTCACATCATCTCCTTGAAATCCATCGCCACGAGTCACTGCTCGTTTCAATTTTCCGTTTTCGTAGGTAATACTGATAGAGGCACCATCATACTTTAGCTCGCAAGTGTATTCCAAAGGTACCTCTCCCAACACTTTTTGAATTCGTTTTTCCCATTCTAGTAAATCTTCTTTCGAATAGGAATTATCTAGAGAGTACATGCGATGTTCGTGTGGAACTGTTTCAAAATTCTTGGTAATTGCCCCACCGACACGTTGCGTAGGCGAACTCTCATCAAAAAACTGAGGGTGTTGATTTTCTAAATCTTGTAATTGTGCCAATTTCAAATCAAACTCATAATCCGAAATAGTAGGCTGGTCTAACACATAATAATTATGATTGTGTTGATTGAGTTCCTCTCGTAAGTTTTGAATGGTATTTTGAATGTCCATAGAAAATAAAATTGGCTATTTTAGTATTTGAAATAGTGTACTAAAATAGCCAAATTAATAGAATTATCAATACAATTACGACTCAATAATCGAATTTATTTGTTGATATAATTGTCCGTCGCTCAAAATGGCTCCTTGCTGAATTAAGGCAAAAATTGACTCATTTCGCTCTTCCGTAAATACTTTTTTACCTATTTTCATTTCAATAGTTTCGGTAAACATATTATCGCTTAACCATTGTAAGCCTTCTTTAGTCAAGAAGTCCACTTCTGGAACCAATGATTTCAAAACAATTGAATTCACATAAGTATCAAAACATTGAAAAAGGAAAATATGATTTTTAGAAAAGTGCTCTAAATACTCTGCTTTGGTCAAAACTCCTTCCCAAATCAAATCCGAAAAAACATCTAATTCTTGTTCGGCTACTTGAGGTTTATTGACTTTAATCAAATCCCATTCGGCTTTGTCAATCGATTGGCTTGCCAAGAAATTGATAAACTCGGGATGTAATTCTTCAAATTGTTCTTTGGTTAATCTTGCGTATTTCATGTCTTTGAGGGAGTAGTATAAACTAGTTTCAAATTAGTATAAATAAAAAATGAGATTGCTTCGTTCTTCGCAATACTATTAAAACAAAAAAAATCCCGACTTACATCGGGATTCTAAAATATTGATTTAGAGATTATGCTTTTTCAGCAACAATTTCGTAATCTAATTCTACAATAACGTCTCTGTGTAAACGAACAGAAGCAGTATATTTTCCTGTACGTTTAACAATTCCGCTAGTAACGAATTTTCTATCAATTACTTGACCACCTTTAGCTAATGCTTCAACGATGTCAATGTTAGTAATTGATCCGAATAATTTTTCGCCACCTGCTTTTGCAGTAATTTTAATTTCGATAGCTTTTAAAGCTTCAGCCAATGCTTTTGCATCTGCAACCACTTTAGCTTCTTTGTGCGCTCTTTGTTTCAAATTTTCAGCTAATACTTTCTTTGCAGAAGGTGTAGCTAATTGTGCGAAACCTTGTGGTATTAAATAATTACGACCGTAACCGTTTTTCACAGTAACTACGTCATCTTTAAAACCTAAATTTTGAACGTCTTGTTTAAGAATCAATTCCATGTTGTTGTCCTTGTTATAGAAGTTAGGTTCTCTTGGAGGAGAAACCAACAACTGAGTTTAAATTATTTTAATAAATCGGCCACGTATGGCATTAAAGCTAAGTGACGTGCTCTTTTCACAGCAACTGATACTTTTCTTTGGTATTTCAATGAAGTTCCTGTTAAACGACGAGGAAGAATTTTTCCTTGCTCATTTACAAATTTCAATAAGAAATCAGCATCTTTATAATCAATATATTTGATACCTGATTTTTTGAAACGACAGTACTTTTTAGTTTTGTTAGTTTCTATGTTCAAAGGCGTAAGATATCTGATATCCCCGTCTTTTTTTCCTGAAGCAGATTGTTGTAATGTTGCCATGATAATTACGCTTTTTGAGATTTTAGTTTTGTTCTTCTTCTTTCAGCCCAAGAAATTGCGTGTTTATCTAAACTTACAGTTAAGAAACGCATTACTCTCTCGTCACGTCTAAATTCAGTTTCAAAAGCAATTAATACTTCACCTGCAACTTTGAATTCGAATAAATGGTAAAAACCACTTTTCTTGTTTTGAATTTCGTAAGCCATTTTTTTAAGACCCCAGTCTTCTTTCGATACCATTTCAGCTCCACGACTAGTAAGAAATTCTTCAAATTTGCTTACTGTTTCCTTTACCTGAACATCAGATAAAACGGGATTTAAAATGAAAACAGTTTCATAATGATTCATAAATAATGTATTTATTTGTTAAATTGGCTGCAAAAATAGTCATTATTTTTAAATATCCAAACACTTTATCAGAAGATTAATTGCAAAATTAAAATACCAATATTTTATGTGATCAATTTTGTTTTCTTATTTGCAACCAATCTATCAAAGCACCTATTGCAGCACCTACAGCTACACCCTATGCGATATTAAATGAAGCGTCTTTACAAATTAATTTATAAGCCAATACAACGGCTAAACCCAAAGCAGCACCAACACCAATTGAATTCCCGTTTGAATTTTTATTATTTTCTTTCATATTTAATAATAATCAACATTAACCGCCACTTTGATTGCTCTGTATTGAGAAACCGCCTCAAAACTAGTCAACATTTTTTGAATTGTCTTTTTAGTAGATCCAATTGGAGTTGTTTGCGGGATTTTAATTAATATAGTTCGAATGTATTCATTTCGGATTCGGCTAATTGGTGGTTCTTCGGGGCCCAAAACTGGTAATGCTAAATTTTGGCTCATCACCTGATACAACCACATAGCTCCTTCTTTCAACTTGTCAAAATCACGGTGCTTTAGCGTTAGTTTAATCAATCTGAAATACGGTGGGTATTTATAGATTTGACGGTCATACAATTGTTCTTTGTACATGCCAATATAATCGTTATTGGTTACCTGTTGAATGGTATTGTGATTTGGATTATAAGTTTGGATAACTACTTTTCCGCGTTTTTCTGATCGACCAGAACGTCCAGCAACCTGAGTCATCATTTGGAAACTTCGTTCAAAAGCTCTGAAATCAGGATGATACAGCATGGTGTCGGCATTCATAATTCCCACTAAACTCACATTATTAAAATCCAATCCTTTTGCAAGCATTTGTGTTCCTACCAAAATCTGAATTTCTTGATTTTTAAAACTATCAATGATTTTTTCAAAACCAAATTTGCCACGAGTGGTATCTTGATCCATTCGCCCTATTTTGGCATCCGGAAAAATAGTGATTAATTCTTGTTCAATTTGTTCAGTACCAAAACCTTTGGTAGCCAAGTCAATACTTGAACAACTATGACATTGCGTTGGTTTTGCCATAGCGTAACCACAATAATGGCAACGCAATTGGTTTTTATGTTGGTGGTAGGTCAAACTTACATCGCACTGCTGACAATGCGGAACGTTACCACAAGTAAGACATTCCATTATAGGAGAATACCCTCTTCTATTTTGAAATAAAATCACTTGTTCGCCCAACGACAAGGAAGTAGTAATGGCTTCAATTAAAGCCTCGCTGAAGTGTCCCGTCATTTTTTTACGAAAGTAACTGTCCTTTAAATCGACTAATTCAATCTCCGGCAACTGTACATTTCCGTAACGTTCTGTAATTTCTACCAAACCATATTTATCCGATTGCGCATTGAAATACGATTCAATACTTGGCGTAGCCGAACCCAAAAGCACTTTTGCTTTATGAGCATTGGCTAATACTATTGCAGCATCTCTAGCATGATAACGTGGCGCAGGATCTACTTGTTTGAAAGTTTGTTCGTGCTCTTCGTCCACTACAATCAAACTTAAATTAGAAAAAGGTAAAAACAAAGCCGATCTTGCTCCTATTACTATTTGCGCTTTAGTCGATTGTTCCAATACCTGCTTCCATAGTTCAACTCTTTCATTATTGCTGTATTTGGAATGATACACTCCTACTTTGTCTCCAAAATAAGTACGCAAACGACCTACTAACTGAGTAGTTAAAGCAATTTCGGGCAACAAATACAATACTTGTTTTCCAGAAGCCAATTGTTCTTCAATTAACTTAATGTAAATTTCCGTCTTTCCGCTTGAGGTAAGACCGTGTAACAAACAGACTTCTTTGGTTTCAAAATGAGATGTAATTTGATCACACGCTTGTTGTTGTGCCTTACTCAATTCCAAGGCAGCTTCTTGTGCATTACCTTGAAAATTGATGCGATCTTCTTGAATAAAATACTCTTCGAAAATTTCTTTTTCAATTAAAACCTTTACAATGGAAGAGGATGAATTAGCAACTTCAATTAATTGTTTAACCGAAATAGGATGGTTTTCTTTAGCATTCAACTGGAAGTAAGTTAAGACAATTTCTCTTTGTTTGGCAGCGCCTTTCAGCGCATCTAACAAATCACCTAAACCCGAATCCGAATGGTATCGAGAATGCAATCGCACATAACGAACCCATTTTGGTTTGTACAATTCTTGCACTTCTTCTTGAAGCACCAAAACATTTTTGTCAATCAATCTTTGGATGACGGGAAAAACATTTTTCTTATTTAAGATTGAAGTAATATCATGAATTCGAAGCGAACTTTGTTGTTGTAGCGCTTGATAAACCAAATATTCTTCATCAGATAGTATATTTTCTTCAATAATTACGGATTGCTTTTGAGAAACTATCGTCTCACTTTCCAACAGCAGAGCGCTGGGCATAGCACCACGATACACATCGCCAATAGCACACATATAGTAACTTGCAATCCATTGCCAATGTGTTATCTGAATTTGGGTAACAATCGGGTTTTCATCGAGTATTTGATCAATTTCTTTGGCTTCATACAACAATGGCTCGTTTTGATGTTTACCAATAATTAAAGCCGTATACATTTTGCTTTTGCCAAAAGGAACCACCACCCTCATCCCATTTTTTACAAAATGAAATTCAGCTTCCGAAACCCTATACGTAAAGGTTTTAGCTAATGAAAGTGGTAAAATTACTTCGACAAAATGCATGTTCGAAAATTGAATTAATTAACTCGATACCAATATTGTGTTCTTCCAATTAATGAAAAACCAATATAGCCGCGAACTTTAAGTTTGTCTTTGGACTCCAAAGAGAGTGCACATTTATACAACTTCCCGTTTTTTGGATCTAATATTTCACCCGAATTGTATTCAGCTCCGTCTTTAGACAAACCTTTGATAATGTTCAAACCTAAAATCGGTCTATTTTTATCATCTCCAGGACATTGTTTACAAAGGTTATATTTTACAGCAGGATCCAAAACATCAACTACTTTGGCGTAAATTTTTCCTGATTTCGAAAATACTTCTACAATAGATTTTGCTTCTCCAGTAGCGTCATCAATAGTTTTCCATTTTCCAACAACCGATTGAGATTGCATTGAATTCATTGCAGCAATACAAAAAAGTAGGGTAATCAACTGTTTCATCTTAGATCATTTAAAGAATTTTGTTTTTTAAGTTTTGTAATAGTGGCATTCAATTCAAATCCTAACAAAAGTATCATACAATTGATCCATATGTAAAACATCAGAATTAATAAGGTTCCAATAGATCCGTACAATTCGTTGTATTTAGAAAATTGGACCACCCAAATACCAAAAAAATAGGATGAAATAATTATTAATATAGTAGTAAATACTGAACCTATACTAATAAAATGCGGTTTATGAAACTGCTTTGTTCCGTATTTTAACAAAATGGAACTAGTAATTAATATCATCCCTATTACAAAAGCATAACGCCCTAATTCAATTAACGGAATTCGTTCTGTTAACACATCTTGAATTATCGTTTGTTGAATTAATACTTCAAAAATTACCACTGCAGCGACAGTTACTAAAAGTAAAATGGACAACAACAAAGAAATTCCTAAAGCCACCATATATTGATTTAAAAAACCACGTTTAATAACTACATGTTTCGAAGATTCAAAACCACCTAGAATTCCTAATATCCCATTGGCCATTAAAAAAATAGAAAGTAGAAATCCATACGACAATAAACTCGACTGGCTATTATTTAAAATATCGCTAATGATTTTATAAATAGCATCGTAAGTATTGGGTGGCACTCCTTCTTTTACAAATTCTAAAAAATCGGCTTGAAACCCATCAATTGGAATGTATGGAATCAAGTTGAGAATAAACAATGCAAATGGAAATAAAGCCATAAAGAAACTAAACGCAACTGCACTAGCGTGGTAAGTTAATCCACCTTCGACTATCCCACGGATATATAATTCCATTAAATCGTACAAGGATAAACCTTCCAACCAAGGTAATTTTATTCGCTGAAAAACCTGCACTAAAGTACGAAGTACCGGTATTTTTAAAAGCTTTTTTTCTATTACTGATGCCATATTAAAATGCTTTTAAACTTAAATCCATATTAGCAACTGAATGCGTCAAAGCACCAGAAGAAATGTAATCTACACCACATTCTGCATACTGACGAATGGTAGTTTCATTAATATTTCCAGACGATTCCGTTTGACACTGATTGCCAATTAATGCAACCGCTTTTCGTGTATCTTCATAATTGAAATTATCAATCAAGATGCGGTGCACACCTTCACTTTGCAGAATTTCTTTAATTTCTTCTAAGTCTCTAGCCTCCACAATAATTTTTAGATCTAAATTATTTTCCTTCAGAAAGGCTTTGGTTTTAGCAATTGCCAAAGTGATTCCGCCAGCAAAATCAATATGATTGTCTTTCAACATAATCATATCGTACAAAGCAAAACGGTGATTTTCGCCACCTCCAATTTTTACTGCCCATTTTTCAGGAGCACGAAATCCAGGAGTTGTTTTTCGAGTGTCTAAAATTTTAGTTTTCGTCCCTGCTACTAATTGGACATACTCGTTTGTTTTGGTAGCAATCGCCGACATGCGTTGCATAGAATTCAGTACTACACGTTCTGCTTTTAAAATAGATTGAGAACTACCCGAAACGTGAAAAACCACATCGCCATGCTTCACCCTTTGCCCGTCTTCAATAAAAGTTTCCACTTCTAAACTAGCATCAACATAATGGAATATCATTTTGGCGAAAGCCACACCGGCAATAATTCCGTCTTGTTTTACTAACAATTTCGCTTTCCCTTTAGCAGAAGCCGGAATACAAGCGAAAGAACTGTAATCACCAGGTCCCACATCTTCACGTATGGCGTTGGCAATCAAAAGTTCTAGCTCATTATTGAATTGGGAATCACTAATCATTTTCTGTTTTTTTAAGAGTTGCTAAAATAAGACATATTTTGGGGATTAAAAACTTCGTCCATGTCTTTTTGCGAAATCCCTATATTTGCATTTGAAATCCAACCAAAATGAATATTAAACTCATCGCCATTGGCAAAACTGACAACAAAGCGCTACAATCGTTAATCGACGATTATACTAAGCGATTGTCTTTTTACATCAAATTTGAATTGGAGATCATTCCTGATATTAAAAATGTAAAAAACGTATCTGAAAGCCAACAAAAAGAAAAAGAAGGCGAATTGATTTTAGCCAAAATAACCCCTACCGATCAGTTGATTTTGTTGGATGAAAACGGAAAAAATTTCTCAAGTGTAGGTTTTTCTGATGAATTACAAAAGAAAATGAATTCTGGAATTAAAACCTTAGTTTTTGTAATTGGCGGCCCTTATGGATTTTCAGATGCAGTGTATACCAAGGCGCAAGGAAAAATTTCATTATCATTAATGACATTTTCACATCAAATGGTTCGTTTGTTCTTTATTGAACAACTCTACCGAGGATTTACCATTTTAAGAAATGAACCTTATCATCATCAATAAATTCAGGGTATATAATTTACGAAATTTGATTTTAAGTTTTTCATTAATAGATAAACTCTTCTTTTGAAATGGTAGATAAATGCAAATTATGAATCGCGATTTTATATTGAAGATAGGTTCCGAAACTTAGATTTTGATCAAAGCCTATAGTTGTTGTAGCTAAATCCTTTTTTAAACGTGTTAACTGAAAATCATTTTTTGAAATTAGCATAACTTCCTTATGAGGCTTGCCTTGAAGAAATTTCAATTTGGCAAAAGGAATAAATGCCAAATTTTTGTGTAGACTGTCAGAGTAAGAAAAATAATTTTCTGAAGTTTCACTTTTATGGGCACTACCCTCCTTTTTAGCTTGCAATTTTATAATTTCTGGCACGACTAAACGCAAGGGCAAACGCTTGTCAATATGAAAAATCCAATTCGTTGAACTAATGGCATTTTTTCTATTTACTTCTACCAAAGTATCTTTTCCCTTTGTCTTAAAAAATAAATAAATTGGTGAATAATCTCGTACCTCTTTAACAACCGTACTATCCGATTTTGGCAACAAAATCGTTTCCTTTTCACCACATGAAAACAACACAAAAAGCAGAATTAAACTTGTATATTTCATGAGTTCATTACATTAAATAAAGTGACACATTCCATCGCTTCTTTGACATCATGTACTCGAAGTATAGAAGCTCCTTTAGACAATGCAATAGCATTTAAAGCTGTAGTTCCGTTAAGTGATTCATTGGCACTATTATTCAAAACATTGTAGATCATTGATTTTCTAGAAATTCCTGCTAAAATAGGCAAATCCAACTGCTGAAAAAATTCTAATTTTTGAAGGAGTTCATAATTCTGTTCTAGCGTTTTGGCAAAGCCAAATCCTGGATCAAGAATTATATCATTAATCCCCAATTTTCGAGCTGCAGCTATTCGTTCAGAAAAGTAAAAAAGGACCTCTTTAACCACATCATCATAGGCTGTAAGTGTTGACATCGTTTGAGGATTTCCTCGCATGTGCATCATAACATATGGCAGCTTGTATTTTGCAATTACTTCCAACATACTTTCGTCTAATTTTCCAGCCGAAATATCATTAATTAAAGCCGCTCCTTTTTGAATACAAGCTGCTGCAACTTCAGATCGAAACGTATCAATGGAAATTAAGATAGCTGGAAATTGTTGTACCAACAACTCCACTACAGGAACAATTCGGGCAAGTTCCTCCTCGACAGAAACAAACTCAGCATTGGGTTTACTCGAATAAGCACCAATATCAATAAAGGTTGCTCCTTCTGAAAGCATTTTTTGAACTTGCGTTACAATTGCTGCTTCATCCGAATACTTTCCACCATCAAAAAAAGAATTGGGAGTGAGATTTAAAATTCCCATCACTTTTGGCTTTGATAAATCGATAAGCTGTCCTTTGCAATTAATCGTCATTTCATTCTGGTTTTAAAGACCTGGTTTTTCTTCATTCAGAAAAATTATTCTTATTTTTGAAAAATTTTGAATACAAATATACATCAATAATGAAGAATACTTCACAAGAATATGATGCCGTTATCACGGTTTGTCGCACTTTATTCAACAATAAAATGAAAGATTACGGATGTGCTTGGCGCATTTTACGCTTGCCATCACTTACCGACCAAATATTCATCAAAGCACAACGTATTCGAAGTTTACAAGAAAATGAGGTTCGTAAAGTCAATGAAGATGAATCTGGAGAATTTATTGGTATCATCAACTATTCCATTATGGCATTAATTCAATTGGAATTAGGTATTGCCGACCAACCTGATTTGGATGTAGCCAAAGCAACCGAATTGTACGATGCTAAAATCAAGGAAACCAAAGAATTAATGGAAAACAAAAATCACGATTATGGTGAAGCTTGGCGTGATATGCGAGTAAGTTCATTGACCGATTTAATTCTACAAAAGTTACTTCGCGTTAAGCAAATTGAAGACAATAAAGGAAAAACATTAGTATCAGAAGGGATTGATGCCAATTACCAAGACATGATTAATTATGCTGTTTTTGCTTTGATTTTAATGAAATAAAACAATCTTTCTCTAATTTTCAATATGATGAATCTCAAAAATATTTGTTCCCAATTTTCTCGAATTTTCGTTGGAATTCTATTTATTATTTCTGGATTAATCAAATTGAATGATCCTGTAGGTTTCTCTTATAAATTAACGGAATACTTTGGTGAACCCGTTTTTAACATACCTTTTTTAGTTCCTTTTTCATTAGCAATTGCCATTTTTATTGTTATTCTTGAAGTGGTTTTAGGTGTTATGTTATTGTTAGGTTTCAAATCAAAAATCACCGTTTGGCTTTTGTTATTATTAATTGTAAAATTTACATTTTTAACTTTTTACTCTGCTTATTTCAATGTGGTAAAAGATTGTGGTTGTTTTGGAGATGCATTGCATTTAACCCCATGGGAATCATATACTAAAGACGTAGTGTTGTTGTTTTTCATATTACTATTATTTTTCAATGTTCAACTAATTCAACCGCTATTTAAATCTAAAATTCAGAACATGCTAATTTCAATTAGCATAGGTCTTTGCGGTTTTATGGCGTTTTGGGTATTGAATCATCTACCCATAATAGATTTTAGACCTTTTAAAGTAGGGAACTCAATTCAAAAAGGAATGGAAATTCCAGAAGGTGCGCCGCAATCAGTCGTAGAAATGACATTTATTTACAAAGTAAACGGAGTGGATACTGAATTTACGGAAAAGGATTTAATGAAAATTCCTGCTGGAGCTACTTTTGTAGATAGAAAAGACAAAGTGATTGTAGAAGGTTATGTACCGCCTATACATGATTTCACAATGGAAAAAGACGGATCAGACTTTAAAGAGGAGTTGTTACAAAATCCTAAATTGATGGTTTTTGTGACCTACGATTTAGCCATTTCCAACAAAGATGGTCTAGCGCAATTAGAAAGTTTGAAACAAAAAGCTACCGCCAAAGGTTATCAGGTAATTGGCCTGACGGGATCTACACCAGAACAAATAGAAAAAACAAAACAAGAATATAAGTTTTCGTTTGATTTTTATTTTTGTGATGCTACCGCTTTAAAAACGATTGAACGTGCGAATCCTAGTATTGTTATTTTGCAAAAAGGAACTGTAAAACAAAAAGTGCATTATAATGATATCGAAGATTTAAAATTATAACTAGATTACAGTTAATAAGTGCTTTAGTTATTAACTATAACGATGGTAAATTATAGCTGCATTCAACTGAAATAGTATTTCTAATCACTTTACTCTAAATTTGAAAAATATTTACTCCTTATGAAAAAATTATTTGCTTTAGTAATTGCATTCGCTACGTTTTCATGTACAAGCAATGCTCAAAAAACATCATTTTCAAATGTCGCATTGTCTGAAACATTATTAGCAACAGATGGAAGTCAGGTCGCTTTTAAAGATATCATCAAAAAGCAAAAAGGAAAAACAACTGTAATTGAAGTTTGGGCTTCTTGGTGTGGTGACTGTGTCAAAGCGATGCCCAAAGTAAAAGAATTACAAGCCAATCATCCTGAGGTAGCCTATACTTTTATTTCGATGGATAAAACATCCGACAAATGGTTATCCGGAATAGAAAAACATGAATTAAAGGGAGATCATTACATGGCAAATGACCAAATGAAAGGCGTTTTTGGACAAGCCATTGATTTGAATTGGATTCCAAGATATATCATCCTTGATAAAACGGGTAAAATTGTACTGTATCGCGCCATTGAAACTGATTTTGAGCTTATCGATGCCACATTAAACAAATTGAAATAAACTAAAACTATTATAAAAAAAACAACTGAAATGAGAAAAAAGATTGTTGCAGGAAACTGGAAAATGCATAAAAACGCTGAGCAAACAGAAGATTTATTAAATGAATTAATTGCTAAAGTGCCAACTGATACTACTGCTCAAGTTATTGTAGCACCTACTTTTGTGAACTTGGCTTCTGCTGTAGATCATTTAGAATTTACCAATATTGATGTAGCTGCTCAAAATGTTCACCAAGCAGAAAGTGGTGCATTTACAGGAGAAATATCTGCTGATATGTTAAAAAGTGTTGGTGTTAATACAGTAATCTTAGGACACTCTGAGCGTAGAGCTATTTTTCATGAATCGGATGCATTAATCGCTAGCAAAGTAGATGCAGCATTAGCGCACGAAATGACCGTAATATTCTGTTTTGGTGAAGAATTAAAAGACCGTCAATCCAACAATCATTTCAATGTGGTAGAAAACCAATTAAAAGATGGTTTGTTTCACATTAAAGCGGCAAGTTGGGAAAATGTAGTTTTGGCATACGAACCCGTTTGGGCTATCGGAACTGGTGAAACTGCTTCTCCAGAACAAGCACAAGAAATGCACGAATTCATTAGAGAAACAGTTCGTAAATCATTTGGAAGTGATGTTGCCGAAGACGTTTCAATCCTTTATGGTGGAAGTGTGAAACCTGAAAATGCAAAAGAAATTTTCTCTAAACCAGATGTAGACGGAGGTCTAATTGGTGGAGCTGCTTTAAAAGCAGATGATTTCGTTGCGATTATCAACGCGATCTAAATTATTTATTTTCAATTTAATAAAAGAGGTTTGTCTATTCAAACCTCTTTTTTTTGTTTTTTATTGGTTATAATACATAAAGAGAAACGTACATTTGCAAAAAAATAATAAACATGTCAAATAGTTATATCGGATACCATTTTACAATTGAACCCAAAGAACTAGGTTCAGAAATTCTTATTGCCGAATTAGGAGAAAAAGCCTTTGAAAGTTTCACAGAAACTGAAACAGGGATTGATGCTTTTGTACAAAAAGAGTTATGGGACGAAACTATTCTTGATGATGTTTATATTCTACAATCGGAAGAATTTACCATTGACTATACTTTTGAAGAAATAGAGCAAATCAATTGGAACGAAGAATGGGAAAAGAACTTTGAACCAATAGAAGTCGATGGAAAATGTCATGTTCGTGCAACATTTCACCCAAAAACCGAGGCTGAATTTGATATTGTAATTGAACCTAAAATGAGTTTTGGAACTGGTCATCACGAAACAACTCATATGATGATTCAGCATTTATTAGAAATGGACGTGACCGATTTAAAAACTTTAGACATGGGATGTGGGACTGCGATCTTAGCTATTCTAGCTGAAATGAAAGGGGCCCAACCTATCGATGCAATTGATATCGATAATTGGTGTTATTTGAATTCAATTGAAAATGCTGAGCGCAATAACTGCCGACATATTACTGTTTATGAAGGTGATGCTGCATTATTACAAGACAAAAAATACGACTTAATTATTGCCAATATTAACCGCAATATTCTTTTGAACGATATGCAATCGTATGTCGATTGTTTGAATCCTAAAGGAACTATTTTATTTAGTGGATTCTATGAAGAAGACATTCCATTTATAGATAATTCTTGTACCGAAAAAGGATTAACCTACATCAAAAAGTTCCAAAGAAATAATTGGGTTTCATTAAAATATGTAAATTAGATTCTGTAATACTAAAGTACAAATCCGTCCCTTCAATGAGTACTAAAGAAAAAGTTAGAGAAAGAGTTAACGTCAAAGAAGCAACAACTGCCAATAATGAAATTGTGGTGTATAATGATGATGTGAACACTTTTGATCACGTTATTGAAACTTTAGTTCGTGTGTGCGACCATACACCAGAACAAGCAGAACAATGTTCGCTTATTATTCATTACAATGGAAAATGCACTGTAAAAACCGATGTATACGAAAAACTTAAACCACAATGTATTCAATTACTAGCAGCAGGATTAAGCGCTGAAATAGTATAACACTTCACAAATTATTTCATTTTTTTATACTATTTACAGTTTTATTCTATATTTGATTAAAATAATAGGTAGTTATGAAAGAATATGCAGCAGTTTTAGTCATTGCAATGCCATTGTTTTTGGCTTTAATTCTAATTGAAAAACTTTACGGATATTATAAAGGTGAAGATACGGCGCCTATTATGGATTCTGTTTCCAGTATCAGTTCCGGAATTATCAATTCTCTTAAAGATGTTCTCGGTCTAAGTGTTACCATACTTTCTTACGAATGGATGTCCCAACATTTAGCTTTATTTCAACAAGAAATCACCATAACTTCAATTATAATTGCATTTATCGCAATTGATTTTTATGGTTATTGGTCGCACCGATTGGCACACCAAATTAATTTTTTCTGGAATAAACATGCCATTCATCACAGCAGTGAAGAATTTAATTTGTCATGTGCTTTACGCCAAAGTATTTCAAGTTTTGTTAATCTATTTACTTTTTTATTAATTCCAGCAGCCCTATTGGGGGTGCCCGCAAAAGTGATAGCTATCACCTTACCTATCCACTTGTTTTTACAATTTTGGTATCATACCAAACACATTAAAAAGTTGGGGGTTTTAGAGCAAATTATTGTAACTCCCTCCCATCACAGAGTACATCACGCTATCAATCCAGAATATATGGATAAAAATCATGGCCAAATTTTTATTTTTTGGGACAAATTATTTGGTACGTATCAAGAAGAGTTAGACGAAGTCCCTGCAGTTTTTGGCATCACAAGACCTGCACAAACTTGGAATCCGTTCCGCATAAATTTCCAACATCTTTGGTTATTAATTAGTGATGCTTGGCGTGCTGAAAACTGGAAAGACAGACTTACCATTTGGTTCAAACCAACAGGCTGGAGACCAGAAAATTTTGAAGAAAAATATCCTGTCACAAAAATAGCAGATGTGTATAGTTTTACTAAATACGGAACACAACATTCGAAAATATTAATGTATTGGTCCACAATTCAGATGTTTGTCACCTTAGGTTTAGTAAGCTATTTGTATCTTTCAATTGCGCAAATGGAGCTTCAAAATATATTTATCTATGGTACTTTTATTTTTATAAGTGTCTACAGTTATACCGAATTAATGGATACCAATAATTTTTCTTTGTTTTGGGAAACTGTACGTTTAGCTTTTGGAATTGGCATTATTATTTATTTGGGAAATTGGTTCAATATTGATACTAATATTCCGTTCGGAACCCTAATAATTAGTAGCTATTTAGTACTTTCATGGGGGGTTAACTTCCATTTTGTAAGCTCTGGATTTAAATCAGAAAAATTAGCAATCGCCTAAAAAATACTATTATGAAAAATAAAGCTGCACTTTCCATTTACATTGGGTTTAGTATTTTCTATTTAGTAATTACTGCTTTAAACCAAGAAGCAATAGCTCGTTTTCTAAAGCCATTTTTATTACCCTTATTACTAGTTGCAGTATACAATTCGCCAGCATTTACTACTAAAAAATTGTTGCTGACCGCGTTGACTTTTTCATGGATAGGGGATGTAATTTTACTTTTTGCAGATAAGGGCGAAATCTATTTCATTTTAGGATTAGTTGCTTTTTTAGTATCGCATGTGTTTTACATTGTATTATTTAGCAAACAATCCATTAGCAAAACAATCAATAACAAAATAAGTTTCGGTGCTGGTACAGGTCTTATTCTATTGTATTTCTTTGGAATGATTACTACTTTGGGACCTCAATTAGGCCCACTTACAGTACCCGTTGTAATATATGCTGTAGTGATAAGTACTATGTTATTTTATGCACTCAAAGGTAGTTTTCAATGGAATACAATTCCATATCAATCGGTGCTAATTGGTGCTATATTCTTTATTAGTTCCGATAGTATTTTGGCTTTCAACAAATTTGATCAGCCAATTCCCCAGGCTTCTTTTTTAATTATGATTACCTACTTAGCAGCTCAATTCTGTATAGTATGGGGAATTTTGAAATTGAATCAAAAAAAATAGCATTCTCTTAAGTAAGAAAATACTATACTATTCAATTCAATTAAATTAAATTATATTAATTATTAATGAGGTAATTTATCTTTTAAAACTCCGTACAATATAGTTCCTACCAAAGCACCGGCAAGAACCAAAACCACAGGAAGAACTCCAGCACCTAACAAAATAAAGATAGGACCCGGACAAGAACCTACAAGTCCCCAACCTAAACCAAAAAAGATACCGCCAATAATATAACGAGCAGTACCTTTTTCTTTATCCTTGATCACGATTGTTGATCCATCAATGGCTTTGATGTTATTTCTCTTGATAAATTGAATACCAATAATTCCTGTAGCGATAGCAACTGAAATAATTCCGTACATATGAAACGATTGAAATTGAAACATTTCATAAATGCGGTACCAAGACACCGCTTCTGATTTTGTCAAAACAATACCGAAAATAAAACCTACTAATAAATATTTGATGAATTTCATAATTAAAAAATAAGAGGTAAAATGAAATGAGCCATTAGTAATCCACCGATAAAAAATCCGATAACCGCTTTTAAAGAAGGTAGTTGCAAATTACTTAAGCCGGAAATGGCATGTCCCGAAGTACATCCTCCAGCATAACGTGTTCCAAAACCTATCAATACACCGCCAATAATTAAAATCAATATACTTTTAGGCGATACAAAGATTTGATTTCCGAAAAGTGCATCTGGAGCTAACTTCCCATTAGGTGCGTCGATTCCAAGCTTTGCTAATTGTTCTATAGTCGTAGGATTAATAGAAACATTGGTTGGGTCACTCATCCAATGTGTGGCAACAAAACCACCAAGAATAGCTCCCAAAACTACAATTAGATTCCATTGATTAGCTTTCCAATCAAAATTAAAATAAGAGATTTTCTTACCAAGACCCGACATAGAACAAAGTGACTCTAAATTTGATGACATTCCGAAATGTTTTCCGAAATAGGTCAAACAAAGCATAATCAAACCAATACAAAAACCTGAAATATACCAAGGCCATGTTTGAAAAAAGATATCCATAAATTGTATTTTTTGGTAAAAATAGCAAATCTAAGTTGCAAACAAAAACTATTAATTTAAGTAGAATTGTTTCCTTAACGAATACAACTTCTAAAGTTCTCACTATATTTGTGAGAGAACATTTAATGAAATTTTCGTTATTAAATCGCATCCAATTATGAGAAAAATTATCTTACTTTTCAGTTTATCCATTTTTATAAGTTCTTGTGTAAGTACACGCTCCACCTTAAAAAATGTAGATGATTCAGCACCTGACTTGGTTTTAACCCCAAACAATACTTTTGATATTAAACTCTTTAGTACCGACAAAAAATATGGATACGATAAAGATTATCCTATCAATATATTTTTTCAAACAAGTAAAACTGAAGTTAACCAAGAACGCTTTTTAAATGCATTGGCTGGACCTAAAGGAGAGAAAATAACCTATACGAAATTAGAAAGCTGTTGCCCCTTCCCTACTAAAAGAAGTGAAATGGGAGCAGGATTCTTGGATGTATATGAGCTGCAATGGGAAGGACAAAAAAAACCTATTGTATTGTACTTAAATATATACGAAAAAGGAATTCTTATGGTGCCAATGGGCTTACGACTTAGAGATAAATAGAAACAAAAAAAGCACCTTAAAGGTGCTTTTTTGTTATAAATATTTAATTGAATTAATACTGTACTTGGAATAAAGCGTTACTAAACAACAAAATTCCGTTCTCCCAAAACCCTCTAAATAAAGGATTGTCAATCATGTAAATCACTGTGCCTTTCTCTTTTTTCTCTACTGCAAACGTAACCGTTTCTTCTAATTTTTTCTTCAAATTATGTCCCACAAAACCATAACTTGAATAGTTTTTAGGAACATAAATAACATTAGAAGCTTTTGTCAATAAAGAATATTTTCTAGCATCTGTCTTCAAACTAAAATAACTATTTCCTAACCCGAATGACAAGGGATGAGAGGTATCTAGAGCGTTTTCGATAATTGCACCTGGAATGGAAGACGATATCAATCTTCTTTCATTATTGTGGAAATCAAACAACCTACTTTTAAGCTCTTTTTCTTTAGCCTCAGTTTCAGCTTTAGTCTTATCCTCATCAGTTGCAAAAACACGCAAGGCATAATTATCATTGTTTTCAAACAGACCTAATGCTTCATTCATAGCAATTACTTTTCCTCCTTTTTTGATCCAATCTGTTAGTTGTGATTTCAAATCATCCGAAAAATTATAATTACCGTCAGCAAGAATCAATGTATTAAATTCCGACCAATCTATTCTTCCAATATTAGAAACATCCACTATACTAGTTGGATACTGGATCACTTCATCCAAATAATGCCAAACAGCTCCAAACTCAGTTGGATTGACACCTTTACCTGATAAAAGTAAAATTTTTGGTTTCTTAATTAATGAGAAGTTTTCTCCCCCTAAATCACGAGCATTAACTGAAAATCCAGAAGTCAAATAATTGTAATCCGATTTAGTTTTAATGATATCACTGACCTTTTTCTCAAAATCAACAATGGTAGGATTATCACCTTTACTTACTATTAATCCTCCAGCTTCAACGGTAACATCACCAAATACTGCTTTTTGTGCAGCTGTTCTTACGTTGATACCATTTTGAAGAAGTAGCGAAACTACTTTTGCAGAAGTTCTATTATTCCAAGGAATATGGAAAGCATATACTTTCTCAGGAAGCATCAATTCTTTTCGATCAATTGAAGGTTTTGTGTTTATTGCCAAACTATTCTTCAAAGCATATCCGTCAATACCATATGCCAAAGGTAAATCCCAAGCTGTAATATCATAAGACAAACTATCATTCAGCTTTTGATTAGGTTCAAATAAAACCTGAGTCATTACCCCTCGAGGTTGATCTGCTTTAATAATTAAATCATTCGGTTCAATTGAAAATGCATTGTCCTTTTTTGTTTTATAATTGAATCCTATCGATTTTTGACTTGCATTCGCATACGAATATTCAATCCCATTCTTTTTAAGCAACTCAACCAATTGTTCTGACTTTGGATTGTTTTTCATCACATAGGTGGCATAAACTCCCTTAGCTTTTTTTCTGGAATTGGTCATAAATCCTCTAAAACCTTTTAGCAATTGATCTGACTGATTGGATGCAGTTTCAATAATCGTCAGTACTGCTTTTGCATGGTGAGTCAATCGATCTTTAGTAGTTAAATGTGTTCCGTTTGCCAATTTAATTTCGCGTCCAGCTCCTATTCCACCTTGTTCCAATGTCATCCCAACAGCACCGTTGTATGTGGGATAGGTATCGCCATAACTTGGATAAAACAAATCAAATCGTTCACGAGTGTTGTACAACCAATTTTCCTTATCAAATTTGGCTGCAATATTTTTTCCTAACGAAAAATGAAAATCTTTTTGATATTGGTCGATAAATTCATGTAAAGGCTCTGCCGATGGTGGGAAAAAATAAGGTGATTCATATCCCATTTCATGAATATCTGCATGAACCTGTGGCATCCATTGATTGTATAAAGCAATACGTTTTTGAGATTCAATTTGTGTTTGCCATGCCCAATCACGATTCAAATCAAAAATATAATGATTGTATCTTCCGCCTGGCCAAACTTCCATATGTTCTCTATCAGACAATCCTGGATGCGTTTTCTTTCCTGATATTTCACGAAGCCAATTGGCATAACGAGAAAGTCCATCTGGATTTTCACATGGGTCCAAAATTACAATCGTATTTTTCAACCACTCTTTGGTTTCTTTGTTAGCAGGATTCAATAATTCATAAGCTACAGTCATAGCACTTTCCATACCCGCATATTCGTTGCCATGCACACTAAAGCTGATCCAAACAATAAGCTTGTCTCCAATTTTTTGATTTTTTTGATTGGAAAGACCAATAGCACTCAAATTATTATTTCTAATTTGATCTAAATTGGCCAAATTCTCAGGAGTTGAAACAAAATAAACATTTAAATTTCGTTCTTCATTCGTTTGTCCATATACTTGATGTTTAATAAAAGAAGATTCCTTCACTAAATGCCCAAAATAGGCTTCCGTTTGATGGTAAAAGGTAATTTGTTTACCATAATTAGGCAAAAATTCTGAAGGAGACTTAATTTGAGCCTGAAGGGTTGATCCAAGGATAAATAGGAATAAAAAGGATACAATAGATTGTTTCATATTTCATTATTTTAATTAAATGAATTTCAAAAGTAACTAGAAAAACAGAATCAAACTACTTTAGATTTTAAAAATAGCCCACCAAACTTAATTAAAGTTTCAAAATAAGTTGGGATAGCTATAAAAATACGACTATTTTCTCCTTGTATCAATCAAATAAACTATTTTCCAGAGACCATTATCTTTAAATAATGTAAAAGCATTGACTCCTTTGTGGCTCAACTTATTGTTCAAATAAAACTCATAAGGCGTCCAAACGTGAGCCATGGCTCCATCTACCTGAATGGAATAATCTAGTAATTTTTCTTCAAAAAGAATAGTGTTGGGTATCGTTGCAATAGAACGAAAAAAATCTTGAGCAGAATCGTTTTTTAATTGGGTACCTTTTGATGATTCTGAAATAGATTGTAAAATCATTTTATCAGCACAAACTGATTTCATCGTGATGGAGTCTTTAGCATGGAACCCTTTAAAAAAAGTCACGACTACTTGTTTTACTTCTTCATTTTGAGAATAAGTAGCACTTGAAAAAATAAGTATAAGACTTACTAAAATTGTTTTCATAGTATTAAAATAATAATCATTTGTCAAAATAAACAATAATTCTACAATGTTGGGCTAAGAAAAATTGATTTTATTACCTTTACCGCAAATAAAAACAATACTATGTCGGTCGCTAAAAAAGATTACAAAAGAATTACTACGAAGTCATTAATTGAAATGAAAGCCAATGGCGAAAAAATTTCAATGCTTACAGCTTACGATTTTACTATGGCTAAAATAGTAGATTCTGCAGGTGTAGATGTGATTCTGGTTGGAGATTCTGCTTCAAATGTAATGGCGGGCCATGAAACTACTTTACCTATTACGCTAGATCAAATGATTTACCACGCCTCATCTGTGGTTCGTGCAATTGAACGCGCTTTAGTGGTGGTTGATTTGCCTTTTGGTAGCTACCAATCCGATTCTAAAGAAGCCTTGCGTTCTGCAATCCGAATTATGAAAGAAAGCGGTGGTCATGCTGTGAAATTAGAAGGTGGAAGTGAAATTAAAGATTCTATCAAAAAAATATTAAATGCCGGAATACCCGTAATGGGACATTTGGGTTTAACCCCACAATCAATTTATAAATTCGGAACTTATACCGTTCGTGCCAAAGAAGATGCTGAAGCAGAACAATTAATGGAAGATGCTAAACTGTTGGAAAGCTTAGGTTGTTTTGCTATCGTACTAGAAAAAATACCTGCGCATTTAGCAGAACAAGTAGCCAAAAGTATTTCAATTCCCGTAATCGGAATTGGTGCTGGTGGGGGTGTCGATGGACAAGTATTAGTCATTCATGATATGTTGGGAATGAATAACGAATTTAGCCCCCGTTTCTTAAGACGTTACATGAATCTTTATGAAGGAATGACTTCAGCCATTAGTCAATATGTTGAGGATGTAAAATCGACTGATTTTCCAAATGCCAATGAGCAATATTAGTGACAAGTAATTTGTAATTAGTGGTCCATTAGTCATGTTCGTATTTAATATTTTAATTTGGAAAAAATAGTTTCTAACAAGAATAACCTTCAAGTCATTCACGAAGACAATCATCTTATCGTGATAAACAAGCGTGTAGGCGACATTGTTCAGGGTGATAAAACAGGAGATAAGCCGCTAAGTGAAATTGTCAAAGAATATATTAAAGACAAATACAACAAGCCTGGCGAAGTGTTTTTAGGAGTAGTCCATCGATTAGACAGACCAACTTCTGGAATTGTAGTTTTTGCTCGAACTAGTAAAGCATTATCCCGAATGAATGAATTATTTAGTAATAGAGAAACTCAAAAAACCTATTGGGCTGTTGTAAAAAACAAGCCTGAAAAATCGAAGGATAAATTAGTACATTACCTTAAACGAAACGAAAAAAACAATACTTCTAAGGCTCACATACATGAAGTTCCAGATAGCAAATTGGCTAGTTTAGAATATCAAATTATAAAAGAACTTACCAATTATACAGCTTTAGAAATTCAACTTCATACCGGAAGACACCATCAAATTAGAGCACAATTAGCCGCTATTGGTTCTCCAATAAAAGGCGATTTAAAATATGGATTCGACCGTAGTAATCCTGATGGAGGTATTCATTTACACGCTAGACAATTAAGCTTTACTCATCCAGTATCTAAAGAAGCATTAACCATTATTGCTCCTACTCCTGATGATGTAATTTGGAAAGCAGTCTAAATTATAATTTTTAATTTTTTGATTAATTCAATTTTAAAAATTAAATTGCATACCAAATTAACTCATCTTGGTTATGAATTACAAATCAAATATTGGTTACCGTAAAGAATTATTAACTCGTTTATTGGAGACTATAATCGTTCATGAAAACGAAATTATTAGCGCTTTAAAAGCAGACTTTAACAAACCTGAATTTGAAGCTGTAGTAACCGAAACAAGTTATGTTATCTCCGATTTAAAACACACCATTAAAAATTTAAGTCGTTGGGCAAAGCCGAAAAGGGTATTCCCTTTTGTAGTTAACATTCCCTCTTCTGATTATATTTACAAAGAACCCTATGGTAAAGTTCTGATTATTTCACCTTGGAATTATCCTTTTCAATTGGCTCTTTGTCCTCTAATTGCAGCTGTTGCTGCAGGAAACCAAGTCCTATTAAAACCTTCTGAATTAACCCCTAACACGGCAGCAATCATTCAGAAAATCATCTCTAAAGTATTTTCAATCAATCATGTTGAAGTAATTCAAGGTGATGCTTCAGTTGCGACTCAATTATTGGAACAACGTTGGGATTACATTTTCTTTACTGGTAGTGTGGCAGTAGGTAAAATTGTAGCCAAAGCAGCTGCACAACATCTAACGCCTGTAACTTTAGAATTAGGAGGTAAAAATCCTTGCATTGTGGACGAAACAGCTAATTTACAAATTGCGGCGAAACGAATTGTTTGGGGGAAATTTATTAATGCGGGTCAAACTTGTATTGCTCCCGATTACATATTGGTACACCAAAAAAGTAAAGCACAATTTATTCAATATTTAAAAGAAGAGATTACCCATGCTTATGGAGATAATCCAGAAATTTCTCCAGATTATGCTCGAATAATCAATGCTAAAAATTGGTCACGATTAGTAGGGATGTTGGAATCTGACAAAGTGATTTTTGGAGGAAAATACGATAGCGAAACCAATTACCTTGCGCCAACACTAATCGATGAAAACAACTTGGACAGCTTAATTATGCAGGATGAAATTTTTGGTCCTTTGTTACCAATTGTAACTTACAATAACGAATCGGAAATAGATACCATCATTGCTAAATATGAAAAGCCACTGGCTTTGTATGTTTTCAGTGAAAGAAATAATTTTTGTGATACAATAATCTCAAAACATTCTTTTGGAGGGGGTTGTATCAATGATACCATGGTGCATTTTTCAAATAATAAACTGCCTTTTGGAGGTGTTGGACATAGCGGAATTGGAGCCTATCATGGCCAATTGAGTTTTGATATATTTTCGCATCATAAAGCAGTTGTTAAGAAAGCAACCTGGATCGATTTGCCATTGCGTTATGCACCTTATAAAGGAAAACTAACTATCGTTAAGAAGATTTTAAATTGGTTATAACCGAATAAATATATTGTAATTACCAAATTATTAGCCCTACTATGGAACCAATCAATACAAAAATAGCCCACTTACTAACAAATGGATACGAACTACAATTTGAAAACGTATTCAATAAAGCCTACGAAAATTATAAAAAAATAGCTTTGTATGCAGGACTTGCTATACTTATTTTTGGATTTATATTCATGGTGCTTGCTGCTTTTGGACTCATTAGTTTTGTTGGAGTGGAACATTTAAATGAAAATACAATCAAACAATTGGAATCAAAAATGCTAAAGCAAGAATATCTTGGTTATCAATTCATTTTTGTATTAGCTATTAATAGTGTATTTAGCCCAATTAGTGCGGGTTTTTTAAGAATGGCAAATGCCGCCCAAAAAGATGTTGAATTTAAAATGCGCCATTTCTTTTCATTCTATCAATGGTCTTATTTTAAAGAATTATTTGTAGCCACTTTTATCATCACATGTATTAGTACTGGAATTGATACTGCATTAACCCATTTTAAAATTCCGGTAGTTGGCGGTATTATTTCTTTTGGTATTGGAATATTGACGGTATTAAGTACTCCGCTTATTATATTTGGCAAACAAAAAGCTATCAAAGCAATACAGGCAAGTATCCAATTAACCAGTACAAAGTTTCTAACCTTATTTCTACTTTTATTTGTAGCGTTTCTAGGTTCGCTAGTTGGGCTGATTGGTTTCTGTATTGGGGTTCTCTTTACCATTCCTTTCAGTATGTCGATGCAATACGCCATTTACGATTCAATTATAGGGTTTGAAAATAATGATGCGATCGTAATCGATTCCGAAGAAAACTAACCTAACCAACCTTCTCTATCCAAACTTCGGTATTGTATGGCTTCGGCTATATGATGAGAATTTACATTTTCTGATGCTTCTAAATCAGCAATAGTTCTAGCAACTTTTAAAATTCGATCATAAGCACGAGCGGAAAGATTCAAACGTTCCATAGCATTTTTTAATAATGATTTAGAAGTATCTTCTAGCGCACAATACTCCCGAATATGATTGGTATTCATTTGTGCATTATAATGGATCAATGGCATCGATCCAAAACGAACGGATTGAATCTCACGAGCTTTGGTTACTCGCTTTCGAATTTCAACACTACTCTCTGCTTTTCTATCATCGGATAATTTATCGAACGGAACAGCTGTTACCTCGATATGAATATCAATCCGATCCAACAAAGGTCCAGAAATTTTATTCATATAACGTTGCATTTCATGAGGAGAATTAGCTTGAGGCGCATCTGGATCATTAAAAAAACCACTCGGACTTGGATTCATACTCGCCACCAACATGAATGAAGATGGATAGGTCACCGTGAATTTGGCTCTAGAAATGGTCACTTCCCTATCTTCTAATGGTTGACGCATAACCTCTAAAACATCTCGTTTAAATTCTGGTAATTCGTCCAAAAAAAGCACCCCATTATGCGCCATTGAAATTTCACCCGGTTGCGGATAACTCCCCCCGCCTACTAATGCGACATTTGAAATAGTATGATGCGGACTACGAAAAGGTCTTTGGTGCATCAAACCAACTTCTTTCAGTTTGCCTGCAACACTATGAATTTTGGTTGTTTCCAAGGCTTCTCGCAAGGTCATGGGTGGTAAAATACTAAGTAATCGTTTGGCTAACATGGTCTTTCCAGCACCTGGAGGCCCAATCAAAATAATATTATGACCGCCGGCAGCAGCAATTTCCATGCAGCGTTTAATGCCCTCTTGCCCTTTAACATCTGAAAAGTCATATTCGGGAAAATCTAAAGTTTGATAAAATTCGGATCTGGTGTCAATAATAGTAGGTTCGACAGTTCCCTTTCCTTCAAAAAAATCAATAACTTCTTGAATATTTGTTACACCGTAAACCTCTAAATCGGAAACAATGGCAGCTTCATTTACATTTTGTTTTGGTAAAAAGAACCCTTTAAACCCTTCTTCTTTAGCTTTAATCGCTATAGGCAAAGCACCACGAATAGGTTGTAAACTTCCGTCTAAGGAAAGTTCCCCCATTATAATGTAACGTTCAATTTCGTCTCCTTTAATCTGAGACGAGGCAATTAATATTCCTATAGCCAAAGTCAGATCGTAAGCTGAACCTTCTTTACGCAAATCGGCGGGCGCCATATTGATAGTGATTTTCTTGCCTGGAAGTGTATAACCATTATTTTTTAAGGCTGCAGCAATTCTATAACTACTTTCCTTGATGGCATTATCAGGTAATCCAACCAAATGATAACCAATACCTTTATCAATATTTACTTCTACCGTAATTGTTGTTGCTTCAACACCAAAAACAGCACTGCCAAAAACTTTTGTCAACATATGGGGGCATCTTTTTTTCTAAAATTATACAAAATTTCCACACCAAGACAATAAAAATAAACTTATATATTAAAATTTACTGATAATTTAAAATTATAATTAGGTGATTGGAATTCAAACAAATGTTAAATTCTTAAATATAAATCAGCTAACTAAAAAATTATATATATTTAACAATTATTAAAATCTGAATTATGAAAAAAAATCTATTACTACTCTTTTTGTTAGTTTTAATTCCAAAAGTACACGCACAAGATTATTTCCCAAATAATGAAACGGTACAAAACAGGAATCAAAATTTCACTGCATTTACTAATGCTACCATTTATGTAACTCCTAATCAAATTATTAAAAAAGGAACTTTACTCATTCAAAATGGCAAAGTGATAAGCGTTGGAACAACAATTGCAATTCCAAAAAATACCATTGTGGTCAATTTGGAAGGAAAAACAATTTACCCTTCATTTATCGATCTTTACACGAGTTTTGGTATTGAAAAACCAAAAAGTAGTGGGCCAATGTCAAGAGGTCAATTGTATGATACCAAGCGTGCAGGTTATTATTGGAATGAAAATATTCGTTCTGAAATTAATGCCTATGAAAATTTCAAATACGATAATGCTAAAGCTGAAGAATTTTTGAAAGCGGGTTTTGGGGTAGTTGGAACTCATGTACAAGACGGAATTGCTAGAGGTACTGGAACTTTAGTAGCTTTAAATAATTTTGATGGAAGCAAACGTTTACTATCCAATAAAATTACCAATCACTTCGCTTTTACAAGAAGCGCTCTAACTGCTCAAGCATATCCAAGTTCTTTAATGGGAATGATGGCGCTAGTTCGCCAAATGTATTATGACATGGATTGGTA
The DNA here is from genome assembly GCF_020886055.1 of Flavobacterium ammoniigenes. Taxonomy (NCBI): domain Bacteria; kingdom Pseudomonadati; phylum Bacteroidota; class Flavobacteriia; order Flavobacteriales; family Flavobacteriaceae; genus Flavobacterium; species Flavobacterium ammoniigenes. Next base: position 1,626,318 of record NZ_AP025184.1, on the reverse strand, counting down.
CAAAAAAGGAAATTCAGAAACCAAAGACCAGTCATTAGAGGCTTTGATAGCCAATCAAAATTTAGTACAACTGTTTACAACAGATGATAAATTAAATAGTTTAAGAGCTTCAAAAATCGCAAAAGAATTTGGACTTACCTACCTGATGAAAGGAAGTGGAAATGAATTTGAACGAATAGATGAAATTAAAAACACCAATTCTAAATTTATTATTCCGATCAATTTCCCAGAAGCTTATGATGTTTCTGATCCCATCCAAGCCAACCAAATGGAGTTAAAGGATTTCCGTTTTTGGAATCAAGCACCTTCCAACTTGAAAGTATTAGCTGACAACGGAGTGGTATTTGCTTTAACAACTGACAATTTGAAAAAAATGGATAGTTTCAAAACTAATTTATTGAAAGCTATCCAGTATGGTTTTGATAGTACAAAAGCATTAGAAGCTTTAACTACAATTCCAGCCTCTATTTTAGGAAAAAGTAAAGAAATTGGATCATTAACAGCTGGAAGTCAAGCCAATTTCATTATTACCTCAGGTGATTATTTTGACAAAAAAACAGTTTTACATGAAAACTGGGTACAAGGAAGTCGTTATGTTGTAAATGATATGTCAACAAGAGACATTCGTGGGAATTATGACTTAGTCATTAATAATGAAACCTACAAATGGAAAATTAGTGGTGATGTTGCCAGTCCAAAATCGGATATCACTTCAGTTGACAATAAAAAGCTGAATTCTAAAATTACTATTGCTAACCAATGGTTAACTACGGTAATCAAACCAGCTGATTCGTTGAAAACGAATTTTACCAGATTAAGTACTTACCTAGGTAATACTTCCAATTTAGCTGGAAAAGCTATTGTTAAAGATGGAAAAGAAGTCAACTGGTCTGCCACTAAAACTTCTGACTTTAAAGCAGAAGCTGATACAAAAAAAGAAGAGAAAATAAATCCTCTACAACCTGTTACTTATCCTAATGTAGCTTTTGGTAACCAAGAAAAACTAACTGCTCAAACTTTATTATTCATAAATGCTACTATTTGGACAAATGAAAAAGAAGGAATTTTAGAAAATACAGACGTATTAATTAAAGACGGAAAAATTGCTGCAGTTGGGAAAAATCTTTCAGACCCGACAGCAACTGTAATTGATGCCAAAGGAAAACACCTTACCAGTGGTATTATTGATGAACATTCACATATCGCTATTTCTAAAGGGGTTAACGAAGGCGGACATAATTCAAGTGCCGAGGTAACCATTCAGGATGTTGTAAACTCTGAAGATCCTAATATTTATAGAGATCTAGCGGGAGGCGTTACTATTTCGCAATTATTACATGGCTCAGCGAATCCTATCGGAGGTCGTTCGGCAATTGTAAAATGGAAATGGGGACGTTCACCAGAAGAAATGTTATATAAAAACCAACCTAAGTTTATCAAATTTGCTTTAGGTGAAAATGTAAAACAATCCAATTGGGCCAATGTTAACCCTACTCGTTTTCCACAAACAAGAATGGGTGTTGAACAAGTTTTTACCGATTATTTCCAAAGAGCAAAAGAATACGACTTAGCTTGGAAAACCTACAATACTACTAAAAAAGGGAAAGCACCTAGAGTAGATTTAGAACTACAAACTATTGCTGAAATTATCAATAAAGAGCGATTTATTTCGTGTCACTCCTATGTACAATCTGAAATCTTGATGATGATGAATGTTGCTGAAAAATTCAATTTCAGAGTCAATACATTTACTCATATCTTAGAAGGTTACAAAGTAGCTGATAAAATGAAAGAACACGGTGTAGGAGCTTCTACATTCTCAGACTGGTGGGCTTACAAATTTGAAGTAAACGATGCAATTCCTTTTAATGGACCAATTATGCACAACAAAGGAATTATAGTGGCCTATAATTCTGATGATGCCGAAATGTCTAGACGTTTGAACCAAGAAGCTGCTAAAGCGGTGAAATACGGAAATATTTCTGAAGAGGAAGCTTGGAAATTTGTCACGTTAAATCCTGCTAAATTATTACATCTTGATGATAAAGTGGGAAGTATTAAAGTAGGAAAAGATGCTGATGTTGTTCTTTGGAACACCAATCCATTATCAATTTATGCTAAAGCTGAAAAAACGATCATTGAAGGAGTAGTTTACTTTGACATCCAAAGGGATGAAGAACAAAGAAAAGCAATTGCTAAAGAACGAAATGTTTTAATCGGACAATTATTGGAAGAAAAAAACAAAGGAATGATTACGCAAGAACCTAAAAAAGCGGAACGAACAGAATACCACTGTGATTCTCTTGAGTATTAAGGTTTACTTTTCAATAAATAAATTAGAATAATTATGATACATAAAAAAATAGTTCTTTTAACATTGGTATTCGGAATATCATTAGTTAGTAAAGCACAACAGACTCCAGCACCTAAACAACAAAAATCAATTTTAATTCTGAATGCCAAAGCGCATTTAGGAAATGGATCTGTTTTGGAGAATAGTGCCATTGGTTTCAAAAACGGTAAAATTGATGTAGTAACTTCTGCTAATAATGTAGATAAAGCCAACTACGAAACCATTATTGATGCCGCTGGGAAAGAAATTTACCCAGGCTTTATAGCACCTAATTCTACTTTAGGATTAGTTGAAATCGATGCGGTAAAATCTTCTGATGACGAATCAGAAATTGGAACATTCAATCCACATGTTCGCAGTTTGATTGCTTATACTGCCGATTCAAAGGTTGTCGAAACAGTAAGACCAAATGGTGTTTTAATGGCACAAATTACTCCAAGAGGCGGATTAATTTCTGGAACCTCTTCTATAGTTCAATTAGATGCATGGCATTGGAATGATGCTGTTGTTAAAGAAAATGATGGTATACACATGGAATTCCCTTCAAGTTTCAAAAGAAGCGGTTCTTGGTTTGAACCTGGTTCTATTGAAGCGAATAAAGAGTATACCAAAGAAATTGCTGAAATTAATTCCTTTTTTCAAAATGCAAAAGTGTACAATACAACTGTAGCCAAAGAACGTAATTTAATTTTAGAAGCTACTAAAGGACTATTTCTAGGAGAACAAACTTTGTTTATTCACGCCAATGAAGAGAAGCAAATGATTGATGCGGTTGAACTTGCAAAGAGCAATGGTATTACTAAAATTGCTATTGTAGGAGGATATGAAGCATACAAAATTGGAAGTTTTTTAAAAGAAAACCATATTGGAGTACTATTAAAGAGAGTCCATGATATGCCTGAGAACGATGATGACGATATAGATTTGCCTTTTAAACTTGCCAAACTATTAACTGATCAAGGCGTTTTAGTAGGATTAGAAAATAGTGGTGCACATGAAAGAATGGAAACTCGTAATCTTCCTTTTTTAGCTGGAACATGTGCAGCTTACGGTTTAGAGAAAGAACAGGCATTGCAACTTATTACTTCAAATACAGCAAAAATATTGGGTATTGATAGTTTCTGCGGAACTCTTGAAGTCGGTAAAGATGCTACTTTGTTTATTTCTGAAGGTGATGCACTAGATATGCGAACAAATAAATTGAGTAATGCTTTTATTCAAGGAAGAACCATTAGTTTAGAAACGCACCAAACTAAATTAAATGCTCGTTATAAATCAAAGTTTAATCAGAACTAAGTTTTCAAAGCAGTATATCAAAAAGGCCAATTGCATTAGCAAATTGGCCTTTTTTTTATTCCATTACTACCTAAAACACCATTTAATCTAAATAAAAAGTGTTTTTAGGATTATCAAATTCAAAATATCAATGTTAAATTACGTCAAACCCTAAAAATTTATAGGGGTAATTTAATTATTTGATAAAAATGAACAATTACCCCCTGCTTTTTTATGGGTCAATATGATATTTTTATACTTTTATCAAAAATTTAAAAATAATAGTTATGCGTAAAATTGTTTTAAGTGTGATTCTAATCACTGTTTTGGGACTTACTTTTTTCTCAAATTATTTTGTTGTTGAATCAGCAAAACTAGGAGCTCATATTGTTGAATTAAAATTAGATACTGGAGACACAGCCTGGATGATTGTTGCTTCTGCTTTAGTTTTAATTATGACTCCAGCTTTAGGTTTTTTCTACGGCGGTATGGTAGGAAAGAAAAATGTAATTAGTACGATGCTACAAAGTTTTATGGCTATGGTAATCGTAACTGTATTATGGGTAGTAGTTGGTTTTGGATTGTGTTTCGGACCATCAATTGGTGGTATCATTGGAGATCCATCATCTAATTTTCTATTTAATGGAGTAAGTGCTAACACTGCTTGGGAATTAGCCCCAACAATTCCATTACTTTTATTTGCTTTCTTTCAAGCTAAATTTGCAATCATTACACCTGCTTTAATTACAGGAGCTTTTGCAGAACGTATTCGTTTCTGGGCTTACTTATTATTCATGGTGTTATTCATATTGGTAATCTATGCCCCTTTATGTCATATGACTTGGCATCCAGACGGATTGTTCTTCAAAATGGGAGTACTTGACTTTGCTGGTGGAACTGTAGTACACATGAGTGCGGGTTGGGCTGCTTTAGCTGGAGCAATTTTCTTAGGAAAAAGAAAAGTTCAAAAAGTAAATCCTGCTCGTATTACTTATGTATTATTAGGAACTGGTTTATTGTGGTTTGGTTGGTTTGGTTTCAATGCAGGATCTGCTGTTGGAGCAAATGGACTTGCTGCTCAAGCATTAGGAACAACTACTGTAGCTGCTGCCGCTGCTGCCATGGCTTGGGTATTCTTGGATAAAATTTTAGGTCATAAATTATCTGCAATGGGTGCTTGTATCGGTGCAGTGGTTGGATTAGTTGCTATTACTCCTGCTGCAGGATTTGTAAGTATTCCTCATGCAATTACCATCGGTATAATTGCTAGTATCGTGAGTAACTTTATGGTAATGAAATTCCCTAAAGGAAAAATTGACGATGCTTTAGATGTATTTGCTTGTCACGGTGTTGGTGGAATGACAGGAATGTTATTAACTGGTGTTTTTGCATCTAATGCAGTTAATCCAATTGTAGGTGATAACCAAGGTTTAATCTTTGGAGATGCCACTTTGTTTTTAATCCAATTAAAAGCCTTAGTATTAGTATCAATATTTGCTTTCTCTGCATCGTATGCATTGTTCTTCATTGTAAACAAAATTACTCCATTAAGAGTTAGTGAAGACAAAGAAGAATTAGGGTTAGATATTACTCAACACGGAGAGTTCTTGTAATAATCTCTAGTATATAAATAAAAAACCGCAACTATTTAGTTGCGGTTTTTTTTATACAATTGAAATTTACTTAATAAACTTTGAAATACCTTGTTTCAGCCACGATTCATATTCTTCTATTCCAACAAAACTAATGGTAGGTTGTTGCGTGTTCAAATTACCACCAGTTAAATCGGTCAATACATACAAAGGTTGTGTGTTTGTTTTGTATGTAGAAATCATAAAGTCAGTCCATTTATCACCAATAGTTTCAATACGTGATCCGGTAGATTTAGAAACAAACTGTTCACTTTTGAGCAACTCTCTTTTATCATCTACATAGAGAGAGATCACAACAACTTGATTTTTTAAAAGAGTCAAAATACGTTCGTCTGACCAAACGTTATTTTCCATTTTACGACAATTCACACAGGCATGCCCTGTAAAATCTAACATGATAGGTTTATTTACGGTTTTGGCATAAGCCAATCCTTTGTCATAGTCGTCAAAAACTACGATCTGATGCGGACCTAGCTTAGCGCCTTCTGGCAAAGCTGAAACTGGAGTAGCATTAGAAATTGAATTGGCACCAAAACCTAAAGGACTTTCGCTATATTCCATTGGAGGAGGAAAAGCATTGATTAATTGTAATGGTGCTCCCCACAATCCAGGAATCATGTATATCGTAAAAGAAAGCACAACCAAACCTAAAGACAATCTACCAACAGATATATGCGTCATTGGACTATCATGAGGTAAAGTAATTTTGCCAAACAAATACAAAGCAAGCGTGCCAAAAATTGCAATCCAGATCGCTAAGAAAACTTCTCTTTCCAAAAGATGCAATTGCAATACCAAATCAGCATTTGATAAGAATTTAAATGCTAAAGCTAATTCTAAGAATCCCAAAACCACTTTCACCGTATTCAACCAACCCCCTGATTTTGGTAACGAATTTAACCAACCTGGAAATAGTGCAAACAACATAAAAGGTAAGGCTAAAGCCAATGAAAATCCTAACATTCCCACAATTGGAGCTATTCCTCCTTTTGAAGCCGCTTGCACCAACAAAGTTCCAACAATAGGTCCTGTGCAAGAAAAGGAAACAATTGCCAATGCTAAAGCCATAAACAAAATTCCGATCACTCCTCCTCTATCCGCTTGGCTATCGACTTTATTGGCCCATGAATTGGGTAACATAATTTCGAAAGCGCCTAAAAAAGAAGCCGCAAAAACTACTAATAAAATAAAGAAACCTAAATTGAACCAAACGTTTGTTGACAAAGCATTCAAAGCATCAGCTCCAAATAACCAAGTGACTAAAACACCCAATAACACATAAATTACAATAATGGAAACCCCATAAAAAATAGCATTGCGAACTCCTGCACTTTTGGATTTACTCTGTTTGGTAAAGAAACTCACAGTCATAGGAATCATTGGAAACACACAAGGTGTTAATAAGGCCGCAAATCCCGAAAAGAATGCAATTATGAAAATAGACCAAAGCCCTATGTCTTCTTCCTCTGGCGCTGAGCTTGAAACTGTTGGTATAGCTCTTTTTGATACTTCTTTTACGACAGCTAATTTAGTATCAATCGCAGTTGAAGTAGTGTCGGAAGTTACTTCAGGAGCAACTAAACCCGTAGTGGTTTGAGTAGGAATCACGAAAGTAAAATTCTTTTCTAAATTGATACAAGCCTCTTTACAAACTTGAAAATCGAAGCTCACTTCTACTTTAGAAAGTTTTGTATTTATCAAACAAATCTCTTGTGTTAATATGGCTTTTTTTTCAAAAAAAGTTTCGTTGACTTCAAATATATCATTGTAAGCCGTTTTAGTTTTGCTTTCTTTGGTTTGACCAATCAATTCAAAATTCCCTTTTTGATTTTTAAAAAGAATTTCTAACGGCAAAGAACCCCCTTCAGCGGTAAATTGGGAATACAAATGCCAGCCATTTTCAATCGTGCCATTAAAAGTAAGAACATAATTTCCATTGGACTTTTTCTCAATTTGTGTAGTCCATTTTACTGGATTCAACAGCTGTGCATTTCCTTTGGCAAAAGCCAAAAATAGGAATAATAAAACAACTAATTTCTTCATAATTCGATTGCTATTTTTAGTATTTTTTTTGTCTCTGAATTAATTTTATACCGTTCGTCTTGACGCATTCCAACCACCCAAACCACCTGATTAGCTGAACATAAAAGCCATGTTGCCTCTTTTTCAACTACCGACAATTTTCCGTCTTTAAATAATTTACTCACTTTTTTTGACTTTCCGCCCATTCCAAAAGGCTGAAAAACATCACCTTCTTTCCAATGACGCAAAACCAGTGGGAATTCTAATCTTTCATGGTCAACAAATATAGTTGAATTGGATGTCGGTTCAATTGTATTAACGGTTGAAAACGAAATATTTAAGGGAAAATTAACTTTAGTTGTAATGGATTCAATTGGATATTCATCTTGATTTAATTCGATTTTAAGCGGACTTACTATCAAACAATCCCGGTCTTTAATTAATCGGAATTCAGGTGCCAATACTTGTTTACCAGATTGAGAACTAACCAAATCATAAATATCATTCCAAGCTGTAAAACCAAACTCTGAAAGCCATTGGTATAAATAGGAATAGTAATTTGGTAATTTCAACAATTGATTCAAGTCAAAATAAATTTCATTTCCTTCTTCTTTTGCTACTTGTTGATACACCATAACTGCAGCATCATCAACTAATTCTTTCGATTCTTGCAAATAGGATTGAGTCTTTTCAAAAGAACTCATAAAATTAGGATTGAGCTCTTTTAAAATTGGAATCAAATGATGACGAATCTTATTTCGTAAATATTTATCCGAAGTATTGCTGCTATCTTCACGCCAAGTCAACTTATTTTGGGAAGCATATTCTTCAATCTCTTGTCTAGAGAAAGTAAGCAAGGGGCGAATAATGGAATCGTTTTGAGCAGGAATACCTGTCAATCCATCTAATCCGGTTCCTCTAGAAAGATTAATCAGAAAGGTTTCTAGATTGTCATCAGCATGATGAGCCGTTAAAATATAATCCGCTTTTTGAATTTCCAGTTGCTCGTAAAACCAACTGTAACGCAACTCGCGAGCGGTAACTTGAGTAGATAATTTGTAATCTTTGGCGAAAGCCTCCGTATCAAATTGTGTAAATACAAATGGAATAGTATGCTGACTCGTATATTCTTGAACAAATTGTTGATCACCAAAACTCTCCAAGCCCCGCAATTGAAAATTACAATGCAAAACCATTATTTCAAAATCCAATTGCTGAAAAAGATGCAACAAAACCATGCTATCCAAACCACCGCTTACAGCAAGAAGTAATTTTTTCCCTTTTAAAAAAGGAAAATGAGTAGACAAATGATTTTGGAATTGATGTAACATGCCCAAAAGTAATTAATTCATTGCAATTTAGCGCAATACTTCGTGCATCGCTTTCGCTTTAAGCAAACATTCTTCGTATTCATTTTCAGGATTAGATAAGGATGTGATAGCACTTCCTACTGAAAAAGAAAGGTATTTTTTATCTTGATTGTACAAAATACTTCGGATGACCACATTAAAATCAAAATTGCCATTCGGACTAAAATAACCAATAGCACCACTGTACAATCCTCGTTTGGTGACTTCTAATTCTTCAATTATTTTCATAGCCGAAATCTTAGGTGCTCCTGTCATACTTCCCATGGGAAAAGTCATTCGCAACACATCTACATTTGAAAACTTATTGTCTAATTTTGAGGTAATTGTAGAAATCATTTGATGTACTTGTTGAAACGAATATATCCCGCATAATTCCTGAACTTGAACCGTTCCTTTTTGGGCAGTTCGAGATAAATCATTCCGAACTAAATCGGTGATCATAATGTTTTCGGCACGTTCTTTTGGGTCGGTAGCCAAATTTAATTTTGACTTTTCATCTTCCGTTTTATCCTGAAATCGTTTGGCAGTTCCTTTGATGGGTTGCGAAATTAACTGCTCCCCTTCTTTTCTCAAATACCGTTCTGGAGTAGCTGAAAGTAAAAACTGTTGGTTGTTTTTAAAATACACCGCAAAGGGAGTTTGTGAAATAGCATTCAATTTATCAAATTTATCGAGCGGATTGATGGTCGTATTTTCTGCATAAAATTCCATGCAGAAATTAGCTTCATATAAATCACCTCGGTGCAAATGATCTAAAAGAGTGGAAACTTTTTCAACATAACTTTCTTTTGAAATTCGCGGCTGAACGGTCACTACTGAAGTATCAATAGTTGCATTGGGTACCCATGCAAGAATAGTATCCCAATCTTCATCCACCTCATCATCGCACAAATTCAAATAGTGAATAACAACTTGATTCCCTTTAAGTAAAAACAATTTCTTAGGTTGGAAGAAAAATAAATCCGGAAAATCCAAGCCATCAAAATTATTGGATTGCAAATCTTCACTATCGTTTTTTAAATCGTAAGAAAGGTAACCAAACAACCAATCTTTAGTTGTTTGCTGGTATTGTTGCAAATCCTCAAAGGCATTGTGATAATCCGTCTGAATCAAAGTAAAGGCATCCACAGCAAGTATAGCATCAAAGCTTGAAAACTCTTGTGGATAATCATTACTATCCATAAAAACAACTTCACGAAATTGTTGTGACCAATCCAATAATTGCTTTTTAAATGCCATCGGATTTTCGATTGTTTTATGAATTTCAGTTCTCAATTTACTTGGGTATTTAGGATGCCAAAAATACAATAAAATTCATTGGTAAAAACGGAAAATATACCCAGAAAACAGCCCTTTTATATTATTTAAACGAGATTAGTTTTTGTATTTACAAAATGATTATTTTTGAAATACTAACCTATAAACCAAATTATTATGAAAATTGCAACATTAATTGTCCGAATTTTACTGGGAGCTTTTATGGTATTTGCTTCGGTAGCTTATTTCTTTGAATTGTTCGATGCTGAAGCTCCAACTGGAAACATGTTAACTTTTATGAACGGAATCATGGCTTCAAAATACCTATTGCCATTAGCCAAAGCTGTTGAACTAATTGTTGGGGTAAGTTTGTTGAGTGGTAAATTTATTAAAGTAACTTTATTAGCTTTATTACCTATTTCAATTAACATCTTTTTAATTCATACCGTGACCCAAGTGTCAGAAGTACCCGTAGCTGTTTTTGTTCTAGGTGCTAATTTATTTTTAATTTATACCCATTGGGATTCTTATAAACCGCTTTTTAAAAATTAACTACTTGTAAATAAAAAAAGCCCGTTCAAATGAACGGGCTTTTTTATTGAACACAATATAAATTAAACGTGTAATGCTCTGTTATCTGTTGCCGCTAAAGCCGCTTCTTTGATTGCTTCTGCAAATGTTGGATGAGCGTGTGACATTCTTGAGATATCTTCAGCTGAAGCTCTAAATTCCATAGCAGTAACTGCTTCGGCAATTAAATCAGCTGTTCTGGCTCCAATCATATGAACGCCTAAAACCTCATCAGTTTTAGCATCCGCTAAAATTTTTACAAATCCATCTAAATCACCACTAGCTCTCGCACGACCCAAGGCTTTGAATGGAAAACTTCCTGATTTAAATTCTACTCCAGAGGCTTTCAATTGCTCTTCTGTTTGTCCAACAGCCGCCACTTCTGGCCAAGTGTAGACCACACCTGGAATTAAATTATAATCGATATGTGGTTTTTGACCCGCAATGATTTCAGCTACCATAGTTCCTTCTTCTTCCGCTTTGTGAGCTAACATCGCTCCACGAACCACATCACCAATTGCATAAATATTAAAAACTGAAGTTTGTAAATGATCGTTTACTTCTACTTGTCCTCTATCTGAAATTTTCACTCCTGCTTTATCCGCATTCAATCCGTCTGTGTAAGGACGACGACCTACAGAAACTAAAGAGTAATCTCCTTCTAAAGTGATAATTTCTCCTTTGGCATTTTCTGCTTTTACCGTAACTACATCGCCAGCTCTTTCAACAGATTGCACTTTATGAGAGGTATAGAATTTCATTCCTTGTTTCTTCAAGACTTTAGTCAATTCTTTTGACAACGAACTATCCATTCCTGGAATGATTCGGTCCATGAATTCTACTACAGAAACTTGCGCTCCTAGACGTAGATATACTTGTCCTAGCTCAATTCCGATTACACCACCACCAATAATAACTAAATGTTTTGGTACTTCTTTCAAAGCCAAAGCTTCAGTAGATGTGATGATTCTTTCTTTGTCAATTTTGATAAAAGGCAAAGAAGATGGTTTTGAACCTGTAGCAATAATAATATTCTTTCCTTCAATAGTTTCTGAAGTACCATCTGCTTTAGCAATTGCTACATGAGTTGCATCAACAAACGAACCTAAACCATTGAAAACAGTTACTTTATTTTTGTCCATTAAGTAGTTGATTCCACCTGAAGTTTGATCCACCACCGCTTGTTTACGCGCAATCATTTTTTCCAAATTCACTTTAACTTCACCAGATAGTTCAATCCCGTGTTCAGCGAAATGAGCAATTTCTGAATAATGGTGTGATGAAGACAACAATGCTTTGGAAGGAATACAACCTACATTCAAGCAAGTACCTCCTAAAGTAGAATATTTTTCAATGATGGCTGTTTTAAAACCCAATTGTGCACAACGAATAGCTGATACATATCCGCCAGGACCAGAACCTATAATGACTACGTCAAATGAACTCATAATACTAGTATTTGTTTTTTTGTTGCAAATTTAAGAAATTAAGTTTTGTTTAAAGTTCAAAGTTTGCGATTTTTTGTTACGAATTGTAGCTCATTTGTATTTTTAAGCTGAATTATTCCTAAAATAAAAACGTTCTAAATACAATTTAGAACGTTTTTATTATTGATCAACTGTAAAAATCGACCTCTTATATGTTTAACTTACTGTTTTTACGGCTAAAGCCAAAGTAGATTACTAAACCTAACAGCAACCAAACGGTAAAATAAATCCAATTCCAAACACTCAATTCGGCCATCATGTACAAACAAGAAACCAATCCTAGAAGTGGAATTAAAGATAAATTTTGTTTGTAAGACCAAACCGCTAATCCAATTAATGAAATTAGAAAAATCCACATCGGAATTTTGTGTTTGAACAAATCAAATCCACTTTCATACTTAATAGCATCTGCAATTGGTAATTGAGCCACAATGGCTTCATATTTAACAGTATCCTCTTGGTATTGGCTTAATAAAGCTTCCACATCATTAGTAGATGGTTTAGATTCTAACCCAACCAAGTATTGGTATACTTTATCTGTATCTGATTTATCCAAAGCGGTAATAATAGCTTCAGACGAATTAACTTGAGTTTCATTGGTTAGAAACCCCATGGTTGCGTCATTGTTATAAACAAAAGCATACACTAAACCGATAATCAAGGCTACCGGAAAAATGTATTTCGAATTCACATAAGGCGTCTTGAATTTTCCTCTCGGAATATCCGGTTTGTTTTGTAATACTAAAACTCCAGCACAAACCAATACAAATGCAAATAAAGTTCCGATACTGCATAAATCAGTTACCATAGTTAAATTCATAAATAAGGCTGGAATACCTACTACAAAACCAGTAACAATAGTAGCGTAAGAAGGTGTTTTGAATTTAGGATGTACTCGAGAGAATTTCTTTGGTAGCAATCCATCTCTACTCATGCTCATCCAAATACGTGGTTGTCCCATTTGGAACACTAACAAAACGCTAGCCATTGCAATTACTGCACTAACTGCAATAATACCCGACATCCATTTCAAATCTAACTTTTCAAAAACAAAAGCCAAAGGATCGCCTACATTCAATTCATTGTAACTAACCATACCTGTTAAGACAAGAGCGATTACTATATATAAAATAGTACAAATGATAATAGCCCACATCATACCACGTGGTAAATCTCGTTGCGGATCTTTACATTCTTCGGCCGTTGTTGAAATGGCATCAAAACCTATATAAGCGAAAAATACTGCCGACACCCCTTTTAATACGCCACTTACTCCATTTGGTGCAAATGGTGTCCAATTAGTAGTATCTACATAAAAAGCACCAACGGCGATAACTAACAAAATGATAAATAATTTAACCAATACCATCAAGTTACCTGCGTTACGAGATTCTTTCATACCTCTGTACACTAGAGCCGTAATGACAATAATGATCAACATGGCCGGAATATCGGCTACAAAATGAAAACTACCAATTACCGGACTCGTGGTCCAAGCGGTGTAGGCGTCTTGCAAATTAGCACTTAAGTTGTCAAAGGATTTACCTCCTTGCATTAACGCATTTGCCTCTTTAAAACCATTGGAAGCGGATAAATAATCCATTTGAATCCATTGGGGAAGATCTAAACCGGTAGACCGCAGTAATCCTGTAAAATAATCACTCCACGAAATGGCAACAGTGATATTACCCACAGCATATTCCATAATCAAAGCCCAACCAATGATCCAAGCTATAATTTCGCCAAAAGCCACATAAGAATAGGTATAAGCAGATCCTGAAACAGGAACCATTGAAGCAAATTCTGCATAAGCAAAAGCAGCAAAGCTACAAGCCAAAGCGGTGAACAAAAAAAGAAAAATTACCGCAGGTCCTCCATCGGCACTGGCTTTACCAATCGTACTAAAAATACCTGCTCCTACGATTGCGGCAATACCAAAGGCTGTTAAATCTCTTGCTGTTAAATGTTTACCTAATGCAGCATGTCCGTCACTTTCATTTTGCTCCACCTGTTTCATGATATCATGAACTGTCTTCTTTCTAAACAAACCTTTTAATGCCATAGTATAAATCGTATTCAATAAAGTGAATAATGTATTATGTATTGTGTTGCAAACTTAGAATTTCATTTTAAATAAAATCAATTATTTCAAACAAGATTTTAATATTGTAACCGGGTGCTGCGCTGTTCTACTCGTTCCGTCAAATATTTGATGACGACAACTGGTTCCTGCTGCAGCAATTGCCACTTTTTCATCTGTCGCTCTAATTTTTGGAAACAAAGTATCCTCACCCATTTGCATACTAATTTCGTAATGTTCTTCCTCGTATCCAAAAGAGCCTGCCATACCACAACAACCGGAATTGTAAATAGTAACTGTATTATTTACAGGCAAATTCAGCATCGCAAAAGTAGCTTCAACCGTACTTAATGCTTTTTGATGACAGTGCCCGTGAATTTTAATTTCTTTGACCTCATCGGAAAATTGATCCGGACGAATGACACCTTTGGCAATTTCGTTTTTGAAAAACTCTTCAATAGTAAACACCTGTTTGGCTAATTGTTCTGCTCCTTGTTTATCTTCTGCTAAACGAAGGTATTCATCTCTAAAAGTCAGAATAGCTGAAGGTTCAATTCCTACTAATGGAATTGCATCGGTCACCAAATCTTTAAAAATATCGACATTAATCGTTGCGATTGCTTTAGCTTGTTCCAAAAATCCTTTGGAAATAAACGCACGTCCGCTTTCCTGATGATCTACTATAACCACTTGATAGCCAAGTTTCGTCAACAATTCATAGGTGTCTACACCTACTCCAACATCATAAAAATTAGTAAACTCGTCACAAAACAAAATAACTTGCCCATTTGGATACGTTCCTTCTTCAAGCTCTTTATGATGGGTATCCAACCATTTTCTAAAAGTTTTTGGAGCCAAATGCGGCACTACGCGCTGCGGGGCAATACCCATTTTCTTCTTTACGAAAGATAAATTGGCAAACCAATTGGTCAGTCTAGGGGTCAAACTACCTAAATTATTCAATTTTGCATTGTAAGCAAAAGTTTTGTTGCGATTTGAAAATCCATTCGCTTTTTGATATTGGTACAAAAACTCCGCTTTCATTGAAGCAATATCAACATTACTCGGACATTCACTTGCACACGCTTTGCAACTCACACACAAATCAAACACTTGATACAATTCTTCTTGATCAAATTTATTCTCTTTGTCCGAATCTGTTAAGTACTGTCTCAATGCATTAGCACGGGCTCGAGTCGTATCTTTTTCGTTTCGAGTAGCTCGATAACTTGGACATAAAGTCCCACCAGCTGAAGGTAATTTTCTACAATCACCTGATCCATTGCATTTTTCGGCGGCACGCAAAATTCCCATACTATCTGAAAAATCTTGAATAGTAGCTATCTCTGGTTCCACTCTACCGGATTCCACTCTCAAATTTTCATCCATTTTAGGCGTATCGGTAATACGTCCTTTGTTGAAAATAGCATTGGGATCAAATGCTTTTTTAATTCGTTTTAGCAGTTCGTAATTAGAATCGCCGATCATATAAGGCAAAAATTCGCCGCGTACAATTCCGTCACCGTGTTCTCCACTAAGCGAACCTCTGTATTTTTTTACCAAAATTGCCACTTCAGTAGCGATTGTTCGGAAAAGTTTTAAATCTTCTTTCTTTTTTAAATTTAACACTGGACGCAAGTGCAATTCACCAGCTCCAGCATGGGCATAATAAATAGCATCTTGCCCGTGTTTTTTCATCATGGCTGCAAATTCAGCAATATAATTAGGCAAGTCACTCAATTCTACTGCCGTATCTTCAATAGAGTCAGCCGCTTTATCGTCGCCAACAATACTTCCTAAAAGTCCTAAACCAGCTTTGCGCAACTCATTAATTTTATCGATATCTGCTCCGTATAGTTTAGGCAATGCATAGCCAAAATTATGTTGTTCTAAATCTGCAATTAAGGCATCTGCTTGTCGTTCTGCTTCCTCAATAGTAGTTGCAGCCACTTCCAGCATGATCACTGCTTTTGGATCGCCTTGAATAAAAAATCTATTTTTGGCTTGTTCCCTATTGGTTTTGGTACAATTCAAAATGGTATCGTCCATCATTTCGCAGGTATACAAATGATGCTTCATGGCTATCATCACCGCTTCTAAACTTTCTTGAATAGTATGAAAATGAGCTGCCACCATAATATTATGAGTAGGAGGCAAATCGTCTACTTTCAACGTAACTTCTGTTGTAAAAGCTAAAGTTCCTTCACTACCGCAAAGTAAGGTGCCTAAATTGATCGTTGGTTCAGATCCTGAAAACAAATCTGATTTTAATAATAAATCAACTGCATATCCTGTGTTTCTTCGATGTATTTCAGGTTTTGGAAACTCTTTAACAATTTCTTTTTGAGTTTCAGTATTCGAAAGTTCCTCATAAAGTGTTCTGTAAATAGCACTTTCTAAAGAATCACCCTTCGTTTTATCGAGAAACTCGGTCGAGCTAAGTGATTTGAAAACCGTAGCTGAACCATCACTCAAAATGGCTTTGAGCTCAACTATCTTATCTCTTGTTACTCCATACCGAATTGAAGTTGTTCCCGAAGAGTTGTTTCCCACCATTCCGCCAATCATACAACGATTGGATGTAGAAGTATTCGGTCCAAAAAACAAACCGTGAGGTTTTAAAAACAAATTCAACTCATCGCGAATAACGCCTGGTTGTACTGTTACTGTTTTATTTTCTTTATCAAAAGAGACAATTTGGGTAAAATATTTGGATACATCCACAATAATTCCGCTTCCCACAGTCTGACCAGCTAACGAAGTTCCAGCAGTTCTTGGTGTCAAAGGAATTTGATGATCATTGGCAAAACGGACCAAAGTTTGAATATCGGCTACCGTTTTAGGCCTGGCTACCGCAATAGGTTTAATTTGGTAGGTGGAGGCATCTGTCGAATAGATGATTTTATGCAATTCGTCATAGAATAAATCACCTTCTAATGCGTCTGACAATTGTTGTAAGGGTAGTGTTTTTGACATTGTATTCGAATCTAAAAACTGATTATTCAGCATTTGGTTGACAAATATAATTGAAATTGAAGAGAATTGAAAGAATGAAAGAAAGCAAATAAAAGTAATCGAATCCTATTCCGAATACAGAAATAATTTAGCATATTTGTCTATCATTACAATTCCATATCCGAATTCAGAAACTATGAGTCCAAGTATCATTTTACTAATTATCCTCATTTATTTTAGCCTCCTATTTTACATCTCGTACAGAGTAAGTAAAAAAGATAGCGGCAATGAGGTGTTTTTTACTGCCAATAAAAATTCCAAATGGTATTTGGTGGCTTTTGGAATGATTGGTACGGCACTTTCGGGAGTAACTTTTATCTCGGTTCCTGGCGAAGTGGGATCGCCTAATGGAGAACAATTCAAGTACTTTCAGTTTATCATAGGAAATGCGATCGGATTTATTGTAGTAGCCAAATTACTTTTGCCGTTGTATTATCGAATGAACCTTACTTCAATTTACGGATATATCGAACAAAGAATGGGTTTCTATAGTTACCGAACAGCTGCCTCTATCTTTTTAGTAAGCCGAACCATTTCGTCTGCCTTCCGATTGTATTTAGTGGTAATTGTGTTACAACGTTACGTTTTTGATTTTTACCACATCCCGTTTGCAGCCACCGTTTTAATTTCGCTACTCTTGATTTTTTCCTACACGTACAAAGGAGGTTTGAAAACCATCATCATTACAGATACCTTACAAACTTTCTTCTTAGTTGCTTCGGTATTTTTAACCATTTATTTCATTTGCAGCAGCTTGGATTTAGGCATGATGAGTGCTTTCGAAGAAGTTAAAAATAGTAACTATTCCAAAATATTATTCTTTGATGATTTTGTCGGGAGTAAATTCCATTTTGTAAAACAAATTTTGGGCGGAATGTTCGTGACCATTGCCATGGTGGGATTAGACCAAGATTTAATGCAAAAGAATTTAAGTTGCAAAAACATTGGCGAAGCCCAAAAAAACATGTTCAGTTTCACCACTATATTTGTAATTATCAATCTATTTTTCTTGAGCGTTGGTGCCTTACTTTACATTTTTGCTGCCAAAAACAATATCCAAGTTCCTTTAGATTTGGTGACCAATAAACCACGAACCGATTTGCTCTTTCCTGAAATCGCATTACATCATTTGGCCACTATTCCTGCTATTGTTTTTCTGTTAGGACTGATTGCCGCTACTTTTGCCACCACTGATTCGGCTTTAACTGCATTAACCACTTCTTTTTGCGTCGATTTCTTAGGAATGGATAAGGTAGAAAACAATCAGAAAACAAATTTAGTGCGTACTCGACATCTAGTGCATTTAGCATTTTCAGTGGGTATGTTTATAGTCATTTTAGTATTCAATGCCATCAATGACAGTTCTGTTGTTGGGATGATATTTAGAGTAGCATCCTATACTTATGGGCCGCTTTTAGGATTGTATGCTTTTGGATTGTTCCTGAAATCTAAAAAAGTAAACGATCGATTGGTTCCCATAATTTGTATACTATCACCTGCACTTACTTTTATAATCAATGAAAATTCGGTAACCCTTTTTGGTGGATATGTTTTTGATAACGAATTGATTATTGTTAACACGCTCATCACTTTTATAGGTTTGTTACTGACTAGTAAAACCGTAGCTAACCAATACCAATTTTAAATCCATTCTTCATGAATTCCAATATTGAATCTCTTTACAAAATTGCACAAAAACCAACACGGACTATTATCGGATTGATGTCAGGTACTTCATTGGACGGTTTAGACGTGGCTTTGTGTGAGGTATCGGATTCAGGAAAAAATACAAAAGCTACATTAAAAGAATTTCAAACCGTTCCATATTCTGATACTACAAAAGCAGAGATTCGAAAAGTATTTGCCAAAAAAATAATCGATTTTCAACATCTTGCTTTGTTAAACGAGTGGATTGGTAACCTGCATGCTAATATGGTTTTAGATTGTTTGAACGAATGGAACCTCACTCCCGAAAAGGTGGATTTGATTGCTTCGCACGGGCAAACAGTAATGCATGCTCCTAAAGTTTTACACCAACAAATGCAATTTCCAAATGCCACTTTGCAAATAGGAGACGGCGATCATATAGCTGTTCGTACCGGAATTATTACCGTTTCTGACTTCAGACAAAAACATGTTGCTGCAGGTGGCGAAGGGGCTCCTTTGGCAGTCTACGGAGACTATTATCTATTTAGCAGTGAAACTGAAAATCGCATTATGCTGAATTTAGGAGGGATTGGTAACTTTACATATTTACCCAAAAATAAAAATCCAGAACAGGTTTTTGTTACTGATACCGGAACTGGAAATACATTGATTGATGCCTTTGTACAATTGCATTTCCCTGAAATGAGTTATGATAAAGATGCCGAAATAGCTCGAAAAGGGACTGTCAATTCGAACTTGCTACAAGCACTAAGAAACAATCCCTTTTTCAAAGGATCATTCCCAAAAACTACTGGCCCTGAACTTTTTAATTTGGACTATGTCCAAAAAGCAATGATTGAAAGCCAAACGCAACAGCTTGTTGTTGAAGATGTTTTGGCAACACTGACCCGTTTTAGTGCCGAAACTGCAGCTGAAGCGATTCTATTTGCAATCAATCAAAGTAACACTACTGCAAAAGACTGTACCGTTTATGTTTCAGGTGGTGGTGTACATAATCCTTTATTGATGGAGCATTTAAATGAACTTGTAGCATGTCAATTTAAAAACACAAATGATCTTGGGATTTCAGCCGATGCAAAGGAAGCGATACTTTTTGCTGTTCTGGCCAATGAAACAATAACCGGAAGCCCTACTGATTTTGGAACCAAACAAGGAATTCCATCAGTTCGAATGGGTAAAATTTCTTTCCCTGATTAAATAAATTTATGCCATTGAAAGACCAACAACTGGTCTAAATAGACTAATTTTGTATTTGAAAAGAATCACCCCATAATGACACATTACAAGACCTTTACTTTTGCTGTTTTATGTTTGCTACTTTCTATTAGCAACAGCTTTGCTCAAAGTAAATTGACCTACCCAAAAAACGAATTTAGAGCCGTTTGGATTGCTACTGTAGCCAATATTGATTGGCCAAAAAACAACACCGATAGTGTCGAAAAAGAAAAATCCGATTTTATTGAAATATTAGAATCTTATAAAAAACTACATTACAATGCAGTGATAGTTCAAATTCGTAGTAATGGAGATGCTTTTTATCCTTCTGAATTGGCACCTTGGTCTCGCAACCTGACCGGAAAAGAAGGCAAAGCCCCTTCGCCCTATTTTGATACCTTAGAATGGATGATTACTGAAGCCCACAACCGCGGATTTGAATTTCATGCTTGGTTGAATCCTTTCCGTGCCACCTCTGGATCGAACACTGAAATCTTGAGCCGCAAACACGATTTAATCAAACATCCAGAATGGATGATTAAATATGCTGGAAAATACTATTATGATCCAGCGCTACCCGAAGTACAAAACCACCTGACAAAAGTAGTCGAAGAAGTAGTTCAAAAATACGATGTAGACGCCATTCATTTTGATGATTATTTTTATCCCTACACTGTTGAGGGAGAAAAATTTAACGACACTGATTCGTTCAATACATATGGAAATGGTCTTGAACTAGCCGACTGGAGACGAAATAATGTCAACATTTTTATTGAACACATTTCGAAAAGTATCAAAAAAATCAAACCTTGGGTGCAATTTGGTATTAGTCCTTTTGGAGTTTGGCGTAATAAATCAGTTGATCCAAGAGGTTCTGACACACAAGCTGGACAAACTAATTATGATGATTTATTTGCTGACCCATTGGTTTGGATGGAAAACAACTGGATTGACTATATTCTACCACAGTTGTATTGGAGTTTAGATCATCCTAAAGCATCATATGCAAAATTACTAAAATGGTGGTCTGAAAACGCTAAAAACAGCGCCGTGTATATTGGCAACAGCACCTATAAAATCAAATCGGATGCCGATAAAAAATGGGATGCTCCAACTGAAATTCCGAATCAAATTGATTACACCCGTTCTTTCAATAATGTTCAAGGGAATGCTTTTTTTAGCGCTAAATGGTTTCTCAATAAAAACCAAGATGTTACCCAATTATTAGCTGAAAATCAATATAAATTTCACGCGATTCCTGCTGCCGTTCCTAATTTCAAGAAATTAGTTTTTGATGTACCAAGAGTAACAAGCATTGTAAAAAACAAAACAGAATTAGTGCTTTCATTACAATCGACACGCCACCCTGTTCGCTATGTGATACTGTATGGAACGGAAAGTAATGTACTAATCGACAGCGAAGACCCAAGCCATATTATTGATAAATTTTATGTTCAAAAAAACAATAATCGTTTGTCTATTCGCATTCCATTAACTGCTATCGAAAACAAATCAAATTTTGCTTTGTCGTATATCGATTATTATGGAAACGAAAGTAAAGAAATCATCACGCAACTTCCAAAATTAGTTGTAAAAACCAATTAACAAACATTGCATGAAAGCTGATAAAAACCCTTGGTATTGGATTCCAATTTTAAACTTCGCATCTGGTTTTCCGTATGCTATCATTATTTCGGTATCGGTCATTATGTACAAAAACCTTGGTATCAGTAATGAAGACATTGGGATTTATACCAGTTTATTGTATTTACCATGGGTTATTAAACCCTTATGGAGTCCGTTTATTGACTTACATAGCACCAAAAGAAAGTGGTTTTTAAGCATGCAATTACTAATTTCTATTGCCTTTTTAATTGTAGGATTCTCCATTCCAATGAGTCAGTTTTTCTTTTTGAGTTTGGCTATCTTTTGGGTGGCCGCTTTTGCCTCAGCTTCTAATGATGTCGCAACTGATGGGTTTTATTTGTTATCGCTTTCCAAAGACCAACAATCTTTTTTCTTAGGTATTCGTAGCACTTTTTACCGCCTTTCTATGCTAACCGGAAATGGCTTAATTGTAATTATCGGGGGCTATCTAGAAACAGAATTTGGCGATAAAACAAAAGCTTGGTCATATACTATGATCATAGTCGGACTCCTAATGACATTGATTACATTGTATAATTTTTTATCAACTCCCAATTCAGAGAATGAAACTACCGATTCAACGATTGAACAACAAAAAGATTTTACCACTGTTTTTGCCAGCTTTTTCAAAAAGAAACAAATTGGTTTAGTCCTAGCTTTTATTCTTTTATTTCGTTTGGGCGAATCCCAATTAATGAAAATGCTAACTCCTTTTCTAATTGACACCAAAGAATTAGGTGGAATGGGTTTAACTACTGAAGATGTGGGAATTATATACGGAACTTTTGGTGTAATTGCTTTGCTAATTGGAGGTACTCTGGGAGGTATTGCAATTTCCAAACAAGGTTTAGGAAAATGGATGTTGCCCATGATTTTAATCATGCACTTTCCCATTATTGGGTTTATCCTACTTTCTCATTTTCATCCTGAAAACGTTTTGTTTATTTATTTGGCTGTAATTATAGAGCAATTTGGATATGGTTTTGGCTTCGCTGCATTCTTAATGTATTTAATTTATGTTGCCGAAGGCGAATCAAAAACATCGCATTATGCTTTAGCTACTGGATTTATGGCTTTAGGCATGATGTTACCCGGAATGGTTAGTGGATACATTCAAGAATACTTAGGGTATGGCAATTTCTTTATCTGGGTTTTTTGTGCCACAATACCAGGTGTAATCTTATCCCGATTTTTAATTTTTCCAGCTGATTTTGGAAAGAAAACTGCTACCAACGAATAATTAAGACGATGACTTTAGAGCAAAAAATTGGTCAATTTTTCTTTCCTGCTGTATTCATTAATGATACCGAGGAAAATATTCAAGCTACAGAAGCTTTAATACGCAACTACAATATTGGTGGGCTTACCTTTTTTCATAGTCGTGCAAGTGCAGCAACTAATTACGAAAGCAAACAAAAAGTGGTAACCTATGAAGATAGTTATGCCAAATTAAAAGAACTGATCGTTCGCTATCAAAAATGTGCTCCCACTCCTCTTTTAATGAGTATTGATGCCGAATGGGGTTTGGCCATGCGTATTGAAAATACACCGCAATACCCGTATGCCATCACTTTGGGAGCATTACCTGAATCTGAAGTTGATTTGGTGTATGAAGTGGGAAAACAAATTGGAACCGACTTAAAAGCCGCTGGTATATTGTACAACTTAGCACCTTTGGCTGATATTAATAATAATCCTGATAATCCTGTCATTGGGTACCGTTCTTTTGGCGAAAGCAAAGAAAAGGTGGCGCTATTTGCGAATGCTTATTTAAGAGGAATGTCAGACGCAGGAATTTTAGGTTGCTTGAAACATTTTCCTGGTCACGGAAATACGAATATCGATTCGCACTTGGGACTACCCATTTTAAATGAAAGCTTAGACCAATTGATGACCAACGAATTGTATCCCTTTATCCAAGGGATCAAAAATAAGGTCGATTCTATTATGATTGGTCATCTGGCTGTGCCCGCTTTGAACGATGGAAAAAACACCTCGGCGACATTGTCAAAGAACATCATTCAAAATTTACTAAGGAACCAATTGGGTTTTGAGGGATTGATTATTTCGGATGCCCTGAATATGAAAAGTGTTTCCGATTTATATACAACCAAAGGACAATTGGAATGGGAAGCCTTTAATGCTGGAAATGATATTTTATGCTTTGCTGAAAATGTAGCGGAAGGAATTCAATACATATTGAATAATGCAACAGCCGAAAGGATTGAAGCTAGCTATTCCCGAATTATGCAATGCAAAGAAAAAGTGGGACTATTCAATAGAACGAATCCAGTTACACCAATAAGACACAACACAATAGACTTTACCAATAGCGCCAATTTGAATCGTAAAATTGCCGAGAGTTGCTTGACAAAAGTCAAGTCGGACACTATTCCATTCAGAATTCAAGAAGCCAAACAAAATAAAACATTGGCACAATTGAGCATTTACAATGATGGCTTTGCTACCAAAACGATGCGATCACTTGATGCGCCCCTATTTTCTATAGTCGCAGAGAGTTCGATAGATTGCAAAGAAAGCATATCTCAATACGATACCCTTTTGATTTCTTTGTTTGTACCCAAAGCAAAACCGCTGAATCAATTTGATATTGAACCCGAAGTACTGGAATACTTAGGCGAATTATTGTCAACCAAAGATTGTATTCTCTATGTTTTTGGAAATCCGTATGCGCTTCAAGTCATACCCCAATTGGCTTTAGCCAAAGAAATAGTACTAGCCTACCAAGATTTTGAAGTTTTCCAAGACGTGGCTGCGCAACATTTAAATACTATCTTGGTTTGTAAGGGAGAATTACCTGTTTATATTAAAAATCTATAAATCAAGTACTTAATTCAATTTTTACCATATAAAATAAGAATTAACTATTACTTAATAAATATTTATAATTAAAACTTATTTCACTACCTTTAATTGTGAGCTAAGTTTGCACCAATAAATTTTTAACTTAAAAACAACAAATATGTCATTAGTAGGAAAAAAATTCCCAAACATCGCGGTAGACGCTATCTCTGAAATGGGAGATAATTTAAAAATCAACATTTTTGAAGAAGCAACAAAAAACAACAAAAAAGTATTATTGTTTTGGTACCCAAAAGATTTTACTTTCGTTTGTCCAACTGAATTGCACGCTTTCCAAGCTGCTTTACCAGAATTTGCAAAAAGAAACACTATTGTAATTGGTGCTTCATGCGATACTAACGAAGTACATTTTGCTTGGTTGAACACACCAAAAAATAATGGTGGTATCGAAGGGGTTACTTACCCACTTTTAGCAGATACAACTAGAAACTTATCGAACATCTTAGGAATTCTTGATGTAGAAAGTGCTGAATATAATGAAGAATTAGACACTGTATTAGTGGAAGGTTCTAATGTAACTTACAGAGCTACTTACTTAATTGATGAGTCTGGTAAAATTTTCCACGAAAGTGTAAATGATATGCCATTAGGTCGTAACGTAAACGAATATTTACGTTTAGTAGATGCGTATACTCACGTTCAAGAAAAAGGTGAAGTTTGTCCTGCTAACTGGGAAGCTGGTAAAGACGCGATGACTGCTGACAGAAACAGTACTGCTGCTTATTTAGGATCTCACTAATAACAAAAAATCAACAGCAATAATAATGGCAGTTTGCTATTGTTATTGCTGTTGTAATTAAAAAATAAAGCTATGTTAATCGAATTAAACGAAGACACTTTACAGGATTTAGTATCCAAAAACGAAAAAGTAGTGGTTCAATTTTCTGCCTCTTGGTGTGGAAACTGTAGAATTATGAAACCTAAATTCAAAAAATTGGCTTCAGAAAATGAAGCATTAACTTTTGTTTTAGTTGACGCTGAGAATTCTCCAGAATCAAGAAAATTAGCCAATGTAAGTAACCTACCTACTTTTGCTACTTTCGTAAATGGTAAATTAGTGAACGAAACACAGACAAACAAACAAGAAGTATTAGCTGATTTAGTAAACGAAATCGCTTAATTTCTAAAAACAAACACCTTATAGATTATGAAATTACCTGTTATCAAACATTTGACACAATTCATCGAAGAAAACGATCAAGATTATATCATTGAAACTATTGAAGTATTGGAAGCAATGACTGAAATTCCTTCCTTAAAAGATGAAGAATTAGATGTTATTGGCGAACTAATTTCAAATATGTATGGTGCGTTAGAAGTACAAAAACTTGTAAAAGAGGGAGCTGACAAAAAAGAAGCTTTAAATACTTTTATGAAACGCGTTTTAGGCTCTATCGATAAATAAGAAGTCCTTAACAATAAATTAGTAAAGAACGTGCTCGTCAATGGGTACGTTTTTTTTATATACATTACTGTTACATCTCTCACAATACAATACAAAAACTACTACTTCAAACAAAAATTTGAATAAATTTTCATACTTTTGAACCTCAATTAAAAACACATATTATGTCATCTATAACATTAGGCGGAAATCCTGTAAACACTTCAGGTGAATTACCAAAAATAGGCACTCAACTTGCTGATTTTAAATTAGTAAAAAACGATCTTTCTATTGCTACTTTAGCTGATTTTGCGGGTAAGAAAGTAGTCTTCAATATTTTTCCAAGTATCGATACAGGAACTTGTGCCGCATCTGTTCGAAAATTTAACGAAACTGCTGCTAACCTAACTAATACAGTTGTTCTATGTGTTTCAAGAGATTTACCTTTTGCTCAAAAACGTTTTTGTGGGGCTGAAGAAATTGAAAATGTAGTTAATCTATCTGATTTTAAAGACGGAAGTTTTGGAAAAACAAACGGTTTAGAAATCATCGACAGTGTTTTAGCTGGTTTACATTCGAGAGCAATATTGGTGATCGATGAGAATGGAACAATTCTACATACAGAACAAGTGCAAGAAATTGCAGACGAACCTAATTACGAAGCTGCATTAGCAGTACTTTAATATTGAATTAATGGAGTTTCAAAAAGACAATCGATTTGTTTCAGGAAGATTAAAAAGTGTCACCTTTGCTTATAAAGGTGCTTTCAAATTAATAACCACCGAACACAGTGTTATGACTCAATTTTCTATCGGGATTTTGATGACTATTGCTGGTTTTTATTTTAACATTACTACCACTGAATGGCTTTTCCAAGTCTTCGCCATAGGATTAGTGATGAGTGTTGAAGGATTGAATACTGCTGTTGAAAAAGTAGCTGATTTTATTCATCCAGAGTTTCACGAGCGCATTGGATTTATCAAAGACATTGCAGCAGGTGCTGTGTTTTTTGCAGCCTTGACTGCAATTGTGATTGGTGCAATCATTTATGTACCTAAATTCTAAATTTACTAGTTTTCAAAAAGAAGAATGGCAAAGAAAATAAAAAGCGAATCCGATCTTAGCGAAAAAAGATCTTGGAAATTATCTAAAGAATATAAAATTGCAATTGGAAGCCTTTTGGTTTTATTTTCAATTGCTTTGTTAGTTGCATTTATTTCGTTTTACCTGCACGGTCAAGCCGATCAAAGTGCAGTAGATCAATTAGACAATAGAAATACTAAGGTTTCCAATTGGTTAGGAAAAATTGGCGCCTATGTGGCTGATCTTATTGTATACCAAGGTTTTGGTGTGGCCTCTTTTCTTTTTGTTCGCTTATTTTTCTTGACAGGATTGTATTTATTTTTAGGAATGCCATTGAGTAAATTAAGATCTACTTGGTTTTGGGATTTATTTGCCATGATCATCGTTTCTATCATTTTTGGTTTTTTTGCTACTTCAGCACCTGAATTAGGTGGAGTCATTGGTTACGAAATGAATTTGCTTTCGCAAGATTATATTGGTAAAACCGGAACTTTACTAGTATTAATCTTCGGATTAGTAATTTATTTGATTTTTAAAATCAAAATTTCTCCAGATTCCATTCACGCTTTTATAGAAAATTCGAAAAAAGAAATCGAATCCAAAATTACTCCTAGTCCGGAAAAATCAGCAACAACTGGTTACAATCTTGAAGAATATGCGGTTCCAACTCCAGAAGAAGAAAAAGATGAAGAATTGGATGGAATTCATATTAAATCTTCCTCTTCACAATTTGAAATTAACAAAGAAGCATTAAAACCTACGATTAGTTCGTCTTCCGAAATCAACTTAGACAGCTTACCAAAACCGATTGTAGAACCTGTAGTTACACAGTCATTTGCTACTCCCCCATCAATTTCAAAAGAACCTACCATCATTACAACAAGTGACGAAGCTTTTGTTATTGAAAAAGCGGAAGAAGAAGATATTGTTGAAGAAAATTTAGCGGCACGCTTAGTAGCTGATTTTGGTTTGTTTGATCCTACATTGGAATTATCCAATTATAAATTCCCAACGATTGATTTATTAAAAGAATACTCAAGTGGCGGAATTACCATCAACCAAGAAGAATTAGAAGAAAATAAAAACAAGATTGTCGATACGCTTCGCAATTACAAAATTGAAATTGCTCAAATAAAAGCCACTGTTGGACCATCGGTAACTTTATATGAGATCGTTCCTGAAGCCGGAATTCGTATTTCAAAAATTAAAAGTTTAGAAGACGATATTGCTTTATCACTTTCTGCGCTTGGTATCCGTATTATCGCTCCTATCCCAGGAAAAGGGACTATCGGAATTGAAGTGCCTAACAAGAATCCAACTATGGTTTCTATGAAAAGTGCTATTGGCTCTGCCAAATTCCAAGAAGCAGAAATGGAATTGCCTATCGCTTTGGGTAAAACTATTTCTAATGAAACCTTTGTGGTGGATTTAGCCAAAATGCCTCACCTTTTAATGGCGGGTGCTACAGGACAAGGAAAATCGGTTGGACTGAATGCTGTTTTGACTTCGCTATTATACAAAAAACATCCAGCCGAAGTTAAATTCGTTTTGG
Organism: Flavobacterium ammoniigenes; assembly: GCF_020886055.1. Lineage (NCBI taxonomy): Bacteria > Pseudomonadati > Bacteroidota > Flavobacteriia > Flavobacteriales > Flavobacteriaceae > Flavobacterium > Flavobacterium ammoniigenes. The sequence continues at coordinate 1,597,805 of NZ_AP025184.1, read as the reverse complement.
TTGACCCGAAGAAAGTAGAATTGACCCTTTTCAATAAAATTGAAAGACATTATTTAGCTAAGTTACCGGATTGTGACGACGCTATTATTACCGATAATGCCAAAGTAGTCAACACTTTGAATTCACTTTGTGTAGAAATGGATAATCGTTATTCTTTGTTGAAAGACGCCATGGTGCGTAACATCAAAGAATACAACGACAAATTCAAAGCACGAAAATTAAATCCTGAAAATGGCCACCGATTTTTACCTTACATCGTTTTGGTTGTCGATGAGTTTGCTGATTTAATTATGACTGCGGGTAAAGAAGTTGAAGTTCCTATAGCACGTTTAGCACAATTAGCGCGTGCGATTGGAATTCACTTAATCATTGCTACGCAACGTCCATCGGTAAACGTAATTACAGGTTTGATCAAAGCCAACTTCCCTGCTCGTATTGCATTTAGAGTAACTTCCAAAATTGATTCAAGAACCATTTTAGATACCCAAGGTGCTGATCAATTGATTGGTCGTGGAGATTTATTGTATTCTAACGGAAATGATGTAGTTCGTGTACAATGCGCTTTTATAGACACTCCTGAAGTAGAAAGAATTACTGAATTCATTGGTTCGCAAAAAGCTTATGCTACTGCTTACCTTCTGCCTGAATTTGTGGGAGAAGAGTCAGGCATCAATTTGGATTTTGATATCTCTGAGCGCGATTCATTGTTTAGAGAAGCAGCTGAAATAATTGTCAATGCGCAACAAGGATCTGCTTCGTTATTGCAACGAAAACTAAAATTGGGGTACAACCGAGCAGGTCGTTTAATTGATCAATTAGAAGCAGCAGGAATTGTAGGCCCTTTTGAAGGAAGTAAAGCGCGTAACGTCAACATTTCTGATATGGTGGCGCTGGATGAATTTTTCAACAATGAACAAAATTAATACCCCAATGCAAAACAAGACTATTTTTAGAGCTTTGTTGTTAAGTGCTGCATGTATATGCAGCTTTTCTATTCAAGCTCAAGACAAAAAAGCAAAAGCGCTTTTGGATCAAGTATCGGCAAAAGTAAAAAACTACAGTACTATCATAATAGATTTTAAATATTCCCTTTCCAATGCCAAAGAGAATATCAATCAAGACAGTAAAGGCAATGTTGTTTTAAAAGGCAACCAATATGTGTTGAATTTTATGGGAGCCACTAAATTGTACGACGGCAAAAAAACCTATACAATAGTTCCAGAAGACGAAGAGATAACCATTTCTAAAGTCGACGAAAATGACAATACAGCGGTAACACCTAATAAAATGTTGACATTTTTTAATACTGGATATAAGTATACCTTAAACGGTGATGCTACTGTAAAAGGTAAAAAAATTCAGTATGTAAAATTGGTTCCAATGAGTTCAAAGGACCAACGAAAAGAAATTATTTTAGGTATTGATAGTCAAACCAAAAATATTTACAATTTGGTCGAAGTGGGTAAAAAAGGAACCAAAACCACCTTGACTGTTAATTCTTTTAAAACGAATCAACCTTTGCCGAAAAATCAATTTACCTTTGTGAAGAGTAAATATCCAAATTACTACATCAATTCATTAGATTAATTCCTAGGTGAAAATAATTGACAAATACATTCTAAAAACTTTCCTGATTACATTTACTGTGGTATTTGTAATCCTTTTTTTTATATTCATATTGCAAACGGTTTGGTTACTAATTGCAGAATTAGCGGGTAAAGATTTAGATTTTTCAATGGTACTTAAATTTTTGCTGTTTTCTATGCCGCGTTTGGTTCCGCTAGTATTGCCCCTTTCCATATTATTAGCCTCTATCATGTCGTTTGGTGACTTATCCGAGAACTATGAATTAGCCGCAATGAAGTCAGCAGGTATTTCCTTAAGACGTGCCTTACAACCTTTATTCCTTTTTGTGACTTTTATAGCTATAGCAGCCTTTCTATTTGCCAACAGTGTGATTCCTTACGCCGAATATAAATTCATCAATTTCAGAAAGAACATTGCACAAGCCAAACCCGCTTTGGCTATTGCTGAAGGACAATTTAGCGATGTTGGCGTTTACAACATCAAGGTCAATAAAAAGTCAGGTGAAAATGGAGAGAACCTCACTGGTATCACTATTCATAAAAAATCAGAATTAGGTGATGGTAGCCGAATTGTAATTAAAGCCAAAAACGGAAAATTAGTAAGTAGCAAAGATTCAAATACGCTGCAACTCATTCTAAATGATGGGAATTATTATGAAGATATTCTCCCTAAAAACTATGAAGATCGTCCCAAAATGCCTTTTGTAAAAACTGCATTTAAAAAGAATATCATTACAATTGATATTTCCGAATTCAACAAAATTGATGTCGACAATGAAAATATCACCAATACAAATACCATGTTGACAACTAGTGAATTGCGATACACTATTGATTCCTTACAAAAAAATTACAAGACAGATATCACTTCCTATACCGACAATATCAATCAACGAGTGGGGTTTCAAAAATCGACTCAGCCTGTTGTGAAAATTAAAAAAATAAAGAAAAAATTCAACCCTAACTTGCTTGCTTATTTTACTTCCAACCAACAATTGGATATTTTAAATTTAGCAACCAGCAACCTCGAAAGTGTAAAGTACTCCCTTGAAACCTCCAACACCGAATTTAAATCCAAACAAATTAACATCAATGGGCATTTGATTGCTTTGTATGATAAATTTGTAATTGCGTTTGCTTGCTTTTTGATGTTCTTTATTGGAGCACCATTAGGAGCCATCATTCGAAAAGGAGGACTTGGATTACCCGTGGTTTTTGCCATGTTAATTTTTATCTCCTTCCATTTTGCCAATACCTTTGGAAAAAAACTAGCCGAAGAAGGTAGTTTAACTCCATTTTTAGGTTCTTGGATGGCATCACTAGCATTGACGCCTTTTGCCATTTTATTGACTTATCGTGCAACCAATGATATAGGATTAATCAATATGGATGTCCTCTTGGCACCTATTCAACAGTTTATTAAAAAAATAGTTCCCCAAAAATAATTGTCATGACTACAAATAAAATACAGCTCAATACCATCGAAGAAGCCATTGAAGACATTCGTCAGGGCAAAGTAATTATCGTTGTAGATGATGAAAACCGTGAAAACGAAGGCGATTTTTTGGCTGCAGCCGAAAAGGTAACTCCAGAAATGATCAATTTCATGGCGACTCATGGTCGTGGTTTGATTTGTGCACCTTTAACTGAAAGCCGATGCAAAGAATTAGGATTACATGTTATGGTAAATAACAATACCGATCCGATGGAAACCGCCTTTACTGTTTCGGTCGATTTAAGAGGCAACGGGGTAACCACAGGAATTTCAGCAGCGGATAGAGCCAAAACTATTTTGTCATTAGTTAATCCTGATACCAAACCACACGATTTAGCACGTCCTGGACATATTTTTCCATTAATTGCCAAACAAGGTGGTGTATTGCGAAGAACAGGTCATACAGAAGCTGCTATTGACTTTGCAAGATTAGCAGGATTCAAGTCGGCGGGAGTGATTGTAGAAATCATGAACGAAGACGGATCTATGGCGCGCCTACCCCAATTGGTTAAAGTGGCCAAAAAATTCAACTTGAAATTAGTTTCGATTGAAGATTTAGTAGCTTACCGCGTGCAACACGATAGTTTGATTATTAAAAAAGAAGACTTTGATATAGAAACGCGTTTTGGAACTTTCAGACTGCGCGCTTACGAACAAACGACGAACAAACAAGTTCATATTGCTTTGACTAAAGGTACTTGGAACTTGGGCGAAGCAGTTTTAACTCGTATTAACTCATCGCAAGTAAATAATGACTTATTGGGTACTTTAACCCACAATGCCGAACAGCATTTGGACAAGATGTTCCAAACCATTAATGAGCATGGCAAAGGCGCTGTGATCTTTATCAATCAAGACATGCAGTCAGTGAATTTATTGAGTCGTATAGCCGAATTGAAACAATTACAAACCGAAGGCGAAATGAAAGCACCACGAATTATAATTGATACCAAAGATTTTGGTATTGGCGCACAAATTTTGCACGATTTGGACATTTCAAAAATTAGATTGGTGACTAATACAAGCCAAAGCAAACGTGTGGGTATGATTGGTTACGGTCTCGAAATTATAGAACACGTGAATTATTAAAAGCACCGCGAAAAATAATTATTTTCTAAATCAAAGAAAATGAAACAATTAAAAAAGCGACTTCAAAATTGATGCGTTTTTTATTCAAATAGATTTGCATAACCAAAAAAAGCAGTTATATTTGCACTCGCAACCAGAAAACGGAAGCATCTTATTGGAGAAATGGCAGAGCGGTCGAATGCGGCAGTCTTGAAAACTGTTGACTGTAACAGGTCCGGGGGTTCGAATCCCTCTTTCTCCGCGAAAGACATGTTTCAAAAGAAACATAAAAATTAAAAAACCCTTTAAACATCAGTGTTTAGAGGGTTTTTTCATTTTCTGACTATCGTCAAAAATCACATAAAAACGCATATTTTAGTTACCCTATAGGTTACCCTATCGGATTTTGCCCCCCAATAGGGTAACTAAAATAAAATATTTGCTGCAGATTGGCAAGTAAAATAAGGTGTTAACAGAGGTTTTATTTCAATTTGTACTATTAATTTTTAATAAAAAAGTAATGGTAAAAACAATTGTTTACATCAAAAAAGACAAGGTAAAAGAAAACGGAGAATGCCCTTTGTACCTAAAGGTTACTTACAACCGAAAATCCATCACATTAGCCACCGGTAAATACATATCAGAAGAAAGATGGAAACAAACCGATAATTTAAGACGGATACTGCGTCAAGACAAAGAAAAAGTACTCAAAGAGTACTTAGACTTATTGGAACTCAAAATTGAAAAAATAGCCAATCATTTAGAGCGCCATCAAGAGAAATTAACTATCGAAGAATTCAAACTCAAAATCTTAGGTAAAGAAATCGAAGAGGTAAAACCTAGTATTCTAGACATCATCCAAATCCACAATACTCATTTTGCCAAATTGGTCAACATTGGTGAGCGAAGTAGTGCCTCGCTCCAGAAATACCAGCGCGTCAAAGAATTGGTTCGAATATTCAACGTAAAAACTTTTGGAACCGAAAATGTGCTTCTTGATAAAATAAACAATGCTTATATCTACAATTTGGAATCGTATCTCAAATTCGAAAGTGAATACAAAGGCAAATTAGGGATTAAAAACAATTCGCTAGTTAAGTACTTCAAAAATCTCAAAACGATCTGCAATTACGCTGTTAAGATGGAAATTATTGAAAAGAATCCTTTTAATAGCTATTCAGGTAAAATAAAAGTAACCGATGCTACTTTCTTGACGCAAGAAGAATTGGAACGAATTGAAAACAAAACCTTCTCGGTGGATCGATTGGAGCGAGTGAAAGATATTTTCCTATTTAGTTGCTACACGGGATATGCCCCTGTAGATGCTTTACAACTCACCAGAAAAAACATCATTCAAGATGGCGATAAAAATCTCTGGATAAAGACCAATCGACAAAAAACAGGTACTAAAGCAAATGTTCCTATCCTCCCTCCTGTTTTGAAGATACTAAGCAAATACCAATTTGAAGGTGAAGCACTATTACCAAAAATTTCTAATCAAAAAATGAATGCTTATTTAAAAGAGATAGCCTATATCATTGGACTAGACAAAAACTTAACCTGGTATGTTGCAAGACATACCTTTGCCACAACGGTAACTCTTGGAAACGGAATCAAAATTGAAAATGTATCAGCTATGCTGGGGCATACTACCATCAGACAAACCCAACACTATGCAAAAGTGTTGGACCAAAGCGTTGGCTTAGATATGCAAAAACTTTCAGAAAAATTCTTACATCAATAACAAAAAGGACTAAATTAGCGTTTATAAACAACTAATAATCAAATATATGACACCAATACCGATGAATCAATTTATTGAAAAGATAACATCAATATGCTACTTTGATATCAGCTACGATGAAATAAACAAAACATATTTATTCAACTTTGAATTTACAGAAGATGTAGATTTATCCGAATTTGAAAATGCTATTAACAAATTAAAATATGAATTAATTGATGTACTAAGAAGCATTAAATATCCACAGATTTATATAGATGACTTGAGAACAGTTATAAATGAAATAAAAATTTGGTTTGAAACTAATGGGCTTGATAAATTTGAAAATTTTGACAACCTAAATAATATAATGACAATTAGTAAAGATAAAGTTGCCAGGGAAAGTAATCCTCCATACACCATAGATACTATTTTTCAATTTCCAGAGGATTTAAGAGGTATAAGTGACCCATTCCTTTTTTACCTCCTACTACACAAGTCTAAAACAAACAACTATGAAAATAAAAATGACCTCGAAAAAGTAAAGTTATATTATGTTTTAACGAATTATTTAGAATCTATAAATTCATTTAGTACCTTTTTAGAAGAATTAACTTCATTGATTGATAAATATGGAATTAATTTTAATAATTGGGAACTTATACAACCAATAATAGAAGTAAGTCAAAAATGTAATTTTAATAATTCAAAAATAAGATTAGCACAATTATTTAAAATATTTAAAAGCCACAAAGTATTTACTTTTGGAAATGACCCTTTTAAAAGTACAGTAAATATGAAACGATTTATTGAATCCAATTTTAATTACTCTACTGGGGATTCGATATTTCATTCTACTAAAAATATAAATCAAGAATTTTCTATACTATCAAATTTCCAAAAAGACGAGCAGATAAAATTCTGCGAAGAGGTTATTGAAATTATGAGAAATGAAATTGCAGAATTAAAGTCTTCCCCAAACTTAAGATTTGAAGTTAAAAGAAAAGAATAGCTTATAATTTTATTTGCTACAGATTGGCTTCAAATATTTCTTAACTAAAATCCTGTATTCAATCTTTGCTCCATATTATTTTATAAACACTAAATATGGAGTATCAAAAAGAGGAATTAAGAATTCCAACTGTTCGCAACATACAAATGTTGCTTGAACCAATTTATGAAAGATTGTCTAACATTGAGGCAAGTCTTAAGAACCAAAAAGAAAAAGGTAAAACCAAAGGGTATTACCGCAATGAAGACCTAAAAACCATTTTTGGTTTGTCTCCTAACACTATCGCTAAATACAGAGAAACCGGTATCCTCCCATTTACTAAATTGGGAGGTGTTCATCTCTATGAAGTGAGTCTTATCGAAGCTATTTTACGTAACAATTCAATTTTTAACTAAGATGAAACAGCTAATTAAAAAAGACCCATTAACGGGTGAGGAATTTGTTGCAAAAAGGTCAAACCAACGATTTGCTACCACAGATAACAAAATTCGGTATCACAACATAAAGAATGCTGAAATCAATAAAGAACGTGCCTTTTTTGACAAACCTTGTAAAAAAGGTGAGCTTGTACTTAGAACTTTGTATAATCCAAAATCGGATAACATATTCCATAAAGAATTCTTACAGGGAATGGGTTTGAGGTTAGATGCGTATAATCATGTAGAAAAAATAAATAATGAGAGGATTATTTGCTACTATGGTTATGCTTTAAGAAAAGTACCAGATTCAGATAACTATCAAATAATAAAGTTATGATACATGCCGAGGATATTCTAATAATGGATAAAAATTTTAATTTGGAAAACACTATTATTGAAAACGATGTGCTTAAAAGAAATAATCGTGCATTAGAAATCATTTTAGTAGTAGTGGTAGTTACTGTTATGGGCGTTTTAATTGCTAATAGTATCGCCAAAAGACTTGAAGAAGAATCAAAACAACGAGTGTAGCTCGTTGTTTTGTTTTATTTTGCGGTAAAAAATAGTGCTATTCACCGCAAAAATGCGGTGATATAAAGTTAAAAAAATACAGATTAAGTATTAGTACTATTTCTTTAAAACACAAATACTATATACTATATTATCTATTTTTAATTATTATCGTTATATTTGTACAATATAATATACATTTTATGTCAAAATATAGTGCAACAAAAACACCAACCGTTGTAATGGATGAACTGGTTCAAAAGGTTCAGCAATTGCGAAAAAAAAATGGCGTATCCCAGCTTGAATTATCCAAACGCTCAGGCGTCTCTTTTGGAAGTATAAAGCGTTTTGAAACAACGGGTCAAATTTCGTTGGAGTCATTATTAAAATTAGCATACTTCTTTAATCGACTGGAGGATTTTACATCTGTATTTCAAATTGACACAAACTTGGAAACAGTAGCCAAATTATTTAGCAATAAAACACGTTAATTATGAAACCTATTCAAAAAGTTATCGTTTCCATCAATTTCGGGAATAAAGAACAGCAGGTTGGAGAATTAATCCAGGAAGGCAAAAACATTTATTTTAAATACTATACCGAATTTATTACAACAGGAATTGAGCTTTCTCCTTTTCACTTGCCTTTGAATGATAGTATATACACTGCACCCAATCAGCCCTTTGAAGGATTATTTGGTTTGTTTTCAGATTCTTTGCCTGACGGATGGGGGCGTTTGTTATTGGATAGAACGCTAACTGCAAAAGGTGTATTGTTACAAGATATAACCCCTTTACAGCGATTGTCCTACGTTGGTTTAAAAGGCATGGGAGCTTTGATTTACCGACCTCAAATTGAAACTTCTTTTCAAGAAACGTTGCATATTGAACTGGATGCTATTGCCAAAGAAATGAGTATTATCTTGCAAGGTGATAGTTCTTTAGCTATCGATGAACTATACGAAATGGGTGGTTCTTCTGGAGGCGCAAGACCTAAAATACTTGTGGGTTATAATCCAAAAACTCAGCATCTGATTCACGGAACTGAATCTTTGCCAAAAGGATACGAACACTGGCTTATCAAATTTCCGTCATCTAATGACAGAGCCGATAGTGCTGAAATAGAATGTGCCTATCATAAAATGGCTTTAGCAGCTGGAATTGCTATGAATCCTTGTACATTATTTAAAACGGCGTCAGGGAAGGTATTTTTTGGTACCAAACGATTTGACCGAACTGAGGATGGCCGACTTCACTTGCACTCGGCAGCCGGCATGCTAAATGATAACTTTAGATACAGCACAATGGATTATGGCAATTTGATGGATGCTACTTTTAGATTGGAACATGACGTTGCTGGACATGAGAAAATATTAAGAATAGCCGCTTTTAATGTTTTTATGCATAACCGTGACGACCACAGTAAAAACATATCCTATCTAATGGATTCGGCAGGAAATTGGCAACTTGCACCAGCTTATGATTTAACTTATTCCAACTCGTCTCATGGGATGCATAGCACTACTGTAGCTAGAGAAGGAATTAATCCTGGAAAAAGTCATTTGCTCGAATTAGCGAAAGAATTCCGAATGAAAAATGGCGCTCTAATTATAGAACAGGTAACAGATGCAGTATCTCAATGGAAAACGGATGCAAAGGATGCAGGAGTAACCAATGAATCTATGAGTTTAATTGAAAAGAAAATCCAAGGCAATTTAAAAATTTAAGACACTTAAACTTCCGATTTTTTGCCTTATAACACTAAAAATTTTGAACAAGTATAGGAACCATATACCAACTACCATTTAATGAAGAAAACACAAAGCACCAAGATATTTTAAAATAATAGATCAAATTAATCTAAAAACAGAAAATAAAATTAAGTTTTGGAATAACGACTTGAAAAAAAGGTAGAAAATGAGACAAGTGAAATTGTCAAAATGTTATTCTACAAAATTAAATGATGTTATCATCTTTAATTGTAAAGAAAGAAGCAAATCAGATTGAGAGTTTTAGGATTCGCTTTAACTAAAACTATTTACGATTTTTTTCTCTCAATCATAAATCTTTAATCACTTTATCCCTTACTACAAAATACATTATTACCATAAAGAATACAGTCAATACTTCGTGAGTGTAAGTTCGTATATCATGCCCCATTCCTATAGAATTAAACACAGACAATAAAACAAACCAACTAATAATAATAAAATTATCTTTTCTGATTGTATAATTTCGAGTTATGAAACTAAAAATCAATTTTATTATTAAGAAAAAATAAAATAAAACAACCCAAGCTATAATTTCAGAATCATAATCATCTAAGAAAAATCCTTGCCTACGCAAATAATAATCTTCTGTAACTACAAATTGGCAATATAATAACCTTAACCCTTTACCAAAATAATAAGTAGAAATTGGAATTGTAACTATATAAGTTAATATAATTAGGAGGATATATTGAATTGTATTTCTAGCTACAGGAATCTTAATAATATGTGTTGACTTCTTTTTAAGTAAGTAACGCCTAACAACAATTGTTAAACTATACAAAACATAAGAAAGGACTAAACATCCCGCCAACGCATCTTTATAATCAAAATAATCCATGAGTTAAATTTTGTATTTTTTTACATTTTTATAATTTAACTGATAAAGCAATTTTCTCAGCTATAGATTCCATTTCTTCTTTTTCAGATAACTTTCCTGATAGTTTTATTTCGTACATCACGTTACTAAAATTGTCTTTCATAAAGTAATACATAACATTACATTGCTCTTCAAAAGGCTTACTAACTTTGGTATATAGTGTTTTATTACCTTTTTTGTATTCTCTAAACGAAATCACTTTGTGTTCTTTAGACAAATCACCTAAATTAGTTGGGTTATGATTTGCCGTTAACTCATAAAAGGCACTACTCAACTTTACAGGTTTAGAATTTTCATAACGAGAAACAGCAAATAAAATTGGTTTATTTTTTGAAGTTGAAAGTGACCTTAAAAAAATTACAGTTGGATTAACTTTGGTAATCGCTGAAAACAATTCTTCTAGTTCTACATTTGGCAAAGGAATTACTAATGATAAATCCTCATTTACCCTTATCCTTGGTGTATTTTGAAAGCTAAAGAGCCCAAATACTAATAAAGAACAACAAAAAGTGGTTATGAATACTTTTTTCATTTAATTTTTTTAAGGTTTTATTTCGATTTTGGCTCCAACTTTAACCGCATTATACAATTCTTCCATTTCTGAATTATTAACGGCTATACAACCGTTAGTCCAATCAAAAAATCTGTGAAAGTTCCCAACAAACCAAAAGTTATTCATTAATCCATGAATTTTAATATCTCCTACAGCTGACTTTCCATTAGCATTTTTAACATCTTCTTTGTTAGGATACGATATACCAAGATTTTTATAAGCTATACTATGTGCATTTCTCCCATTTATAAAGTATACTCCCTCTGGGGTTTTGTTATCTCCTTGAAATTGTTTAGCTCCCACAGGAGATTTTCCAAGTGAAATGGCATAAGTTTTAATCAATTTACCTTTAGAAAATATTGAAAGCTGTCGCTTAGATTTTAATACTAGAATTGAATCAATCTGAGAGTTTTTTGGAAGTTTATTGAAATTTAAATTTAAAAAAAACATCAATAACGAAATAGCAACAAACGTTCCTAAAAATATTTTTTTAATTCTGTTGGAAGTTTTCAAATTGAATCATTTTTAGAAATACTTTTTTTAATAACAAAATGTCTAATGAGAATCAACAAAGCTGGTGATAATAACATAATCCCTATGTTATAAATTAGTGTTAAAATAGCAAAGTATTTTTGTGGTACATGTAAAGCAAAATAAGGAATTTTATTCATTTTGTAGAAAATAAAAATGATTGATAACACGCCAAAAATACTAGTACAAGTAAAATAAATATTTTTTTATTTATTAATTACTTACTCTGAAAGCATAATAAACCGTTGAACTACCTTCTTGTACATATCTAAATGAATTTTCTTCATTAGATAAAATGTATTGTCTAATCATAGAGTCATTGTAACCCGTGCCAAAGTATAACTTACCTTCATAGTATTGCCATTTAGACCATTTTTCACTACCATTATCCCATTTTATATAATAGTCACCATCATCATAAATAATGAAACTTGAGTTATCATCTCTCCATCTTCCTATAAAATAATTTCTGTACAAACTTGATGCAACATCAACGTAATTTTTAGTAGATGGAGCCTCGTTACTAATAGCTTGTTCTTCCATCACATTTGAAATTGTATCAACATCAATAAGATTGACAGAACTATCAACTGATACTGTAAAATCATCAACAGCCATAGCTGTAGTATCTACAGCAACTTCTTCTGTAGAATAGTCAATATTATTGTTTTTAGTAATTTGAAAAATACTAAAACAAACTAATAATACAATTAATAATAGACCAACCCATATAATTGGATCTGATTCAAAGCTTGATTTTTGTTCAGGAGTAAATGAAGAATCAGGTTCCTCTTTTTTAATTATGGGTTTAGCAACTTTAATTTGTTCAAAATCTATATAAATATCATTTCCTAATTCATTAACGACAATACTTTTTGATTTTGTGCCTAAAATGATTCTTATTTCCTGATTTATATAATCGTATTTATTTAAAGTCAATGGTGTAATTCCTATTGATTCATATTGATTATTCCTAACTGAAGCTCCACTTGGTAAAGAGGTAATTTTTAATCGTACGAATTGATTTTGTGTTTTGTAATCCGGAATTGGTTCAGTTTTTTGAATGTTTGGTTCAAATGATTGATTATCTTCAAAGAGTCGTATTTCATCAATTTTAGAATTATAAAGTGCAAATTTTAATTTGTCAAGATAAAAATTTAAGGATCGTTGATTTAATTTTTCAAGTCTATTAAATAATTTTGATTGAGAAGGATTATTGAAATCATTTGCTACAAATAATAAATTGTCTAATGTATTAAATCCTCCTTGCATTACTTCGTTCCAAAGAGTTTTATCAAATTTCAATGCTTCTAGAGCACACAAAATTACCCAAAATGAGAAACGATCAATCTCTTCATTAAATTCAAAACTATCTCTTTTAGGATGTTGAAACTCTGACCGACCTCTTTCAATTTGTTTTTTTCCTTGAAAATCTGGGATGTACATTCCGTCATAATCAATTAATTTAACTTGTGGTTTTCCGGTAACTTCTTTAACGATAATGTTACCACATTGTATATCTCCGTGGGCAATTTTGTTCTTTTCGAGATTTCTACTTGTCTTTAATATTTGTTTTTGAAGTTCATATAATATCACATTATTTTGAAGATTATCATTTAGGTACTTATCCAATAACTTACCCTCAGCCCAATCCATTTTCACAATTGGAAATAACTTTCCATTGATTTCAATTTCATTTTCTAAAAACTCTATATCAGTTTTCCAATCCTCTTTAATTGTTTTTAAATAGCTATCAATTTTTCTGTATCGTTCTACATAATCAATATCAGTTCCAATAAAACATCTAATTGCAAATTCTTTATTATTTTCTAATGCTTTAAAAACAACGGCAAATGATCCTGAACCAAAACTATAAATTTTAATTGGTGTTGTTCGAGCAGGAATAAAAAAAAGGTTCCTTAAATTACTAAAGGCATTTGCTCCATGTATTTGTATTGTTTTATTGTATTCTGATAATGTTGGAAACATAAAATTATGATTTTGTACTGTCCTTTTTAGTTTCAGCTTTTATAATATTATTTTTTTTATCGTCTTTTACCATTGGTTTTGAGATAGTATTTTCTAGTTTACTATTCGTGTTTTTATTGTCGTAAAAAGTATTTGACTCGGTATTTTCCGTATCTGTCTTCTTCTTTTTAACGTTCTCTTTTTTAACTGTTATTTCGTTTTCTGTTGCTGTTTTGCTTGATTCTTCATCCGTTAATGTATTTTCAGCTTCAACCTCTTGAAGAGGTTGAAGCTCTTCATATTTTGTAGAAACTTGTTTGTTGGTTTCTAATTCGGAAGTGATTGAGCTTTTCTTATCTATAATATAAAACAGGACTAAAGTGTTTAAAATTAGTAAAGCTATTGCACTAAATAATAATGCTTGTGTTAGCTTTAATTTGGTCTTTAAAAAATCAGTTTCTCTAAAGAGTTGCTGCATCATTCTGTTAAATTGTTCCATTTCTAAATTATTTATATTGTTAATGAAATTTCGATTTTCTGATAAAGGAATAAATTCTTTTTCGACTATCTTAGGAAAAGAAAAATCTATAGGAGGAATTATTTCAATTGTTCTATTTGATGAAATTGGAGAAACAATAACAATCGAAATATCATCTTCTTCTAATTCTTTGTTATCCCAACTTGATTCACAAAATTTTTTTAAATCTTCAAAATTATTGCATTTTAAGATCAAAGCAATGGTTTTTGGATTTCTAAAAATTAATCTACTAATAGCATCTGTTGCTAAAATAATTTTGTCATTCTTTAAAATTTCAATTTTATTAAAATTAAAGAATTCAAATTCTACTTCGTTATCTATTAATTTATTAGAATTTATGAAATAATTGTTATTATCTAATTCTTCAATATTTTTAAATGGAAACGAAATAATTTCATTATTTCTAATAATAAACAAACAAGTGTCTCCACAATTCAAAACATTAATGGAGGAATCATTAATGAACTGCAAACCAATAAAGGTAGCTGTGCCGCCTTTACTTTTTTTTGCTCTTTCCAATGATGCTTTAGCGAAGTTTGAACTAAATTCAAAATCAATATTATTAAATTTAATTGCTAAATTTTTAAACTCATTTTTTAATAAATTAATATCAAACAAAGGATTTCTAACGAAATTATCTACTAACATTCTTGCCCATAATTCAGACCTAAAACTTTGAGTCGTCCCATCTGAAAGTGCAATACATTTTTTTGAAGTTGAAAAATTATACTTATCTTGAATATGTTTATATTCGATAGAAGCTTTTTTATGTATTTGCAGAACTTTTATTTCCATTATTGTGGAGTTCCAATGTTTAAGAAATTTATTAAATCAACTGCATTACCATTATAAATATATCCCTTCGGATTGTTAGAAATATTATATCCTTTTTGTAAAGCAATTCTAACCATATTTTCATTTAAAGGTGTTGACATATCAAATAATAATCTTGAAAATTTATTATTAAGGTTATCAACTTCGTTAGGAAACAATACTCTATCGGAAATTTTTTCAGAAATATGAATATTTAAAACATTTACTAATCCGTAATTTGTTCTTAATAGTTTTAGTTCATTTACTTCGTTTATCAAACTTTGATAATTATTTCCACCATCTGTAGCTTCTCCATCTGTAATATTTATAATAATTGGAGGATGGCATTCACTATGATTCCCCCAATTAATCCAATCCTGACAAAGTCGTTTTGCATTTTCAAATGCCTTTTTCATTGGTGTAGAACCACTAGCAATTGGAGTAATCCATACTGGTTTATTGTCTTCCTCTTTTAATGGATATTCAAAAATATTTTTAATTGAAACTACCCATTTGTTTAACAATTCTCCTTCCCAACCAGATTGTACATTGTTTTCTTTGCCGTAACCAATTATTCCAATTTCAAATCTATTTTTTATATCGTCCCCAGAATAACATCGTAAACCAACTTCATACAATAATTCATTTATTGCATTCGCAACTTCTTTAGCTTTATCATGCGTTGTATTTCCAAATTTTTCACTCATTGATCCGCTCTGGTCAATTAAGAAAATAATGAGACAAGGATTAGTACTGCTAATTGTAAAATTTCTTAAATCTGTCATAATATTTATTGCTATTTGTATAGTTCCCCACTGTTATATTCTCCAGATGTATTAGTTTTAGAATAACTTGAATTCGATTGGTTATTTGAAAAATCTGAGTTATTTTGATTATTATGTCCCCCACTATAACTACCTTGATTATAACCTCCAGCTGGATTAGAAGATTGTTGATTATGAGATGAACCATAATTAATGGTGTTTTGTAGAATTTCTTTAGGATTGTTTCCATATTTATTTTGGCCATAATCTCCATCTTGAAATAAAAGCCAAAACCCATAAAAAGGAATTAATTGCCACCATCCACTATTTCCAACATCGTGACATCTTTTAGCACCTTGAGCCCAAAAAAACCACAACATTGGGATATATGCTAGTCCAAGTATAGCTAAGTCTCCATCACTTCCGGAGATAATTAAATTAATTACCACAACAAAGAATCCGTAAATAATACCCGAAATTCCGTATTCGGTTCTTCTAATTCTTCCTTCAAATGAAAATGCATTTTCAAACATAATTTTAAATTTTTAATAAATGAATAGATTTGTAAATATAATGACTTAATTGTAAAATTGAAATACCAACTTTTAGTGATATTATATGTTAATCTAATTATAAAAATAGGCTCTTTTTGTAATAACAATACCATCATCCAAAATGCTAATCAATTGATAAAAATTAGCTTTAAATATTTACTAAAACTCCGCACTCCAATCAAACTTCTCATTACTTTTCGTAACCGCTTTAGTGGCTAGATTTACGATTAATTGCTGCCCTGGAATCTGTTTGTTTTCATTATTAGGATCGTACCAGGTTACTAAAACAGCATATCGATTTTTTCCAATACAAATAACCCGTGTGTTACTGTTTTTTATGCTCACATTAAATTCCTTTTGAATCTTTACCACTTCTGGACAGTTGGAAACTAAATCAATGACTGAATACCTATTCACTATCTCTTCATCTACTGCCATTTCAAAAACTTGTCGCCAATATTTCCCATGACGCTTCTCGAGAATCTTAGCTATCTTTTTATTGCTCTTTATACCTTCAATAGAACCCGAGCAACCATCTAAAAAAATATTTATTCCCCATCGTTTATAAATGATTTTCGAATTACTTAAAATAAACCAATTGGGTAAGCCTGCAATATGCCAAACCAAAGGTTTTGGAGTTGGCTTAACTAACTTAGTTTTTTTGTTATGGGTACAACCTAAGGTAAAAACCATAAGAATTCCAATTATAATTTTTTGCGCAAATTTCATAGTACATTATAAATAATTAAGGCATCAAAATGCTGTATTTAATGGTAGTTAAATACACCATTCTAGGTTGATCGAAAGTCAAAGGTGTATTGCAAATCTTTAATGAAATAAACTTATTTCCCTTAGTAATTGCAAACGAATTGTGCGGTACAAATTGTAATTCTTTACCAACAGATTTGTTTACCCTTTTCAAGGTTGACTTTTCAATTCTATGCTCGTCAGTATTAAGTTTGAGATTGTAAATTGTGGTCACCACTACCCCATTTTTAAGACCTATAAGAATTTCGACCAATCTCCTATCAAACAAATACTTATCTTTCATTTTACCAACATATTGGTAAGTATGCACTTTCATAGAAGGCGAATAATCTAATAATTTCAAATCCTTTAACTTTACAACAACTCTATCGCCAATTTGAAACTGCTGACTGTAGATTAAGGTCGAAAACAATAGAACAACTAAGAGCACAAAATTATTTTTCATAAAAAAATTTAAAAGGGAAATTCTTGAGTAGTACCATGTAGGTCTTTGTCATTCATAAAAATTTGCTCTTTCTTGTTGAGGCCCAATATTTTATTTTCCAAATTGACACAATCGGTAAAGTCAACTATAATAGCTCCATTACTTTCAATAGCCAAATCAACATAGAAACCGCTATCTTCATCTAAAAAAGTAAAACCTGAACATCCTTTTTTACATCCTAAGCAACTGCCAGGAATGGGTTTCAAGAAAGAGATTTTTTCTTGTTTAAAACTTTCAAATTGCTTTTCAAAAAGAGCTATCCAATCATCTTTAGAAAGCTCATCATATAGAATGTCGTCTTTAAGTAAAGAAGCTAAACCTATGCTGTTTAAATTTGAAAAAAAATGCACAAAATCGTATTTAACAGTACTATTTTGAGAGGTGTTAGATAATTTATTCATCATTGATTTTTGTATGACATCACATATATTAATAATAACCTAAGAAACTAAAAATTATTATATATAAATAAATTATTCTAAATAATATTTTTTAAAAACCACTATTCTAAAACACCGAAATTTGTAAATCCACTTGATAACCATCAAAAAATGAACCGGTTAAAAACGTATAAATCCGAATTGAATTCGGATTTATACGCTTAGCAAACAAATACAATTCGTTTTAATTTACTATTGTAATTTAATGTTTTGATTAATAATACTATAAAATGAAAAACTTAAAGTAATAGTTTATTAAAAAATAGTATTCATTTTATAATAAAATTACTCAAAGCACCCCCCCAATTTACTTTGATAATTGAAATACAAATAACTTAACTAAATCCTATGGCAAATAAATATTGCAAGCTTGCAAAGAATTTATTTTCAAACAAACTGCAGCTAATTTTGTCCGTAATAATAAATTAAACACATTATGAAAAACAAAAAAACACTTTACCATTTTGTATTAGACAAAAGTGGTTCCATGAGCAATTGCATCGAATCTACTGTAAACGGATTTAATGCACAATTAGAAACAATTCAAAAATTGCAAAAAGAATTTCCAGAACAACATTTTTTAGTTTCCCTTACAATTTTTGATGACAAGGTTGATGATGTTCAATTAAATCAAACCATAGATGCTCTCGAATTTTTAAGTACGACAAGATATCGACCAAGTGGAACTACTGCGTTATTAGATGCTATCGGAATGTCTATTAACTCTATCAGAATAGCTAATGAATCAAAAATATTGAATGACGAAATGAGTATTGTAATGGTTATACTGACTGATGGATTAGAAAATGCAAGTCGAGAATTTACCTTTCATCAAATTGCAAAAACTATTAAATCATTAGAAGATACAGAAAAATGGACATTCAATTTTTTAGGGGCAGATATTGATGCGATTCACACTTCAAAAATGTTAAACATAAAAACTGAAAATGTAGTTTCTTTTAGTAAGAGTGATATGGGTGAAATGATGAATCATGTCAGTGAAGGGATGAGACAATATTCCCTTAGTAAATCAAAAGGAATAACAAAGAATAACTTTCTCGATTTTATTAAGAACAAGGATTTAAGGAAAAATAAATAATTTATGAAAACATACACTTTTAATAAAGAAGATGGGAATTGGTATATTGACCTTCCTGAATGGCAAGAATCAAAAAGTGCTCTTCAAATGGTAGCAGGGGCTGATATTTTACTTGATGAACTTTCAAACAATCAAACCTCAGTTCATTTATCTATTTCTACAAAAGAAAAACCAGCTGATTATACTACTTTAAAAAAAATGATAAACACTCCGGTAACGGGAGGGGCATTGTATCATTTAGGTTTAAAACCTATATGGTTATGTGATGTAACAAAATTTGTTTTTGGGGAATTTCCTCAAAAAATACATTTTAAAGTAATTTAATGGGCAGAAATGCGTTATGAAATTTGTATGATAATAATTACATATTAGATGAATTAAATCTAATTAAAATACTACTTTAGACTTATGAATGTCCATTTGTTACGATCGCCCGAATTAAGTGAAGAAACCTATAGAAATGTTTTGCAATTATTGCAAAATTTTCAAGGACCTATGCATTTTATTCCGTGTGAAGAAGAGATAATTGAAGACACAATTAGAACAAAAGAAAGAATATGGAACAATAAAGATGATTTTGAGCATTTAGAAATAAATTCATTTTCAGCACAAGAAAGTAGAAATTCTTCAAGGTTTACAATTAAATTCCCATATCTTGAAAAAGTAAAATCTTGGAAACAATTATTTACTGAATGTGATAAGTACAGAAAAACTAAAAAAATAAGTGAAAATGATTTAGTTGTATTACTAACGGATATAGGTAATGAACTCAATTGGTTTGGGGGTGTCGATCCAAATATGAAAAATTATTTTATACAAACCTCAAATTGGGAACATTTTTTTGGGAATACAATCGATATTAGATTTCCAATAGCCTACGAGGTTATTATTTGGGCTATGCGATACTTTATGTTTGAGAATAACGAAGCTATTTTAAAAGGAGTTCATAAAAAATCAATTGGATGCATAATGGATTTTTGTGAAGACAAATCACAAATAATCATAAAAATGAGAACTGCTGATGTTTGTGATACTTGCATGAATCATTTTAAAGATAGAGATACACCTACCCTATACACCAGACAGTTTTTTGAAATATTGGATGGCATACGAAATAGTATGACTTTTAGAAGTCGTTCTGTTTTGCTACAACAACCTAGTAGATTGGAAATTAGGGGGTATTCTAGAAAAATATTTTTTACCGATTTGGGAGGACTTGAACTTCGACTCAATCCAAAAGAAAAATCGATTTATTTATTTTATCTAAATCACCCTGAAGGGATTATTATTTCTCATTTACAAGATTATAAAGAAGAAATTACTCAACTGTATTCTCGATTTTCAAATCAATCTGAACCTGATATTATTAATCGGGCTATTGAAACATTAATTAACCCACTTGACAATGATATAAACGTTGTTCTTTCAAGAATTAATGGGAAAATTAAAAAGACTGTAGGGGAATCATTATTCAATTATTATTGCATTTGTGGTGAAAGAGGAGATAGGAAAAAAATTCTCTTAGACAGAGAACTAATAATTAATAACATGAACTAATAAAATACAAAATTCAAAAAACAGAATATTAAATCTAAAAATAGTCCATAGATGAAAAGACCTTTTAATATATTCCCAAGTATAGGTTATAAAAACAGTCAGTTTCAAATTCTTTCAACTGATGACAATTTAACAATAGAAATATATTGCAAAGATGATATATTAATGACCATTGAAGTTAATTCGAAATACCCTACTTTACTAACACATGTAAATGCAACAGGTAAACTTACTGCAAGATGTATTTACAATAATATATTATTTGAGCAAGAAATAGAGATAAGAGAAGCCTTTAGATTAGGTTCAAGTGAATTTAAGAAAGCATTTGTTTTTGAAGATACAGATTATTCTTTCTTTCTAATGAAAGACAGATTATTACTTTATGATGAGAAAAAGAATTTATTACTTACTGAAAATCATTACAGCCCAACAATAATTTACAAAATAAACAATACAAATTTTCTATTTGTAACTAAAGTTGGGAATTCTACGGATGGGATAATTAATCTCGGAATATACAATACAGAAACTTTTTCATTAGTTGGAGAATTACTAAATGAATATCAAGAAATAAAAATACTACCTGAAAATAATAAAGTTTGGCTTTATAATTTAAAATTAAACAGAATTCAATGTTTTGAATTAGTTCATCAAAGCAATGAATGCTTTAAAGAACTAAAATTATTTGAAAATTTCAATAACTATTATTTAGACGGTATTGACCAAAATATTATTATTAATTATAATGAAGTAATTAAATATACAAATCTAATTAATCTTCATAATTCAATTGAAGTTACTAAAAAGTCAAATAATGCAATAGACAAGTTAGGTAATGTATTCACAATTGAAAACGGTATCTTAAATTGTTCTAGATTACTTACAAGTTATACTGAGTCGGTAAGCCTTGATTTTGAAGTTAATTTACAAAATGAAAAAATAATTCATTTAGGCAATGAAATGATTGGTAATATTGAACTAATTGACTTGAATAGAAAAATAGAGGAAATTAAAAATGAAATTGTTTCATTACTCCCTGATGCCAATACTTATTATTATCACGCACTTCCACAAAATAAAAGAATATCTGAAACAATAAAAACACAAAGAATCTATCCGACTAATGGTGGCCTATTTGTTATCCAAAAAAAAATAAAAAGAGACTTTAATGGTGTAAAGTTCAATAAGTATATTACTAACTGGAGTGGTAAACCATATATAATTGAAAATACAGAAATATCTCTTTCTTTTTATGATTCTGAGAAATCAATAAAATTAATTGACAAAAAACAAAGCTTGAATGTTCTTGAATATATGAATTCTATGCTGTTAATAAATTGTCAAAATACTAAAATTTTATTTTTTGGAAATAATAGTATTATAATTGATAATGATGATTCAATTGAAATTTTTTCGATTAATGAAATTGGATACTTTATAATAAAATCTAAAGAAAAGTATTCTCTTTTCCAGTTTAATAATTTTAAAAAACCTATATTAGATCAAATAGAAATTCTAAATTTTGAGCATTATAAAGAACATCAAATAATATGGTATCGTGAAAAACAAAAAGACATTTCCAAAACTAAGTATATAAACGCCTTTGATTTAAAAAATTGCGCAAATGGATTTATAAATGAAAATAATTTAAAACAATCTGTTTTTAAAGATACGTTAGAATTTAAGTTTTTTTCAAATTATGCTTTATCGCAAAATCAAATAGTTTTTAATCCTAAAACTCTTCATGTTAAAGATGCATTTGTGGGAAAAATTGAATCATATTCAAAAGAATTAAATAAAATATTTTCTCATAGAACAAATACATTTTACATTTCAAAATTCAATTCTCAATCAGGTAAATATGATTTGTCTGAAGTTAAAATTGATGATAAAAAGTATAGTGAATCTTACCTATCACCTGACGGACAGTTTTTAGTACTTAAAGATGAAAGTAATAAATATGCTTATTATGACATAGAAAAAAATGAAATTATCAACTTTTTTTCAGGAGTTTTTTTAGCCTTTAATAATGATGGTAATTTTGTAGTTAGGCAAGATAATACAAGAGCAGTTAAGATTATAGACCCTAAAACATTTCAAGATATTACGCCTCCAAACTACCATTACTACAAATTCATGAGTCCTGATGGAAAACTTTATGCACAAGTATCTTATCTTGAAAGATATTTCCATAAAATTAATGGTCAAATATTACTGATTGATGAAGTAAATAAATTGAAACAGGAATTAGATATTACAAACTCAATTCTACATTCTGAAAATGAAAAAGAGCAAGCAAAATTAATTGTAGAAAAAAACAAACTTCTAACATATAACTCTTTTAAAGAAGAATTTGAAAAATTAGGAATAAATGATTATAAAAATATTAACTCACAACATATAATTCAATTAGATAAGTATATTGAAATTGGAATAGCTGGAACAAACATTAAGAAATATATAAGCATTCCTACAGACACTCATTTTTATAATTATGCAGCGTATAGCTATGATAATAAGTATTTAGGAATAGTTGGGAAACCAGTATTTGGGAGCATAAATAACAGTCTTATAATGATTTTTTCTATATCATTAGATGAATCAAATCAAAAGTTAGAAATTCTGGACAGCACAATTAGTAGATTACCAAGAAAAGCTGCTTGGGTTTGTGGATTTTCCAAGACAGGTTATTTTGCTACTTATGATAGTATTCCAGATACATTTATAATTAAAATGGATGATGATTTTTTCTCAGAAGTCACCAATGATGTAGAGTTGAAAAAAAACATATACAATTCTAGCAACAATTTATATAATACTTATAAAAAATGGAGAGTTATAAATAATAAAAATTTTTTATGTTTTAGTCCTACTGGTAATTTTTTGGCATTATCTGAACAAGGTTATGAGCCTTTAACTTTGGGTGGTTATGGTCATCAAGAATCTAGTGCTGTTCATATTGCAACAACAGCATCTGGGGAGATTATAAATTCTTTTACAGGGCATGGAGACAAGATTAAAGAAGATATTAGTAAAAAATTAAATTTTGTTGCTTTTTCCGAAGATGAAAGTAGAATAATGTCACTAAGTAATGATGGGGTTGTAATAATTAGAGATATAATAATTGGTACAGGAGATAGATGAAAAAATACAATATGTTAAAGAATCATTTGTTGTTAAATCGTTTGAATTTATTAAATTAAAATAATGAAAGTTAAATTATCATATATACAATTTACTTTAGTAAATTGTATAATCATTCTTAGTAAGAAATATCATAAATATTATTAATAGACATGTAGAGTTCGATGATATTATTGTTAGTTTAAAGTAACCATTTTTAAGTTTCTTTAAATAAAAAAAATATACATTTAAAATTTAATTATTGAAATAAAATCTCTATGAATTTATCGAAAATAGCACAAGAATATTATAATTTAGGATTTATACCTACTTGTATATCATATTTAAAAACTGAATATAACATAAAGGAAAATAATCCTGAAAAAGCACCCTGTCATCCTTGGAGAAGGTGGCAAATAAGAAGACCTGAATTAAAAGATATTACTAGTCTACCTTGGGAATATTCAAGTGGTATAGGTGCTGTTTTAGGAAATACCCGAAGTTATGGGAAACATCATAGGTGCATTGATATTGATAACTGTTCAAGTATAGATCTTATAAAAGATATACTAAGACAATTGTTCCTTCCAGAAGACTATGAGTGGGTAGTGAAAACACCTAATGGATTTCATATACATGTATATTCTGGTGATATTGAATTTGCTTCTGCTGAAGATTTACATGAAGGGGTATTGGCTTTATTACCTAACGAAACTTATAAAAATAAATTTAAAAGGATTGAATTAAGATGGGCACATCATGTTGTTCTCCCTCCAACTATTTTAAACGGTATCGAGTACAAATTTTTATTTTGTGATAATCAATTTCCAGTTAACGAGCCTAAACGAATTGATGCAGATTCAACTTTGTTTTTTTTGGCAAAATATTGTGGTTCTTATTCTGAAAATTTTAATTTAAATGATGGAAACAAGGCAATTATTAATAACTTTTATTTTAAAGTGACTTATGGTTCAGATGATTTGTCCAAAAGAGGATTCCCTGATGGATTACAAGTGTTTAAATTATCAAGTTTTAATGAAAATATAATTCAAGCCGAGAATAATAGTGATTTAATATATTCAAGTAATAATGATATACGATTTAGTCCTTTATTTTTAGACATCGAAACGACAGGACTTATAAATAACCCCACAAACTATGATTTATATCCTAGAGTTATACAAATAGCTTATACTGAACAAAAAGTAGAAACTATAAATCATGAAAGGCGTTCGGTTTCAATTATCGCAAATCACTATATTAGACCTGATGATTTTACAGTCTCAAATGAAATACAAAATTTAACTGGGTTGAGCGATTCTTATTTATCAGAAAACGGTATTGGGATAGAAGATGTTTTAATGGGATTTAGATTTATTAATGAAAGACAAACTCATATTATTTCTTATAATACTGAATTTGATATGTCTATATTAGATAGCGAATATTTAAGATTAAAAAAATCAAAACCTTACATAGACAACTACCTTCGACAAGGTGGGTTGCAAATTTTTTGTTTAATGAAAAAAATAAACTCTATTTATGGTGGTAAATATTTAAATTTAATTGATGCTTATGAATTGCTTTTTAAGGA
Source organism: Flavobacterium ammoniigenes (assembly GCF_020886055.1). NCBI lineage: Bacteria > Pseudomonadati > Bacteroidota > Flavobacteriia > Flavobacteriales > Flavobacteriaceae > Flavobacterium > Flavobacterium ammoniigenes. The sequence continues at coordinate 1,572,558 of NZ_AP025184.1, read as the reverse complement.
GCCACTACCAATAAAAACTCATAATGCAGTTAATGATGTAGAAATATTGATGGATTGTTTTTATTTGTTGGTTTTATATAAACATATTAGATTAGTCAACCAAGGGAGAACATTAATTTAGTATAACTGCGCTAAATTCATTTTCAAAACACAATAAATATCTAATATGTTACTTAAATTAAAATTTTAATTATAGAGTTTTTTTACTTAAAATCAAGAGTCAAATTCTATATTTGTATGAATATACATAATGAGAGTTTCTAACCAGTGGTACCCCAGTGAGTATCCTTGTAAAATGTAGCTCTGTAAAGTACTGAAAATATTGGCTTGATGCGATTTAAAGAGGATCCTCTTTCTCCGCAACAGAAAACCCGAAACTTTCGTTTCGGTTTTTTTTATTCCAAAATTTCCATCCCCTCTTTCATTCGCAACTCAACTCCATAATAGTTAAAATCAATAAGAGTTCCGTTTTCGACTTCAATAATGTTAATCGTACAATCTTGTATTGGTAATGGAGAAAAATACAAGGAAAAATACCGCCAATCTTTTTGAGATTCAAAATAATGATGGACAGGTGCAATAGGGATATTTTCTGCTAATTGTAATGTGTATCTTTTACCTGTTTCAATTACTTCTATAAATGTATCCGGTGCCATTCTAATCCATCCTCCATTATCGTATATATCTGTTGTTGTATACCCAAAATCAATTTTGGTGAACTCCGCAAACAAACTAACTCTAAGTAATATTGGATTTGCATCTCCATGTCCAAATTGATTGAGATGAAATACTCTGTTTTTAGTATCTTTTTTCATGCTATAGTAATGTTTTTGTCTGGTCTCTTAACCATTGCGGATTAATAACTTCTAAGTTTTTACCATACGATCGAAATAAACGAATTAGTTCTACACTTGGAACTACTTCAAGGGTAAAAAAACTAGAGCCCGATTCATTTTTTTCACCCTTCTGACTTGAGTGAATTGGATAGGCGTCAAAGTAATTGGTTATTTTGTAGGAAGTCAAAAAAGTTATAGTTTGTGTGGGTTGGTTTTCAATGGGATAAACTCCGTAAATATCTTTACAATAACTCTCCACCTCAACAGCATCTCTATCAATAAATTTTCTCTTCAAAAATAAAGGTTGGTAAATTCGATCAAATCCAAAAGTTCTAAGAGCATCATGACTTTCAGAATAGCCTACTAAATACCACTTATTTTCAAATTCCTTGAGCATCACTGGATGAACAATAACCGACTTGAACTCTCTTTTGTTATACGAATAATGTACAAATGAAATTGAGTATTTGTTTTTACAAGCTCTGAATAACAAATCAAAATTTTCAAATCCTCTTGCCCCTGGAACATAATCCGTTTGGATAATTTTACGTTTACTATTTCCATCTGGAAATGTTTCTTTAAAACTGGTTAGAATCTTATCAATAGCATAACTAAAGCGTTCACCTACCCTCTCCCCGCTAATATTCTGTAACAACTCCATTGCCTCTTTAATACTATTAATATCCGTATCAGTTAGACCTATTGAATTAATTGAAAAATTAGGATTGGTATATTGATACCCTTTGTTTAATCGGCAATAGTAAATGGGAGCATCAAAACCATCCGGTTCAGGTAATTTCATATTACGAATATCTTTCTCAAGCGTATCCAAAGAAGGTGAAATATCCAACTTATTTTCACATGCTTCCTGAATATCTACTAAAGTAGGATAGGGACGCATAGTATTGCGCAATAAAGAGTCTATCACTTTATACCTTCGGTAAGCCGACCTAGAAATACCCATATCAATTATAATTTTAAATAAATGTAGTAAAATAAATTAACTCCGTACAAACTATACGGAAACAGTGCAGAATTTTGACCAAAATAAAAATCGAATTAAAATTAAACACAACTGAAAAGATTTAGACCACTTAAAATAGATAATGTTGACAAAAAAATACCAACTGCAATCCAATTGCAGTACTAAGTTTTAAAATTGCACTAATTTGGATATAAGAATTATCATACGGTTAAATGAGCTCATTGCCGCAGAGCAAACAGGAAGCCCAAAAGAGTTGGCCTCCAAGCTCGACATATCCATACGAACAGTCTATAATTATATCGCTTTTATGAAAAAAGAAATGAAAGCACCAATCGTCTATGATTTTCAACGATTGAGTTATGTATATGAAGAAGAATGTGAATTTAATTTTAACGCAGTAGAAAAATAAAATGGAGACCAGCAACCATTCAAACGGCGCGTAACTGAAAAGCGAATAGAGTAAGACAACCCCAAAATATTAATTTTATGAAATTCAGTTTAAAATCAATTACTATTTTATTTGCAGCTAGTTTAGCAGTAAGTTGTTCAAAAGAAGATATTCTTGAAATAACTAAACCTTCGGTAGATTTTTCGTTTACTGGCACCAATTTGCCTGCGCCCGCTTTAGTAAGTTTTAACAGTACATCTCCTGAGGCCATAACCTATTTTTGGGAATTCGGTGATGGAACTGTATCTTCTGAAAAAAATCCAAAACACACCTATACCAGTGGTGGAAATTACAATGTTAAATTAACAGTTAATAGTGCTAAGAGTAGTAATTCAATTACAAAATCAATTACAGTTTTAAAAGCTTTATCAACAGTAAAAATAACAAAAATAGAGGTGGTTGCAATTCCACCAACTAATGGAATATTAAACTGGGACTCAGCTACTGACAAGCCAGATATTTACGTTCAGCTTTTTGATGAAACTGGAGTATCTAGTCTTAAGTCAAATACTATTTGGAATTTTATTCCTTCTATAGCTATTCCATTTACAGTAACATTTACAACTCCTTTAACCACTACTAATCTGACAAATACGATCTTAAAAGTACAAGTTTGGGATGATGATTCAGACAGTAATTCAACTGGTTTAAATCCGGATGATAAAATTGGAGAAGTTCCTTTTAAGATTATAAATTATACAACTGGAACTAATAAGTACCCACCATTTGTAACAGAATCAGTTAACGGGACTTTAGTAACTATGCACATGACTTGGGAATAAAATTAAAATTTAAAAAAATGAAATATTCAATCACTTTTATTTTAGCATTACTCACTACAATTACTGGAAATGCTCAAGAGAGCGCTAAACAAGTATTCAGCTCACCTAATTTAGCAACTGAAATATTCAATCATAAAACGGTTGCTATCTTACCCTTTAAAGCCAATATTTCTTATAAAAGAATGCCTAAAAATTACAACTCGCAAACTATCAAAGATGAAGCAGTCCAATTAGGATTTAATTTACAATCCGGTATGTATACTTATCTTTTAAGAAGAGTAGATGATTATTTAGTCTCTGTTCAAGACATAGAAAAGACAAATACACTACTAAGACAAAATAAAGCATTTGAAAATTTAGATGAGTTTACTGCAGATCAATTAGCAAAAATGTTAGGTGTTGATGCAGTAATCAAATGTAGTTATTCCTATGAAAAAACAGGAAGTGAAGGCGGAGCAATAGTAACTACAATATTATTTGGAGTTGGAAAAGTAGCCACTGGAGAATTGACTATGGCGATTTACAATGGTAAAGATGGCGATTTGCTATGGCGTTTTTACAAACAAATGAATGAAGATGTATTCAGTTCTGCAAATGCAGTAATGGAAAGGATGATGCGTAAAGTAGGACGTAACTTCCCTTATCAAAAGCAATAAATCAAATAACTTGAATTCCAATGCCTCACTCATACTGAGGCATTTTTTTTGAATTCTATTTAACTCCGTACATATAATACGGAATTAGATATGAAATTTGTAATATAATTTAAACTCATAAAAATAATGAAAGCAGTAAAACGAAACTTTTTAGTAGCTGAAGAAACCATTCGGTTAAACGAAATAAACAATTTTCAAGAAAGCAGGTATTTCAATCCGAGTGATTTCAATTTAGAAGATAAATTAAATCTTCTTTTTGATTATTCAGAAGGTCTTGGTGCCGAGTACATTCGAGTTCTAGCAGTGTATATTGACACTTCTAAAAACATTAATTCATACGAAGGATTACAGTTTACCGAAGAATTTAAGTTGCCTTTTCCTGCAGGAGGAATTACAAAAAAGAATGCACTATCGGTTTCGTTAAAATTGAAAGAAGATTCTAAATTACTTTGGAAAATTGGAATTCAAATACGATATGAAATCAATACCTTAATTCATTTAACACTATCATAAATACTATGAAAACACTATTCCAAGCTGGGCAAATTGTGCGATTTAAAAATTACAACCCAAAAGAAGGAGAATCGGAAGCGTATTTCATTGTGCTTATTCCTAAGGACAAACACAATGATTGCTGGATTCAGTGTATTAATAGCAACCGCTATTATAAAGCCGAACATAGTTTGTGTCCCGAAGATACAAACGACTTAGAGTTAGTGTCTATACAAGCAAAAACCTTATTAAATCAAGAAGTTGTTATTAAAGAAAGTTTGTACCATGATATTGTGGTTGACAAAGTATACAGCGTTGACTCACCCGAAAGTGAACTTACCTACAAGAAAACTCCAAGTGGATTTGTTTCTAATGTAACGTACACTATGGGATCAGATATTCTCAAAGGGCAACTCTATCATGAAATTCCTAACATTATTTTGGTAAAACGATGAAATTTATGGTTCCGTTTTGGTATTTCAATTTGAGCTTGGTTAACTTATTTAAAATAACTACTTTCACAACATACTATAAGTACAACAATTCATACATTTATTAACTATACCCCAATACTATGAAAAATAAAAACTTACTTCTCAACCTTTTTTTCCTTTGCATAACTAATGAAAAAGTAGCATGATGAAGCATCAAGTAGAAATATACAAGTCGGTAAATAATGCTATTGAACTTCAAGTAAGTTTTGATAACGATACCGTTTGGTTAACTCAAGAACAATTAGTGCTTTTATTTCAAAGAGATCAATCCGTTATTTCTAGACACATTAGAAATGTTTTTAATGAAAATGAGTTAGATGAAAAAAGCAATATGCAAAAAATGCATATTGCAAATTCTGATAAACCTGTATCGTATTATAACCTCGATGTAATCATTTCTGTAGGCTACCGAGTTAAATCAAAGCAAGGAACCCAATTCCTTCAATGTGCAACAATACAGAAAAATAATATTTAAAATAATGAAATAATGAGCGAAATCATAATATATTCTTCTAATGAAAACGGAGCTCAAATTGAAGTAATGTTTAATAATGAAACAATATGGTTATCTCTCAATCAGATTGCAGAACTTTTTGATAGAGATAAATCTGTTATTTCGAGACACTTAAAAAAAATTTTCGAAAGTGAAGAACTAAATAGGCTTTCAGTTGTTGCAAAAAATGCAACAACTGCTAATGATGGAAAAACATATGAAGTTGACTATTTTAACCTTGACGCCATAATTTCAGTGGGTTATAGAGTAAATTCTATACAAGGAACCCAATTCCGTCAATGGGCAACCCAGCGTTTAAAAGACTATTTAGTTCAAGGCTATGCACTAAACGAAAAACGATTAAAAGAACTCCATTACAAGTATTCCGATTTGCAACAGGCCATCAAACTAGCGGCTAATGCAGGGAATATAGAAAGTTTAACTTCAACCGAAGCCAAAGGAATCTTAGGTGTAATCGAGCAATATGCGTATGCATTGGAAACCTTAGACAAATACGACCATCAAAAACTTACCATTGATAGCGATTCTTCAGAAACTGAGATTCAAAAACTCAGCTATGAAGATGCTATTCATCAAATAACTATTTGGCGTGAGTATCAAAAAGCAGGCAAATTGTTTGGGAATGAAAAAGACCAATCTTTCAAAAGTTCTTTGGAAACCATTTATCAAACATTTGATGGGATTGATTTATATCCTTCTTTGGAAGAAAAAGCAGCCAATTTATTGTACTTCGTGGTAAAAAACAATTCTTTTTCTGATGGAAACAAACGTATTGCGGCTGGGTTATTTATCTATTTCTTAAGCTTAAATGATAAATTGCTAAATGAAGTGGGAACAAAACGAATTGGTGATAATGCCTTAGTAGCCATAACCATTATGATAGCCGAAAGCAAACCTGAGGAAAAAGAAATAATGATTAAACTAGTAGTGAATCTAATTAACAACAAAAATTAATTGAATCGCACTTTAGCGGTGTAATTCCAACAAACTATACTTTAACCACTTTGATTTGCACATTCCCTTTTGGAATTTCCATTTGGACTTGGTTGGCTTACCAAAAATAACTACTTTCACAACATACAATAAGTACAACAATTCATACGTTTATTTGCAATACCCCAATACTATGAAAATTAAAACCCTACTACTTTGCCTTTACTTTTTTTGCATTGCCAATACTAGTTTTGCCGACTCTCCCCTAACCTCTACTCCTTTCTACAAAGGATATAGGGACATAACGATTATCAAAACCGCTGCAAAATCAAATGGGAAGATTACTGACCAACAATTACAATTCCTAACTAATTCGAAAAATCCTATTGCAGTTAAATTAGCTTTAATCAATAGCCTAGGATGGAATGTAAAAGGTAAATCTAATGCTCCGGAATATTTAGCCTATTTATTTGAAAAACAACCACAACTGAACTACAAAAACTTCATCAACAAAGCCACTGCCGAGGAACTGATTTGCTATGCTTACCTAAAAGCTATGGACGATTATTTTAATGTAAAATCAGCAATTGTGTTTGCTAAACAGGCCATGAGCAAAGCACCTACTTCATACTCGATTAACTTAATTGGAACTTTAATTCAGGCACAACCATTGTTAAACTCAAAAAACTGGTGTGATATTTATACTAGAATCAATCAAGTTCGTACCAATAAAAAACTACAATTAGACATGAGGCCGATTAGTGCAGCCGCCGTTTTTGGTTATACTGATGGGTACAAAGAGTATTGTAAATAAATTTAAATATAACTAAATTCAATGATATTTCATTTTTTTTAAACTTATAATTTAATTTAGAATTCAGATTAGATTATATTGTAAATATTCTCTAAAAAATACAATTCCAATCAGTAATAAAAATGGAAATTTCGGAAAAACTAATAAAAGAACTGCAAAATAGACTAAAAATCGGAAACCGAAGAGGTGTCCATTTAAATGCTATTCCAGCAAATTCAAGATATAAATTTGACTTTTCTAGGTTAGCTCAAATCGATAAGAATTTACCGAAAAATTTTGTTGATTCACTTTTAAGTGAGCAACCTTTGAAATTTAAAATAAGCTGGAAGGATAATGTTCCAGATTTAAATTCGCTTATTGAAGAAGAGCAATCTCAACTTGTTAGAATTACAAAAGGATTTGAGAATTTGATTAATCAAACTGAAGCAATTGAATCTGAAAAAGGGATTAATACATTTGGTTTTGGTTTTCCTATTTTGGTTAGACGTGATAATTTAGATAATAAAATAACGGTTTCACCTATATTAATTTGGTCATTACGAATAAAACGAACAAAAGAGTTTAATACTTGGGAAATTATCAGAACAGAGGATGACCCAATCTATTTAAATGAAGTTTTAGTAAATCATTTAAAAAACGATTCTAACATTGAAATTGAGCCGATACCAAATCATATTCTAGATGATGGCTTAATAAATAAGGAAGAATTAATTGAGATATGTACAAGTTTGATTAAACAGATAAATTCGATTGTTCCAGATGACTTAAAAGAAATCTTTAAATCTAAAATTGAAAACATCACTTCTATAGGTGATAGAAATAAATACGAAAAACTTCCTTTAAGCACTACCAATTCATTTATAGAGTTTGGCGGACTTTTTTCGATTTTTGAAGTGCAAAAACAAAATATTATTGATGACTATTCAGAATTAATGAGTTTAGAAAATTTGAATCTTAATAAAGTAGATTCTTATTTTTCATCATTTCAACCAATTTCATCAATTGAGACTGACCCGACACAGCAAGGTATATTAAATTCCATGCAAAATCATAAAAACTTATTGATACAAGGACCTCCAGGGACAGGTAAGAGTCAAACCTTAACAGCACTTTTAATCAATGCATTGGAGAATAATCGTAAAACAATTGTTGTTTGTGAAAAAAGGACTGCTTTGGAAGTTTTGCATAATTCTTTAAATGAAAAAGGGTTAAGCCATCATTGCGTTCTAATCAGAGATATTGTAAAAGACAGAAGGTTTGTGGTCGATTCTGTAAGGGAAAGAGTTGATAATTATCCGCATAAAGTTTATTCTAATTTTCAATCTCAATCTGAGCTAGTTAAATTAATTGAAAAAGCAAAGTCAAAAATAGCTCTAATAAATTCCCAACATAAATTTCTTGACGGCAAAATATTGGGAAATAATAACTGGACTCATGTTGTTGGTGAGCTCATTAAATCAATAAAACAATCCTCGGATTATCAAGAAATAAAATTTGACTTGAATGACTTCAACTACACAGTCGAAGAACTAGATAGTTTAAGTGATTTAATTGAAAAAGGTGAAGGATTATATAATAGGTATAAATCAATTACTACTCATTCATTTTTAAATCCCAATAAATTAATTGGTGATAATCCTTATGTAATCGAACAAAAAATTAATGAGGATTTTCAATTTTATAGTGATTCAATAAATGCAATAATTGCAAACATAGAAATAGTTAAGTCAGAATTTTTTAGGTTGAGAAGAAATGATTTGAAGCAACAGTTAGATGATATTCTGTCTTTTGAAAAAGAATTCAATCAAATTGAACTTGAATTAAATTCAATTATAGAAGAGAATTTTCTTGTTTTCACTGAATCTCGAAGAACTGAATTTGAAAAAGAATTGTCTGAAATTGAGAGTAGATTAAAGACCATCAATACAATTTTTTCAGAATACACAAACTTAAATGATATTTTAGACGAGGAAAAAACAAGTAAACTTTCTTTTAAAATATTCTCAGTATTCTCATCGCACAAAAGAAAATTAATAGCGAATCAATCTGAATTAAAGAAAGAATTTTCGAGATTGAAAATACAATTGTTAAAATCGAAGGACTTTAAAATTGGGAACTTAACAAATAGTCTAATCGAAAACTATAAGATTAAAGATGATTTCGAAATTAGTATCCTTCAGACAAAGCAAGGCTTCATTGAAAATATACAAAATGAATTTGATAGCTTTTGTTTTTCCAAAGTTTACAATGAATCATGTATAAATTACCTAGACAACATTTCACTTGAAGTAAATCAAAATTTGAGCTTGTCAATTAGTTCAAAACAAACTTTAATCAATCTAGTTTCTGAACTTAAGAAGTTCATAGATTTAAAATTATCGACCTTTAAAATTTTGTCGGATAAACTTAATGAATGTCCAGATTTACCTTTCAATTTTAAAGTTCATGATGAATTGTTCAAGAACGTTAATTCCTACAATAACATCTTTAATGAACTTGAAAGTAATTCCGATGAGTTTGTAAATAAGTTGCGTAATGAGTATGAAAGTAAAAATTTATTAGTGTCTGAACAAGGAGATACTCGAATTAAAACACTTAACAAACTTCAATTTGAAATTGCTTCATTAAACGATAAAATAAATTCAGATGGATGGGCAAAATCAAAATTGAAATACAAATCACATAAAGACTTTGTTTCAGCAATTAACGAACTTTTAGTTTTAAAACAGAGTTATTTCGACAGTGAGATTGATAATTTCAGTGTTGAATTTGATTGGTTTAGGTTTTATAATTTACTAGAAGATAAAGCAAAGAAAATAATTGATAAGCTCTTAGATAATAGTAATTGGAAAAATAGCTTTATTTCTAATTATTTAAATGGTTTATTAATAAAAAATGCAAATGTTAATTTGCCTACAAGTGATGATGACCATAAAGAACTTGAAGTAATTCTTGATGGAATTAAAAATGAACAATTAAAATTTGTAAATCATTTTTGGTATGATAAACAAATTGAAGAAACAAGGAGTTTTGAAAGAAAAAATAATGGTTCTATTTCGGTAGGAAATCTTTATTTGAAAAAGCAAGGTACAAGAAATAGACGTTTATCGTTAAGACAGATTGTCCAATATGACCCAAATTTGTTTACTTCATTTTTCCCAATAATTCTTACTTCACCAGACGTTGCTTCTAACCTGTTTAAAGGAATGAATGAATTTTTTGACATAGTAATGTTTGATGAAGCGAGTCAATTAAGATTAGAAGACAATTTACCAGCAATATTAAAAGGTAAGCAAATCATAATTGCTGGAGACGAGCATCAGATGCCTCCGTCTAATTATTTCAGTAAAGTTTTCGATGGAATTATTGACGATGAAGATGAGTTAGATGAAGAAAATAATTTAGTGATTGATAAAAATAACATCCTACTTTCCTGTGAATCATTGTTAGATTTCGCAACTGAGTTAAATTTTGAAAAAAGGCATCTAGATTTTCACTATCGTTCAAGACATCCGTTTTTAATTGATTTTTCAAATCATGCTTTTTACAATAAAAGACTAAAGCCATTACCAAACAATTTTGAATATGTTCCGATAAAATATATTCAAGTAAATGGAACTTTCTTTGACCATACAAACGATTCGGAAGCCGAAATGGTTATTTCAATTCTGGATAATAATATAAATCGACTTCCTAACGGAAAATATCCTACAGTAGGTATTGCAACTTTAAATATTGCACAAAGAAATTTAATAAAGAGCAAAATTCTAGAGAGACAAAAATTTTCTAAATATGAAGAATTCAATAATAAAATTATTGAACTGGAAGAACAAGGATTATTCATTAAAAACTTAGAAAATATTCAAGGTGACGAACGTGATGTAATCATATTGTCAACAACATATGGTATTTCCAAAGATGGCAAGTTTTCTCAAAGATTTGGTCCGATTAATCACACTAAAGGGTATAAATTATTAAATGTAATTATTACCAGAGCAAAATTTAAAATTTATGTATGTACTTCAATTCCAGAACAAGTTTTCATGGATTACAAAAGTTATTTACTTGCTGAAGGAGAAAACAATAAAAGAGCTGTATTCTACTCATATTTAGCTTATTCAAAGTTTATTAGTGAGGGTAATATTGAAGGAAGAAATCAAGTACTCCAATCACTAACAGATAACACTCCAAATAGCAGTAAATTAGATATGTTTATTGGTGAAGATTTAGAATCACCATTTGAAGAAGAGGTATACCAAGCATTGGTTGATAATTTCGATTCTGCTAGTATTATTCCACAAATGAAAGTTGGAGGTTTTAGAATCGACATTGTTATTGACACAAAACTAACAAATGTTCCTAAGATTGCTATTGAATGTGATGGAGCAAATTATCACTCTAGTAAGGAGGCATATCTCTATGATATTCACAGACAAAAAATTATTGAAAAGCAAGGATTTGTTTTCCATAGGATATGGAGTACTAATTGGTGGAGAAATCAAAAACGAGAAACAAATAAACTTATTGATTTTATAAAAGAAGTTATTTCAAAAGGTAATGATATAGAAACTGACCAAATAAATTTAACATCAAATGCTTTTACTGACGAAATAGTTCAAGTAGAAACAATCTTATCAAAATCAATTGAAAAATCAATTGAATCGAATCAATACATTATTGATTCGTTTGTGGATAATATTGATGAGATAGAAGTTGTTTCTGAAAACAATAAAATTAAAGTTGGGAGTATAGTAAAACTTAACTATATAAATCAAAACAAAACAATTACAATTAATATTTCTGAAAACGAATCAAAAAAGAATGAGGTTATAAATGGTATTCAAAATGTTTTCTTTAAATCTCCACTCGCTGTTTCCTTGATAAATAAATTGGAAGGTGAAATCGTAAAAGTTGGAAACTTGGATAATTATGTTGAAATCATTGAGGTAATCAAAAATTAAGTACAAACTATGGCAATAAAGAAATCAGAATTATACAGCTCCCTATGGGCTAGTTGTGATGAACTAAGAGGCGGAATGGATGCCTCACAATATAAAGATTACGTACTTACAATGCTTTTTGTAAATTACATTTCAGACAAGTATGCTGGTAATCCAATGGGATTAATTGAAATACCAAAAGGGGCATCATTTGATGACATGGTAGCCTTAAAAGGTAAACCAGATATTGGAGACCGAATCAACAAAGAAATTCTTAGACCACTGTTTTCCGCAAATGGATTAGAAGGTTCAATGGAATTGGTCGATTTCAATGATGATGATAAATTAGGAAGTGGTAAAGACAAAGTAGAAACCCTGTCTAAATTGATTGCCATCTTTGAAAACCCAGGACTTAACTTCAAAAATAACCGTGCTGAGGATGATGATGTATTAGGTGATGCTTACGAATTTTTAATGCGTCACTTTGCAACAGAATCTGGAAAAAGCAAAGGTCAATTCTATACGCCAGCCGAGGTGTCTCGAATTTTATCAAAAGTAATAAGTGTTGATAAAGCAGACAAACCTTCTTATACAGCTTATGACCCAACATGTGGGTCGGGGTCACTTTTATTGAAGGTGGCTGATGAAGCTCCAAATGGTTTGACTTTATACGGACAAGAAAAAGATATTGCCACCAAAGGATTAGCTATCATGAATATGTGGTTGCATGGATATCCAGAGGCCTCTATATCTGGAGGGAACACCATCTCAACACCTAGCTTTAAAGAGAATGATGGAACGTTAAAACGATTTGACTTTGTAGTGGCAAACCCTCCATTTTCAGTTAAAAACTGGGTTACTGGTATCAATCCAATGGATGATGAATTTAAACGATTCAGAGGTTTCGGAGTACCACCAGAAAAGAATGGTGACTATGCTTTTTTATTGCACATTGTTGCATCCTTGAAAAGTACAGGTAAAGGAGCTGTGATTCTTCCGCATGGGGTTTTGTTTAGAGGAAATGCAGAAGCAGAAATTCGTAAAAACTTATTGCAACGTAAATGGATAAAAGGAATTATCGGGTTGCCAGCCAACTTGTTCTATGGAACTGGAATCCCAGCATGTATCATTGTAATTGATAAAGAAAATGCAGAAGACCGTGAAGGTGTATTCATGATGGATGCTAGCAAAGGATACATAAAAGATGGTAACAAAAACCGTTTGAGAGAACAGGACATTCACAAAATAGTGGATGCGTTCAATCGCCAATGGGAAATTGATAAATTTTGTCGATTAGTTCCTTACAGTGAGATTGAAAAGAATGAATACAATCTAAATATTCCACGATATATAGATACTCAAGAAGAAGAAGATATTCAAGATTTGAATGCTCACTTAAATGGTGGCATCCCTCAAAAAGATATTGATGCATTGCAAGAATTTTGGACGGTATATCCTAATTTAAGAAAGGATTTGTTTTCACCAATTCGTGAAGGTTATGCTAAATTGAACGTTGAAAAGTCAGCTATAAAAAGCACCATTTTTGAACATTCCGATTTTATGCAATACGATACGCAATTAAATGGTTTGTTTGAAGATTTCAAAAGTGTGAATCATTCTAAAATGAATGCTATCTCATTTGATACCAAACCTAAAGATTTTATTAAAACCATTTCTGAGGACATTTTAGAGCGTTACGGAAATAAACCATTGATTGGTCAATACGACATCTACCAACACTTGTTAGATTACTGGAACGAAACTCTAAAAGATGATGTGTATTTGATTGTTGAGGATGGCTGGGTTGCCAAAATAAAACGCATTTTAGAAAAGAACAAAAAAGGTACTGAAGTTGACAAAGGATGGACGTGTGACCTAATTCCAAAAGAATTGGTTGTCAATAGATTTTTGGCAAGTGAATACCAAGATTTAGTTAGTATCGAAACCGAATTAGAAAGCGTACAAGCTGAACTAGTATCTTTTGAAGAAGAACACGCTGGAGACGAAGGTGTTTTGTCAGATGCAACAAACGACAAAGGAACTATCACCAAAACAACCCTCACAGCTTTTATTAAAGAAATAAAAAGCAATCCAGCCGAAAAAGAATCACTTTCAATAGCGAATGATTTGTTGAAACTTTTCAACCGAGAAGCTGAATTGAAAAAAGACCAAAAAGATAAAACAACTGCTTTAGATAATTTAACGCTTAAAACGTTCAAAGAATTAACAGAAGAAGATGTTAGAACTTTGGTAGTGGATGACAAATGGCTAGCTAGCATAAAAGCCTCTATCCAAACTGAAATAGAAGCGATTTCACAACGTTTAACAGGTAGGGTAAAGCAATTAGCTGAACGCTATGAAAACACCTTAATAGAGCTCGATAAAGAGACAAAAACACTTGAAGATAAAGTTAGTGCTCACCTTGAAAAAATGGGATTGGTATGGAGCTAATGGAAAAACAAGGTTTTAAACAAACTGAAGTTGGTTTAATTCCAAATGATTGGATTGTACTTCCTCAAAAAGATGCGGTTAAATACATCAATGGACGTGCATATTCGATAAATGAGTGGGAGTCTTCTGGTATACCTGTTGTTAGGTTACAAAATTTAACTCAAAGAGGTGGAAGGTTTTATTATTCAAATTTAAACCTTCCAGAGTATCAATACATGTATAAGGGGGATTTGATTTTTATGTGGTCTGCTTCATTTGGTCCATATATTTGGTGGGGAGATAAAGCTATATTTCATTATCACATATGGAAAATTGAATGTAATAATAAAATCACTGATAAACAGTTCTATTATCATAAACTTGTTCAACTTACTGAAGAATTAAAAAAAGGAACTAGTGGCTCAACAATGCTTCATCTCACAAAAGATGGTATGGAAAAGTATCTTTTTGCTCTTCCGCCTTCACTCGAAGAACAAAAAGCCATTGCAACTGCATTAAGTGATGTAGATGAATTAATTGCCAATTTAGATAAACTTATTACCAAAAAGAAAGCCATTAAACAAGGTGCTATGCAACAGTTGTTGACGCCACCACATAAAGGAGGTAAACGATTAAAAGGATTTACTGGTGATTGGGAGGAAAAAAGATTGGGAGAAATAGCTGAAATATATCAACCTATTACAATCTCTCAAGAGAAATTTAGCAAAGATGGCTACCCTGTTTATGGAGCTAATGGAGTTGTTGGAAGTTACATAAAATATAATCATAAATTGTGGCAAACTGTAATTACATGTCGAGGTTCAACGTGTGGAACAGTGAATAGAACAGTGAATGAAAGTTGGATAACTGGTAATGCAATGGTTATGAATGTTGATAATCAAAGTTCATTGAATAAGGAATTTTTCTATCATCTATTATTTAATTGCAATTTTATTAGTTGTATAACTGGCTCTGGTCAACCGCAAATAGTTCGTCAACCGTTATTTGATTTTATAGTTTCTTACCCCGAAAATTTAAGTGAACAAATTGCAATTGCAACTATGTTATCCGATATGGATTTAGAAATCGAACAATTAGAATCTAAAAAAGCAAAATACCAAAGTGTTAAACAAGGTATGATGCAAGAATTATTAACAGGTAAAACGAGGTTAATCTAAACTAATATACTATGAAATTTATACAAGATACTCAATCATTTGAAGTATTAAAACCGTACTTCATTCCAGCTATATATCACAGAATACTAGAGGGTAGAAAAAAAATATACCAACTTTCAATTTCAATGGATGGTGTTGAAAAAGTAATTAAAAAATCAGCCAAACCATTTGAGCATGCAAGTTTCAATAAAGTTATTACTGGAGCCGTGAAACGGATGGAAAAATTATTTGCTCCTGACCATTTAGATTTGGAGGTAATTCTTTATAAAAAACCTAGTCTGAATCAACTGGGACTTTCATTTGAATTAGTTAATAAAAATCTATTCAAAATTGGAAATGAAGATTATTTTGCTTCCATAATGTGTGAGTATAGTTATTCAAAAATGAATGTCGTAACCTATTATCCAATTATTTATCGTCAAGTTTGTTCCAATGGAATGGTAAGTGTAATGTCCAAAAACTTCACCGAAACTATTAGCTCAGATAAAATTTTTGATATTGGTTGTGAATGGTCAAAATGTACTTTTGAAACCTATCAAAGAAAGTTGAAAGATTATTTTGAAATCCTACAATATGGAGATGATAAATTATTTGATGAAACGACAGGTAGTTTTGAATCGAAGGCAATTCGAAAGATGGAACGTGTGCTTAAAATTAGTATTATGCCACAAAATATTGAAGTTTTAAGAGAATTCGACAATAATCATAATGCCGAGAGTATCCTATCAGACAACATTGAAACATTGGGTTATAATGAGTTTGCCGTTTGGAATGCAATAACAGATTTTGCTTCTAGAGAAAGGGATGTAACTAAACGTAATCAAATGTTTTTAAATGCTGGTAAGTTTTTATCCAATGAGGTGGAGAAAACATTAAATAAAAGAGACAAAGAATGGTCTGAAAATTTGGTTTGGAATCAAATTCTTAGAATCGCTAAAAAGTAATTGTATGAGTAACAATATTGGCAAATCAGAACGCACCTCTCAGAATCGAGTTTTAGAGCTTTTTCAAAAAGAATTGGGATACAACTACCTTGGAGACTGGCAAGAAGAAATTCGCACTAGTCCTGTTGAAGAACCCATATTAAAAAAACATTTGCTTTCAAGAGGTTACTCTGAAACATTGAGTCAAAAAGCAGTTGATGAACTAGTCAAATCAGCAACTAACTTATCCAGTGGTTTGTATGCATCGAATAAAGAAGTATATAGTTTATTACGCTATGGTGTAACCGTACGTGATGAGTTAGGAAGTCCAAAAGAAACTGTATGGTTGATTGATTGGAACAACTTTGAGAATAACGATTTTGCAGTTGCTGAAGAGGTAACTGTACTAGGAAAATACAATAAAAGACCAGATATTGTAATATATGTTAACGGTATTGCTCTAGGAATTCTGGAATTAAAAAGAAGTAAAGTAAGTGTGGAAGAAGGAATTCGTCAGAATTTGGACAACCAAAAACCAGAGTTCATACAAAATTTCTTTACCACCATTCAATTAGTTCTAGCTGGACACGATTCTGGTGGTTTACAATATGGAACGATTGAAACATCGGAGAAATACTTTTTGAAATGGAAAGAAGAATGTGATAAGTCATTTGATTATGTTTTAGACAAACATATTTTTCAATTATGCGAAAAAAACAGGTTCTTAGAGCTGATTCATGACTTTGTAGTATTTGATAAAGGTGTGAAGAAATTATGCCGTCCTAATCAATATTTTGGCATAAAAGCGGCTCATCAAAACATCAGAAACAAACAAGGTGGTGTTATTTGGCATACACAAGGTTCTGGGAAAAGTTTAACGATGGTTTGGTTAGCCAAATGGATTAGAGAAAATGTTGCTGACAGCCGTGTGCTTATCATTACAGACCGTGAAGAATTAGACGACCAAATAGAAAAGCTATTCACTGGGATAGATGAAAAAATATACAGAACCAAAAGTGGTAGAGATTTAATCAATGTTCTGAATGCTAAAACAGAAATGTTAATTGGTAGTTTGGTTCATAAATTTGGGAGGCAAACTGACGAAGGCGATTTTGAAGCATTCATAAAAGAATTAAAAGAAAACCTTGGAAGTGATTTCAAAGCCAAAGGTGACATACATGTATTTGTAGATGAGTGTCATCGCACGCAATCTGGAAAGCTTCATGATGCCATGAAAATGATACTACCAGATGCTCTTTTTATTGGTTTTACGGGAACACCTTTGCTTAAAAAAGACAAACAAAGATCAATCGAAATTTTCGGACCTTATATAGGTAATCCATACAAATTTGATGAGGCTGTTGAAGATGGAGTTGTACTAGATTTGCTTTATGAAGCAAGAGATGTAGAACAATTCGTAACAGACCAAACAAAGATTGATGAATGGTTTGATGCTAAAACAAAGGGTTTAACAGATGTTGCTAAAGTCGAACTAAAAAAACGTTGGGGAACAATGCAAAAAGTTCTCGGTTCAAAATCTCGATTAGAAAAAATTGTAGCCGATATTATATTTGATTTTGAGACAAAACCAAGGTTAAGTACTGGAGAAGGAAATGCAATGTTGGTATCAAGTTCTGTTTATCAAGCTTGTAAATACTATGAGATTTTTCAGAACAATAACTTCAAGAATTGTGCTATTATAACATCCTACGAGCCACATCACTCAGATATCAAAGGTGAAGAAACAGGTGAAGGATTGACTGAGAAGTTGATGAAATATGAAGTTTACACTAAGATGTTAAACGGAAAATCAACAGAAGAATTTGAATCGGAAGCCAAAGCTCAATTTATAAAAGAACCAGCTAGAATGAAGCTGTTAATTGTTGTAGACAAACTTCTAACTGGATTTGATGCACCTTCAGCTTCTTACTTGTATATTGACAAAGGGATGCAAGACCATGGCTTATTTCAAGCTATTTGTCGTGTTAACAGAGTAGATACAGAAGATAAAGATTATGGCTACATAATTGATTACAAAGATTTATTCCATAGCCTTCAAAAATCTATAAATGATTATACATCGGAAGCATTTGATTTGTTTGATGAGGATGATGTTATAGGGTTGTTGAAGAATAGAATTTCTGAAAGTAAAGATAGATTAGAAACAGCTTTAGAAACAGTAAGAGCCATGTGTGAACCTGTTCATCCTAAAGACGAGCCTAGTTTTATTAAATTCTTCTGTGGTAATACTGAAAATCCAGATGATATAAAGGCTACAGAAGAGAAAAGAGTAGCGTTATATAAAGCGGTTGTAAAGTTGATTAGAGCGTATGCCAATGTTGCCAACGAAATGCATAAACTTGAATACACGGAACAAGAAGCTGAGAAAATTAAGCAAGAAGTTCAGTATTATTCCGATTTAAGAGAAACCATCAAACAAGCAAGTGGTGATTATTTAGATTTGAAGCGTTTCGAGCCAGGGATGCGACAGTTGATGGATATGTATCTGAACGCTAATTCAAGTAAAAAAATATCTGACTTTGAGAACAAATCACTAGTAGATTTGATAATCAAACTAAGAGATGAATTAGAAGGTACACCAGAAGATAAAAAGCGTGGACGGCAAACAGCAGTTGCGGAAACCATAGAGAATAATGTTCGAAAAGTAGTTAATGAGGAATCACAAACGAATCCAAAATATTACGAAAGAATGTCGAAGTTGTTGGATGAGTTAATTAAACAACGTAAGCAAGAAACCATAGACTACAAAGAGTATTTGGATAAAATTAAAGAATTGGCTGAACAAGTATCCAATTCAACATCCAGTCAATCTTATCCAAGTAGCATCAACACTAGAGCTAAACAAGCCCTTTATGATAATTTAGATAATGATGAAAATTTATCCATTTTACTAGATGAGGCTGTTAAATATAATAAATTGGATGGCTGGAGAGATGGCGGAATAAAAGAAAAGAAATTAAGAATTGAGGTAAATAATATTGTTGGAGACCCAGAGAAAACAATGAATATTATGGAAATTATAAAAGCTCAAAATGAGTACTAATTCTAATCTTTTACATATCGCAAACATCGAAATTGATGTTATTAGAAAAGACATCAAGAACATGCACCTCGCTGTCTATCCACCTCATGGTAGGATAAGATTAGCTGTTCCATTAAAAACGGATGAAGAGGTGTTTAGACTATTTGCTATTAGTAAACTTGGATGGATAAAAAAGCATGTAAAGGGCTTTCAAGAACAAGCCAGAGAGACTAAAAGAGATTATGTATCTGGTGAAAGTTTGTTTTTTCAAGGTGTCAGATACTTGTTAGAGGTTCAAGAAAAGAACGGATATAGTTCGGTGAAAATTGAAGGAACAAAAAAAATTATATTAAAAATAAAAGAAGGTGCTACAACTGAAGAAAAAGCAATTGTTATAAGAGAATGGTATCGCAAACAATTAAAGTTGCAGATTAAACCTTTATTAGATAAATGGGAAAAAATCATTGAGGTTTCTACCAATGATTGGCGTGTAAAACACATGAAAACCAAATGGGGTTCTTGTAATACTGATTCTAAAAGCATCTTGTTAAACTTAGAGTTGGCAAAAAAACCACCAATTTGTTTAGAGTATATTTTGGTTCATGAGTTGGTTCATTTACATGAAAGAAACCATAACGACAGATTTGTATCCTTAATGGATAAATTCATGCCAAAGTGGAGGTTACATCGTGATGAGTTGAATAAATTGCCAATTGTGCATAACGATTGGGGGTATTAAATTTATTAAAAATTATCTTTTATATTGATAACCAATAATTTAAAAAAGAAAAAAAAATGACTAATGAAAAAAAAATAAATTACAATTCTTTCTTTGAATCTGTTGCACACCATAACCTTGAAAGATTTCACAGTGAAACAATTGCTTGGATTTTTAATACTTTTCCAGATACAGCAAAAAATTTCATTAAATCTATACACACAGACATTTCATCAATCGACAAAATCGAATTGAATAATCAATATTGTTGGGCAGAATCAAATCAAATTGATATTTTATTAAAGTATTCATACGATTCTAAAAACTATCAAATTATTATTGAGAATAAAATAAAAGCTTCAGAGCATAAAATTGAAGCCGAAAAATTAAAAAAAGGAAAAAATTTCGATGATTACAAACAGCAATTGAGTGAAGATGAAATAAAATTTCTAAGCAAAGATGATGATGGTAAAGTAATGCTTTCTCAAACTGAATATTATTATTTGCGAGAAAAAATGGAGCGAGCAGAACAAATTGTTGATTATGAAATAAAAAATGACAAACCGAGTTTTGAGGCTAATCCGTATTCGATTCTTCAAAAATACATTTCTGAGAATGTATCAACAATTCAATCTTCAATTAGTAAAAAATCATTCAAAAAAGATTGTATTAAATTTTTGAATGAAGACAAAAATATAAATGCAGAATATTGTAGCTATGTATATTTAAAACCTTCTCGTGTTTGTATTGACCAAGAATATTTCACAAATAAAATAAAAAATGACTTAAATTCCGTGCATTATTATTTTGATAAATTAAATGCTTGGAATAAAAAATTAGGAGACAATCCATGGATAACAATTACCTATGAAGAATTAATAGAAACTATTAAGAATAATGATGCTTTAAATGATAAACAACAATTAAAAGAGAATATCATTATTGCTAATGCCTATATTAATTTTATTGAAGACAACATCAAAGAAGAAGTCAATCTTGATGATTTTAATCAAAATGAAGAATATGCAAGATTTGATTACTTTAAACTTTTATTTGCTTTAGTGAAAACTAAGTTTAAAGATGTTAGTATTTTAAATTCTATTTCAAATGATAACAAAGAAAACTCAATATATGAATATATACAAGCTGGTTCATCAAATGGCGGTATACCACTTTTTGCATTTTATAAAGAAATAAATTTAGATGAAAAATATACTTTTTTTTCAAATATGAAAGATGAAGTAAAAAAGCAGAAAATTAATATAGGTATACAAGTTCAAGGAGAAAATTTCAAATATTATGTTTCAGCTGATGATTATGATAATACGAAAGTTTTAAAAATTCATAATAATATAAATGAATCAGATTTAACCAATAATTATGAAAAATTCGTTCAAAAAATATTAAAAGAAATTAGTGATGATACGCAAATTTTAAATTTTGTTAAAGAAAAAGTTAATTTTACTGAATACAAAAATGAAGGATTTAACCCTAATAAAACCAAAACATTTTATTCTAGAAGTTATAAGATAGAAAACTTCATCGAAAACGTTGAACAACCAAGAGATATTATTGATATTGCAAATGAAATATCAGATAAAGTGAATCATTTTGTAAATTTTGATTTATCAACAACAATTAAAAATTTTACACATAAAAGTTAATAAATTAATTATGCGAGTACTTTCTAAATCACGTTTCAAATTAGGTCTTGAATGTCCCAATAAGTTGTATTTTACAAATGATAAAACATTTGCGAATAAAAAGTCAGATGACACCTTTTTGCAATCTTTGGCAGAAGGTGGATTTCAAGTGGAAGAATTGGCTCGAATACATTACGAAAACGGATTTTTTATTGATGCCGAATCATTAGAATATGAAATGGCCGTTCAATTGACATCAGATGCTCTATTAAGAGAAAATGTGATTTTATATGAGGGTGCTTTTTTAGTTGATGGTTATTATGTGCGTTGCGATATTATTGAAAAAACAGGAAACAAAATAAGACTGATTGAAGTGAAAGCCAAATCTTTTAATCCAAATGATAAATACCTTTTTATTGGTAAAAACGGGAAATTGGTAAGTGGTTGGAAACCGTATCTTTTTGATTTGGCATTTCAGAAGAAAGTAGTACAAATGGCATTTCCTAACCTAGAAGTGGAAGCTTTCTTAATGATGGCTGACAAAACAAAAATGGCAACAATAAATGGTTTAAATCAACTTTTCAGAGTACCTAAAAACGGTAATCCAAGAACGGATATCATCAAAAAAGTAACTAAAATTGAAGAAATTGGTCAATCTGTACTATCTGAAATAAATGTCGATAGTGTAATTAATTCAATAATTGATGGCACATTTTTGTATTACGATAATTTGAATTTTTCAGAAGCTATGCACTTATTTAGAGACGCTTACCAAGAAAAAAAATACTTGAATTGGCCTTTAAAATTTAGTAATTGTAAAGGATGCGAGTTCAAAGCCTCGGAGGAAGAAATACAACAGGGATTGAAATCTGGTTTTGAACATTGTTTTAAAAAACAACTAAACTGGAGTGATTCCGATTTTAATAGACCAAATTCGATGGAGATTTGGAATTATAGAGGTGGTTATTTATTAGAAGAGAACCGTTTATTTTTAGATGATTTGACCGAAGATGATTTGAAAGTTATACCTATAGCTACTAAAATATCACCAAGTGAAAGGCAATGGATTCAAGTAGAAAAAGCAAGAACAGCAGATACTTCGGTTTATGTTGAAAAAGAAGGATTGAAAGCTGAAATGGCTCAATGGAATTTTCCAATGCACTTTATTGATTTTGAAACTAGTACAGTAGCACTTCCTTTTACAGCTGGCAGAAGCCCTTATGAGCAAGTAGCTTTCCAATTTTCACACCATGTTTATAATGAAGATGGTTCAATTGAACACAGAACAGAATTCATTAGTAATACACCAGGTCAGTTTCCAAATTTTATATTTGCAAGAGCACTTCGAGAAGCTTTACGATATGATAATGGGAGCGTTTTCCGTTTCGCTACACACGAAAACTCTATACTAAATGCAATTATAGAACAACTTAAAAATTCTAGTGAAACAGATAAAGAGGAATTGATTTCATTTTTAAAAACGATAACAGTATCCAAAAAGGATAGTGCAGAAACTTGGGCTGGAGAGCGAAAAATGATAGATTTAAATAAAATAATTAAAGATTACTATTATAATCCGTACACAAAAGGCTCGAATTCAATCAAAGCGGTTTTACCAGCTTCTTTAATTTCTAGTGAATTTTTGAAAAATAAATATGCTAATTGTTTGGATCAAATTAATGTAAGCAGTAAAAACTTCAATGGTAATCATATTTGGTTGTCAATGAAAAATGATGAATTAATTAATCCATACAAAATGTTACCCCCACTTTATGAGGGTTGGGAAAATGATGAAATAAATGAAACTATTTCAGAAATTGAAAATATTGCTGATGGTGGTGCAGCATTAACTGCCTATGCAAAATTGCAATACGAAGATATGACCGAAAAAGAACGAGGTGAAATCACAAATGGGTTATTGAAATATTGTGAGTTAGATACTTTGGCTATGGTAATGATATATGAACATTTAAAGGAAATCATCCAATAATTTTTCATTTAACAATATTAATATTGAAATTAAGACTAATAAATAATTATTCCAATAAACTTATATTGAATTCAAATTAAAATTCATTTTAATTATCTTAAAAAATAGAAACACTTTGAAAAATTATATATGAATCTAGAATCTGAATTAAAAACAATAGACATAAAAAATAAAGACTTAATAATTTTTCATAATCCTGGAAGTTATATCAACTGTAACAGAATGTATTTTGGATACTATAACAAAATACCAAACATTATTTCAATTGAAGATATTAATACTAAATTATATGAAAATTGGTTCGAAAAAGAGTATAATAATAAAATTATAAAGCATCATTATCAAAAAGAATTTTTAATTAATTCCAACAAATTTGAGTATTTAGATAATATTTTTTTATTGGAAAACGAAATAGTTGTGAACATTGAAGATTCAAATGTTTATCTATTGTTTTCTGATGAACAATGCGATATTTTGAATTCAATTTTAAATAGCCTTAAAAAATTTAAAATCAAATCAAAAAAAACAACTGATATCAGTTTGATATATTCATTGAACGGAGAATTAGATTCTAAAGAACTTCATATAAAAAAACCGAAAATAAATTTCAACATTCATTATAACGAAAACTTTTATCCGATTCATAATGAAATTGTTAAAATAATTAATAAAAAAGACATCAATGGACTTTACTTATTCCATGGGGAACCTGGAACTGGAAAGAGTACTTACATAAAATACTTAATTTATCAATTAAAAAAGAAAGTCATATTTATTTCTCCAAAAATGGCAGGAGAGTTGGATAATGTTAATATGACTACCTTTTTGTTAAATAATAGGAATTCCGTCCTTGTTATTGAAGATGCTGAAGAATTAATTGCTTCTAGAGAAGATATAATAAATTCTAATCTTTCCATGTTATTAAACTTAACAGATGGATTGTTAGGCGAAAGTTTAGGTATTCAAATTATTGCAACTTTTAATACGGATATCGCTAACATCGACAAAGCACTACTTCGAAAAGGAAGATTAACAACAATTTATGAATTTACAAAATTGTCGATTGAAAGAACAAATACATTGTTAAATATATTAGGCCATAAAGAGAAAGTAAGCGAACCCTTAGCAATTACAGATATTTTCAATTTTAATTCAGATAATAATTATACTCCTAAACAAAAAAAAATAGTTGGGTTTGGTAAATAGATTTAATTTATATGTATTTGTAATAAAATTTATTCTTTGGAGTTATTTATAAAAACGATTAATTTACCCCACCAATGACTCCTACTCTATTTCAAAAAAGTATTTTCACATTCCTATTAATTCTAATCACAAATTTAAGTTGTGCTCAAAGCGAAAATTATAAAATAGCTTACGAAGCCTATAGTGGCGGCGATAATGAAACCGCATTAGAATATTTTGAAAAAGATGTAGTCGAAAATCCAAATTCTGCCTACAGCCATTTTTACCTTTCGGTATTATATGTAATTCAAGAAAAACTAGAGGTTGCAGAGAACCATATTGACAAAGCACTTTTATACTTTCCAGAGTCAAGTAGTACAATGCGTTCCAAAGCTTATGTAGTCAAGGGCGATATTGCATATAAACTTAAAAACATTGACAATACTTTTAAATACTATGCCTTAGCCATTCAACTCAGACCCAAGGAAATCGATTTGTATCTCGATAGAGGGCAATATTATTTTGAACTCGGTCAATTAGATAAAGCCGAGGCCGATTTCAAACATATTCTAACTATTGATGCTTCAAATATTTATGCTTATGGAGGCTTAGGAAGAAATTATTTAAAAGAGAAACGGTATGACTTGGCTGAGAAAAAATTAACCAAAGCCATACAACTTAACGATTTGTATTATGTTGCACTTCAATTAAGAGCTCAGACCTATTTCGAACAAAAGAAATATAAAGAAGCTATTTTGGATATAGTAGAAGTCATATCAATCGAACCAGATGATTCCGATAGTCGAGACCAATTTTTAACCTATTCATTAAATGATTATGAATTGGCTTTGACTGAACTAAACGAAAAATCAAAAAACGCTCCTTTCAATGAATTTTGGAATACAACTAGAGCACGATTATATGCTAAGCATGGGAAATTCAAACTAGCCATCAAAGAATTCGATCAACTCATTAAGTATGTTGGAAATGAAAATAATATCGATTATTTAATCTATGAAAGAGCCACAACTTTTGAGAATGCAGGCTTATATGATAAAGCAATTGAAGATTATAATTATTTAATTGAAAATGATCCTACTGATGCCGTTGTATTCAGTCAAAGAGCCAATGCTTATCGCCATGCTGGCGAGTACCAAAAATCCATTCAAGATTTAAACGTTTCAATGGAACTTGACCCAGAAGACTACTGGAATTACTATATGAGAGGCTGGATTTACGTTGAAATGCTAAAAGAAAATGACAAAGCCCTTGAGGATTTCAACACCGCAGTGACACTAAACCCTGAAGATGCTTATACTCGTTTAATGAGAGGAAGGTTACTATTAGAAAAACGAAATGAAAAAGAAAAAGCAATAGAAGATTTTAACGTAATCGCAACATTAGAAAAAGAAATTAAAGAAGATGGGAACTGCAAACAATATGCCCTATTTCACTTAGATAAAAAGTCAGAAGCACTTCAATTGATGAAAGATATCCTAGAAAAATATCCTTCTGAAGGCAACTATTACGAAGCTGCCTGTCTATACGCTTTAATGAATAAAAAAGAAGAAGCACTAAATGCATTGAAAACTTCTTTTGAAAAAGGCAATAATAATTTTAAACACATCAGTATTGATGACGATTTAGACAATATCAAACAGACGCCTGAATACATTTCATTATATACCAAATGGTTTGAAAAATTTAAGGTTGAGAATAATTTATAGAATCACGGATGGGAAATAAGGCTATTTCAATTATTGTAAGTTAATATATTATTTATATGCTTTTACATATAAAATATATCATTTACAGTAATTTATATGCTTTTGCATATAAATTACTGTAAATGATAATTAACCTACTTTAAATCTTCAAAAACAATTAACTTAGTGTTTATACAGAGTTACTCGAGCATTTTTGCCAGAAATTTTGAATCTAAATCCGTACATTTTTTACTGACGATTTACACTTATTAAAATTCCAGATGAAAATAATAATGAAAACGAAGATTTAGATTTTTTAGTTTTATAACGGCTAAAATAATTCTTTAATACCAGCAAAAACCAACACTAAATACAATTTACTACACTAACGATGGTATTTACCAACAAAAAATATTTGTTACAATTATGTTTTAACTATTAATTTTTAATATATTTGTTTGTAAATACCAACACTAAATACAATTTAAAGCAATAAAAATGGTAAATACCAACATAAACTGGATAGCAATGAGCGATACAGCTATCGTAAGTAAAATTGGAGAGTTCATTAAAAACGAGCGATTAAAAATCAATAAAACGCAAGCGCAATTGGCGGATGAAGCAGGTATAAACCGATGGACACTTAGCCAAATTGAAAATGGTGAAGCTATAACGATGATTTCGCTAATTCAAATCATGAGGGCTTTAGAAATTTTACAGCTATTAGATGTCTTTTCCGTAAAACAAGAAATTAGCCCTATAAAACTAGCAAAGCAGGAGCAACAAAAAAGACAACGCGCTAGAAAAAATGATAATGATAACGCTAAACAATCTGATTGGTAATGATAACAACAGCATTTTTAAAAATATGGGGAGAAAGAGTCGGTGCCGTAGCATGGAACAAGGAAACAGGTGTGGCTAGTTTTGAATACGAACCGAAATTTATTGCAACTAAATCGGATTTGGCTCCATTAAAAATGCCAATTGCAAATAGCAATAAACGTATTTTTTCATTCCCGGAACTACGGGATGTAAAAACATTCAAAGGATTACCCGGTTTATTAGCCGATGTATTACCCGATGATTATGGAAACCAATTAATAAACAATTGGTTAGCACAAAATGGTCGGCCAGAAAACAGCATGAATCCAGTTGAACTACTATGTTTTATTGGAACACGAGGTATGGGCGCATTAGAGTTCGAACCTTCTCAATTCAAAAGCACCAAAAAAGCATTTGATATTGAAGTGGATAGTTTGGTCAATATTACTCAAAAAATGCTTACCAAAAGAGAAGGGTTTCAAACTAACCTAAACGAAGACGAGCAACAAGCCATGTTAGACATTCTTAAAATAGGAACCTCAGCAGGTGGAGCGCGTCCCAAAGCAATTATTGCCTATAATGAAAAAACAGGTCAAGTAAAATCCGGACAAACTAATGCTCCTAGAGATTTTGAACATTGGTTAATTAAATTAGATACAGTAAGTGATATCCAATTTGGTGAAAGTACTGGCTATGGTAGAATTGAAATGGCGTATTACCTAATGGCAAAAGCTTGTGAAATAGAAATGATGGAATGTCGATTAATGGAAGAAAATGGTAGAGCCCATTTCATGACCAAACGTTTTGATCGTGAAGGGGCTGAACAAAAACACCACATCCAAACATTATGTGCCATGCAGCATTATGATTTCAACCAAATTACAAGTTTTAGCTACGAACAAGTATTCCAAACCATGCGATTACTTAAACTACCTTATAAACAAGCCGAACAGTTGTTTAGAAGAATGGCTTTTAATGTAATAGCCAGAAATTGTGATGACCACACCAAAAACTTTGCATTTCGATTAAAAAAAGAGGGAAATTGGGAATTAGCCCCAGCTTATGATATTTGTTTTGCTTATCGCCCTGATAGTAATTGGGTTAGCCAACACAATCTAAGCATCAATGGAAAAAGAACCAATATTACAAAAGAAGATTTATTGACAGTAGCAAAATCAATGAATATAAAAAAAGCAAATACAATCATTCAGCAAATTAGTGAAACGGTTACTAAATGGTATGAATTTGCTGAAATAGCCAAAGTAGAAAAGAATTTTAAAGAAACAATTGGCAACTCACATTTAATTTTATAAAAATATTTACGAATAAAGTAATACAAACAATAACTAAAAGCGAAAAAAAATAAAACACTCTGAGAGTAAATAATTATGTTAAAGTTGAACCAAAACTTCACCATTTAAATTATTTTTTGTTCATTTACGTCAGTACAATTGATACATATAAAAAATCAGTTACCCTATGAGTTACCCTGTGTGATTTCGAAAATAGGAAGCCTTGAATTTACTGATACTATTTAAAGGGTTCGAATACCTTAATCACTTACCCTTCTACCCTCAACTCTTAATAAAATTAATAAGTTCAAATTTAAATCTATACAATATAATGTACCGAGGTCTGTTTAGATTATGTTATCAATAATACATAATATGTAGTTTATCGAATTAATGATTTTAATTTTACAATTATTCATAAATAATAAACATTTTTGTTTATTTTTGTAACATGAATTCGAATTTAAACATATTAAAAGGACTACACCCTGGATTAGTTATCGAACGGGAATTAAAAAAGCGAAAACTTCGTAAAAATAGTTTTGCTCTAAAACTTCAAGAATATCCACAAACCCTTACAGCTATTACAAAAGGCAGAAGAGGTATTACAACTAGCTTAGCCTTAAAAATAGAAAAAACATTAGGATTTGATGAAGGATTTTTAATGATGCTTCAAGTGTATTTTGATATTGAAGTTGAGAAAAAGAAACAAATACAAAATAAACCCAACTTAAAATTAATAAGACCTGTACTATTTTGGGATACTAAATTCGAAAATATAGACTGGATAAAACAAAAAAAAGCAGTTATTAAAAGAGTTTTTGAACGTGGTAATGAGGATGAAAAAAACGAAATTAAACGTTATTATGGCGAAGCCGCTGTAAAAAAAATCATGATTACAAATGACATATAAATTACATTATAATACAGTAACCCCATTACTCAAAAGTATATTAGAAAAACTAATGGAGGCTAATGAATTTGCTCAATTTAGATTAGTTGGGGGCACGGCTTTAAGTCTTTATTGTGGCCATCGTATGTCCGTTGACATTGATTTATTTACAGAAGCTGAATATGGAACGATAGATTTTCAGGATATTGAAGACTATCTAGTAAAACAATTTACCTATGTTGACTTTAATAACCTTCCTGTTGGAATGGGTAAATCTTATTTTATTGGGAATGATAGTCAAAACGCAATAAAACTTGATTTGTATTATACGGAACCATTTATTGATGATGTTATAGAAGTAGATGCTATTCGTATGGCAACAATTGAAGAAATTATAGCAATGAAAATTGATGTAATTCAACGTACAGGAAGGAAAAAAGACTACTGGGATTTACATGAACTAAAAGGCCAATATAACATAAAAGACATGTTGGGTTTTCATCTAAAAAGGTATCCATATACACACAATAAAAAGCAGATACTAAATAATTTCGTTGATTTTGAAGAAGCGAATGACGATTTTGATCCGGTATGTTTAAGAGATAAATACTGGGAATTTATAAAACTTGATTTGATTGATTTTGTAAATAACTAATAATTCATATTAAAGTTATATTCTTTATCCAAGAGAAAAAAATTACTCCCTTATCGTATTTAATGCATTTATATATACTTTGTTAATTTAGAAGAATAAACAAAGCATAATAAAAACCTCGCTCAATTTGTAAAATAAAATCTATAAATCAAACTCAAGAAGATTTCCCGCCTAAGAATAAGGGAACATAATTTCACTTGCAATATTCAATGGGTTCGAATACCTTAATCTCTTAATAATACTTCAGGAGAATTACTATTCCATTACTATTAGGCCAAGACAAATGTATTATTCTTTCATCAACCGTTTTAAACGCCCTTGATAAGATTGTAAATAATTACGTTTTGTAGTGTCATCCAGAAAAGAACATTCAATTAATTTAGCCACTTGCTCTGTCTTAGATGTCATTAATAGAAGTATTTCTTTGACTATTTTTTCATTAATTCCTGCTAATTGAGCAAGAGAAACAAATTGACTTTTAATAGTGCCACCTGAAAGTTTTTTAGGAAGTAATCCATCATCTAAAGCAAAATCTTTATCTTCAATATGAATTCTACTATTAAGTAAATCATATGCAGGGCTAAGACGATAATCTCCCATCGGGGTTTCTAATAAGGAAAAATTTTTAAAATGAGCATCACCATTAGAAAACAAGTAATTAAAAACAAGTAACTTCAATAATTTTGGAGCTTCAGAAAGATAGGCAGGTAAATGTTCTTTCATTAATTCAAACAAATCAAAATAATTACCTGAATATTTATAATGCTCACCATGGGTTTGTGGAGTCTTTTGAGCCAAAGAAGCAAAATCTTCTTGAGCTAGTTTATATCCTTCTTTGTTAAAATCAAATCGTTTAGTTAAGTAGGCTTTTTCGTTATTATTGAAAAAAATTAATGCGTTTTCAGCCGTTTCTATTCCATAAACCTGTTTAGCAATTTGCATTGTTAAATGTTCATTTGCAGGCATTTGATTTGCTTTTTTACCGAATGAAGGTATGGGTTTTAAAATATATTTACCTACCTCCCCTTCTTTAACAAGTCGTAACTTATTTTTCTCGAGTACCACTGAAAATTTTTCTTGAACACCAGATATTGAAATTCGATTTCTATTTTCTTCAAAAAGAATATCGGATTCAGTACCTGAAAAAGGTGAATCGTATGGTAAAATATGATTTACCTTTTTTCCTTGAAATACTTTATTCAAACAAGTTCTACTATAAGTAGAAAAGCCCTCTGCTAAAGTACCAGGACAGTGATTGATTTCTAATAAACTCATAATTAGTAACGTTTTTCAATTGTAATAGCTCCAATTGTATCCTCAGTTGCAACGGTCAATAATAACCCAAAATAATCATTTAGGTCGATTTTATTTAATTTACATATCGCCTGTTTATTAGTTCCTTCTGGAAGCATATTATAAAAAAAAGGGAACAAATAAGGAGAGTGAAACACTTTATTGATTTTTTGCAATGTCAAACTAATACTAGGTTTTTCAATATTCAGCACCCAATCATCCGAATAGGCAAATGTAAAACTTGCATCATCATGTTGAGTCAATATACCCGCTTTTTCACCTTTAAATAAAATAGTAGCTTCTCTCATTACGATTCATTTTTATTTTTAACCACTAAAACTAAATCTAATCCTAAAGCATCGGTGAGTTTTTGCAACGTTGACAAAGTAGGATTCCCTTTACCACTCTCAAATTGTCGTAAAGTCCTTAGTCCAACTCCAGAAAGTGTAGCTAAGGTTTCTTGAGTCACCTGTAGCATTTCCCTACGTTCCTTTATTACTTGTATTAACTCTTCAAAATGCATTATATAGCTTTTTTTTATGCAAATATACAACTATTAAATATAATTTCAATAAAAAATGCTATATATAGCATTTCTATGCTTGTTATTCATTTGTAAAACTGTTTTACTTTAAAAAAAAGCACAATAATGCCATATACCGCCTATTTATTATGAATTTTAAACCAAAATTTATATGCTTTTACATATAAATTGAAATATAAATAGCGTTTTATATGCTTTTACATATAATTTAGTATTTTTAGTAAAAATAGTCGTTAAAACATATATCCATGAAGTCACTATCTCAATTTGTAAAAGACAAAAGAAAATCAGTAAATCTGACTCAAGAAGAATTCGCTCAAAAAGCGGGAGTAGCACTCACAGTGGTTAGAAAAATTGAACAAGGCAAAGAAAATTTCAATCTGAAAAAAGTGAACCATGTGTTGAAAGTGTTTGGACACACATTAGCACCAATTAAGACCAGAGAACTATTCAAAATCAATAACGCACATGTAGATATAATTGACTGAATAAAATATGTTAAAGTTGAACCAAAACTTCGCGATTTAAATTATTTTTTGTTCATTTACGTCAGTACAATTGATACATATAAAAAATCAGTTACCCTATGAGTTACCCTGTGTGATTTCGAAAATGGGAAACCTTGAATTTACTGATAATATTTAAAGGGTTCGAATACCTCTTTCTCCGCAACATTAAACCGATTAGGCAACTAATCGGTTTTTTTGTAGAATCAATACATCAAATGCCTTTTGGAATTATTCCTCCATCCTGCTTGATTTTCATACGATACAAAAAATATTTTTAGATCCGCTTGGTTTTCATAATCTACAAAAAATAGCGTTTTATTAGCTTGATTTTGATAGTCTGTGAAAAACCATTTACCATCGTTTTGACCAACTTGATTGGTATACTTTAATTTAAAAACTTTTAGATCCGCTTGATTTTCATATTTTGCAACATATACTTTAACGTCGGCCTGATTTTGATAGTTGACCGAAAATACTTTCTGGGCTTTAACTGAAACAGAAAAGAAAAAAAATAAAGCGAGAAATAAATAAAATGATTTCATAAGCTAATTGTATTTAAAATTCATTTTAAAAATACTTAAAAATTGCTATCAAAATCCGTTTCGCTTATTTTTTGCCACTCCATAAAAAAGCAATAAATTAGCGCCATCAAAAAATCACTTCAATCACCATGAAAAATACTGCTTTAACGCACATTCACGAAAGTTTGGGAGCTAAAATGCTACCGTTTGCCGGATACAATATGCCTATTCTTTACGAAGGGGTAAATGCCGAACACGAAATTGTTCGTACTGGCGTAGGCGTATTTGACGTGTCGCACATGGGCGAATTTTTACTGTCGGGTCCTAATGCCTTAGCATTGATCCAAAAAGTAACTTCTAATGATGCCGCTACCCTAACTATTGGAAGAGCGCAATATTCGTGTTTACCCAATACCGAAGGCGGAATTGTAGACGATTTGTTGGTGTACAAAATGAAAGAAGACGAGTATCTTTTGGTGGTGAATGCTTCTAATATTGAGAAAGACTGGAACTGGATTAGCAGTTTTAATGATTTAGGTGTGGAGATGAAAAACCTTTCTGATGATTATTCCTTATTGGCTATTCAAGGTCCTAAAGCAGTAGAAGCCATGCAAAGTTTGTCTTCATTGGATTTGGCACAAATTGAATACTATCATTTTCAAGTGGGTGATTTTGCAGAAATTAATGACGTAATTATTTCGGCAACGGGTTATACTGGAGCGGGAGGATTTGAAATATATTGTAAAAATGCCGATGTAGAACAAATTTGGAATGCTGTTTTTGAAGCTGGAAAAACATTCAACATCCAACCTATTGGTTTGGCTGCCCGTGATACCTTACGTTTAGAAATGGGATTCTGTTTGTACGGAAACGATATCAACGATACTACTTCGCCTTTAGAAGCAGGATTGGGTTGGATTACCAAATTCAATAAAGAATTTACGAATTCTGCCAACTTGAAAAAACAAAAAGAAGCGGGTGTTACCAAAAAATTAGTGGGTTTTGAAATGCAAGAACGCGCAGTGCCAAGACATGATTACGAAATTGTAGATGCTGCTGGAAATGCTATCGGAATTGTAACATCGGGGACTATGTCGCCATCCATGAATAAAGGTATTGGTTTAGGTTATGTAAGTGCAGCATTCAGTGGTGTAGATAGCGATATCTATATTCGAATTCGTAAAAATGATGTGCCTGCCAAAGTGGTTAAACTACCATTTTATAAAAAATAACAAGGATTGTAAAAACGCAAAATAATACTATTTTTGCACCGTTAAAAAATATTAGCAATGGGAAGAGCTTTCGAATTTAGAAAAGGAAGAAAAATGAAACGTTGGTCAGCTATGGCCAAAGCCTTTACCAGAATTGGTAAAGACATTGTAATGGCAGTAAAAGAAGGAGGACCAAATCCGGATGCTAATTCACGTTTAAGAGCGGTAATACAAAATGCAAAGGCAGCCAATATGCCTAAGGAAAATGTAGAACGTGCTATTAAAAAAGCGACCGATAAAGATACAGCCAACTATAAAGAAGTATTATTTGAAGGTTATGCGCCTCACGGAATTGCACTTTTAATTGAAACAGCAACTGATAACAATAATAGAACTGTTGCCAATGTTCGTTCTTATTTCAACAAATGCAATGGCACCATGGGAACACAAGGTTCGGTTGAATTTATGTTCGATCATACCTGTAATTTCCGCGTACCAAAAGAAGGATTAGATCCTGAAGAATTGGAATTAGAATTCATTGATTTTGGTGCAGAAGAAGTATTTGAAGACGAAGACGGAATATTAATCTATGCGCCTTTTGGAAGTTTTGGAACGATCCAAAAAGAATTAGAAAATAGAGGTTTGGAAATTTTATCTTCTGGATTTGAACGAATTCCTCAAATCACTAAAAAGCTAACGGATGAGCAAGTAGCTGATGTGGAAAAATTAATCGAAAAACTAGAAGAAGATGATGATGTGATGAACGTTTATCACACAATGGAAGAATAATTTTTCTATCCTATATAAAATAAAAAACTCTCGATTTCTCGAGAGTTTTTTTATGTTGTATTTTTTGAATTATTATTTTATAAATTCTATTTTTTGGGCTTCTTCTTCATTTACACTGTCAAAAAAACCTTGTTCATTCATCCAATCATCACTAAATACTTTACTCATATATCGGGATCCATGATCTGGAAAAATAGCAATTACGTTACTCTCTGGTGTAAACTCACCATCATCAGCATATTGTTTAATCGCTTGAAGTACAGCACCTGAAGTATATCCTACAAACAAACCTTCTGTCCTAGCTAACTCACGAGTAGCATGTGCACTTTCTTCGTCAGTTACTTTCATGAATTTATCGATCACATCAAAATCGGTAACCGATGGTATTAAGTTTTTACCCAAACCTTCTATTCGGTAGGGATAAATTTCGTCTTTATCAAATTCTCTTGTTTCATGGTATTTTTTCAATACAGAACCAAAAGCGTCTACACCTAAAATTTTAATATTCGGATTTTGTTCTTTCAAATATTTAGCTGTCCCAGAAATAGTTCCTCCTGTTCCGCTACAAGCGACAAGATGGGTAATTTTTCCGTTGGTTTGTTTCCAAATTTCAGGACCTGTACTCAAATAATGAGCATCAAAATTCAATTGATTAAAATATTGATTGATATAAACCGAACCTTTAGTTTCTTCGTGCAAACGTTTAGCTACACTGTAATAGGAACGATCGTCATCTGCTGAAACGTGAGCAGGACAAACATATACCTTGGCTCCCATCGCGCGTAGCATATCGATTTTATCTTTGGACGATTTAGAACTCACCGCCAGGATACAATTGTATCCTTTAATGATGCTTACCATAGCTAAACTGAATCCTGTATTTCCAGATGTAGTTTCTACAATAGTATCACCTGGAGTAAGAATCCCTTGCTTTTCAGCTTGTTCAATAATGTAAAGTGCAATTCTATCTTTGGAGGAGTGACCTGGATTAAATGCTTCCACTTTAGCATAGAAATTACCTTCTATCCCTTCAGTTACTTTTTTCAGTTTGATAAGCGGTGTATTACCTATCAAATCCAAAACCGAATTATGAGCATTTATTTCTTCTTTCATAAAAAAAATAGTTGAATAAGGTCATTTTTTTAATCGCCTTATCGAGGACCAAATTTAACAATAAATTTCTAATTATTTTTTAATTTCTTCCAAATCCAATAAAAATGCAAATTCTTTAGCCAATTCTTTAATCGCTTCAAATCGCCCTGAAGCCCCACCATGACCTGCATCCATATTGGTATGTAAGTATAAAACAGTAGTGTCTTTTTTATGCGTACGTAATTTAGCGACCCATTTGGCTGGTTCCCAATACTGTACCTGAGAATCATGTAAGCCTGTAGTCACTAACATATTAGGATACGTTTGATTTTTTACGTTATCATAGGGAGAATACGACAACATATAATCATAATACTCTTTCTTGTTTGGATTTCCCCATTCGTCATATTCACCAGTAGTTAATGGTATACTATCATCTAGCATAGTTGTCACCACATCAACAAAAGGTACTTGCGCAATGACACCATGGTACAATTCAGGCGCCAAATTGACTACCGCTCCCATTAACAAACCACCAGCTGAGCCTCCTTCGGCATACAAATGAGCAGGTGAAGTATATTTTTCCTGAATTAAAAATTGAGAACAATCAATAAAATCCGTGAATGTATTTTTTTTCTTTAATAATTTTCCGTCTTCATACCATTGTCTTCCTAAATCTTCTCCTCCACGAATGTGAGCAATGGCATAAATAAAACCGCGATCTAACAATGACAAACGAGTGGTAGAAAAATAAGGCTCCATTGTCACACCATAAGAACCATAAGCATATTGCAACAGCGGATTCGTTCCATCTTTTTTCAAATCTTTACGATAAACCAATGAAATGGGTACTTTAATTCCGTCTTTGGCAGTAGCCCAAACTCGCTCTTCTACATAATTGTTTTTATCAAATTGGCCACCCAAAACAGCTTGCTCTTTTTTGATTTCTTTCTCTTTGGTCTTCATATTGAAATCAATCACCGATGAAGGAGTGGCCAACGATTGATAGCTGTATCTCAAAATATCCGTATCAAAATCAACATTAGTAGTAGTATAAGCGTTGTACGTTTCGCTACAAAAAGGCAAATAATACTCTCCTTCTCCACTCCAAGGCAAAATGCGAATATGATTCAAACCATTGGAACGCTCTTCGACTACCAAATAGTTGCTGAAGATTTCAATATCTTCTAGTAACACATCGTCTCTGTGCGCAATAACTTCTTTCCAATGCTTCTTTTCGGTGGCATTTTCAGGAGTTTTCATCAACTTAAAATTGGTCGCTTTGTCTTTATTGGTTAAAATATAAAACGAATCTCCAAAATGCGAAATACTGTATTCTAAACCGCGGACTCTAGGCTGAAACACCTTGAATTCAGCATCTGGTGTTTCCAAATTCAAAATTCGATATTCGGTTGTCATGGTACTTTCAGAACCAATAACAATATATTTTCTTGATTTTTCTTTGCCTACAGATACATTGAATGTTTCGTCTTTTTCTTCAAAAACCAAAATATCTTGATCGGCTGAAGTCTGTAGTTTGTGTTTGAAAATCTGGTTAGCACGCAAGGTTACTTTGTCTTGTCGGGTATAAAAAAGGGTGTGATTATCATTAGCCCAAACCGAACCTCCTGTCGCATTTTCAATCACATCTGGAAGAATTTCGTTGGTTTCTAAATTCTTGATTTTAATGGTGTAAATACGTCTTCCGACTGTATCTACTCCAAAGGAAGCAAAACGATTATCAGGACTTACACTCAAACCACCCAATTGAAAAAATGTATGTCCTTTCGCTAATTCATTACAATTAAATAAAATTTCTTCTGGAGCGTCTAAACTTCCTTTTTTACGCGAATAAATTGGATAATCTTGTCCTTTCTCATAACGAGTGATGTAATAATAGCCGTTGTATAAATACGGAACCGATTGATCGTCCTCTTTGATTCGACCTTTCATTTCTTCAAACAATTGCTTCTGAAAATCCTTAGTATGTGCCGTCATAGCATCGTAATACGAATTTTCTTGATTCAAATAATCAATGACTTCAGGGTTTTCTCTGTCATTCAACCAATAATAATCGTCAATTCGAATCTCATTGTGTTTCTTTAATTTTTTTGGAAGTTTTTTAGCTACAGGAGCTGAAAGAGTATGTGACATAGACTGTGCATTAATTGTTGTAAATGAAGCGGCAAAAATAACACAAACAAAGTGTATCAGCAGTGTGTTTTTCATGATTATTTAATTCAAAATAAAGAACTAATGTACTAATTTTACATCGAAAATTAATTAAATAAAAAACAACCAATGGATTTAATGGGAATGATGGGTAAATTAAGAGAAACCCAACAAAAAATAGAAGACACCAAACAACGTTTAAATACCGTACTTATTGACGAACAAAGTTCTGACGGAACACTCAATGTGACTTTGACTGCCAATAGAACCATCAAATCAATTTCCATTGACGACAGCTTGTTAGAAGACAAAGAACAACTGGAAGATTATTTGATTTTGGTACTAAATAAAGCCATCGAAAAAGCAACCAAAGTAAACGAAGCCGAATTGGATGCGGTGGCTAAAATGGACATGCCGATGATTCCAGGAATGGATAATTTGTTTAAATAGTTTACACTATTCGATTTGCAGGATATCCTGAGATAAAATCAACGACATTTTGTTTCAGGAAATCTTGTAAATGAACCGAATTCAAATGAGCTTGAAAATCAGATTCTGAATAAAATCCTTCCCAAACAATTATTTGATTTTTATTTTCTGTATCTAAATGAAGTTCAAATAAAAAATTACCTTTTTCTAACTTAGTTGCTGCTTGTAATTTTTTCAACGCCTTAATCGCTGTGTCAAAATGAACTTCGGGTTTAATAGCTAAAATAGCAGTCGAGTAAAAACTAGTATCTTTAGTCGAAACTGGCTCAATCAAATCCCATAAATTGCCGTACAAATCCTCAAAAACCAATACTCTTCCGTAAGTTTCAGTAGTAGGTTCGCGAACAATCTTGATCTGATTATCAACTAAATTTTGATACTCAACATCAAAATTATCTGTATTCATAAATAGAAAAACACGACCTCCCGTTTGATTTCCAACAGAATTTAATTGCTCTTCATTTGCTGCTTTTGCTAATAACAATCGGCATTGTGAATTTTTTGGAGCTACGACAACCCATCTTTTGGTGTCATTAAGTACCGTATCTTCAATTAATTCAAAATGTAATTTTTGAGTATAAAAAGCAATGGCTTCATCATAGTCTTTAACGACTAAAGTAAGTTGATTGATGTGATTTTCCATATCTAAATTGCTAACTTCTCCAGTGTTTCTATAACATAGGTATGCATCACTTCTCGGTAATCCAAATGGGTAACTATTCGTAATTTACCTTGTCCCATCGAGCTAATTAAAATGTTTTTTTGTTTCAACTTTTCAATCAATTGGGCTTCGCTTACTTGAGGGGTCAAAGTAAAAATAAGAATGTTCGTTTCTACTGGTTCCACTGATGCTACCCAATCTTTTTGTTGTAAAACCGATGCTAATTCTTTGGCACGACGATGATCTTCAGCCAAACGCTCTATATTATGATCCAAAGCATAAATTCCGGCTGCAGCCAAATATCCAACTTGACGCATTCCGCCGCCTAAAATTTTACGGATGCGCAACGCGCGATGAATCGTTTTTTTATCTGCCAATAAAACAGAGCCAATAGGCGCACCTAATCCTTTGGACAAACATACTGAAATCGTATCAAACAGTTTTCCGAATTCTTTTGGATCCTGGTTTTTGGCTACCAAAGCATTCCAAATACGCGCACCATCCAAATGAAATTTCAAATTGTGTTCTTCACAAACTTGTTTGATTTGGCGTAAATCATCCAACTCATAACAGGCTCCTCCTCCTTTGTTGGTCGTGTTTTCAACACAAACTAAACTCGTCAACGGACTATGGTAAAACTCCGGATCGTTAATTGCTAATTTGACTTGTGAAGCGGTAATCATGCCGCGATTTCCATTTAACAAACAACAGGAAACGCCACTATTAAAGGAAACTCCCCCACCTTCGTAGTTATAAACGTGGGCATATTTATCTGCAATTAACTGTTCGCCAGGTTGCGTGTGTAATTTAATTGCGGTTTGATTGGCCATGGTTCCTGATGGAAAAAAAAGACCTGCTTCCATTCCAAATAGCGCAGCCACCTTAGCTTCTAACTCAATCACCGTAGGGTCTTGTTTGTATACATCATCTCCCACAACTGCATTGAACATGTACTGAAGCATTTCCGGCGTAGGCTTGGTAATGGTATCGCTAACTAAATTTATTTCCATTTTTATGTTTTTATAGTGACAGACCGACAATTCGCGAATTGTCTTTCCTTAAAAAAGTCTTATTTTTGCTTCACAAAATTACATAATTTATGACAACTACCGAACAAATAAAAGGTATTGTAGAACGCCTTGGTGCGTTGAGGAGGTATCTTTGACGTTGATGCTAAACTAATTGAAATTACCAACGAAGAAGAAAAGACCTTTGCTCCCGACTTTTGGAACAATGCCAAAGAAGCTGAAATCGTAGTTAAAAACCTTCGAAACAAGAAAAAGTGGATCGAAGATTATGAAAAAGCAATCGGATTAAGTGACGAATTACAACTGGCTTACGAATTCTACAAAGAAGGGGAACTATCAGCAGAAGAGTTAGACGAGCAATACCTAGCTACCGAGTTACATATCGAAGGAATTGAATTCAAAAACATGCTTTCGGAAGAAGGAGATACATTAAGTGCCGTCCTTCAAATAACTGCCGGTGCCGGTGGAACAGAAAGTTGTGATTGGGCTTCCATGCTGATGAGAATGTACTTGATGTGGGCCGAAAAACAAGGCTACAAAGTCAAAGAATTGAACTTTCAGGAAGGCGATGTAGCAGGAATTAAAACAGTGACTTTAGAAATTGAAGGCGATTATGCTTTTGGTTATCTCAAAGGAGAAAATGGAGTACATCGATTGGTGCGTATTTCACCTTTTGATAGCAATGCCAAAAGACATACTTCCTTTGTTTCGGTATATGTATATCCATTGGTAGATGACACTATCGAAATTGACATCAATCCTGCCGATATCGAAATCACAACGGCTCGATCTAGTGGTGCAGGAGGTCAAAATGTAAATAAGGTGGAAACCAAAGTACAACTGGTTCACAAACCCACTGGAATTCAGATTCAATGTTCTGAAACTCGTTCGCAACACGACAATAGAAACCGTGCGATGCAAATGCTTCGTTCCCAATTGTATGAAATTGAGTTGAAAAAACAGTTGGCGCAACGTGCCGATATTGAAGCCGGAAAGATGAAAATTGAATGGGGTTCGCAAATTAGAAACTATGTCATGCATCCTTACAAATTAGTCAAAGACGTTCGTAGCGGATTTGAATCCACTGATGTTGATGGGGTGATGAATGGCGAAATAGATCATTTCTTGAAAGCTTACCTGATGATGATGGGCCAAAAAGAAGAAGAATAAATTACAGAAGTACTAAAAATAAAACTCCTCAACATTCTAAACAAGAATCGTTTGAGGAGTTTTTATTTTAAATAGTTGCAAATTCAAAACGAATTGATTTTATTTGAAAATTATACTGCCAAAAAACCAAACTAATTATTATGAAATCCTACTCCATTCAAGAAATAAACGAACTACTTCAAGGAACAATTGTTGGATCTACAACAACTTTAATAACTGCTCCCGAACAATTAGACGAAGCTTCAGCAACTGAAATATCCTTCATTGGTCACCGAAAATATGAAAAAAATTGGGCTACTTCTAAAGCCTGTGCTGCAGTTGTGAATGAAGATATTCGAATTGAGCCAGGAGAGAATAAGGTATTCATAAAAGTAAAAAATGCCGATTTGGCTATGTCACAAGTGTTGGAACTTTTTGCTCCACCAAGTCCAGTATTTCATGTCGAAATTCACCCAACAGCTGTAATTGATAGTACTGCTACTATCGGAAAAGGTAGTAAAATTGGCGCCAATGTTTATATAGGACCAAATACCAAAATTGGAGAAAATACCATCCTCTACCCGAACGTAACCGTACTGGACGAATGTTCTATTGGTGACCATACCGTAATTTGGTCAGGAACCGTGGTTAGAGAGCGTTGTCATATTGGTCATCAATGTATCATCCACCCTAATGCAACCATTGGAGCAGACGGTTTTGGTTTTAGACCTGATCCACAAAAAGGTTTGGTAAAAATTCCACAAATTGGTAATGTAGTAATTGGCAACGGAGTTGAAATTGGAGCTAATGCTTGTGTAGATCGCGGAAAATTCAGTTCAACCGTTTTGGGAGACGGATGTAAAATTGACAATTTAGTACAAATTGGACACAACAGTAAACTAGGTCGTTTTTGTATTATGGCTGGAAACTCTGGATTAGCAGGCTCGGTAACCTTAGGTAATGGCGTGATCATTGGCGGAAGCGCCTCGATAAAAGATCATACCAAACTAGGAGACGGCGCTATTGTAGGAGCAGGTTCAGGTGTCGTTAGCGATGTTGAAGCAGGGAAAACCGTTTTAGGTTATCCTGCTGTTGACGCTCGAGATG
The DNA here is from genome assembly GCF_020886055.1 of Flavobacterium ammoniigenes. Classification (NCBI taxonomy): domain Bacteria; kingdom Pseudomonadati; phylum Bacteroidota; class Flavobacteriia; order Flavobacteriales; family Flavobacteriaceae; genus Flavobacterium; species Flavobacterium ammoniigenes. The sequence goes on along the minus strand of NZ_AP025184.1, from coordinate 1,529,622 downwards.
CACTAAAACAATGGGCTATTTTAAAACGTCTAGTAGAAGAATCCAAAAAATAAAAAAACAATCAAAAGAAATTAAAAATCATCATTTGGAAGTCCTTTTCAAATGATGATTTTGTATTTTAGCTTTTTAAATAGCAACACCCACACTTTACATGGATTTGAATTTCAATAAAAACGAAGATCACAACAAACTGTTACTTTCTGAATTACGCAAAAAGTTAGGCGAAGTAAAACTAGGCGGCGGAGAAAAACGCATCCAAAAATTGCATGCTGAAGGAAAGATGACAGCCCGTGAACGCATCGATTATTTGTTGGATACCAATGAAAAAAGTATTGAAATTGGCGCCTTTGTAGGTGATGGAATGTACAAAGAACACGGCGGATGTCCATCAGGTGGTGTGGTGGTAAAAATAGGATATATCAAAGGAAAACAATGCATTGTCGTTGCCAATGATGCCACCGTTAAAGCAGGTGCTTGGTTTCCAATAACCGCTAAGAAAAACCTACGTGCGCAAGAAATTGCGATGGAAAATCGTATTCCAATTATCTATTTAGTCGATAGTGCTGGGGTGTATTTGCCTTTGCAAGATGAAATTTTTCCTGATAAAGAACACTTTGGACGTATATTCAGAAACAATGCTTTAATGAGCAGTATGGGAATTACCCAAATTTCGGCGGTAATGGGAAGTTGCGTAGCAGGTGGTGCCTATTTACCCATCATGAGTGACGAAGCTTTGATTGTAGACAAAACGGGTAGCATCTTTTTAGCCGGAAGTTATTTGGTCAAAGCTGCCATTGGCGAAAGCATTGACAACGAAACTTTAGGTGGAGCAACCACCCATTGCGAAATCTCAGGAGTAACCGATTATAAAGCCAAAGACGACAAAGATGCTTTGGACAAAATAAAAAATATCGTTGATAAAATTGGCGATTATGATAAAGCCGGTTTCAACCGCATCAAATCTGAAAAACCTAGTCAAGACGAAAATGAATTGTACGGCGTGTTACCAAAAGCGCGTACCGATCAATACGATATGATGGAAATCATCAAGCGATTGGTGGATAATTCCGAATTTGAAGCTTACAAAGAAGGTTATGGTCAAACAATTATTACAGGTTATGCTCGCATTGACGGATGGGCTGTGGGGATTGTAGCCAATCAACGAAAAGTAGTCAAAACTAAAAATGGCGAAATGCAATTTGGAGGTGTTATTTACTCTGATTCAGCCGATAAAGCCACGCGTTTTATAGCCAATTGCAACCAAAAGAAAATACCGTTAGTGTTTTTACAAGACGTAACCGGTTTTATGGTGGGCAGTAAATCAGAACATGGCGGAATTATAAAAGACGGTGCCAAAATGGTGAATGCCGTTTCTAATTCCGTAGTGCCAAAATTCACTGTAATTGTTGGAAATTCGTATGGTGCTGGAAATTATGCCATGTGTGGCAAAGCCTACGACCCACGTTTGATTATGGCTTGGCCTAGTGCTGAATTAGCCGTAATGGGTGGCACACAAGCCGCCAAAGTATTGGCACAAATTGAAGCCAATTCACTAAAAGCAAAAGGAGAAGAAGTAGATGAAGCTAAGGAAGCCGAATTGTTTGCCAAAATAAAAGCCCGTTATGACGAACAAGTGTCGCCTTACTACGCTGCCTCTCGATTGTGGACAGATGCGATTATTGATCCTATAGATACGCGAACTTGGATTTCGATGGGGATTGAAGCAGCCAACCACGCTCCTATTGAGAAACAATTTAATTTAGGAGTGATTCAAGTATAAAAAAAAGAGGTAATTACCTCTCTTTTTTATTTTTTATTTAACTATTTACAACTGTTTTATCTCGAATTACTTTACCTGTAGCAGTTCGCTTAAATTCAGGTATAAATACAATTTCTTTCGGTCTTTCGTATTTGTCTAACACCTCAAAAATAGATTCTTCTATGGTCATACGTTCGCCTTCCACATACAAGATTAATTTTTCTCCTAAAAGTTCATCGTTTTGACCGTACACAAAGAAACAATTTGAAATTGATGAAGCTAGTTTTTCTTCAATTTGCTCTGGAATTAATTTAATCCCTCCGCTATTGATCACATTATCAAAACGGCCTTTCCAAACAAACTGCGTATCAGAAATTACATCGACCAAATCATTGGTTACAATTTTCTCACCACTAATTTTATGGGCGTCAATGACCAAACAATGTCTGTCATCTTGAGTAACTTTTACATTAGGCAACACGGTAAAAGCCGACTCCCCTACTCGTTTGGCAGCAATGTGCGTAATCGTCTCAGTCATTCCGTAGGTTTCATAAATCTGAGACGGTATTGTAGCTAGTTCGTTTTCTAGCGTCTTATTGATTTTGGCACCGCCAATAATTAACTTCTTGATTCGGTGCAAGTCCTTCAAGGAGTTTTTGGCTTGCAAAGGGACCATCCCACAAAAATCGAAATCCCCTTTTACGCGGTCCATCGGATGTGAACTTGGCGCAACAAATTCCATATCCAAACCTAAGATAAATGCTCTGACAAACATCATTTTACCGGCTACATAATCGGTTGGCAAACAATGAAGTACTTTTTGCCCAGGTTGTAAACCAAAAAAATCGCCGGTGGCTAAAGCCGAATTGACCATCGCTTGTTTGTCAACACGGATAATTTTTGGAGTGCCTGTTGAACCCGAAGTATTCATTTCTAAATACGATTTTGGATCAAACCAATCCAGGATAAAAATTCCTAACGGTTTCTCATACGACTCTCCTTCTTTAATAAAGGAATAGGCTACACGGAGTAAATCCTCTTTGGTAAAGCTAAAACCATTTAATTTGAATTTGTTGTGAACGTTTTGATAAGTTACTGTATTCATTATTCTATAGCTATTTAATGATTGTTTTTAAATTGTCCCGGTCAGTTTTTCGCGCCAGTTGGCCCAATGGTATTTTTTAGCAAAAAGTAAAAGTAAAATCGGGAAAATGATACAGACTGGTAAAATAATATCTGATAAAACACTTGGATCAGAGGTGCTTTTAAAAATGGAATGGGTTTGAAACGCAGTCCAATCAGAAGTAACTAATAACGCCCCAATAAAATTATTAGCAAAGTGAAACCCTAAAGCCAATTCGATTCCGTCGTCCATCAAAGTGATTATTCCTAAAAATAATCCTGTTCCAATGTAATAAATTAATATACTGTATCCCATTTTATCGACCTCCGGATTAGCAATATGAAGCATACCAAAAATAAGTGATGTCATCAGTAAAGGAAACCATCTGTTTGTAGCCAAATTGCCAAAACCTTGCATCAGATAGGCTCTAAAAATTAACTCTTCGCAACCAATTTGAAAAGGAAAAAGCAGTAAGCCTACTACAAACAATCCTAAAAAAGGAATCAATTGAAACTGAACAATAAAATCGTCTGGATAGAGTAAATAAAATATAAATGTGGAAAGAATCGATATTCCGGCCCAAATGGAAAATGAAAATAGGATTCGGTGCCAATCTATTTTCTTTCTAGAAGTAATAATTTGTATAAATGATTGTTTGTGTAAAAACCGAACTACAGCATATAATTGAAAGAATACAAAAACAAATGATAGCAACATTAGAAATAAGCTAAGGTTGGGTTCTAAAAATCCCATTGTAGCTTCATAAGAATCTGGATAAGGAATTTTATCATTAAATGATTTGATATATACACCCAACATAAAAGGAAACTGACCAAAAAGTGAAGCACAAAATAAGAGAACAGAACCAATTAAATATTTCCAGAACTCTTTTTCTTTTGGGTTAACTTGTTTTAAAAACATACTGATTGAGCTATAAATAATAATGATTCTAAAATACGGTTTTAAATCCAATATTTTTATTACTTCGCAAAAAAATAATTTATGATACAAATATACCATAACCCACGTTGTGGAAAGTCAAGAAATTGTTTGGCTTTGTTAACCGAAAAAGAATCAGAAGTTGCCATTGCAAAATATCTTGAAACCCCTCCAACAGAACAAGAAATCAAAGCTATTTTACAAAAATTAAATTTCAAACCCATTCAGTTGGTCAGAACCAAAGAAAGCATTTGGATGGAGAACTATAAAAACAAATCACTTACTGATGAAGAAATTATTCAAGCTTTGGCGGCACATCCAATTCTAATTGAAAGACCTATTCTAGTCAAAGGAGACAAAGCCATCATAGGCAGAATTCCTGAAGAGGTGACGCAATTTCTATTGGAATAATTTTATTTATTATTTAATAGATTCATGTAACCTTTTCAGTATTTGTCAGTCTAACCCCCCGTAACTAAAAACACCATTGATGAAAAAAATAAATGCGATTGCATTAATTGTACTGTTTTTGAGCAGTATACTAAGTTTTGGGCAACAAGCACCAACTAGTTCTAAAGTAAAAATAACTGGAAAAGTTATTGAAAAAACAAGTAAGCAACCACTAGAGTATGCTACAATTACCCTTCGATTACCCAACAATCCAAAAGCTGTCACTGGAGGAATTACCAACAACAAAGGGGAGTTCTCTGTCGAAGCTGCTGCAGGCAATTATGACATTACAGTAGAATTTATCTCCTTTAAATCTACTGAATTTAAAGGAAAGACTATTGACTCCAATACTAATTTAGGAACAATAGGTTTAGCAGAAGACGCCGCTCAATTGAACGAGGTGGTTGTTCGTGCTGAAAAAACAACTGTCGAAATCAAATTGGATAAAAAAGTGTTTAATGTTGGAAATGACTTAATGGTAAAAGGAGGAACAGTAAGTGATGTGTTGGGGAACATCCCTTCGGTATCGGTTGATGTTGAAGGAAATGTTAGTTTAAGAGGAAACGAAAATGTAAAAATTTTAATCGATGGTAGACCTTCAAACGCGATTAATATAGTGGAAGCCCTTCGTATTATTCCTGCAGATGCTATTGACAAAGTAGAAGTAATTACCAATCCATCGGCGCGCTATGATGCTGAAGGAGGTGGCGGAATCTTGAATATCGTTTTGAAAAAAGGAAAAAATCAAGGATTTAATGGAACTTTTATTGCCACTGGCGGAATACCTGATAACAATGGATTAAGTGGAAATGTAAATTACAAAACTGAAAAGGTGAGTTTATTTACTACTCAAGGTTACAGTTTTAGAAGTAATCCTGGAAACATGATCAATGAAACTACCTATTTCAATTCGAATAATTCGATTCGCAATTATATTGTAGAACCTAGAGATAATAAACGTTATGACAAAGGATACAATGGGAACTTTGGAATTGATATTGCAATAGACAAAAATACCTCTTGGACAAATACCATCAATTATCGTAATAGTAATGGTGATCATACCGATAATGTTTTCCAAAATTATTACACACAAGCACGTCTCTTCGATTATACTATTAATCGAACGAATCAAGAGGACAACCACAGTAACAATATAGAATACACTACTAATTTTACTAAAAACTTTAAGAAACAGGGACACAAGTTTACTATCGACGGTTCGGTATCTTCTAATGACGATAATACAACCGCAATAGTTAATGCATCTAGGTCCAATAGTACTTCTAGCATTGACAACACCATAAATAACCAAAAACAAAATAGAGTTTTGATTCAAAGTGATTATGTTTTGCCATTAGGCAAAGGAAGTCAGTTTGAAGCGGGTTATCGTGGTGATTTTTCAAAATTAGTTACTGATTATCAAGTGAAGAATGAAGGCGTTATCAATCCTAACTTTACTAATGTTTTAGAATACAAAGAAAAAGTAAACGCGGTTTATACTCAATATGGTTTCAAAAAAAATAAAGCATCCGTTCTTTTAGGTTTGCGTTATGAAGATTCAAATATTGAAATTAACCAATTAGCTACTTCGGATTTTAATACCAAAAAATACGGTAACTTATTCCCTAGTGCATTCTTTACTTATGAGATTTCAGATAAAAGCAGTACTTCTATCAGTTATAGTAGAAGAATTCAAAGACCTAGAGGAAGAATGTTAAATCCATTTAGCAACTTGTCTAGTAACATCAATATATTTGTTGGTAATCCTGATTTAGATCCTTCCATGACTGATGCCATCGATTTTGGATATATCAAACGTTGGTCAAAATTAACATTAAGCACTTCATTGTATTACAACAAAACAACCGATGTGTTTCAGATGGCTCGAAGAGAATCTGGAAATTTTGTAAATGGCACACCAATTATCATCACTTCGCCAATTAATATTGCCACAGAATTTAGAACTGGATTCGAATTTACCTTAAACTATTCACCCTACAAATGGTGGAAATTGAATTCTAACTTCAACTTCTTTCAAAGTGATACCAAAGGAGATTTTGTATATACTAACTTTAACAATGTAGTAGTAACACAAAAATTCAATAACAACGCAACTTCTTGGTTTAGCCGTTTAACATCTAAAATTACATTGCCCGCTAAAATTGATTGGCAAACTAATTTAATGTATATGGGAGGACAAACTAATGCACAAGGAAAAGTATTAGGTAACTTTAGTGCCAATTTGGCTTTCAGCAAAGATGTATTCAAAGACAAAGGAACTTTTGCGCTAAATGTAAACGATGTTTTTAATGGTAGAAAAAGAATTATGGAAACCTACCTTCCAGGTGTTTTAAGCTCAAGAGCTGAAATGCAATGGAGAGTAAGACAAGTAACTTTATCGTTTACCTATCGTTTCAACAAAGCTAAAAACGAAAGAGAAAAACAACCTAAGAAAATGAACGAAGGTGGTGGCGGTGAAATGGAATATCAAGGATAAATAAATAGGAGACTGTCTGAAAAGGCAGTCTTTTTTTTGCATAAAAAAAGCTCCGAATCTCGGAGCTTTTTTACTATCAAACAATCAGATTAAGCTGATTGTTCTTCTTTCTTTTTTGCTTTCTTTTCTTTGTAAGCTTCCCAAGAAGCTCCACCAACCCAGTACGACACGAATCCAACTAAGAAAAACATTAGCCAAAATCCCATTGTCAAAATGGTTAAGAAAAGTAAAAAGCCTAAGTACTGTGAAAAAGTAAACATATTTTCCGGAATTTGTTTGTATACAAGCACAAATGTAAGTTTAATATTTTGGCCTGACAACAAAAAAATTAAAAACTAGGTCAACTTTTTTATATTGATATCAAAATTAGAAAATTACCTTAAGTTGGTATGCTCTAGAATTTACTTAAATACGGTAGGAATATAATATTGAGCCAATTGACTTCCAATGAATTCACTTGTCTCTTTAGGATATTCAATTGTGGTGTCTGGCACAGCAACTACAACAATGGCTCCAGGGTGATGCAAATCAACTTCTTTATTTTCGTTAGGTAAATAACCATAAAACGGATCTTCCGGAGTAGATTGACGTAGTGTGCAAGCAATGGAATTCGTACTCATAGGATTCAAATCAGCTACAACTCGCAACTTGCCGTCTTTTGTATTCAACAATTCTTGTGAGACAAGCACTGATTTTCCATTAATAGACGAATTAATAATACAGATATCTGAAACTGTAGTAAAGGATTCTAAATTAATTTGTTCAGGAGAGTTAATGAATGTATATACTGCTTGGGCAAAATTCTTGGAGAGAAAATCATCCGAACTTACTTTCTTTATTTTTAATGCTTTCATAATGACCTCCGCTCCTACTAAATTAGCTTCTGACCCGATAAATGTAATTTTCAATGGAGGTAAAACAGGTCGCTTTAAATAGGTTGTCAAAGTCGCTTGGTCTGAAAAAGTAGCAATGGCAGGTAATTTAAATAATTCAAATTTAAGTCCGAAAGCACGAAAAGCATTATAGGTTCCTACAAGACTGGTCAAAGCATCCAATGTAAATAATGGATTCACTTTCTTGATTAAATCCGTAACAAATAGATACTCTTTACCAAGAATTAAATTCGATGGAGCTATCGGGTTGATTCCTATTAAAACATCACAATCTGTAATATCACTACTAACTGTAATCCCTTTTGATTCATATTCTTCGTCAGTAAAGATTCGATTATCTGAAGATTCTACTCGAAATTCCAACCGTGGATAAAGCAACTTCAATTCCTCCAATTGTGTTGGAGAAAAAGCAACTCGACGGTCTAATTCCTGATTTAATTCTTTTACAATCCCGAATTTTAAACTCATTATTTACTATAATTATACCTTTTAAATTTTCTAATAAATTAGAAAATCATACTATTTAGACTTAAATTTTGATTCCAATTAAAATAAGACTCCTTGAAACCCAATTAAATACCATTTTAATAACATTTTGTTGTGGATAAATAATTCCTCATATTCGAAAAAAGCCTTCCTAAAAGCGATGGAATCAATATATTTGTGATTCAAGTACCACTACACAAATGAATTATTTTAAGAAAACAAATATACTACAAATACTGGTTTTATCTCTTGTTTTAAACTCTTGCGGTAAAAACGAAACTGATTCTGATATCAAAGATTCGGAACTTCCCGAGAACGTCTTACCTAAAATGAGATCTTTAACTAATGAGGAACCAAAACTGAGTGAATCCTATGTAAGGTCTACTCGACAAAAAATCGCTCATTTTTACAATAAAAATTGGCCAGGAAATAGTGCAAATGGCGCTTTTCTGGTAGCTAAAAACGGCCAAATTATTTTTGAAAAATACGATGGATTGGCTAATCTTAGCAAAAAAGACAGTATTACTCCTACTACTCCATTGCATATTGCTTCCGTGAGTAAGGTTTTAACTGCGGCAGCTGTATTGAAACTGGTTAATGCAAATCGACTGAAATTAGATCAAAAAGTCAATACCATTTTAAAAGAATTTCCATTCCCAGAAGTGACTGTCCGAATGTTATTGAATCACCGTAGCGGATTGCGTAATTATGCTTATTTCACTGATCGAGATGATGGCGTTTGGGATCGCCATAACCGTTTGACCAATCAAGATATTTTGACGCTTTTGGCGACCAAAAATATTGGACTCGAATCACGCACAAATACTCGTTTTGCCTATTGTAATACCAACTATGCCATGTTGGCACTGATCATAGAGAAAATAACTAAAAAGAGCTACAAAACTGCGATGACTGAAATGATTTTCAAGCCTCTTGGAATGAAAGACACCTTCGTTTTTGACTATGAAAAAGATAAAGACCGAATTGTTCCTTCGTACAAGGCTAACCGAGTAGAAATTGGTAAAGACTACCTTGACGAAGTGTATGGAGATAAAAATATTTATTCTACCGTAAGAGACCTATTGAAATTTGATCGTGCTAGAAGTAGAAAAGATTTCTTAGAACCTGCTTTGGCCAAACAAGTTCATGTAGGGTATAGTAATGAAAGAGAAGGTGAGAAAAATTACGGTTTAGGTATTCGTATGATTAATTGGAAAACAGGACAAAATTTTTATTTTCATAACGGTTGGTGGCATGGTAATACTTCAGCTTACATTACACTTCCTAAAGAACAAGTTACCATAATTGCTTTATCAAACAAAATGAACAAAAGCACTTATAATGTTAAAAAAGTGGCGCCACTTTTTGGAGACTACCCTTTTGAAACAGATACTGACGAATAATCTCATTTAGAAATTACGATTTCAAATACCCAAATCAATTCGTTTTATCCCTTAAAATGATTTACCTTTGCCACTCGGTTTTTAGGTTAGTTATTGACTTTACTATAATCGAAATGGGGTCGACTGGTTTTGACAGCAGGTCGAATTGAAAAGTAAGCAGGTCGAGAACTGAAGTAATTCTCGTTAATAAAAGGCTTCACACTTTTTACACGGCGAAGGAAACTACGCTCTTGCTGCATAATCTGAATCATAGTAAGATTAGCCTCGTCCTACCAGGTAGGAAAGCAGGATTCTCCTCAAAGGCTTTGGTTTATAGCATTTGATCTAGGGGAATCGTAAATATAAACCTAGATTTTCGTTGGTTTCGGGCGATTTTCGAAAATAAAGAAGCTAAGTGTTTTGTGGCTGTTTCTGGCCTAGCAAAACATCGAAAATTCAATCAGGAAATAAGCCTGTAGAAAGCTCTTTAGTTGCTTGTTTGGACCCGGGTTCGATTCCCGGCGACTCCACAAAAAAAGCCTTGTATTTTATACAAGGCTTTTTTTTTATTTTAAATCAGATTACAATCCCAATTCTTATTAATATCGTACCACAACTGTCCTCCATCAACTTCTAATGGACAATCAAAATTATTCGTATACAAAGCACCTGTTCCTAACCCTTGAGGCATCAAATTGTGCTGTAAAAAAGTCCATTGTGCAATCGCGTTTAAACCTATATTACTCTCTAAGGCTGAAGTAATCCACCACCCGATTTGGTGTTTTTCGGCCAACGAAATCCACTCTTGTGTGCCTCGAAAACCACCCACAAAACTAGGCTTCAAAATGATATATTGAGGTTTTATTTTTAGCAATAAAACTTCTTTATCAAATACCGAAAATACACCAATTAGCTCTTCGTCCAAAGCAATAGGAAATGGACTAGTTTTACAGAGTTCTGACATCCTGTCAGTGCTATTTTTAGCAATAGGTTGTTCGATACTATGTAATTCAAATTCAGATAATTGAACTAATTTATTTAAAGCGTCATTTTCATTAAAAGCGCCATTAGCATCAACTCGGATTTCGACTTGTTCAGCGGAAAAATTAGCTCGAATAAAACGCAATAATTGGAGTTCTTTATCAAAATCTATTGCGCCAATTTTTAATTTTACACATCGAAATCCAGTCGCTAGTTTTTCTTCTATTTGTTCTTTCATAAATGACTCCTCACCCATCCAAATCAAGCCATTTATTGGTATCGATTTTTGACCTTGAGTAAAGTCAGATGAAAAAAGTAAATAAGGTGTTTCACTTACTAAAGATTGGAACGCCATTTCTACTCCAAACTGTATCGAAGGAAACTCTAACAAAGCTTCCCAAAGTAAATCTTTTCCCAAATGAATATTCGCACAAGTCCAAGCTAATTTCTCTTCATAATCGGGACGATCGTCACAACTGAGTCCGCGAAGAATACCACACTCACCTATTCCTTTTTTACCGTCATGTTCAATAACAATAAACCAAGTTTCTTTATCTGTCATTACTCCTCTAGAAGTTCCTGAAGGACGTTTGAAATGTAGTAGGTATTTGTGATAGGTTGCTTTCAAAGGAATTTATTCTAAAATTTTCAAAATAGCATTGAAGTCTTCGTTTTGAATTCCTGCCTTTTGAAAAGCATCAAAATCCAATTTAGTCTTTTGTATCCAGCTCAAGCTATCCGTAACATTTTGATTAGAATAGGTTTTATGAATTATTTTAGCCGATTTGTAATTACCGTTTAGTAAATACGCATGAGCTAAATTCAATTGAATCAACAACTCGGTTGCGTCTTGTTTTTCAGCTTCTTGTAAAATCTTAAGTGCTTTACCGTATTGTTTGGTGATTAGATAATAATAACCAAGTGTGTTGTAATCCAAAGCAGCACCTTTTGTATTAGTTATAATCGTATTCATTTTAGCAATTGCCGCGCCGTACTTGCCTTTTTTTGCCAAAACTGCAGCTTGTGATCTTAAATCCGAATTGAATGCGCTAGAAGCTCCTGTTTCGTTAAAACAAAGCGCACCATAATCTTTAAAAGCCTTATTACGCTCTTCGATTAATAATTTCTGAAACTCTTTGAACGAATATTTTGCCTGAATTTTATCCGAAACACAAACACAAAAATCATCTGAATTAGACATTTTTTGAGCTAAACTAGATGTTTTGCATTGGTCAATTATTGTCTTGCGATTTTCTTTGGTCCAACCTCGACTCAATTTATAATCTACCCAAGGTACTACTTCTAGTATAATTTTTTGGTTCAAAATCCAGTTGTTACTTTCAAAACCAAACCACAACAGATTGGAATTTGCGCTCCACTTCAAACAATCGGATTTCTCTGTTGACAATCGCTTTGCATCTTTACTTACAGGTTCGTCTTGTACTAAGCAAGCATCAGAAGTATCTCCTGAAGCTATATAATTGTTCGCCGCATCCAACTTAGAAAAGATAGCATATTTACATTTATCGTCTCCTGATATTTTAGATAGCAAAAATACCGCTCCAGCTGATCCTTGGCTTATCCCTGTTGGATCTGGAATCGCTTTCAAAACCGAAACTAGACTATTGGACATTTGCTGGTTTTTATCCAACAGCGTGATGCGATAAATTATTTCGGTAGTTCCTGTTGGTAGGTCATCAATCTTAATTAAAATTCGATCTCTTGCAGATACCACAACTTCTTTTGTAGTTGAGCGTTCTTTATCCCAGTACCCCTCTTTTTGAGCATGTAGCACCGGAATTGTCATCAAAAAGAAAAAGAGGAAACTGATTTTATTTAACATACTAGATATTCGTATAATTGAGATGGCAATTAATAGTAATCGCTTACGAGTTATTTACAATTAAATCTGAAAAGAAAAAGATCATGCATAAGGCTAACAAAATAGAAAGTGCAAAAGTACTCAATGCTACTTTTTTCAATTCAGGATCTAATAATTTAGTGTTTTCGTTTTTACGAACTGTAATTAGGTGTTGTATTAAAGGTATATAGGCTAATAAAAATAAATACTGATCGAAGTTAAAATCACTTAAAACAGCAAACAACAACACCAATATCATGGCACCTACAATCAGAAAGTAATGGTATTTTTTTGCGTTTTCGATTCCCATTTTAACCACCAAAGTATTTTTTCCTGATTTTCTATCAGAAGCTTCGTCACGCATATTATTCAAATTCAAAACTGCTACACTTAAAAACCCAATTGCGGTTGCAGGCAAAATCAAAACCGCGTCTAATTGTTTGGAATACAAAAAATTAACACCAAGTGTACTCACTAATCCAAAAAACACAAACACAAACACATCACCAAAACCTCTGTAACCATAAGCTGAATTACCTACAGTATAGCGTATCGCAGATGCAATTGCAGCAATTCCTAAAATCAAATAAAACAAGGAATATCCTAAATTATGCGCTCCAAAAGCCAAATAAATTAAATAAATCGCAGATAATAAAGTCAGCACGGAAGTTAAAATAATAGCAGATTTCATTGCCTGGGGCGTGATGACTCCGCTTTGAATTGCGCGCTTAGGACCTACTCTATCTTCGTTGTCTGTTCCTTTCATTCCATCACCATAGTCATTGGCAAAGTTGGAGAGGATTTGCAATCCCAAAGTGGTAATAATTGCAAAAGCAAAAAGTTTCCAATTGAATACTTCGGTTGGGGTAAGCACGTCATCTGTTGGGTTTGCCAACGCATACATACTACCCACTATAATTCCAGAAACTGATAAGGGCAAGGTTCTTAATCGAGCAGCTTCGATCCAGTGTTTCATTTTTATTTTTTATAAGGTTATGTTTTAAAAGTGTAGCATTCTACCTTTTATGGCAACCATTTTTTCTCGAAATTAGGTTTTCTTTTTTCCAAAAAGGCATTTCTACCCTCTGTCGCTTCTTCGGTCATGTAGGCCAAACGAGTCGCTTCACCAGCAAAAACTTGTTGCCCAACCATACCATCATCGGTTAAATTCATGGCGAATTTCAACATTTTGATAGACGTTGGTGATTTAGCCAAAATTTCTTGCGCCCATTCATAAGCTGTATCTTCTAATTCATCGTGAGGAATAACAGCATTCACCATGCCCATTTCATACGCCTCTTGAGCCGAATAATTGCGCCCTAAGAAAAAGATTTCACGGGCTTTTTTCTGCCCCACCATTTTGGCTAAATAAGCAGAACCGTAGCCTCCGTCAAAACTTGTCACATCAGCATCGGTTTGTTTAAAAATAGCATGCTCTTTACTCGCTAAAGTCAAATCGCAAACTACGTGCAAACTATGACCACCGCCCACAGCCCAACCAGGAACCACACAGATAACTGCTTTTGGCATAAAGCGAATCAATCGTTGCACATCTAAAATGTTCAATCTATGATAGCCGTCTTCACCAACATATCCTTGGTGTCCACGTGCTTTTTGATCCCCTCCACTGCAAAAAGACCATATACCATCTTTAGACGAAGGCCCTTCCGCTGATAACAAAACGACTCCAATTGAAGTGTCTTCTTGCGCATCGTGAAAAGCTTGCAATAATTCGGAAGTAGTTTTAGGACGAAACGCATTGCGCACCTCTGGGCGATTAAAAGCTATTCGTGCTACTCCATTGCATTTTTTATAGGTAATATCTTCAAATTCTCGGACGGTTTGCCAATCTATCTTGCTCATAATTCTTTGATTTGAGTGTAAAAATAAGTCATTTTTTAGATTCTTTACAAAAAAAGGCAACTCAATAAAATGAATTGCCTTTTGATACTGATATAAATGAATATTTACTCTTTAACCAAGTAAATTCCGTCGTCTTTTATTTCAATTAATTTCTCTTTATACAAAGCTCCTATCGCTTTCTTAAAAGTCTTTTTACTCATTTTTAAGACCGTTTTAATATCTTCTGGATGTGAATTGTCATTCAAACGTAAAAATCCGCGATTCGCTCTTAATTCATCTAAAATTTTCTCAGCGTTCGGCTCAATACTTTGATAGCCTTGTACTTGCAAAGCCACATCAATTTTGTTGTCAGGACGAATGTTTTTAATAAATCCTCGCATTCTGTCTCCTGTTCGTATCGCATCATCATAGACCTCATCTTTGTACAACAATCCTTTGTGTTGTTCATTGATGATGACATTGATTCCAATTTCGGTAATATGAGAAACAATTAAATCTACTTCTTCTCCTTTTTCAACGGTCAAATGATCGTTGTTCAAAAACTGATTGGTTTTACTTGAAGCCACCAAACGGTTGGTTTTTTCGTCCATGTACAAATACACCAAATAACGCTTTCCTTTTTCCATGGGACGCGCTTGTTCTTTGAACGGAACTAAGATGTCTTTTTCCATTCCCCAATCCATAAAAGCACCAATTTGATTGATGTAATTAACACGCAAAAGTGCAAATTCATTCAACAAAATGTAAGGTGCTAAAGTTGTGGCTACCGGACGTTCTTCGTGATCCAAATACACAAAAACGATTAACTCTTCTCCTATTTCAAATTCGTTAGGAACGTATTTGTTGGGTAAAAGCACGTCGTGAATTCCTTCAGGATCTTTTTCGGGGTTCCCCAAAAACAAACCTACTTTGGTATCCCGTAAAATCGTAAGTGTATTGTATTTTCCTATTGCTAACATTTCTTCTGTTCTAAAGCGCAAAGGTACGAAGCGATTTTGAATATCCGAGCTATTCCTCAGAAACAAAAAAATAGCCTTACTTTTTCTATATTTCTTTTCGTGTACTCTTTATAAAAATAACTATTTTTGCGGTCTAATTTTTTAGCTATGCCAAATAAAAAATACAAAATTGCAGTCATTCAATTGAATCTGAATGATGTTGCCGAAAACAACTTAAAAAAATGTTTGAGTTGGGTTCGTGATGCAGCTAGTCAAGGTGCCGAAGTAATTTCGCTACCGGAATTGTACAGTAGTCATTATTTTTGTCAAAGTGAAGATGTGGATAATTTTGCTTTAGCAGAACCGTTGTACAGTACTTCTTTTATTGCATTTAGTGCATTAGCCAAAGAATTAGGTGTGGTAATTATTGTGCCTTTCTTCGAAAAAAGAATGGCCGGAATTTACCACAACAGTGCTTACATCATAGACACTGACGGTTTAGAAGCGGGTTTGTATCGCAAAATGCACATTCCAGACGACCCTCATTTCTACGAAAAATTTTATTTCACTCCTGGTGATCTAGGTTTTAAAGCTTTCCCTACTAACAAAGGAAAAATTGGTACCCTAATTTGTTGGGACCAATGGTATCCTGAAGGAGCGCGATTGACTGCCTTACAAGGTGCCGAAGTGTTGTTTTACCCCACTGCAATTGGGTGGCATCCTTTAGAGAAAGAAGAATATGGTGTTAATCAACACGGGGCTTGGATGAATGTGATGAAAGGTCACGCTGTAGCGAATGGCGTATATGTTGCTGCTGCTAACCGTATTGGTTTAGAAAAATACCTGCCGAATACCTCGGGAATTGAATTTTGGGGTTCGTCATTTATTGCAGGACCACAAGGCGAAATTTTGGCGCAAGCCTCTCACGACAAAGAAGAAATCTTGATTGCCGAAGTCGATTTGGATTTACAAGAAAACGTTCGTCAAAACTGGCCTTTCTTTAGAGACCGCCGTATTGATGCATTTGGAGATATTACCAAAAGAGCCATCGATTAATTATGAGTACTCCTAACAGACGTTTCCCTGCCGAATGGGAAAAACAAGAAGGTATTTTACTTTGTTTTCCACACAATGGAAACGATTGGCCTGGCAAATACGAGGCCGTTCAATGGGCTTTTGTCGAATTCATAAAAAAAGTAGCGGCTGTAGAAAAAGTATTTTTAGTTGTCGCTGATGAAAAACTACAAATTAAAGTAACTGAAATGCTCGAAAGAGCGCATGTTCAAACTACTAATGTTTCCTATATTATTCACAAAACGAATCGTTCTTGGATGCGAGATTCCGGGCCGATTATTGTGAAAAATGGTTCCAAAAGAGAAGCTTTGAATTTCAACTTTAACGGTTGGGCAAAGTATTCCAATTTTCAATTAGACAAACATGTTCCCAACAAAGTAGCCGATTTTTTGAACCTGCCTTTAACTCAGGTTACCTACAAAGGAAAACCAGTAATTGTAGAAGGCGGTGCTATTGATGTAAATGGAAAAGGAACTTTATTAACTTCGGAGGAATGTTTGATGCATCCTTCGATTCAAGTCCGTAATGCCCATTTTACGAAAGCCGATTACGAAGCTGTTTTTAAAGAGTATTTAGGTGTTACCAATGTAATCTGGGTGGGAGATGGTATTGAAGGAGACGACACTCACGGACATATTGATGATTTATGCCGATTTGTCAATGAAGATACGATTGTAACTATTGTTGAAGACGATCAAAAAGACGCTAACTACCAACCGCTGCAGGAGAATCTTAAGCGTTTGCAAAATGCTAAATTAGAAAATGGTCAAACGCCAAAAATAGTATGTTTACCTATGCCAAAGCGTTTGGATTTTGAAGGCTTACGTTTACCTGCTAGTTATGCCAATTTCCTGATTTTAAATCAATGTGTTTTAGTACCTACTTTTAACGATAATAAGGATAGAATTGCTTTGAACATCTTAGCCGATTGTTTCCCTGATAGAGAAATTATTGGTATCAATGCCACCGATTTTATTTGGGGATTCGGAACTTTACATTGCTTGAGCCAACAAATTCCATCGTAAATCGGAATTCTAGTATAAAAAAAAACGACTGATTGCTCAGTCGTTTTTTTTATGGTTTAAAATACTATTATTGTTTAGTAAATGACATTTTTCGTCCATCTCCTAAAATCATTTCAAATCCGGATTTAGCTTCATTAAATTCTATTTGCAAACCTGCTCGTTTGGATTCGAATTTGTTTTTACCAATTGGAGTCAAATTGAATTTTGGATAACCAACAATCTCTACATTTAAAGCCCCATTTTTTTCAGTAATGTTAAATTTAAGTGGCGCTTTATCTGTTGTAAATGTTCCCAAAAACCCATCTAAAATTAAATCTTCGTCTACTTTACCTTTTTCAGCAGTCCAAACATTATTGGCTTCATTCACATCAGGAAATACGTGATCAGGATCTAATGTAATACTTTCAATTGTCTCAGTAGAATTATGTTTGAATGACCAGTCTACATTTTTTTGCCAAATCTCTACCGGTAATTTTACACGCGTAACTTTACCACTTTTAGTTTTAACATCTAAAACAATTGGCATAGCCATTTTTTCAAAGTTCTCAATATTGATTATGATTCCTTTAGCTGGATCGTTTTTGATATATTTAATCGAATTAATTCCTTGGTCTAAACGCCAATTGTATTGGAACCAACCTCTCCAAAACCAACTTAAATCTTCACCTGCTACATTTTCAATAGTTCTAAAGAAATCATCTGGCGTAGGGTGTTTGAATGCCCAACGCTCAACGTAGGTGCGCAAAGCCAAATCAAATCGTTCTGGCCCTAATATGTGTTCTCTCAACATCACTAAACCAGCACCTGGTTTAGAATAACACAAAGTACCTATATTAGCCTCTTTCATATTATCAGGCGAACTCATCATGGTTTCCAAAGCGGGATTAGTATACTGCTCGGCATCTTTATGTAAATCGGCTTTATCTTCTTTGTATTCTCCATTATTAAAATCATGCGAACTCAATGAATTAATAAACGTATTAAATCCTTCGTCCATCCATGCAAATAATCGTTCGTTAGATCCAACAATCATTGGGAACCAAATGTGTCCAAATTCATGATCCGTTACTCCCCAAAGACTAGCTCCTTTCGATTCCCATCCACAAAAAACAATTCCAGGATATTCCATTCCACCTTCATTACCTGCAACGTTTGTAGCTACTGGATAAGGATATTCGAACCATCTTTTTGAATAATTTTCAATTGAAGTTTTAGTATATTCGGTAGATCTTCCCCAAGCATCGTTACCGTCACTTTCAACTGGATAAACCGATAATGCTAAAGCTTTTTTACCACTTGGTAAATTAATTTTGGCACCATCTAAAATAAAGGCTTGAGAAGAAGCCCAAGAAACATCTCTTGCGCTCTTAATTTTGTAATGCCATGTTTTAGTAGTGGCAACTGTTTTAGGCAACGCATTTACTTCTGCTGCAGAACGAATCAAAACTGTAGCATCGCTTAGTTTGGCTTGTGCCAAACGTTTTTGTTCTTCTGAAGAATATACCTCAGTTGGATTTACTAATTCTCCTGAACACACTACTACATGATTAGAAGGTGTCGTAATTTTTACATCAAAATCTCCGTATTCCAAGTAGAATTCAGAAGCTCCTAAGTACGGATTAGTGTTCCATCCTCTTACATCATCATACACACACATTCTTGGATACCACTGTGCCATGGTGAAAATTTTACCATTTTTAGTTTCCAAAACCCCCATACGATCTGAACCTTCAAATGGAGCAATAAATGAAAAGTCGATTTTGATTTTCACTACTCCACCTTTTGCATTCAATCCTTGTGGAATAAAAACTTGCATTCTAGTATCTGATATAACGTACTTAGCAACTACCTCTGTTGTTTTTCCATTAGAAGATGTAATTAATTTTACCGATTTAATTTTATGACCTCCGTCAAAAATTTGGCCTTGTGCACCATTACGACTTCCAGAAATAGGCACTACAGCATTTCCACGAGAGTCAGCTTGAAATAAATTTTGATCCAAGTTCATCCAAACAAAATTCATTTTGTCAGGACTGTTATTGGTGTAGGTTACTACTCCAGAACCTGTGATTTCATTTTTTTGTTCGTCTAGTTTAGCCGTCAATTGATAATCGGCTCTGTTTTGCCAATATTCGTGACCTGGCTGTCCATTGGCTGAACGCGTATTGGTTCCGTTTTTCGTGTAGAAAAAAGGCGCGAAAGCATCGTGGTAATTGTAATTTGACTTTTGCTTTACTACAGCCGCTTGTTCTTGCGACCAAACTGTGGAAATACTGAGTAAAACTGTCAATACTAAAATGAGATTGTAACGTATGTTTTTCATGTTATTAAATTTTTATCACAAATAAATGAAAAAAAAGCAGAATTTAAACGAAGTCATCTTAAATATATTTGAAAAACAAAACAAGCTTTCAGGTTTTACAATTTATCCTTTTATATTTACCATTCTAAAATAAAAAATACGATGTCAATAATTAGTTTATCAAATGACGTAATTAGTGCTCAAATCAATACATTGGGAGCTGAATTATGTTCACTAAAAAACACCGAAAATAAAGACTTTATTTGGGAAGGAGATCCTGCCTATTGGGGTAAACATTCTCCTGTCTTATTTCCAATTGTTGGTACATTAAAAAACAATACCTACACTCACAATAATAAAGAATACATCTTGACGAGGCATGGGTTTGCTCGAGATATGGAATTCGAATTGGTGGATCAAACAGCTAACACTGCTACTTTTTCTATTCAATCCAATTCAACAACTTTAGCAAGTTATCCTTTCCAATTTGAATTGCAAATTCAATACACACTATTCCATTCTACTTTGGAGATAGCTTACAAAGTAATTAACAAGGATAATTCAGCTATTCCATTTTCTATTGGAGCACATCCTGCATTTGCCCTTTCTGGTAATTTCGAAAATTATTCTCTTGAATTCGAAAAAGTAGAACCTTTAGAATATACTTTGCTTGAAAATGATTTGGTTTCAACACAAACTGAAACAATAGCTACCAACTCCAATTTCGTTCCTTTGACCCATAAATTGTTTGAGAGAGATGCTTTGATATTCAAAAAATTGCAATCCAAATTGTTGACTATTGTTGAAAAAGAAATACCCCGGTTAAAAGTTCATTTTGAAGACTTTCCTAATTTAGGCATTTGGACTAAAGTTGGGGCACCATTCCTTTGTATAGAACCTTGGTTTGGTTACTCTGACACCACTGAAACTAATGGCAACCTTTTTGAAAAAGAAGGTATCATTGTATTAAAATCAACCGATACTTTTCAAACCAAATTTTGTATAGAAATCCTTTAACCACTCCTATGTTAGAATTCAACTTTACTCCATTTCCAAATCTCGAAACGCAACGTTTGAGGTTACGACGTCTGCAAATTAAAGATGTAGATGAAACCCTTGCCTTGCGTTCTAATCCAGAGATCATGAAGTACATACCTAGACCTTTAATTACAACTAAAGAAGAGGCGCTAAAATTTATCGAAACAATGGATACCAATATCAATAGTAATTCATTAATTAATTGGGGAATTACGACTAAAGAAGAAGATCGATTAATTGGAATGATTGGTTATTACCGAATGAAACCTGAAAATTATAGAGCTGAAGTGGGCTATTTATTGTCTGCAGAATTTCAAGGAAAAGGAATAATAACTGAATCTTTAGCAAAAGTGATTCAATTTGGTTTTGAAGAAATGGGTTTGCATTCTATCGAGGCAGTAATTGATCCTGACAATTTTGCTTCAGAAAAAGTACTATTAAAAACCAATTTTATCAAAGAAGGTCATTTTAAAGAACACCAGTTTTTTGATGGGAAATTTTTTGATAGTGTTTTTTACTCTCTATTAAAGAAAAATTTTTGAGTCACTTAAAGTTTAGAAAGAGTTTGAATATACAATTCTTCAACTTTTTTTCGGGCCCAATCTGTTTTACGTAAAAAAGTTAAACTCGATTTCACCGAGGGATTTTCATTAAAACACTTAATTTTAATTAATTCCCCAAGAGTATCAAAACCATAATATTGAACCAATTGTTCTACTATTTTTTGAAGTGTTATTCCGTGTAGCGGATCTTTAGAAGATTTGTTTTCCATGATACAAAGATATATATTCGATAAATAATTAATTTAAATAATTCCAAATGAAAAAAATCATAGTGTTTCTACTCTTTTTTTTCTTCCAAATTTCTTTGGGCCAAAATACGTTCACTCAATATTATTTCATAAGACATGCCGAAAAAGCAGATAGTTCAAAGAACCCTGATTTATCAGAAAAAGGTTTGGAAAGAGCACAAGAATGGAAAACATTATTTTCAGAAATTAATTTTGATGCCGTTTATTCAACTGATTTTAATAGAACACTACAGACGATTCAACCTATTGTAGAAGGCAACAACCAGCTACTTAAAATTTACAATCCCAAAATGATAGATATAGAGGCCTTCAAAAAAGAAACTCATGGTAAAACCATATTAATTGTCGGCCATAGCAACACTATTCCCAACATGATAAACCAAATCATCAAAGAAAATAAGTACACAAACATTGAAGAAAATGAATTTGGAAACCTGTACATTGTTACTTTATTTGAAAATCAAATTGTATCACAATTACTCCACTTAAAATAATAAAACACTATTGCCTTTTCATTTTTTCTTTTTTGCACTACTTTTGCCACACTATGCTAAAAACAGTCAACATACTTAATAAACGAGCTCGTTTTGATTATGAAATAATCGAAACCTACACCGCTGGAATTGTATTGGCTGGTACGGAAATTAAGTCCATTCGACTTGGCAAAGCCAATATTACAGAGAGTTTTTGTGAATTTAGCAACAATGAACTTTTTGCCATCAATACTTACATTGAAGAATACGCCTTTGGAAATCAATTCAACCACAAATCAAGAAGCGAGCGCAAACTACTTTTAAATAAGCGTGAGTTAAAAGGATTGGCCCGAAGCGTTCAAGCCAAAGGACTTACCATTGTTCCTTTAAAAATGTTTACCAATGAAAAAGGAATGGCAAAACTAGAAATCGGTTTGTGTCGTGGAAAGAAAACCTATGACAAACGAGAATCTCTAAAAGAACAAGATACCAAAAGAGATCTAGACCGAATTAAGAAAGCTTTTTAATCAAAAAGTTTTTTTACATACATTTATGACTGATTTTGTCTTGACAAATAACTTAATAGTAGTGCGATGAAAACGCTAATCAAAAAAGCACGAGAACAAAAAGGACTCAAAACTAGAGAGCTCGCGCAGTTATTAGGAATAGACCAAGCATTGATTAGCAAGTTTGAATCAGGAAGGAGAAAACCTACAAAGGAACAGGTCATAAAGATGGCTTCGCTATTGGAGATCGATTATGAAACTTTAATGGTAGCATGGCTAAAAGAGAAAATAGTGCATGAAATTGGCCAAGATGAATTCGCTTTAAAAGCCTTGCAACTTGCCGAAGAAGAAATACGCCATCTCACAAAAAGAACATCGAGTACATTGCCTACCAATTTAGCAGACATTTTATCCCAAATTGATCTTTTGAAAGCCAAACTGGATAGCCTTCCTCAATCTAAGGGTTACAGAATATCACAATCGTTAGAATTGCAATATACATTTGAAAGTAATCGTATTGAGGGTAATTCTTTAACGCTACATGAAACGGATTTAGTTATTAATAAAGGCTTGACTATTGCGGGGAAAAGTATGCGGGAGCATTTGGAAGCGATTAACCATCAGGAAGCGATTGGTTGCATAAAAGAATTAATGATTAAAAAAACTTCATTAATCGAAAGCGATTTATTAGCAATCCATAACCTTATTCTCAGAGGAATTCAACCGGAAGATGCAGGTCGATACAGGAAAGTACCAATAGAAATCAAAGGAAGTTCTTCTATTCCACCACAACCTTATTTAATTGCGAAGGAAATGGACAATTATTTTATTTGGTACAAAGCAAATAAAGATAAAGTACACCCCTTAATTCTTGCAGCAGAAATGCACGAACGTTTGTTTAACATTCACCCATTTATTGATGGAAATGGACGAACTTCTCGTTTAATAATGAACTTAATTTTATTACAACACGGTTATGTAATAGCCAATATCAAAGGAGATTTCGAAACCAAAATACGCTATTATGAAACTTTGCAAATAGCACAAACTCTAAACAACAAAGAAGATTTTATTTTGTTTATAGCTCAAGTAGAAAAAGAAAGTCTAGAACGATATTTGGCTAGTAGTAGTCAATAAAAAAATACCGAATCAATGGGATTATTTAATTAGTATCTTCTAAAAGAGGAACGAATTTAAATTCTCCCAATTCGTGTTTTTCAAATTGCGTTTCATTTTTACGGATCAATAGTGTCATTATTTGCACTTCTTCACCTAATGGGATAACTAGTCGTCCTCCTATTTTTAATTGTGCCATCAATGGTTTCGGAATAATTGGAGCACCCGCAGTAACAATTATACTGTCAAAAGGTCCGTGAATTTCTAATCCTTTGTATCCATCTCCCGAAGCAAAATACTTAGGACGAATACCTAATTTTGGTAATAAAACCGAAGTTTTTTTAAACAATTCTATTTGGCGTTCTATCGTATATACTTTGGCTCCCATAGCACATAAAACAGCGGTTTGATAGCCCGATCCCGTTCCTATTTCCAAAATTTTATGTTCTTTTTGAACTTCTAATAATTGGGATTGAAATGCAACAGTATACGGCTGAGAAATAGTTTGACCAGCACCTATTGGAAATGCTTTGTCTTGATAGGCGTAATCTTCAAAACTGGAATTCAAAAACAAATGTCTTGGCACTTTTTTTATCGCCTCAAGTACCTTTTTATCCGTAATACCTTTTTGCTCTAAAACGCTTACTAATTGATTACGAAGCCCTTGATGTTTTGCAGTGTCTCTCAAAATTCGGGATTTAATTTTGGTAAAAGTAACAAAGAAATTCCAATTCCAAATAGCAAAATTTAATTATAAATGGAACAAATAATTGTCTTTATCGCCTAATTAATTCACCAATTTATTGCTATTTTTGTCCAAACTACATTATTATGCTGAAAATTGGAGTATTGGGTGCTGGTCACCTAGGAAAGATACATTTGCGTTTGTTGCAACAATCGGAAAAATTCGAATTAGTTGGTTTTTATGATGAAAATCAAGAAAACGGGGCGAAAATAGCTGCGGAGTTTGGATACAAACAGTTTGATACAATTGCTAAATTAATTCATGCTGTAGATGTTATTGACATCGTAACTCCTACACTATCGCATTACAAATGTGCCAAAGTTGCTATCAAATCAGGAAAACATGTGTTTATCGAAAAACCCATCGCTACCACTGTTGAAGAAGCGGAAGAAATTATCGCTTTAGCCAATGAATACAAAGTAAAAGGTCAAGTAGGACATGTAGAACGTTTCAATCCTGCCTTTATTGCTACTAAAAATATGATTGAAAACCCGATGTTTATTGAAACACATCGTTTGGCTGAATTCAATCCAAGAGGTACTGACGTTCCTGTAGTTTTGGATTTAATGATCCACGATATTGATGCTATTTTGAGTGTTGTCAATTCAAAAGTAAAAAACATTCATGCTAGTGGCGTTTCAGTAATTAGTGAAACTCCTGATATTGCCAATGCTCGAATCGAATTTGAAAATGGTTGTGTAGCCAATTTGACTTCCAGCCGAATTTCGATGAAGAACATGCGCAAAACACGTTTTTTTCAAAAAGACGCTTATATCTCTGTTGATTTCTTAGAAAAAAAATGTGAGGTAGTCAAAATGAAAGACGCTCCTGAGGTTCCTGGTGACTTTGATATGATTTTACAAAATGCTGAAGGTGTGAAAAAACAAATTTATTTTTCTAATCCTGAAGTGCAACAAAACAACGCAATTTTAGACGAATTAGAATCGTTTGCTGATGCTATTACTAACGACACTACACCAGTAGTTACTTTGGAACAAGCAACCAACGCTTTGCGTGTGGCCTATCAGATTATAGATTCTATGGAAAATAAATAAGTACCAAATGAAAACAATTGCTGTAATTGGAGCTGGTACCATGGGTAACGGAATTGCCCATACTTTTGCTCAAAAAGGTTTTACTGTAAAATTGATTGATGTTTCTGAAAAGGCTTTGGACAAAGGAATGGACACAATAGCGTCTAATTTGAATCGAATGCTAGCCAAAGGAACTATTTCGCAGGAAGATGTTGCTACAACTATCACCAATATTATTACCTATACCGACTTAAAAGACGGAGTAGTTGGCGCTGATTTAGTGATTGAAGCCGCTACAGAAAATGTCGATTTGAAATTGGCTATTTTCAAACAACTCAACGAATCTTGTTCCCATAATACGATATTAGCAACGAATACTTCTTCCATTTCTATCACTCAAATTGGAGCTGTAGTAGCACATCCAGAACGAGTAATAGGCATGCACTTTATGAATCCAGTGCCCATCATGCAATTAGTAGAAGTAATTCGAGGGTACAACACCAGCGATGAAGTCACTCAAATCATCATGAATCTTTCGGAAAAATTAGGGAAGGTACCTGTTGAAGTCAATGATTATCCTGGATTTGTTGCTAATAGAATTTTGATGCCCATGATCAATGAAGCGGTCGAAACCTTATACAATAAAGTAGCTGGCGTTCATGAAATAGACACTGTTATGAAATTAGGAATGGCACATCCCATGGGACCTTTACAATTAGCCGATTTTATCGGACTTGATGTATGTCTTTCTATATTAAACGTGATGCATGATGGTTTTAAAAATCCAAAATACGCGCCTTGTCCTTTGTTAGTCAATATGGTTCGTGCCGGAAAATTAGGTGCAAAATCAGGAGAAGGTTTTTATAATTATGCCGAAAGCAAAAAGGCTGAAAAAGTATCCGCTCAATTCATTTAATACTAAAGACAGCTATGTCAATTCAAAATAATTTACGATCTATCCAAGCATCCCTTCCTGAAAAAGTGACTTTGGTTGCGGTTTCCAAAACCAAACCCGTTTCCGATTTAATGGAGGCATATGAAGCGGGTCAGCGTATTTTTGGTGAAAACAAAATCCAAGAAATGACCGAAAAATGGGAAGCCATGCCCAAGGACA
Organism: Flavobacterium ammoniigenes; assembly: GCF_020886055.1. NCBI lineage: Bacteria > Pseudomonadati > Bacteroidota > Flavobacteriia > Flavobacteriales > Flavobacteriaceae > Flavobacterium > Flavobacterium ammoniigenes. Next base: position 1,503,209 of record NZ_AP025184.1, on the reverse strand, counting down.
TTCAATGGCATATGATTGGACATGTTCAAACCAACAAGGTAAAATACATGGCGCCTTTTGTGAGTTTGATTCATGGTGTGGATAGTTTAAAATTATTACAAGAAATCAACAAACAAGCCCAAAAAAACAGCCGAATCATTGATTGTTTATTACAAATCTATATCGCTGAAGAGGAATCCAAATTTGGTTTGGACGAAAAAGAATTAGAAACAATTTTTGAATTCATTCAAGAAGAGAAAAATGAAATGAACCACATCCGAATTGTGGGACTCATGGGAATGGCAACCTTTACGAACAATACAGCTCAAGTAGAAAAAGAATTCAGTCGTTTGAAAACCATTTTTGATTCGTATTCGAATCTGAATACTAAAAACTGCCAACTGAATACACTCTCCATGGGCATGTCAGGTGACTATCAACTCGCCATCAAATGTGGCAGCACCATGGTTCGTATTGGAAGTAGTATCTTTGGAGGAAGATAAATAACAAAAAAGAAATTGCTTCCTACTTAGCAATGAATCAATACTAATCAACTGAACACTGCCTACTAATTTGTACTGTATACTTGACATAGAAACTACCGGAGGTCAATTCAACGAAGAAGGAATTACCGAAATCGCCATTTACAAATTTGATGGTCACGAGGTGGTGGATCAATTCATCAGTTTAGTCAATCCCGAAATACCCATTCAGCCTTTTGTGGTCAAATTGACAGGAATTAATAACGCCATGTTGCGTTCGGCACCCAAATTTTTTGAAGTGGCCAAACGCATTATCGAGATCACTTCTGATTGTATCATCGTGGCACACAATGCCTCCTTTGACTACCGAATTTTACGAACCGAATTCAAACGTCTAGGCTATGATTTTCAAGCCAAAACATTGTGTACCGTAGAATTGTCTAAAAAATTAATTCCGGACCAACCTTCTTACAGTTTAGGTAAATTAGTTCGTGCCTTGGGTATTCCAATGTCCGACCGACACCGAGCTAGTGGCGATGCCATAGCAACCACCAAATTGTTCAAAATGCTTTTGGAAAAAGATGTAGAAAAGCAAATATTAAACGACTATATCAAACAGGAAATTCAAAAAGGAATTGCGCCAAAATTGTTGGATATAGTAGAACATTTACCTTCCAAAACAGGAATATATTACATTCATAACGAAAAAGGCGATTTAATTTACATTGGCAAAAGCCGCAACATTAAAAAGCGAATCAACCAGCATTTTACAGGAACTTCAACCAAGTCTAAAAAAATACAACGAGAAGTTTATTCGGTTACTCCCGAAGAAACGGGTAGCGAATTGATTGCGCTTTTAAAAGAAAGCGAAGAAATCAAAATCAATAAGCCCGTTTATAATCGTGCCCAACGCAAAAGTATCTTTGAATGGGCTTTGTATACTGAAAAAGACAGCAGTGGTTACTTGAATTTGAGACTCCAAAAAGTCGACGGTCGCAAAAAAGAAATCACCTCTTTTACCACTTTACAAGAAGGTAAAAATGCCCTTTTTCGCATTACCGAAAAGTACCATTTGTGCCAAAAATTAACGGGTTTATACCAAACCAATGCCGACTGTTTTCAATACAAAATCAAAGAATGTGATGGCGCTTGTATTGGCAAAATCACCCCTGAAGAATACAATGCACGAGTTCAAAAATTCATTACCGAAAATAGTTTCGAAAACAAAAATATCGTGATACTTGACCGTGGCCGAAACATTAACGAACGTTCCGTTGTGCTTATTGAAAATGGCATTTACAAAGGCTATGCGTTTTACGATTTGAATTATCAAGTGACCAACATTGACGTCTTAAAAAATATTTTGATTCCTATGCAACACAACCGCGATGCCAAAACAATTATTCAAGGACAAATTAGGAAAAGTAAATCGCTAAAAGTAATTTCGTTTTAATTTATTAGGAGCTATTCCCGCTTTCCGTTACAATCTTTGCTCTAAAGCAAAGGATTTTCACTACAATCGGGGCTAGAACACGTTTAGAATTCGCAGATGAAATACCTCATTACCATCATTGGACCTACTGCTATAGGAAAAACTTCCTTAAGCATTGCTTTGGCACAAGAATTTCAATGTGAGATTATTTCCTGTGACAGCCGACAGTTTTTTAAAGAAATGCGCATAGGCACCGCCGTTCCAACGGATCTAGAATTAGCTGCTGCACCTCACCATTTCATTCAGAACAAATCCATTTTTGAAAACTATAGCGTTGGTGATTTTGAAAAAGAGGCCATTCCAAAACTCAACGAATTATTTAAAACCAATGATTTTGCTATTTTGGTAGGAGGCTCTGGTTTGTATGTCGATGCCATTCTAAAAGGGTTTGATTCTTTTCCTGATATTGATACTTCAGTTCGTGAAGAAGTAAATACAAAGTACGAGCAACATGGAATTTCGTATTTACAAGATCAATTAGCCCTTTTGGATTCCAACTATTTTAAAAAAATAAGTTTGGAAAATCCGCAAACACTACAAAATCCGCAACGCATGATGCGATTTGTAGAAGTCTGTATTGGTACCGGAAAACCTTACTCCTCTTTCTTAAATCAAGCAAAAAACAATCGGAATTTTACGCCTATCATTATTGGTTTGGAAGCCGAACGAAGCGTGATGTATGACCGAATCAATCAACGAGTGGATATCATGATAAACGATGGTCTTTTGGCGGAAGCCGAAAAATTATATCCACACAAAGAATTAAACGCCTTACAAACCGTGGGCTATCGCGAATTGTTTGCGCATTTTGATGGTGAAAGTACATTGGACTTTGCTATTGAAGAAATCAAAAAGAACACGCGCCGATTTTCCAAACGCCAATTGACCTGGTTTAAAAGAACTGAAAATGCCCAATGGTTTGACTTTGAAACCGATAGAAAAACAATTATCAATTATATCCAATCAAACATAATTTATAATTCATAATTTTTTTATGCCAATCGCTCCAAATTTTACATCTGTTTTAAGCAAAGACTGGGAAATTAATTTCACTCAATGTGCGCCTAACGGCTATTTGAAATACACCGAATTGTGTAATTTATTGCAAATGACTGCTGCAGCCCATTCTGAAATTGGCGGAATTAGTTTTACTGATATGCAGGAGTTTCACCAAGCTTGGGTGTTGAGTAGAATGCGTGTCGAAGTTAATAAATTGCCTAAATGGCGCGATGTAGTTACAGTAAAGACTTGGATTAATTCGTTAGAAAACTCCCGCTCGGTTCGTGCTTTAGAAATGTATGTTAATGGAAAAAAAATCGTAGGATCTGAAACCTTTTGGGCGGTTTTCAATACCGAACTTCGTCGCCCCGAAGCTTTGGCTTTGCCTTATGAACATTTCGAATTATTTCCGGATAATAAGGCAACACAAGCTACTTTTTCTAAAATAAACTTGAATCACGACAAAGAAATGGTCTTTGAAAAAACGGTTCGTCTCTCCGATTTGGACATTGTCAATCATGCCAACAATGTCAAATATTTAGAATGGTGTTTGGATCTAGCCGACGAAACCAAAATTTTGAACCAAGAAATTGATAGTTTCGAAATGAATTTTATGAAAGAACTTTCATTAAATGACGCAGTGATTATTCATGAAAATACAGAATCTAGCACCAGTATTTTTAGTATTACAAAAGAAGACAAAAACTGTTTTGCCTTACAATTAAACTGGAAATAAAACGTATTGAATCAACTTATATAAAATTTTTACAAAAAAAATAATTTTTATTTGTATATACAAATAAAAATTACAGTATATTTGTACCTACAAATTACGTAGCAACAAATATGAAGATTGAAGACATTTTAAAATCTACTGTACCCATGGATAATTCTAAAAAAATTATCATGAATATTATGTATACTCAAAACATAATTGCAGAAAGTTTTAACGAAATATTGAAGCCCTTTGATATTTCATCTGAACAATTTAATGTACTTCGTATTTTAAGAGGACAAAAAGGAAATCCAACCAATATGTTTGTCATTCAAGAGCGAATGTTAGCCAAAACCAGCAACACTACCCGATTAGTAGATAAATTGTTGCTAAAAGAATTGGTAACACGCGAAGTATGTCCTGACAATCGAAGAAAAATAGAGGTTACCATCACCCTAAAAGGTTTGGCTCTTTTAAATGAATTAGAACCTAAAGTTAAATTACACGAAGAGTCCTATTCTCAAAAATTATCAGAGGAAGAACAACTACAATTAAATGAATTATTAGAAAAATTTAGAAATCAATAAACAATAATTAATACTATGAGTACATTTTTAGAAAACCAGAATTGGAGATACGCTACCAAGAAATTTGATGCTACAAAAAAAATCTCAGCAGCTGATTTAGCTTTTTTGAAAGAAGCAATTCGCTTGAGTACTTCTTCTTATGGTTTGCAACCGTATAAAGTTTTCATTGTAGAAAACCCAGAATTAAGAGCAAAATTAGTTGCCGCTTCTTATGGACAAGCACAAGTAGCAGATGCCTCACACTTATTGGTTTTTGCTAACGAATTGAATTTCGGTGAAGCTGGAATTGATCAATTTGCATCAACAATTTGCAAAACGAGAGAATTACCATTAGAAGCCATTCAAGGATATGTGGACTATATGAAAGGAAACATCACGGGGTTGCCAGAAGAAGTAAGAAACATTTGGACTTCAAAACAAACCTATTTAGCTTTGGGAAATTTATTAAATGCTGCCGCTGAACTTAAAATAGACGTTACGCCTATGGAAGGTTTTATTCCTGCTCAAGTAAATGAAATCTTAGGTTTAGATAAACTAGGTTTGAATGCAAGTTTATTAGCGCCTATTGGCTACAGACATGAAGAAGACGCTACACAGCATTACAAAAAAGTTAGAAAATCAAACGACAAATTATTTATCACACTTTAATATTAACAATCAAAATTTAAAACAAATGAAAAATTTAAAATCAATTGCATTAGCATTAGTAGTAGCATTTGCTACAGTATCAGTATCAGCTCAAACTAAAAAAATTGACGCTGCAAAAAGTTCAATCAACTGGTTAGGGAAAAAAGTAACTGGACAACACAATGGAACGGTTAACTTTAAAGATGGTGCTTTAGTTTTCAAAGGGAAAAAAGTTGCTGGTGGAAACTTTACAGTAGACATGACTTCTTTAACTGCTACTGATTTAACAGGAGAATGGTTAGGAAAATTAAACGGTCATTTAAAAGCTGATGATTTCTTTGGAACTGACAAATTTCCAACTGCTAAATTAGTTTTCAAAAAGGTTGCTGTAAAATCAGCTAACGTATTTACTGTAACTGCAGACTTAACTATCAAAGGAATTACAAGCCCTGTAACTTTTGACTTAGCTACAACTGCTAACGCTGCTTCAACTAAATTCATGGTTGACAGAACGAAATACGATATCAAATACGGTTCTGGAACTTTCTTTACTTCTATCGGAGATAAAGCTATTGCTGACGAATTTGAATTAGATGTAAACTTGAAATTCTAATATTTCAACTTGAAATCACAAAAAGCTCTACCTAACAGTAGAGCTTTTTTTATATCCCAAAACGAAAATAGTTGGAAAATCGAATTCCTAATTCCTAATTCCTAACTACCTTTGTACTTTAAATAAATTGATTATTATGAACCTACAACATATCCCACAAATCAAACATACTGAAAGTGGTAACTTCTTTTTATTGGCAGGTCCTTGTGCAATTGAGGGAGAAGAAATGGCATTACGTATTGCTGAAAAATTAGTTGGTATTACTGACAAATTAGAAATTCCTTTTGTTTTTAAAGGATCTTTTAAAAAGGCGAATCGTTCTAGAATTGATAGTTTCTCAGGTATTGGTGATGAAAAAGCATTACAAATACTTCGTAAAGTTTCAGAAACTTTTGGCGTACCAACAGTTACGGATATTCATACAAATGAGGATGCTGATAAAGCAGCACAATATGTCGACATTCTACAAATTCCTGCGTTTTTAGTTCGCCAAACTGATTTAGTAGTGGCTGCAGCCAATACCGGTAGAACCGTCAACTTGAAAAAAGGACAATTCATGAGTCCAGAAAGTATGAAACATGCTGTTCAAAAAGTATTGGATTGCAACAACCAAAATGTTATGGTTACGGATAGAGGTACCATGTTTGGTTACCAAGATATGATTGTTGATTATAGAGGAATTCCAACGATGCAACAGTATGCAACAACTGTATTAGATGTTACGCATTCCTTACAACAACCCAACCAAACTGCAGGTGTGACTGGCGGAAGACCTGATATGATTGAAACCGTTGCCAAAGCAGGTATTGCAGTTGGTGTAGACGGAATTTTCATTGAAACCCATTTTGATCCAGCTAATGCTAAAAGTGATGGTGCTAATATGCTGCATTTGGATTATTTTGAAGACTTAATGACCAAATTAGTTGCCATCCGAAAAACGGTAAATCAGTTTTAATTTAACACTACAAATCGTTGAAAAAATTTCTTTTATCTAGCGCTTTACTTTTCGTTACAGTTTCTGTATTTTCTCAGGAAACCATAAAATCACAAGATAAATACACCTCCCATAACAAAGGAAAATTCTTTGTTTCTTGGGGAGGTAACCGCGATTCCTATTCTAAATCAGATATTACTTTTAAAGGAACTGATTATAATTTCACTATTTACGATGTAACTGCTCATGACAAACCCAAAGGATGGCATGTCGATTACATCAACCCGGGTCGAATGACCATACCACAAACCAATTTTAGAATGGGTTACTTCGTTAATGATCATTACAGTGTTGCTATCGGGGTAGATCATATGAAATATGTAATGAACCAAGATATAATTGTGAGATATACTGGAAATTATCCTAACAGATACTCCTATGCAGAAGGATTTGGAGATCATTTAGTCCGTTTAACCGAATCATTTTTAACTTTTGAACATACCGATGGATTGAACTATGTGAATACCGAAGTTTCAAGACATGATGATATTTCCAAGATATTCAACATTAAGGATACCGACAAAATTCAAGTGAATCTAACCGAAGGCATTGGTGCTGGATTTTTATTCCCAAAAACTAATGCTAAAGTATTCAACAAAGAAAGACACGATGATTTTCATGTTGCTGGCTATGGCGCTTCTGTAAAAGCAGGTTTAAACGTCACTTTTTTCAAGCATTTTTATATTCAAACAGAAGTAAAAGGAGGTTATATCAATATGCCTGATATTCAAACTACTTTTAGCGATACCGATTCAGCGTCTCAAGAATTCTTTTTCTTTCAAAAAATCATAGCTGTTGGAGGAATTTTTAGAATTTAAATCCTACTAACCTATAGAATAAAAAAGGCTTCTTTCGAAGCCTTTTTTTTTTACTTTATAATTCCATTTTGATCCATTAAATACAGTAAAGAAGTCATTGTTGCTGCACCTAATTCCAATTCTCTTTTATTGATTGCATCAAATGTATCGTTCAAAGCATGATGGTAATCAAAGTAGCGTTGTGAATCTGGTTTCAATCCTGCTTTCACAATTTTACCTGAACTTAGCGGATTAATATCGGCACCCGCACCGCCTTTTACAAAACTATGAATCAAATACGGTTCAAATAGGTTTTTCCATGAAAGTACTTTTTGAAAATTAGCATCGTCAGCTTCAATAGAAAAACCTCTTGGGCTAAACCCACCCGAATCACTTTCTAAAGCGAAGATGTGGTTCTCATGATTGGTTTGTGCTAACTCAGCGTATTTTTTCCCCCCTCTTCCTCCATTTTCTTCATTCATAAACAACACCACTCGAATAGTATTTTTAGGTTTGTACCCAATCTGTTTGAAAATTCGAACCGTTTCCATACTCTGCACTACTCCTGCTCCATCATCATGGGAGCCATCAGCTAAATCCCAGGAATCCAAATGCCCACCAACAACCATAATATTCTCTGGATGTTCACTTCCTTTAATTTCTCCAATTACATTATACGAAAGTACGTCTGGCATTTGTACACAAGATTGTTTGAAGTAGAATTTTAAAGCTGGATTGGCTTTTAATTTTTGGCTTAACAATTCGGCGCCATTGGTACTAATTGCTGCAGTCGGAATGTATTCCGCCGGAGATAAATCACCATAACTTTGCGCACCCGTATGTGGGAAATCGTCCAACCGCAAATTCATCGAACGAACAATTGTTCCTACGGCCCCAAATTTTGCTGCTTCTTTAGCGCCAGCATAGCGTTGATCCACACAACCACCGTAGGATTTGAAGGTTTCAATAAAAGTGGGGTCCATTGGACGGTTATAAAAAACAATTTTTCCTTTGATTTTATCTCCCCATTTTTTTAAGTCTTCAATACCTTGAACTTCGATAACTTCGGCAGTTAAACCATTTTTAGAAGTGGCTACCGAACCTCCTAATGCGGCTATTGGTACTGTTATTTTTGTTTTATTATCCAAAATATAGGCGATCTCTTTTTCACCGCGAACCCATTTGGGCACCATCACTTCTTGGAGATATACCTTATCTAATCCTAAAGTTTCTAATTGAGTTTTGGTATACTGCACCGCTTTCTCAGCATTGTCAGAACCAGATAATCTAGATCCAATTTTATTAGATAAATGTTCTAACCAACCATAACATTTGGCATTGGTTAAACCTGATTTATAAATATCTTTGATAACTTGTTCGTCATTAGATTGTGCTAGCATGGCTAATCCATTAAAGAAAAGTACTCCTGCTACTAGTGATTTTTTCATAAGTGGTAAATTTATTGAAAGGGCAATTTCGGAATTCTTTTTAAATAAATGAGAATTAATGGTATAAAAAAACCTGCTTATAAAAAGCAGGTTTGAATACTTAATTGATGGGTTCAAAACTAATTGCCGTTCCACCCCCTGGGGCTAAATTCAATTTGATTTTTGAAGAATTAGTTACTATCACAGTTCGAATTGAATACGCTTTTGGATTCATTTTCCAATCGGCATCTTTAGCATCTTCATAAATAATAGCTTTATATTTTTTTCCTTTGGATAAAAAGTCCAATTTAATTTCAGTATTTCTAGGGTTCTCATCAGTTATTGCACCTAAAAACCAAGATTGTTTTCCTTTTGCTTTTCTGGCAATTGTCAAATAATCCCCTGGTTCAGCTTGTAAATACCTACTCTCATCCCAATCGATCGCAACATCTTTAATAAACTGAAATGCATCTGAATATTTTTCATAATTCTCTGGCAAGTCGGCCGCCATTTGAATAGGAGAATACATCGTTACATATAAGGCCAACTGTTTTGCCAAAGTAGTCTGCACTTGCTCTTTTTTCTTCTTATCATAATGACTCATTTTAATTTCGAAAATCCCAGGCGTATAATCCATTGGACCACCCAATTGACGAGTAAACGGTAAAATCGTTTCGTGCATCGGCGGATTTCCAATACTCCAAGCATTGAATTCGTTTCCACGTGCTGCCTCAGCGGCTACATAATTAGGATAGGTTCTTCCTAGGCCTGTTGGATGGGATGATTCGTGAGAATTAACCATTAATTTATAATCTGCTGCTCGTTTTACCACATGCGCAAAATGATTTACCATCGTTTGTCCATCGTGCATTTCACCACGCGGAATAATTTTTCCCACATAACCCGTTTTAACAGCTGGATAATTGTATTTCACCATATTTTCAAAAGCACGATCCAAACGTCTTTCATAATTTGCCACCGAACCTGAGGTTTCGTGGTGCATAATCATCTTTACATTCTTAGCTTTGGCGTAAGCCGAAATTGCGGCAATGTCAAAATCAGGATAGGGTGTTACAAAGTCAAAAACTTCTTCTTTCCAATTGCCTGACCAATCTTCCCATCCTTCATTCCATCCTTCCACCAATACGCCATCAAAACCATGTTTAGCAGCAAAATCAATATAGCGTTTCGTATTGGCAGTTGTTGCTCCATGGCGCCCTGATGAGGCTAGTTTTGTTCCAAAATCAGTAGTAGCATTTTGAGAACCTGCATAATCCCATGTCGAATTACCTACATGCATTTCCCACCAAATACCTACATATTTCATTGGTTTGATCCAAGAAGTATCTTCCAATTTAGAAGGTTCGTTCAAGTTTAAAATCATTTTAGAAGCCACGATATCTCTAGCATCATCACTAATCATAATGGTTCTCCATGGCGATACACAAGGCGTTTGTAAATAGGCTTTGTCACCAATTGCATTGGGAACTAGTTCAGATTTTAATTTGTAACTAGATACATCCGCTTTCAAATGCATCACTGGATAGTTCACAACTGCAGCTTCAAAAATATTGACATACAAGCCCGATGGGGACTTCATCATTAAGGGGGTTTGAACCGTATATTTTCCTGGAATGGATTTTACTCCGATTCCGTTATTCATGTTGATTTTTGAATTGTCTATATCCGAAAATTTAGTTTCGTTGTATTCGTATTCATTACTGTCAAAATCACCCGGTAACCAAAATACTTTATTGTTTTCTGTCAAATTGAATTGGGTTTCTTCATCCGAAATAACAAAATAATTCAGTTCGTTTTGTTTAGGGAAATCGTAGCGAAATGCCACTCCTTCGTCAAAAGCTCTAAAGACCAAATTCAATTTTACATTGGTGTTTTTTTGAACTAAACTAACAACCAATTCGTTGTAGTGATTGACAATGGTAGTTTGTTCCCCTAATACCGGCTTCCAAGTTTCATTGAAGGTGTTGTTTTTTGATGTTTGAATCTCAAAGTTTGCATTCAATGCAGGCTTATCTTTTAATTTAATTCCTAAATCACTCGATACAACAACTGACTTCGTTTTATAATTTACCGAATAAGTAGGTTGGCCTGAAGAGGTTAATTGAAAAGAAAGAGCGATTTTACCAGAAGGAGAACTCACGGTTTGTGCTTGAGTAAATCCAAAAGCAAATACGAACAATAAAGAAAATAACTGTTTCATTTTTATAAATTTAAGAATGCGAATATACTTGAATTATTAGTTAGATAAAGGGATTAAAACCACCTTCTTTTTTTGAAATACAACAACATGGCAATTCCTATTAGCACCATTACCCCAATAACGGTATAATAGCCATACGGATAGTGTAACTCGGGCATGAATTCGAAATTCATTCCGTATACTCCAACAATAAAAGTTAAAGGAATGAAAATAGCCGACACAATAGTCAAGGTTTTCATAATCTCATTCATCTTATGCGTTTGTGCCGAGAAAAAGAAATTAGAAGCACTATCTAATGCGCCCATATCCGATTCAATTTGTTCCAAAAGTTCCAAGCTTTTTTGATATAACCTTGCAAAAAAACTAAAATTATCATTTTCAATTAGGTTGAATACGTTATCGTCTTTAATACTTTTAATATCGTAAAGCGAATCTCGAAGTGGAATGATAGAGCGTTTTAATAAATTAAAATTGTCTCTATGTTTTTCAATACGCTCCAAGATAATGGGATTATCGCTATTCTTAGATAAATTAATCAACTCTTCTACTTTGTCCTCTTCATGTTCCAAAGTAATGTAGAAGTTTTCCATTACGGCATCTAATAAAATATACAATAAATAATCGGCTTTTTTGGTTCTCACAATCCCAGAATGAGTTCGAATTCGCTCACGAATGTGCGTAAAGAAATCACTTCGCTTTTCTTGAAACGAAATCAAAACACCTTCTTTAATTAAAAAACTAATTTGCTCCGTTTGAATCGTATCTGTATTTTCTTTGGGTAAAAGAGATTTAATATTAAAAAACAACACTTCTTGTTGCTCTTCTAATTTCGTTCGTTTGGTCGTATTTAAAATATCAGACAACATAAAACTGTCAATCGCAAAATAATCCCCTAGAGCATTGATTAACTCGGTATCATTTAGCCCATGAAGATTGAGCCAATTGGTTTTTTGAATGGTAATATTTGTATCAAAGTCGGCTACATTTATTTTTTCGAACTCTGTTAATGTCAAATCATCATAGACAAACAATTGCATTTCAGATTCACTATTTTTATGGATACCCGTATATTCTAAATGTAAGGGCTGTACTTTTCGACCTTTTTTGTATTTAATTTTTCTCATAAACAAAATCCATTAATGACATTTAACCTACTCTAATATATTAGTCAAACCCTCACAAAAATAGGTAGAATTTACCTCTGCACCTATGAGTTTCATCATATTTATACAATATTAATTGTTTTAGTAATTAATATCAGTATTCAAACAAAACCGAAAATTCATATGGTTATTTTAAAAATAAAGCAATAAATTTGAATATTCGTAGTATGTTTACGAATAATTAACACCTTATGCTACCAATAACTAAATATTAATTTAAAAAGAGGAATTCAATGGTACAACTTAAATCGAGTTTAATTGTAGTAAGTCTACTTGTCTGTTTTAGCCAAGGAGCAATCAGTCAAACAAAGAAAAAGAAAGATGCAGTTAAACCTGCAATTACAGCTTCAGAAACACCAAAACCTGAGGCTAAAAAAGGGCCTAAACCGTACAATAAAGTAATTGATACCACGGCCGTTACTCAAAAAGGGTTAATCGATATTCATAAAATGGATGCGAAATACCTTTTTGAAATTCCAGCTAATTTATTGGATACTGAAATCATGACCATTACTCGATTTTCTAAAACTCCTGCGGGTGGTGGAATTTTTGGTGGTGAAGAAGTGAACAGACAAGTGATTCAATTTGAAAAAGGATTGAACAACACCTTGTTATTACGTTCTATCAGTTACGTTATTATGTCACCAGACGGAGATAAACCATTAGCACAAGCGGTAAAAAATTCCTCTGCAAATCCAATTATAGGAAACTATGATATTTTAGCGATCAAAAAAGATAAAGATGGAAAAGAATCGGGTTATGTGATTGACATGACACCAACTTTTGATGGAGATGTACAAACGTTTTCTTTGGACCCTGTAAAAAAACAAACCTTAAGTATTCAGGCATTCCAAAAAGAAAAATCGTTTATTCAAAAAATAAGCAGTTTCCCAATCAATACTGAAATTAGAACGGTAAAAACCTATTCTACAGTTCCAGCTTTGATTTCTTTGAATCCAACACCAAGAATTGGTACTAATTTACCTGCTGGTTTAGACTCAGGTTTTTTAACAGTAGAATTAAATACTTCCATGATTGCTTTGCCAAAAAACCCAATGCGTAAAAGAACATTTGACGCACGTGTAGGCTATTTTGCCAACCAATATGGTGTTTTCGAAGAAGAATCACACAAATCGGATACCGAAGTTTTTGCGGTAAGATGGCGTTTGGAACCAAAATCAAAAGAAGATGCGGCTAAACAAAAAAGAGGTGAATTGATTGAACCAGCAAAACCGATTGTATATTATATTGACCCTGCTACGCCAGATAAATGGAAAAAATACATCAAACAAGGTATTGACGATTGGCAAGTAGCCTTTGAAAATGCCGGTTGGAAAAATGCTATTCGTGGCGAATATTGGCCAGAAAACGACCCAACAATGAGTTTGGAAGATGCTCGTTTTTCTGTATTGCGTTATTTTGCTGCTGAAATTCAAAATGCTTACGGACCTAATGTTCACGATCCTAGAACTGGAGAAATCTTAGAAAGTCATATTGGTTGGTACCACAACATCATGAGTTTGTTGCGCAACTGGTATTTAATTCAAACTGCAGCGGTTGATCCAGAAGCTAGAAAAAAACAATTTGATGATAATTTAATGGGCGAATTAATTCGTTTTGTATCCTCTCACGAAGTAGGACATACTTTAGGATTGCGTCATAATATGGGAGCAAGTTCTGCTACTCCTGTAGAAAAATTAAGAGATGCTGCCTTCCAAGAGAAAAATGGGCACACTTCCTCGATCATGGATTATGCACGTTTCAATTATGTTGCTCAACCAGAAGATGGAGTAAAACATTTGTTCCCAAAAATTGGAGATTATGACAAATGGGCTATTAAATGGGGGTACTCTTATTTTGAAGATGCCAAAACTGATAAAGAAGAGAAAGCTATCTTGAATGAAATGACTAAAGAAGCTTACAAAAATCGTCGCCTTTGGTTTGGTACTGAATCTAGTCCATATGACCCAAGATATCAAACAGAAGATATTGGTGACAATGCTATGAAAGCCTCAGCTTACGGAATCAAAAACCTGAAACGCATTCTACCTAATTTATTAAAATGGAGTGCTGAAAAAGGAGAAAGTTATGCTGAGTTAGATGAATTATACTCTGCACTTACAGGTCAATTCAGACGTTATTTAGGTCATGTAACGAAAAATGTTGGTGGTATTTATGATACTCCAAAAACTTACGATATGGGTGGTAACCAATTTGAAGTGGTGCCAAGAAGTATTCAAAAGGAAGCTGTTAGCTTCTTAAACACACAATTGTTTGCTACGCCTAAATGGTTAATGGATCAAAATGTGTTAGCAAAAATCAACCCAGACAACGGTGTGGAAGCGATTAAAGCGATGCAAGAATCAACATTAAGTAATTTATTAGCTGGTGACCGAATGGTACGTTTGTTTGAAGGTTCATCTATCAACAAAAACAACTATACTGTAGATGAATTAATGACTGATGTACGTAACGGAATTTTTGCTGAATTAAAAACGAATAAACCAATCGATATTTACAGAAGAAATCTTCAAAAAGTATTTGTGGATAAAGTAACTGGATTATTAAACCCTGGAAATGCGACCGTTCGATCAGTTCCAGTTGGTGTAACTTATGGTTTTAACACGAGAACAGTTAACTTAAACCAAACTGATTTACCATCTATCGCTAGAGGTCAATTAGTAAGTTTAAAATCTAATGTAAAAGCGGCTGCCGCCCGTGCAACTGACCGATTAAGTAAACTACATTTATTGGATTTAGTAGCACGTATTGACAAAGCTTTAGATCCGAAATAAAAAAATCCGGCTTGCAAAAGTCGGATCCTATTCCATAAAAAAACCGAGCTATTTCTAGCTCGGTTTTTTGTTTATATAAATGAAATAAAAATTATTTCACTTCTTCGAAGTCAACGTCTTCAACATTGTCACCTGATTGCGCATCCCCTTGAGGTTGTGCCTCTGCTTGACCTTGTTCTCCTTGAGCATACATCGCTTCAGTAGCTTTTTTCCAAGCTGCATTGATGTTGTCCAAAGCTGTTTGAATAGCTGGAATGTCTTGAGATTGATGTGCCATTCTCAATTCAGTTAAAGCATACTCGATGGCCACTTTGTTGTCATCAGATAATTTATCACCTAATTCTTTCAATTGACTTTCAGTTTGGAAGATCATTCCGTCTGCTTCGTTCAATTTTTCTGCTTTTTCTCTTGCTGCTTTATCAGATTCAGCATTTGCTTCAGCATCTTTTTTCATTTTTTCGATTTCTTCAGCTGTTAATCCAGAAGAAGCTTCGATACGAATATCATGAGATTTTCCAGTTCCTTTGTCAGTAGCTGATACTTTGATGATACCATTAGCATCAATATCAAAAGTTACTTCAATTTGAGGAACGCCTCTTGGTGCTGGTGGAATTCCATCTAAATGGAAACGACCAATAGTTTTATTATCAGCAGCCATAGCTCTAGCTCCTTGCAATACATGGATTTCAACCGATGGTTGAGAATCAGCAGCAGTAGAGAATACTTGTGATTTTTTAGTTGGAATCGTTGTGTTTGACTCAATTAATGTAGTCATTACACCACCCATAGTTTCGATACCTAAAGAAAGAGGTGTTACGTCAAGTAACAATACATCTTTTACATCTCCAGATAAAACTCCACCTTGAATAGCAGCTCCAATAGCAACTACCTCATCTGGGTTTACCCCTTTAGACGCTTTTTTACCGAAGAATTTTTCTACTTCGTCAGCAATTCTTGGCATACGAGTAGAACCTCCTACTAAGATTACTTCGTCAATATCAGAAGTAGATAAACCTGCATCTTTTAATGCTTTAGCAACTGGCTCCATAGAACGTTTTACCAAAGTATCAGATAATTTTTCGAATTGAGCTCTAGTTAATTTTTTAACTAAGTGTTTTGGTCCTGAAGCTGTAGCTGTAACGTATGGTAAGTTGATTTCAGTTTCAGCTGAAGATGACAACTCAATTTTAGCTTTCTCTGCTGCTTCTTTGATACGTTGTAATGACATTGGGTCTAAACGCAAGTCAATACCTTCTTCTGCTTTGAATTCATCTGCCAACCAGTCAATGATTGTTTGGTCAAAGTCATCTCCACCTAAGTGAGTATCTCCATTAGTAGACAATACTTCAAAAACACCGTCTCCTAATTCCAAGATAGAAATGTCAAAAGTACCTCCACCTAAATCGTATACTGCAATTTTTTGATCTTGTCCTTTTTTATCCAAACCGTAAGCTAAAGCTGCAGCAGTTGGTTCGTTGATAATACGCATAACTTTCAAACCAGCAATTTCACCTGCTTCTTTTGTAGCTTGACGTTGTGCATCATTAAAGTAAGCTGGAACAGTGATAACTGCTTCAGTAACTGTTTGACCTAAATAGTCTTCAGCTGTTTTCTTCATTTTTTGAAGTGTCATTGCTGACAATTCTTGAGCAGTGTATAAACGACCGTCAATATCCACACGTGGTGTGTTGTTGTCTCCTTTTACAATTGAATACGGAACTCTTTTTGCTTCTGAAGTAGTTTCAGAAAAAGATTGTCCCATAAAACGTTTGATAGAAGCAATAGTTTTGGTAGGATTTGTTACCGCTTGTCTTTTTGCAGGATCTCCTACTTTAATTTCTCCGCCTTCAACAAAAGCGATAATAGAAGGAGTTGTTCTTTTTCCTTCCGCATTAGGGATTACCACTGCCTCGTTACCTTCCATTACAGAAACACAAGAGTTGGTTGTACCTAAATCAATTCCGATGATTTTACCCATTTTGATTATATTTAATTTAATTTGATATTCATTTTAATCACTCGCTGTCGACAAGTCAATCTTTGTGCCAAGGCACTGACAGCAATTAAATTGTCAGTTTTTAAGGTTATTGACGTATAAATGGCTGACAAGATGACATTTTTAAATGTATTTATTTCATGCTTTACCTGAAAATAATAGTACAAAACTTTAAAGTAAAAGGTAAAATTATTCAAAAAATCGTTGCGCATATTTTCAACAAAACATCTTTATTTTATTCTTTCTGGAGACAATTTTGAAAAAGGCAACTTACTATTAAACCCATTGGAACAAGAATAAATCTTGCAATACATACGGTTATTCTAAAACAAACCTTACTTTAGTACAAAATAAAACTCACTATGAAAACCATAAAAACCTTACTTTATTGTTTTGCCCTAATTGCCATCTACGCTACTAGCACAGCACAAAATAAAGAATTGTACCAAATTAAAACCTACAATCTTAAATCAGAAGCGCAATTAACTGTCACAGAAAACTATTTAAAAGACGCCTATTTGCCTGCATTAAAAAAATTAGGAATTAAATCGGTTGGGGTTTTAAAACCCAAAACATTTTCAGCAGATTCCATTACTAAATTGATTGTTGTAATCCCGTTTAAAAATGCTAAAAAATTTCTACAATTGGATCAAAAGTTAGCCAAAGATCCAGTCTATCTTAAAGCTGGTACTGATTACATCAATGCCAAATACAATCAAGCACCCTATGAACGAATTGAATCGGTTCTTTTGACTGCTTTTTCCAATCATCCTATGTTAACCTTACCCAAATTAGACAGCCCGCGTTCTGGACGTGTGTATGAATTGCGTAGTTATGAATCGGCAACCGAAGCGATTTATAACACCAAAGTGGATATGTTCATTGGTGGAGAAGAAAGTAAAATATTTGATCGTTTGGAGTTCAATCCGGTCTTTTATGGCGAAGTGGTTTCAGGTGGAAAAATGCCCAACTTGATGTACTTAACCACCTTTGCCAACCAAGAAAGTAGAGATGCACATTGGAAAGCTTTTGTCGATTCGCCGGAATGGAAAGCCTTACTTAAAATGGAAAAATACAAAAACACCATTTCGCACATGGATATTCTATTTTTATATCCAACTGACTATTCGGATTATTAATTCAACAGTAAAAAAAGTTGTATATTTTTTCTAATTGGCAAGCAGAAAAATAGGTTAAATTATTTATAATCAATTATTTATAGTACTTTGGCTAGAAATTAACAACTAACCGTAATGTTTAGATCTATATTTAATTCGTATTTACATCAATTACTTACAGCTAATACACAACTTAAAGTAGAACGCTTTTTTTTGCAAATTGCGATTATTAGTTTTGTAATTCATCTAGGGTTAATTTTCTTAATCAATTTTTCTATACTTTCAATTGATGCCACTTCAGATCTATTAAAAAGCCCAATAGCGGCTATATATACTCCTTTCTCTTTCCTTATTGTGTACGAAGTGTATTTATTAATATACTATTTACCCCGATCAGTTACTAGTTATGTAAACAAGCAATATGAAATCATATTATTGATAATAATGCGACGTCTCTTTAAAGATCTTTCTAATTTAAAAATATCATCCGATTGGTTTACCATAAAATATGATTTGCAATTCACTTATGATTTACTTAGCTCTTTATTGCTTTTCTATTTGATTTATATCTTTTATTCCCAGAGCAAAAAAAAATATCATGTTGATATAACCGATGAAAAAACTGAAAAAGGAAGATTAAAATATACCGCAATTAAAAAAAATGTAGCATCTCTTTTAGTTCCAGTTGTATTTATTTTGGCTATATATTCTTTTGTAAGTTGGTTGGTCGAAATAGCAATTACATTTGAAAAATCGGCCGAAGTATTTAAAAACATCAATAATATATTCTTCGAGCAATTTTTCTCTTTACTGATAATAGTAGATGTAATTTTATTACTCGTATCGTTTTTTTACACTGACCAATTCCACAAAGTGATTCGGAATTCAGGATTCATCATTTCAACCATTTTGATTCGACTTTCATTTACTGTCGAAGGTGTAATGAATAATATATTGGTAATTACCGCTGTGGTATTTGGCCTTTTAATTATAGTAATCCACAATAAATTTGAGAGAAACATTCAGGTCATCCAATAAGCAAAACTATTGAAAATAAGAAACCCCAAAAACGAAATCGCTTTTGGGGTTTGTTATTTTATCTAAACTCATTCAAGGAACGTTCAATAATTCCGAGACATTCATGAATTTGACTTTCGGTGATTACTAAGGGTGGTGCCAATCTAATTTTATTACCGTGAGTTGGTTTGGCTAACAAACCATTGTCTCTGAATTTTAAGCAAATTTCCCAAGCCAAATCTGAATCTTCTTCACTGTCAATCACAATCGCATTTAGCAATCCTTTTCCTCTAACCAATTGAATCAAGGGATTTCGAGATTGAATTTCTTTCAATCCATGACGGAAAACTTCCCCTAAATAAGCAGCATTTTGAGCCAGATTTTCCTCTTTGATTACGTCCAAAGCTGCAATTGCAACGGCTGCTGCAATTGGATTTCCACCAAAAGTAGAACCGTGTTGTCCTGGCTGAATCACATTCATAATGGCATTATTGGCCAATACTGCCGAAACTGGAAAAACACCTCCCGAAAGTGCTTTACCTAAAATCAAAATATCCGGTTTAACTTCCGGTTTGTTTTCGCATCCTTTTTTACATTCGCAGTTGCCACAAGTCGCTAATAATCTTCCTGTGCGAGCAATTCCCGTTTGTACCTCATCAGCAATAAACAACACATTATTGGCTTCGCACAATGCTTTGGCTTGCGCCAAATAGCCCTCAGTTGGTACATATACTCCTGCCTCACCCTGAATTGGTTCTACCAAGAAACCGGCAATATTTTTCGAGGAAGCCAAGGCTTTCGCCAAAGCATCAACATCATCATAAGGTATTTTAATAAATCCATTGGTAAATGGTCCAAAATTCTTGCGTGCCGATTCGTCATTTGAAAACGAAATTATGGTAGTCGTTCTTCCGTGGAAATTGTTCTCACAAACGATGATTTGCGCTTCATTTTCAGGAATTCCTTTTACTTCATAAGCCCATTTTCTACACAATTTTAAGGCTGTTTCTACTGCCTCAGCACCCGTATTCATTGGTAATACTTTATCGAAACCAAAATACTTCGTTACATATTCTTCATAAGGACCTAGTTGGTCATTAAAAAATGCCCTAGAAGTCAATGTTAATTTTTGTGCTTGTTTCACCATTGCACCAACAATCTTTGGATGACAATGGCCTTGGTTGACTGCTGAATAGGCCGATAAAAAATCAAAGTATTGTTTTCCATCTACATCCCAAACATAGACACCTTCTCCTTTTTCCAAAACCACTGGAAGCGGATGGTAATTATGTGCTCCGTATTGATTTTCTTTGGCAATCAATGCTTCTGATGTAGCAGATAATGTAGTAGTATCGTGACTCATAAGTAGTTTATTTATTTTGAAAAATTACAAAACAAATTTAGTCAATTCAATATATAATTAACACTTAAAAATACTTTTTGACTTAATTAATTTTAATAAAAGTCAATTATTTAATTAATTAAACTTTAAAAAGTTAATTTATTTAAATTTATTATAAAAACATAAATTCAAAATGAAAAATAACTTACTTTTATTGGCCACAAAAAAGTAAATTTAACTTTTAATATGCCTATCAATGGAAAAATTAGATGAATTCGATATCCAAATCATCAAAGAATTGGAAAAAGATGGTCGCATTGCCTACTCCACCATTGCCACTAATTTGAAGATATCCAATACAATGGTGCACCAACGGATTAACAAATTAACCGAACAAGGAATTTTAGCAGGTATTCGCCCCATAATCAACGAAAAAAAAGTGGGCTACGACTGGGGGGCTTTTACTGGTATTACTTTAAACAAAGACCACGATTCAGATCGAGTTATCGAAGCACTTAAAAAGATTCCGGAAATTACCGAATGTTATTACATTACTGGTTCTTACACTTTGTATATCAAAATGATTGCTAAAAATCACGAACACATGCGTAAAATTCTCTACGAACAAATTGATTCCATCCCCGGAATTGCGAAAACCGATTCAATCATAGAATTAGGATGTGCTTTCAAAAGAAATATTTCACTTTAATCCTCACCAAAATGAAACCTACATATCAAAATCAAATAGAAAAAACAATTCAAATTGTATTTAGTTTAATTCTTATTTTTTGTTTTTCATTGACGAATGCCCAAAAACCAAAAGGAAAATTATTCATCATTGGCGGTGGAAACCGCTCTGACCAATTAATGCAGCATGTAGTTGATCTTGCTCAATTTAAAAAAACAGACTATGTCGTAGTACTGCCAATGTCGAGCGAAGAGCCCGATAGCGCTTATATTTATTTTAAAGATCAGTTCCAAAAATTAGTGCCAAATAAAATAGTTATGTTAAATTTTGACAAAAACACCGTTCAAAATCCAAAGCTCAACGACTCCTTACAAAAAGCAAAACTTATTTTTATAAGTGGCGGTGACCAAACACGTTTTATGAATGTGGTGATCAATACACCTGTTTATTCATCCATACATAAAGCATTTCAAAACGGAAGCATTATTGCCGGAACTAGTGCTGGAGCGGCTGTAATGTCTGAAAATATGATTACAGGTAATCAGAAATTGGAAAAAGAATATTCAGGGACATTTGAATCTATCCGTTACGATAACTTAGAAACCACTCCAGGTTTAGGATTGGTTACCAATGCTATAATTGACCAGCATTTTTTGGTAAGAAGCCGTTTCAACCGCTTGATTTCTGCCATGGTAGAGTTTCCGAATTTGACTGGAATTGGAATTGATGAGAGCACCGCCATTATTGTAGATGGAAATAATGTCAAAGTAGTCGGAGAAAGTGAAGTGGTTGTCATGAAAAAACCAATCGGAATTCAAAAATACCCGTCAAAGAAATTGATTTCTTTAGAAAGCATGCAAATGAGAATGTATGTAGCAGGACAACAATTTAGTATCCAAAACTAATGAGAAGTATAAATAATACCATTGTATTGGTTCTTCTAATAGGAACTAACTTTTTAGGATTGGCACAAGTCAGTCGCACCGAAAGTATTCGATTAACACAACTAGCCAAACGAGTAACTATAATTAGAGATCAATGGGGAATTGCTCATGTCTATGGTAAAACAGATGCGGATGCTGTTTTCGGAATGCTATATGCCCAATGTGAAGACGATTTCCAACGCGTTGAAATGAATTATATTGAAAAATTAGGACGCCTTTCTGAAATTAAAGGTTCGGCTACTTTATATAATGATTTAGAAACACGCTTATTAATTGATGCCACTGAAGCAAAATCTGATTATCAAAAAGCGGCACCTTGGCTAAAAAAATTACTCAACAGCTATGCCGATGGAATCAATTATTATTTGTACAAAAACCCAAAAGTTAAACCCCTACTTTTAACCCATTTTGAACCTTGGTTTCCTTTACTGTGGACAGATGGAAGTATTGGCGCCATTAGTACTGCCGATCTAACCACAACAGAATTAAAAGATTTCTATGGCAATTCAGACGATAAAATAGCTTTTGTAGCCAAAGAAAAAGACATGCAAACCGGTTCGAATGGTTTTGCTATTGCACCTAATAAAACGGCTTCGGGAAATGCGATTTTGTATATCAATCCGCATACTACTTTTTATTTCAGACCCGAGATTCAAATTAGTAGCGAAGAAGGTTTACAAGCTTACGGCGCAGTAACTTGGGGGCAATTCTTTGTTTACCAAGGATTTAACGAAAATTGTGGCTGGATGCACACCTCTAGCAATGTCGATGTTGCCGACACCTATATCGAAAAAATTGTTCGTCAGAAAGACGGTTTATTTTACGAATATGAAAACAAACTTCTTCCTGTCAAAGAGAAAGAAATAACTATAAAATATCTAGAGAACGGAAAGTTGGTTCCTAAAATTTTCACTACTTATTTTACGCATCACGGTCCCGTTATGGCGCAAAGAGAATGTAAATGGATTAGTTTAAAATCCAATAACCGTTCGATGAATAGTTTGATTCAAAGTTGGGAACGTACCAAATCGAAAAATTTTGCTGAGTATCAAAGAGCCATGGATTGGAAAGCAAATACTTCTAACAATACAGTTTATGCTGACAATAAAGGAAATATAGCTTATTGGCATGGCAATTTTGTTCCCATAAGAGATCCACAACTCAATTGGGCACAACCAGTAGACGGCAGTATTGCTGCAACTGAATGGAAAGGCTTGCATCCTGTAGAAGAAACAGTGCATCTCTTTAATCCAAAAAATGGCTGGTTGCAAAACTGTAACTCTACTCCCTTTTCAGTATCTGGAAACGAGAGCCCAAAAGAAGAAAATTACCCACCATATATGGCACCTGATGGAGAAACCTTTAGAGGAATTAATGCGGTTAGAACTTTACAAAAAGGAGGTCAATATACTTTAGACAAAATCATTGCTGACGGATACAACAACCAACTTCCTTTCTTTGAAGAGCTAATTCCTGCCACGGTCAAACAATTTGAAAAAAGCAGACAAAATGGAGAAACGAAATACAGTAGCCTTTCAGAAGCTATACAAGTTTTAGCTGCATGGGATTTTACAAGTTCTGAAAATTCGATTGCTTTAACTTTGGCAAATGAATGGGGGTTCAAAATAGACCCGCTTTTACGAAAAACCTATATCGATCAAGGCGAATTAGATCAGGTAGAAAACAGTCGTAATTTCATACAGCATCTTACAGCAGAACAAGTCCTTCCACAATTACAAGAAGTGATTACTGAATTAACGACCCAATTTGGAACCTGGAAAATGCCATGGGGCGAAATCAATCGCTTTCAAAGACTCTCTGGCGAAATAGATAATCGTTTTGATGATGCTGCTCCAAGTCTACCAATTAGCTATACATCGGTATTGTGGGGTGCTTTGCCTGCTTTTAAAAGTGCATATCAAAAAGACACTAAAAAACGCTACGGTTACAGTGGTAACAGTTTTGTTTGCGCAGTGGAGTTTGGTGATAAGGTAAAAGCAAAATCACTCCTTGCTGGAGGAAATAGTGGTAATCCAAAATCAAAACATTTTAATGACCAAGCTGAAATGTATCAAAAAGCACAATTCAAAGAGGTACTTTTTTATAAAGAAGATGTTGAAAAAAATACGGAACGAAAATACCATCCAGGAGAATAGCAATCATTTCAAATATTAATTCGATATTTGTTGAAAACATAAAAACAATGAAAATCTTCCAATACCTTCTATTAGGCGCACTCCTTTTCACGACTGGTGTATTCGCACAATTACAAGCAGTTCAGTACAAAGATGAAGCGCAAATTTTAAATGGTTTAGCCATCAAACCCAATAAAGCAACTGCTCAAAAACCAGGAATTTTGGTACTCCCAGCTTGGAAAGGAATCGATGCCCATGCCAAAGCTACTGCTGAAAAACTATCAAAATTGGGCTACTATGCTTTTGTAGCGGATATTTATGGAGAAGGAAATTATCCACAAACTACCGCTGATGCAGGTAAAATGTCTGGATTTTATAAAAAAAATACACTCTTATATCAAAAAAGAATCGAATTGGCTTTAGCGCAATTGATCCAATCGGGTGCCAATCCTGATAATATTGCGGTAATTGGTTTTTGCTTTGGCGGAACAGGCGCATTGGAAGCAGCTAGAAAAAATTTGAAAGTAAAAGGAGTGGTTTCTTTTCATGGAGGTTTGGGTAGAGATACTACACTCCCTATCAATCCGATCACTACCAAAGTATTGGCCTGTCATGGTGCCGATGATCCTTTTGTTTCTAAAGATGAAATTGCTGGTTTCCAACAAGAAATGCGCGATACTAAAGCCGATTGGGAAATGGTGTATTATGCCAATGCAGTGCATTCATTTACAGATATCGATGCCGGAAACGACAATTCAAAAGGAGCAGCTTACAATGAAAAAGCAGCAACTCGCTCTTTTGAGCATATGAAATTGTTCTTAAACGAAGTATTACTTAAATAATTAACTAACCAATTTTAAATTACAATGAAAAAAATTCTTTTTCTTTCCTTAATCGCTTTAGGATCTTCTTGTAAAAATGGGGCCTTGGTTGCGACTAAAAACGTTGACCCAACCCAATACATGAAAACGATTTCAGCAGACGATTTAAAAAAACACCTTTATATCATTGCTGCCGATTCTATGGAAGGACGTGAAACAGGTTCGACTGGCCAGAAAAAAGCAGGAAAATATTTAATTAGTCAATACCAACAAAATCAAGTATCATTCCCAAAAGGAGCATCTGATTTTTACCAAGTAGTTCCCGCTTCTTTTTTGAACAAAAAACGCAATAATAATTTACCAGATTCAGAAAATATTTGGGCTTTCATTGAAGGTTCAGAAAAACCAGAGGAAGTAATTGTCATCTCGGCGCATTACGATCATGTGGGTATAGAAAATGGTGACGCATTTAATGGTGCGGATGACGATGGGTCAGGAACTTCGGCATTATTAGAAATTGCACAAGCGTTCCAAACAGCAAAAAAAGCTGGACACGGGCCTAAGCGCTCTATTCTGTTTTTACACGTTACTGGTGAAGAGCATGGTTTATTAGGCTCTCGTTATTATTCTGAAAATCCATTGTTTCCATTAGCCAATACAGTTGCCGATGTGAATATCGATATGATTGGACGTCGCGATGCGTTACATGCCGACACCAACAATTACGTATACATTATTGGAGCCAATCGTTTGTCCTCTGAATTAGATCATATTAGCGCCACAATGAATCAGAAATATGTAGGTCTTGATTTGGATTACCGTTTTAACGACCCTAAAGATCCTAATCATTTTTACGAACGTTCTGATCACTACAACTTTGCAAAATTTGGAATTCCATCTGTATTTTTCTTTAATGGCGTTCATGCTGATTACCATAAAAAGTCAGACGAACCTAACAAAATCGAATACGATGCTTTAGAAAAAAGAACACAACTAGCTTTCGTTATAGCTTGGGAATTAGCCAACCGAAAAGACCGAATTGTTGTGGATGTGATTAAAAAATAATTTTAAGTATTTAGTAAAAGAAAAGCGCTTTGATAACTCAAAGCGCTTTTTTTTATATATCTGTTGCAATCTCTCTGTAATTCCTAGACCATTCGCTCCAAGAACCCACATACAATTTGGGTAATGGTAATTCGGCTATCGCTAATGCTAAAATTGTGTGACAAGCAGTTACTCCTGATCCACAATGTACTACTCTATTCTCGACAGGAATTGACCCGAGAGTATTTTGGTATTTGGTTTTTAACTCTTCTGACGACAAGAAAAAACCATGGTCGTCTAAATTAGCCATAAAAGGAATATTGGTCGCTCCTGGAATATGTCCCGCAACCAAATCAATTGGTTCTGCTTCGCCTTTAAAGCGATGCGATTCGCGAACATCAATTACTACAAAAGCATCTTGTTGAATCATTACATCCATTCCTTCTAAATCAATCGTTGGCCATTGCCAATTTTGAATAGGATATAATGGAGCTTTGTTCGGGATTTCGACAGCAGAACTAACTGGAAAACCCGCTTGAATTGCAGCTTGTATGCCACCACTCAACACTTGTACATTTTCGTGTCCTACGGAACGCAACATCCACCAAAATCGCGCAGCTGCATTGGCGCCATTTTTATCGTCATACACTACTACCCAAGTTTCGGTTATTATTCCTAAATCGGACATTGTTTTGGAAAACTCTACCGGAGATGGTAAAGGATGACGTCCGCCTACAGCAACATCTTCTTTGATATCCGCCAATTGCGTATTGACATCTACAAACAAAGCCCCTTCTAAATGGGATTGTTGGTAATTCTGAAAAGCAGTCGGACTATTAGTAGCGTCAACCAATACGATTGTATTGGTCTGTACTGCTTCAATTAATTGATTGGGAGTAATTATTGGATTCATGTCGGTAAAATTAATCAAGATAAACCTAACAAATATTTTTCGATTATAAGTACAAAAAAAGCCCCGAATTGCTTCGAGGCTTTTGCCTTTTGGGTGGATGACCGGGTTCGAACCGGCGACCCTCGGCACCACAAACCGATGCTCTAACCAGCTGAGCTACAACCACCATTTGTATAACGGGTGCAAATATAGCACAAATGTTCGCTTTCGCAAAGAAATTTTAAAAAAAAATAAAGCAATTTTAAATCAAATCTCCTAAGCTATTGACAGCCAAATACCTTTCGACAGTAAAACCTTCAGCATGCTCTACTCCTACCAATCGTCCTAAATCTCTTGAACGATAATTCAAACTTTCTAAAAAGTTTTTACTGGTTATTGGTGATTCCGGTTCCTTTGAATTTGGATCGTAAAATTGAGATTTATAAGCTAAAATGGAAGCGGTTTTTTTATCGGTGAAACCGGTTATATCAACAACAAAATCGGGTTTAATATCTTTCCATTGAATGTAATGATAGACTAGTTTTGGGCGCCAAGCTTGTTGCGCTTGTCCGTCCAATTGCGTTGCTATTTTCATCAAACCTGATAAAAAACAGGCATCTGAAACTAATTGACTGCCTTTAGCATGATCAATATGACGGTCGTCTATAGCATTACACAAAACTATTTCAGGTTGGTATTTGCGAATCATTTTTATTACTTCCAATTGGTGCGCTTCGTCATTGGCAAAAAAACCATCTCTAAAACGAAGGTTCTCACGTACTGAAACACCCAAGATTTGAGCAGAAGCATCGGCTTCTTGATCACGCAAATCAGCCGAACCACGCGTACCTAATTCGCCACGAGTCAAATCAATAATTCCGACTTTTTTGCCTAATGCAATTTCTTTTAAAATTGTCCCTGCGCAACCCAATTCAACATCGTCCGGATGTGCGCCAAAAGCCAGTATATCTAATTTCATCTTGATATTGTTTTTTGTAATTCTATAGTATTCGTTTCATCGTCATGGACTTATTCACACTTTCCTTCCATTCTTTTTCTGGATCGCTATCTTTGGTAATTCCACAACCCATATACAAATGTGCTTGATTGTTTTCAATTTGCATACAGCGCAAATTTACAAACAAATCCGATACAAAATCCCGATTCAATTCGCCTAAAAAACCAGTGTAAAAACTACGATTGTAATTTTCATTGGCTACAATAAAAGCTTTTGAAACCGATTTAGGCACGCCACAAACCGCCGGAGTAGGATGCAATAACTGAATCGCTTTTTGCAAATCTAAGGCAGGCCCAAAGTCACCCGAAATATCCGTTTTAATGTGCCATAGACTACCCGCTTTGACGCTGTAAGCATCGGAAACTTGAATTTGGGCACCCGAGTCCTTTAATTTGGAAACTATATAGTCAGTTACAAATTGTTGTTCTTCTTGTTCTTTTTGTGGCCAACTCACCGTTGCTTCACCTGTATCTTTTTGCGTTCCTGCCAAAGCCATTGTTTCAAACGAATTGGCAGTTGCTTTTAGCAATTGCTCTGGACTGGCGCCTAGCCAAGTACCGATTTTTGGATGATAGAAACAATACACAAAAGCCAAACGGTATTGGGCTACTAATTTTTTAAAAGTAGTACCCAAATCGAAATGTTCGAGAGTAACACTTTCCTTTCGTGCGACTACTACTTTTTGGAACTCTTTATTTTGTATAGCTTGAATCCCCTTACCTACCAAATCCTGAAAATTAGTTTGTGCAACTAAATCATTATCAGCAACCATCTCCTTATTCGAAAATGCTTCCGGGTTGGATAACCAATCTTCACTCCATTGTTCCGATTCCTTTTCAGGAATGAAATAGTTTTGAATTCCATCAAACGAAGCAAAAACAAAACCTTTCTCAGAAAAATCGTTTACTTCATACAAGGTATCATTTTGCTGAAACAAACCCAAAACAGTATCCGAATTCGGTTTGGAATACACCACAAAAGGTAAATTTTGTTGGTGCTGAAGAACGATCTTATCGACTAATGAAATCATGGGAATGTTTCTATTTATTCGATTTTTCGTTTTGGTAATACCATATTGGTCAATTTACAAAGGGAAACTAAACTTCCATTTTCATCCACAATTCGAATTTCCCAAAGGTGAATACTTTTGCCTTTATGAACAATTTTGGCGGTAGCCGTAACGATTCCGTTGCGTTTCGATTTTAAATGATTGGCCGCAATCTCGATGCCACGCACTTCGAATAAATCAGAATTAACAAACAACATTGATGCCGCGCTTCCTACACTTTCAGCCAAAGCTACAGTGGCTCCTCCGTGCAACAATCCCATAGGTTGATGTACCGAAGGATTCACAGGCATAGTAGCTACCAAGAAATCTTCCCCAGCATCTACATAGTCAATATTCAAAGTGCCCATTAAAGTGGTGTTTGCAAAACTATTGCAATAGTCTAGTATCTTTTGTTTGTCGAATGTCATACTCTAGTTTTTGAAGATGTAAAAATAGGATATAAATAATAAGTCCTAAAATAAAATGAGCTAAAGATGTTGGGTTTGAGGCCAAGAATCCAATTCTTTCCACAATAATTTTCTAATTATTCGTTATTTTTACCAAAAACTTACTTCATGCAACTGAATCGATTGTTATTTATTCTCGGAATCCTATTCACGGTTTGCGCCTGCCGTTCCGATTTTGAGACTGTTGCCAGCAAAGGAGATCTAGTTTTTTCACAAGACACCATTTTTTTTGATACTGTTTTTAGCACTATCGGTTCCAGCACTTTCCAACTCAAAGTATACAACAAAAGTAACCAAGACATTTCCATTCCTTCGATTCAATTAGGCAAAGGATTGAGTTCGAAATACCGAATGACGGTAGACGGTATGTCGGGTAATCAAGGCAAACTATTCCAAGACGTGACACTTTTGGCCAAAGACAGTCTCTATATATTTATCGAAACTACTGCCAATGCGGCTGATGCCAATCCAACCGATTTTCTGTACACCGACCAAATTCAATTTGGCAGCGGAGCCAACCTTCAAAAAGTGGAACTAGTAACTTTAGTCAAAGAGGCTGTTTTTCTTTTTCCAAAACGATTATCCAACGGAGGAAAAGAAACAATTCCCCTTGGAAACAAAATAGTAGAAGGTTTTTATTTGGACGATAACGAATTGCATTTTACCAACCAAAAGGCTTATGTGATTTATGGTTACGCTGCTGTACCTCTGGGAAAAACCGCCGTTTTTGATGCAGGAGCCAGAGTTTATTTTCACGCCAATTCGGGATTGGTTGTAGGTAATAATGCTTCTCTGCAAATCAATGGACGAAGTTCATCAACTAGCCAATTGGAAAACGAAATTGTTTTCCTAGGCGACCGACTTCAAGCTGACTACGCCAATGTGCCCGGGCAATGGGAAACCGTTTGGCTTGGCGAGTCAACCAATGTAAATATTGATCATTTAACGATTAAAAATGCATCTATTGGTTTGTTGATCCAAAATAACAATGGAACCTCAATTAACATCAAAAACACTCAAATCTACAATTCGGCTCACTATGGAATTTTAGCTCAAAACGGAAAAATAGTTGCGGAAAATCTGTTAGTTAACAATGCCGGAGAAGCCGCTTTAGCTTGTACTTACGGTGGGAATTACACCTTTACCCATTGTACTTTTAATAACAATTGGAATTCTCCCAATCAAATGGCAGTTGCCCTAAGTAATTTCAAATTAGGGGCTGTTCCAGAAACAAATGCATTAAGTAAAGCTACTTTCAACAATTGCATTATTTACGGCTCGTACACTAACGAATTGGAACTAAACAAAAAAACGGGAGCTGCATTTGAATACCAATTCAATAATTGTTTAATTAAATTGGATTCGAAATTCGCGGCAACAAATCCATTATATCAGTTTACTAATGATCCCACGCATTATAATAACATACTCTTGAATCAGGATCCAAAATTTCAAAGTAGTACTAAAAACAAACTCAATATTGATGCGACATCCGCAGCTTTCGCAAAAGGAAATGCTAGCTATCTCATTCCGTTTGATATTTTAGGAACAACCCGAACTTTACCACCAGATTTGGGTGCCTACCAAAGCAAACCATTTGTTAACTAATTTTTCATAAGTCTTTGCTTTTGATTCTTGCTCGAACTATTTATTTAAACTAAATTTGCATCGCAATACAACAAACTCAATACAATGATTCATTTCTTTGAAAACCAAAGTAAAACTGTTTTTGCCGTTCAAACGCAAAACGAAATTTCGGCTGAAGACATTTCAAAACTAAACTGGCTTTTTGCCGACGCGCATAAAATTGAGAAATCCGTACTAGCGGATTTTTTTGTTGGTCCCCGCGCCACTATGATTACGCCTTGGAGTACCAATGCCGTTGAGATTACTCAAAACATGGGGATTTCAGGAATCATTCGAATTGAAGAATTTTATCCAGCATCTGAAGATTTTACCGATTTCGATCCGATGCTTTCGCAAAAATACACCGAATTACACCAAGATATTTTTACCATCAATGTTACTCCAGAACCAATTTTGGAAATTGAAAATATTGATGCTTATAACAAAGTAGAAGGTTTGGCGTTAAGCCCAGAAGAAGTTGAATACTTGGATAATTTAGCTGCCAAATTAGGCCGAAAATTAACAGATTCTGAAATTTTTGCCTTTTCGCAAGCCAATTCAGAACACTGTCGTCATAAAATTTTCAATGGTACTTTCGTGATTGATGGTCAAGAAAAAGAAACGTCTTTATTCAAATTAATCAAGAAGACATCTCAAGAAAATCCAAACGATATTGTATCCGCTTATAAAGACAATGTGGCGTTTGTAAAAGGACCAAGAGTAACACAGTTTGCTCCAAAAAGTGCTGACAAACCCGATTTTTACGAAGAAAAAGAATTTGATTCGGTACTTTCATTAAAGGCCGAAACACATAATTTCCCAACAACTGTAGAGCCATTCAACGGAGCTGCTACTGGTTCGGGAGGAGAAATTCGTGACCGTTTGGCCGGTGGTCAAGGTTCGTTGCCCTTGGCAGGAACAGCGGTATATATGACTTCGTATTCTCGATTGGAAAACAATAGAAATTGGGAAAATGGGGTTGCCGAAAGAAAATGGTTGTACCAAACTCCCATGGATATTTTAATCAAAGCCTCGAATGGAGCTTCTGATTTTGGAAATAAATTTGGACAACCGCTGATTACTGGTTCCGTTTTAACCTTTGAACACGAAGAAAACAACCGCAAAATTGGGTACGATAAAGTGATCATGCAAGCGGGCGGAATTGGTTATGGAAAATTAGATCAAGCGATCAAACACAAACCACAGGAAGGTGATAAAATTGTTATTCTTGGAGGTGAAAATTATAGAATTGGAATGGGCGGTGCTGCGGTTTCCTCTGCAGATACTGGCGCTTTTGGTTCAGGAATTGAATTGAACGCCATCCAACGTTCGAATCCAGAAATGCAAAAACGTGCTGCCAATGCCATTCGTGGTTTGGTCGAAAGCGACTCCAACCCTATCGTTTCGATTCACGATCACGGTGCGGGTGGACACTTGAACTGTCTTTCAGAATTAGTAGAAGAAACTGGAGGTTTAATTGATTTGGACCAATTACCTGTAGGAGACCCAACACTTTCTGCAAAAGAAATTATTGGTAACGAATCCCAAGAGAGAATGGGATTAGTTATTGGAAAAAAAGACATTGACACCTTACAACGCATTGCCGATAGAGAGCGTTCGCCAATGTACCAAGTGGGAGATGTGACTAACGACCATCGTTTTACTTTCGAATCTAAATCTACAGGATTAAAACCTATGGATTATGCTTTGGAAGATTTCTTTGGAAGTTCGCCAAAAACCATCATGACAGACAAAACGGTTACGTATAACTATAAAAACGTTCAATACGATACGACGCAATTTACTTCCTATTTAAAAGAAGTATTGCAATTAGAAGCAGTAGCTAGTAAAGACTGGTTGACGAATAAAGTCGATCGTTGTGTAGGTGGAAAAGTAGCCAAACAACAATGTGTTGGACCCTTACAATTGCCTTTGAACAATTGCGGTGTCATGGCTTTGGATTATAATGGAAAAGAAGGAATTGCCACTTCAATTGGACATGCTCCCATTGCTGCTTTAATTGATCCCGTTGCTGGAAGTAGAAACGCGATTGCAGAGTCTTTATCCAATATTGTTTGGGCACCAATCAAAGACGGATTAAAAGGAATTTCATTGTCAGCCAACTGGATGTGGGCCTGTAAAAACGAAGGAGAAGATGCGCGTTTGTATGCTGCGGTGGAAGGTTGTTCGGAATTTGCCATCGAATTAGGAATCAATATTCCAACTGGAAAAGATTCGCTTTCGATGAAACAAAAATACCCTAACGACGAAGTAATTGCGCCTGGAACTGTTATCATCTCTGCAGGTGGAAATTGTACCGATATTAGAAAAGTAGTGGAACCTGTATTACAAAAAGACGCGGGTTCTATTTATTATATCAATTTGTCGCAAGATGAATTCCAATTAGGTGGTTCTTCATTTGCACAAATATTAAATACGATTGGTTCTGAAACTTCAACTATAAAAGATGCGGCTTTCTTCAAAAAAGCATTCAACACAGTTCAAGAATTAATTAGCGACAACCAAATTGCAGCAGGACACGATATTGGAAGCGGTGGATTAATCACTACGCTTTTAGAACTTTGTTTTGCCGATGTGAATTTAGGAGCACAATTGGATTTTAGTGCTTTCGCAGAGAAAGACTTAGTTAAGATTCTTTTTGCTGAAAATATTGGAATAGTACTTCAAGCCAAATCGGATGCTGCAGTAGAAGCGAAATTAAACGCCAATCAGATTGAGTTTTTCAAAATTGGAAACGCAACCAATACAGCTACTTTAGAAATAGCCGATTGGAAATTAGACATTGCAGAATACCGCGATGTTTGGTTTACAACTTCGTATTTGTTAGACCAAAAGCAAGCTAAGAACGGAACCGCAAAAGAGCGTTTCGACAACTATAAAAATCAAGCACTTCAATTTAGTTTTCCAACTCATTTTACGGGTAAAAAACCAATTGTAGATGCGAGCAAACCACGTCCAAAAGCCGCTATTATTCGTGAGAAAGGAAGTAACTCTGAACGTGAAATGGCCAATGCCATGTATTTAGCTGGATTTGATGTGAAAGACGTACACATGACCGATTTGATTTCGGGTCGTGAAACTTTAGAAGATATTCAGTTTATTGGAGCCGTTGGTGGTTTCTCTAACTCCGATGTTTTAGGGTCAGCTAAAGGTTGGGCCGGGGCCTTTTTATACAATGAAAAAGCAAAAACAGCTTTAACTAATTTCTATAAAAGAGAAGATACTTTGTCTGTAGGAATTTGTAACGGTTGTCAATTGCTGATGGAATTGGAATTAATCAATCCAGAGCACGAAGTACACGGAAAAATGCACCACAACAACAGTAATAAACACGAAAGTATTTTTACTTCGGTGAAAGTTCAAGAAAACAAGTCCGTTATGCTTTCTAGTTTAGCTGGTAGCACTTTAGGAGTTTGGGTATCGCATGGTGAAGGAAAATTCAATTTACCAATGGGAGAAGAAAACTATAATATTGTTGCCAAATACGGTTACGAAGGTTATCCAGCCAATCCAAATGGTTCAGACTACAATACGGCTATGCTGTGTGATGCTTCAGGTCGCCACTTGGTCATGATGCCGCATATTGAACGTTCTATTTTTCAATGGAACTGGGCTAATTATCCAAAAGATAGAAATGACGAAGTTACTCCTTGGGAAGAAGCCTTTGTCAATGCTAGAAAATGGATTGAAAACAAATAAAAAAAAGCGACCAAATGGTCGCTTTTTTTATCTCAATTATCAATGCTCTGCTAATTTTTTATCCATCACCCTTGCCATATAATCTTGCAGATAGGCTTTGCATTTCAACTCAATTTGATTCATTTCAGGATTCCTTTTGGCAATCAAATTATACTTTAAATCTTTATCGTTTTTGGCATAAAAACCAATTACTTTATTTCCATCAAAAGTACAGCTATAATTACCGCTCATGAATTGGTAGAGATTAGAAGAATAACGAATTACGAAGGGTTGAATTTGCTTATCTCCTACCAAACTCCTACCCCAGCTTCGAAACGGTTTTTCATAACCAATCAGGTCTAAGATAGTTGGATACAAATCAATTTGCTGTGCGTATGTAGTTGATTCACCATTTAAATTGGAATTGGGTTTGTAGATCATCATCGCGACCACATTCTTATTCATTTCTTTCTTGTACTCATCATAAAAAATAGTATTTCCATGATCGCCTACAAAAACAAAAATGGTGTTCTTAAACCAGGGTTGCTTCTTGGCTGAAGCGAAAAACTGTTGCAACGCAAAATCGGTATACCCAATACATTGATGGATATTAACATCGCCTTTTGGAAACTTCCCTTTGTATTTTTCAGGAACTTGATAAGGCTCATGAGAAGTAACTGAAAATAAGGTAGCCATAAACGGCTGTTTTTCTTTGCTAATTGTAGTATTGAAATATTGAAAAAATGGCTCATCCCAAATACCCCACACACCATCAAAATCGTCATCGTTATTGTATTCATTTTTGCCATAATAATGATCAAAGCCTAAGATGTTAGCATAACCTAAAAATCCCATAGAACCATTAGGCGCACCATGGAAAAATGAAGTAGCATATCCTTCACTTTTTAAAGTAGAAACTAACGATTCCGTTTTTTGTTTAGGATAAGGTGATGACGTAAACGCGTCTTTAAAAGAAGGGATTCCAGCCAAAACAGATGACATGGCATGAATCGATTTATATCCATTTGCATAGGCATTGGTAAAAATCAAACTGTGTTGCGCTAATGAATCTACAAAAGGCGTATATCCTTTGTAATTGGGGATTTTTGTATTTTTATTAAACGACCCAAAATATTCTTTGGCATTACTTTCCAAAATAAAGATCACCACATTGGGTTTTGATTTTGGGTTGTTTTTATACTGCTTTATGGGTTGAACCAAGGTATTTATTGTCGTTTCATCGACAAAATGCATTTTCTTAAAATTGTTGCTAAACAATGTTCGAATCAAAGCAAAAGGGGTATTCAAAACCACATCGGCTTGGGACACATTTTTCACATCACGACTGGCATCAATTAAATTAATTGGTCGGGTACTCTTTTTAAAATCACCTCGAATACCTCCAATAATCAAAGTAACAATTACTAAAAAACTAACCACTGATGTACCAAAATAAGTAATCCCTTTATGAGACGATTCATTTTGTAAAGACACTTTTTTGTACAGGTAAATCCATGCATAAGAAACTACAAAAAACAATACGAATACATGCCAATAATGAAACAAGAAATTTATCAGCAACAAAGATTTATTACTTTCATGTTTCAAAGAATCTAAGGCTGCAATAGTGGATCTTCCAAAATTGAAACGGTAATATATAAAATCAACATAATTAGTAGCATAACCCAAAAGATTCAGAATGAAGTACAAATAAAATAAGAATCCTTGGTACTTTTTACTGTGATTAATTCGCAAAGGAAGAATTGAAAACACAATAAACAACAAATTCAAATACAAGATAGACGCCGTGTCAAAGGTCAAACCATGGTAACACATACTAACAATATCTGTAACTCCATCAATTTGAATTAAATTCCGATTGTAAAAAAAGAATAACAAACGAGCAATAGTATAAAAAACATACGCTAGTAAAATCCTGTAGAATACTACTTTATACTCCTCAAATCTTGGAAATCGTTTCATATTGGTTTTAAAAAATTCAATGGACAAAATTAGCTAATTCAAACAAAGAATTTTAAATTATAAATAAATATTGCAAATCAGTTTAAATTAATTAATTTGCATCAAATTTTTACCAAATGATTTCAATTACACGACTTTTTGACTTCCCCTACTATCAGCTAGAAAACTTTACTATTTCTGATGCTTTAGTGACCAAACAAGATGGGAAATGGATCAAAACATCTACCCAAGAATATATCGCTAAAGCAAATGCTATTTCAAGAGCTTTAGTACAAATAGGAGTTCAAAAAAATGATAAAATTGCCATCATTTCTTCTAATAATAGAACAGAATGGAACATCATGGATATTGGAGCGCTTCAAACTGGCGCACAAACAGTTCCTATTTACCCTACTATTTCAGAAGAGGATTATGAATACATTCTGAATCATTCTGAATCTTCGTATTGCTTTGTTTCTGACGAAGACGTTTTACGAAAAGTAAATGCCATTAAATCCAATGTTCCAACCTTAAAAGAAGTCTATTCTTTCAATACCATTGAAGGATGTAAACATTGGACTGAATTATTGGAATTGGGTAAAGACGAAGCCAATCAAAAGGATGTTGAAGAACGTAAAAATGGAGTTCTTCCCTCAGATTTAGCAACAATAATTTATACTTCTGGAACCACTGGAAGACCTAAAGGCGTTATGCTTTCTCATAACAATATTG
This sequence comes from Flavobacterium ammoniigenes, assembly GCF_020886055.1. Lineage (NCBI taxonomy): Bacteria > Pseudomonadati > Bacteroidota > Flavobacteriia > Flavobacteriales > Flavobacteriaceae > Flavobacterium > Flavobacterium ammoniigenes. The sequence goes on along the minus strand of NZ_AP025184.1, from coordinate 1,465,769 downwards.
TTTCCAACGTAATTAATAGTGCCCCTAGAATTCCATTTGAAAAAGGAAAAAGTCGTGCCTTAAGTTTTCTTCCTGTTTGTCATATTTTCGAACGAGTGATTTTGTATTTGTACCAATATTATGGTGTATCCATTTACTTTGGGGAATCAATCGATAAAATTAGTGACAATATAAAAGAGGTAAAACCAAATGTTATGTCGGCTGTACCTAGATTACTTGAAAAAGTATATGATAGTATTATTGCAAAAGGAACGCAGTTAACTGGTATCAAAAAGAAACTTTTCTTTTGGGCGATCGACTTAGGATTGCGTTTTGAGCCTTATGGCGCAAATGGTTGGTGGTATGAGTTGCAACTTAAAATGGCTAGAAAACTAATTTTTAGTAAATGGAAAGAAGGTTTGGGGGGTAATTTAGACCTAATGGTTTCTGGTAGTGCCGCATTACAAACTCGACTAACTCGTGTTTTTGCTGCAGCAGGAATTCCCGTAATGGAGGGTTATGGTTTAACCGAAACTTCTCCGGTTATTACAGTAAACGATATGAGAAATTTCGGTTTCAGAGTAGGAACAGTAGGAAAAGTTATTGATGGATTAACAGTCAAAATTGCCGAAGATGGTGAAATTCTTTGCAAAGGTCCCAATGTAATGATGGGGTACTACAAAGATGAACAACTTACTTCAGAAGTAATGACGGATGATTTTTTCCACACCGGTGATATCGGTGAATTTGATAACGATGGGTTCCTTAAAATTACAGATCGTAAAAAAGAAATGTTCAAAACCTCTGGTGGAAAATACATTGCACCGCAGTTAATTGAAAATACAATGAAACAATCTCGTTTTATAGAACAAATTATGGTGATTGGCGATGGCCAAAAAATGCCAGCTGCTTTCATTCAGCCTAGTTTTGATTTTGTAAAAGAATGGGCTAAAATTCATAAAATTAATATTGGAACTACCAATGCTGAAATTATTTCTAGTACTAAAGTAATTGAACGAATTCAAGAAGAAGTCGATCAATTGAATGAGAAATTTGGAAATTGGGAAAAAATAAAACGTTTTGAATTGACTCCTGATGTATGGAGTATTGAAGGAGGACATTTAACGCCAACTCTTAAATTGAAACGAAAAGTAGTCATGGAAAAATACAAGGATTTATTCAATAAAATATACAACTAGAATTCGATTTCAAAATTTAAAACTCCCAATGTAATTCATTAGGGAGTTTTTTTTTTGAAAAATAATTATTTTTATTATGCGTGCATAGTATTTATTTCTTACATTTGATTCGTTAGACCGAATGATATGAAAGATAAAACTATAGATTATGTGCTCCGAGCAACCTGGCAAGCAGTTTCTAGAATGTACAATGAGGAGGCCGCTAAATATGGTGCCACTATGGCAACAGGATTTGTTTTACTTAGCATTGACAAAGATAAAGGAACACCTTCTACGACTTTAGGACCTAAAATGGGAATGGAAGCAACGAGTCTAACCCGCACCCTAAAATCAATGGAAGAGAAAGGATTAATCATCCGTAAAAGAAATCCATTTGATGGTCGTGGTGTCTTAATTTACCTGACCGATTTGGGCAAAGAAAAACGAGAACTTTCAAAAAACACGGTGCTTAAATTTAATGAAACAATTAAACAACATGTTTCTCAAGAAAAACTGAAACATTTCATGGAAGTGTCTGATGCAATAAATGAGTTAATACAAGATAAAAATATATTTAATCAAACAGATTTAATAAACGATGAAACGAATCATTAAAAAAGTAGCAGTTGTAGGATCTGGAATAATGGGTTCTGGAATTGCCTGTCATTTGGCTAACATTGGATTAGAAGTACTCCTTCTTGACATCGTACCAAATGCATTGACTGAGGTAGAAGAGAAAAAAGGATTGACATTAGAGAGCAAATTGGTACGAAATAGAATAGTCAATGACCATTTAGCCAATGCTTTAAAATCAAAACCCTCTCCTATTTATCATGCCAAATTTGCTAATCGAATCTCAACCGGAAATACAACAGATGATATGTCCAAAATTGCTTCTTGCGATTGGATTATTGAAGTAGTTGTAGAACGTTTGGATATCAAAAAATTAGTTTTTGAACAAATCGATAAATTCAGAAAACCTGGAACTTTAGTTACTTCAAATACTTCTGGAATTCCAATCCAATTCATGAGCGAAGGAAGATCAGATGATTTTCAAGCTCATTTTTGTGGGACACACTTTTTTAACCCAGCACGTTACCTTAAATTATTCGAAATTATTCCTGGACCAAAAACCAATCCGGAAGTGTTGGATTTCTTAACTGAATATGGTTCTAAATTTTTAGGAAAAACTTCGGTTGTTGCCAAAGATACACCTGCCTTCATTGGAAACCGTATTGGGATTTTTGGTATCCAAAGCTTGTTCCATTTAGTGAAAGAAATGGGATTGACTATTGAAGAAGTAGATAAATTAACCGGACCTGTAATTGGTAGACCAAAATCGGCTACTTTCAGAACTGTCGATGTAGTTGGTTTAGATACTTTGGTTCATGTAGCCAACGGATTGTATCAAAACTGCCCTAATGACGAAGCACACGAATTGTTCCAATTGCCTGATTTTATTTCCAAAATGATGGAAAATAATTGGTTAGGTAGTAAAACTGGGCAAGGTTTTTATAAAAAAGAAGGAAAAGAAATCTTATCCTTAGATTTAAATACATTAGAATATAGAGCTTCAAAAAGAGCTTCATTTGCTACTTTAGAATTAACAAAAACCATCGATAAACCTATTGATCGTTTCAAAGTGTTAGTAAAAGGAAAAGACAAAGCAGGTGAGTTTTACAGAAAAAACTTCGCAGCTATGTTTGCTTATTGTTCAAACCGAATTCCTGAAATATCAGACGATTTTTATAAAATAGACGATGCCATGAAAGCTGGTTTTGGATGGGAAAATGGTCCATTCGAAATTTGGGATGCCATTGGTGTTGCTAATGGAATCGAATTAATGAAAGCCGAAGGCTATGAACCGGCTGCATGGGTTAACGAAATGATAGCTTCAGGCAACTCTAGTTTTTACACTGTAAAAGAAGGCGCTACATATTATTATGCTATACCTTCAAAATCACAAACTAAAATCCCTGGTCAAGATGCCTTTATCATTCTAAATAACATTCGCGAAAGCAAAAAAGTATGGAGCAACAGTGGAGCCATTATTCAGCACTTAGGTGACGGAATTTTAAACCTAGAATTCCAATCCAAAATGAATACCATTGGCGGAGATGTTCTGCAAGCCATCAATAAAGCTATTGATTTATCTGAAAAAGAATACAATGGACTGGTCATTGGAAATCAAGCGGCTAATTTCACTGTGGGTGCCAATATCGGAATGATTTTCATGATGGCAGTCGAACAAGAATACGACGAATTGAATATGGCGATCAAAATGTTCCAAGACACGATGATGCGCGTGCGTTACTCAGCAACTCCTGTAATTGTTGCTCCTCACGGAATGACATTAGGAGGTGGTTGCGAAATGACCATGCACGCTGACCGAGTGGTTGCTGCAGCTGAAACCTATATTGGATTAGTGGAATTTGGTGTAGGTGTGATTCCTGGTGGTGGTGGATCTAAAGAAATGGCCTTACGTGCTTCCGATTTATTTCACAAAAACGACGTAGAACTAAACGTATTACAAGAATATTTCCTAACCATTGGAATGGCAAAAGTAGCGACATCTGCCTATGAAGCTTTTGATATGGGTGTATTACAAAAAGGGAAAGACATAGTTGTAGTCAATAAAGACCGCCAAATTGCAACTGCCAAACAGGTGGCGCTTCAAATGGCAGAACAAGGTTATACTCAACCAATTCAAAGAAAAGATGTAAAAGTTCTAGGAAAACAAGCACTTGGAATGTTCTTAGTGGGAATTGACCAAATGCAAGCTGGAAAATACATCTCTGAACACGATCGTAAAATTGCCAACAAATTAGCCTATGTTATGGCGGGCGGTGATTTATCTGAACCAACTTTAGTTAGCGAGCAGTATCTTTTAGATATTGAACGTGAAGCTTTCTTGAGTTTATGTACCGAAAGAAAAACATTGGAAAGAATCCAATTCATGTTAACTAAAGGAAAACCGCTTCGTAATTAATAATCTAATGTAATAACACAGATTGATTATTTGTGTTCCAAAAATATAAAAGATGAAAACAGCATATATAGTAAAAGCATACAGAACGGCAGTTGGTAAAGCACCAAAGGGTGTATTTCGATTCAAAAGACCCGATGAATTGGCTGCAGAGACCATTCAATTCATGATGAATGAATTGCCTGATTTCGACAAAACCCGAATCGATGATGTGATGGTAGGAAATGCCATGCCGGAAGCTGAACAAGGTTTAAATGTAGGCCGATTAATTTCATTAATGGGATTAAAAGTAACCGATGTTCCTGGTGTAACCGTCAATAGATATTGTGCCTCAGGTTTGGAAACCATTGGAATGGCTACTGCCAAAATTCAAAGTGGTATGGCCGATTGTATAATTGCAGGTGGTGCTGAAAGTATGTCGTTTATTCCGATGGGAGGTTACAAACCAACACCGGATTACGCCGTTGCCGCAGCAGGAAATGAAGATTACTATTGGGGAATGGGTCTAACGGCTGAAGCAGTTGCAAAACAATACTCGATTTCTCGAGAAGATCAAGATAAATTTGCTTATCATTCCCACCAAAAAGCTTTGAAAGCCCAAGCTGAAGGAAAATTTGACAACCAAATTGTACCAATAACTGTAGAACAAACTTTCATCAATGAAAACGGAAAGAAAGAAACCAAATCGTATACAGTTACTAAAGATGAAGGCCCAAGAGCAGATACTAATATAGCTGCCCTAGGTAATTTAAAACCCGTTTTTTCAGCAGATGGTAGTGTAACCGCTGGAAACTCTTCGCAAATGAGTGACGGAGCCGCCTTCGTCCTGATCATGAGCGAAGAAATGGTTAAAGAATTAGGAGTAACACCAATCGCACGATTAGTGAATTATGCCTCAGCTGGTGTAGAACCTAGAATTATGGGAATCGGTCCAGTAAAAGCCATTCCGAAAGCCTTAAAACAAGCCGGATTAACATTAAACGACATAGATTTAATTGAATTAAATGAAGCCTTTGCTTCCCAATCTTTAGCTGTTGTTCGCGAATTGGATTTGAATCCTGACATCGTCAATGTGAATGGAGGTGCTATTGCACTAGGCCATCCGCTGGGTTGTACAGGAGCCAAATTATCGGTGCAATTATTTGACGAAATGAAACGTCGTGGCAGCAAATATGGAATCGTGAGTATGTGTGTAGGAACAGGTCAAGGTTCAGCTGGTATTTACGAGCTATTATAAAATAAACTATCAAGATTATAAATCATCAACAATAAAAAACATAAAACAATGGAAGATATTACCAGAGGTGGACAGTTTTTAGTAAAAGAAACAAAATGTGAGAACATTTTCACACCCGAAGATTTTTCAGAAGAACAAATCATGATGCGAGATTCTGTAAAAGAATTCGTTGATAAAGAAATTTGGCCACACAAAGACCGTTTTGAAAAGAAAGATTACGCTTTAACCGAAGAAACCATGCGTAAAGCCGGTGAAATGGGTTTCTTGAGCATTGCTGTTCCAGAAGCCTATGGCGGGATGGGAATGGGATTTGTAGACACCTGTTTGGTTTGCGATTATATTTCCGGAGCTACAGGTTCATTTTCAACTGCTTTTGGAGCTCACACCGGAATTGGAACCATGCCAATAACTTTATATGGAACTGAAGAACAAAAACAAAAATACGTGCCAAAATTAGCTTCTGGCGAATGGTTTGGCGCTTATTGTTTGACAGAACCTGGTGCAGGAAGTGATGCCAATTCTGGAAAAACCAAAGCAGTCTTGTCTGAAGACGGAACGCATTACAAAATTACAGGACAAAAAATGTGGATTTCCAATGCTGGATTTTGTTCGCTATTCATCGTTTTTGCCCGAATTGAAGATGACAAAAACATTACAGGATTCATCTTAGAAAACACTCAAGACAACGGAATCTCTTTCGGAGAAGAAGAACATAAACTAGGAATTAGAGCTTCCTCTACGCGTCAAGTATTTTTTAACGAGACCAAAATTCCAGTTGAAAATATGTTGTCAGAAAGAGGTAACGGTTTTAAAATAGCCATGAATGCCTTAAATGTTGGACGTATAAAACTAGCTGCAGCTTGTTTAGATGCACAACGTCGTGTTACCTCTAACGCTATCAGTTACGCAAATGATAGAGTACAATTCAATACGCCTATCGCAAGTTTTGGTGCTATTCGTGCCAAATTAGCCGAAATGGCCACCTCAACCTATGCAGGTGAAAGTGCTACCTACCGTGCTGCTCAAGATATTGAAACCCGAATTAAAATTCGTGAAGCAGAAGGAGTTTCGCATCAAGAAGCGGAATTGAAAGGTGTGGAAGAATTTGCTATCGAATGTTCCATTCTTAAAGTAGCCGTATCCGAAGATGTTCAACATTGTGCCGATGAAGGAATTCAGGTGTATGGTGGAATGGGATTTTCTGAAGATACCCCAATGGAATCAGCCTGGAGAGATGCTCGTATTGCGCGTATTTACGAAGGAACAAACGAAATTAACAGAATGCTTTCTGTTGGAATGTTAATCAAAAAAGCCATGAAAGGCCAAGTAGATTTATTAGGTCCTGCCATGAAAGTACAAGAAGAATTAATGGGTATTCCTTCTTTTGATTCACCCGATTATTCCGAATTATTTTCGGAGGAAAAAGAAATGATTGGCAAATTGAAAAAAGCCTTTTTGATGGTTGCGGGTGGTGCTATTCAGAAATTCGGAACCGATTTAGAAGCACACCAACAATTATTAATGGCTGCTGCAGATATGTTGATTGAAATTTATATGGCGGAAAGTACAGTATTACGTACAGAGAAATTAGCCAAAAAACAAGGTGAAACGAATGTTCAAGAACAAATTGCAATGGCAAAATTGTACTTGTATCAAGCAGTTGATATTGTAACTCAAAAAGGAAAAGAAGGTATTGTTTCTTTTGCTGAAGGCGATGAACAACGCATGATGTTAATGGGATTACGCCGATTTACAAAATATACCAACATGCCTAATGTAGTTGGTTTAAGAGAAATCATTACGGCAAAATTAGTTGCCGAAAACAAATATTGCTTTTAAGCAGAAAGATAGTTTTTAGTTTGAATTTAATTTGTTTTAAAAACCGTTCTGATTTTTTTCAGAGCGGTTTTTATATTTTAAGATTATATTGAATATATTTCTACTAATAGATGTAACTTTATCCTAATAAAAAAACATAAAAATGAAAAAAATAGTAGTATCCATTCTTGTTATTGTAGCTGTTATTATTGGCTGCAAAACAGCTAATTCAAATAATGAAAAAAAATTAGCTTTGAATTTTGAACCCAAAAGTAACAGTACTGTTTCAGGAACTGCCACTTTTATTGAAAAAAATGGGAAGGTTATTTTTGAAGCCAAATTATCCGGGTTAAAACCTGGTGTTCATGCCATTCATATCCATGAAAAATCAGATTGTTCATCCGCTGATGGAAGTTCAGCAGGTGGCCATTGGAACCCTACCTTTAAAAAACACGGTAAATGGGGAGAAGGTGAATACCATAAAGGCGATATTGGAAACTTCACAGCAGACGAAAATGGAAATGGAACAATCACTTTAACTACTCAAGAATGGTGCATTGGATGTGGAGATCCTGCTAAAGATGTTTTGGGAAAAGGTTTGATAGTACATCAAGGTGCCGATGATTTTGTAACGCAACCTACAGGGAATTCTGGTGCTCGTTTAGCCTGTTCCGCCATTATTAAATAGCATTAATTCAATTTCAATTAAAACCGTTTTGTAGGCATTTACAAAACGGTTTTTTAATTTTAATTTCATCTTTAGAATAAGAAAAAAAACTAGCTTTGTAACTTTAATTCAAGTTAATGATAAACCCTTCGGTACCTGGTTGGATAGATAAATTTTTCAGTGAACAAAAAATTTCAGAACAGAAATTGGTCATTGAAAGTGACTCGTTCTATGAAGCGTTAAGAAACACGGGGTTTGTTTATGGGCATATTATTTCTCTTAATACAAAATTACCAATTCCTATCAAAGGATGGTTCAAAGAAGAAGTATCTAAAGTTGCCTTATTCAATAGTCTTCTAGAAGTTTATACAGTAACCAAAAAGGACTTAAACTGGAAAGAATTCATCACAGAATCAGTTTCTTTTTATAATGAAATGCATCCCGAAGAGTTTAACTTATTTAAAAAACTACTGCCCAAAAACAGTCCTTCGCTAACCCTAGAGAAATTTATAGATGAGCGGGTTCAAACCAATGAAAATATTATTAGTAAAAACTTTTCTCATCTAGTTACTAATGCGCTTTTGTTTATTGATGTTTTGGCTTTTCGCCAATATTTAATTCATGGAACAATTCCTGAAAAATACCTTAAAAAAATAGAAGAGACGATTGTCAATATTGTCACTTTAGCCTTGAAGGTGAAAACCAATAAATCCCAATATGACGATTTGTTGATTAAACTTTTTGAAGCATCAATACGCTATAGTAAATTTTCAAAAAACTCTAATTTAAGCATAGAAACACTAGAATTAGATTTTTTTACCCATGAATTAGAAAAGAATTACCTAATTGATATGGCAGGTATGGCGCTATGGAACGATGGTGTTTTAGAAACTAATGAATCGTATTATTTATACCAATTAGCCGAAGCTCTTACAGTTTCAGACGCGTTTGTAAATCAAAGTATTCAAGATACCAATCTCTTTATTTCCAAACATAAAAAGGAAATCCCTTATTTTAATTATTCCAATCCTGTTAAACATTTTTACGATCAAACAACGCAGAGTGTCGTAACTCTTATAGCACGTAACCGAACTCGTTTGGTAAAAGAAATTGTTCAAAGTAAAGAACTTATGGTACTACTAGCCTATTCAACTAGTAGAGACTTGGATGAAAAAGAAAAGAAAAAAATAAAAAAACAACTCTTAGATATTTGCAAATCAATTCCCTCCTTGGCAATTTTTCTATTACCAGGCGGTAGTTTATTGTTACCCATTTTAATCAAGTTCATTCCTACCCTACTCCCTTCGGCTTTCAATGAAAACTTGAATGATTAATAATTATTAATCCATGAAAATTGATTTTCATTAATAATTATTTTTTGTTTTTGTATGTACTCTAAATAAGCGGCTGCAGCTGGACTCATTTTCTTTCCTTTTAACCAAACCAATTTCCAATTAGTCACAATGGGTAGTCCTTTAGCAGGAATTATTTTAATATCACCCTTTTCCAATTCGTTTTTCAAACCAATTAACGGCATGATGGACATGCCAATTCCTGATATAACAGCCTGTTTAACTGCTTCATTAGAAGTTAATTGCAATTTACTTTTAATTATATATCCTTTTTTAGAAAAATAATTTTCCATATGTAATCTTGTAGCAGAACCTTCTTCTCTATAGATTAAAGGCACATCAATTAAAGAAACATTACTAGGTATTTTTGAATCAATCAAATACTCTTTATTACTGACCAGGAACAATTTATTTTGCATTAATGTTTCTGATTCTACATTGATTTCACTTGGCAGACTAGAAACTAATGCAAAATCTATTTCATTATTTCTCAAAGCTTTAATCACTTTTGTTTTATTAGTAACATCCATATCTAGCTCGATTCCATTGTTTAAATTCAAAAAATCACTCAAAAAATATGGCATTACATATTTACCTGTAGATACAACCGATAATTTTAAAACTCCAGATAAAATTCCTTTATATGCAAGAGTTTTGAAATTGATTTTTTCAACCTCATTTAAAATTTGTTCTGCGGTAGCTGCAATTTCTTTTCCAAATTCAGTTACATACAATTGCCGTCCAATGACCTCTGTAAGCGGAATATCAAATTGATCTTGAAAGTTTTTTAATTGTATAGAAACCGCTGGTTGTGTAAGATGAAGCTCATTTGCAGCCTTTGTAATACTTTTTGTTTGAGAAACTTTCAAAAAGACTTTTAATTGATGAAATGTATAATTCATAAAATATATTTATGTAAATGATAACAAATATAAATAAAAATATATGATTTATAAATTTGAACTTTGCAAAAAAAAGATGCTAAATATAAAATTACTATTGAGAAGGAGAATTCAAATTTACTGTAAATCACATAATACAGTTTATAAAACAATAATTATTTTATTGTGTTCGGCAATGCTATATAATATACTCTCAGAATATTCATTTTTGTCAACAATTATTCTTGGAATATCAATATTCCTCTCAGCTTATTTATTAAAAATAACTAATGTAAAATTATAACTATGGGAAACGTATCACAACATAAATTAATAGAGGGCATTTTTGAACCAAATGAAGCCAAAACTCTATTAAACTCTCTTATTGACAACAAAATTAGTTTTCATAGTCTAGAAGATTTTAGCAGTCAAATTCGTTTCAACAAGGACACTGATCATTCCAAAAAAAGGATTGAAGAATTAAATAAAATGAATACTTTGATAAATGATGTAATCATTCAAGCAGAGACAGAAAAACATACTTTGGAAATTGAATGCATCATCAAAATAACAGTCCGTTAATAATGTTTGAAGGAAGGAAATTACTGATTGCTACTCAACATGGAAAAGAAAAAATAATTGCTCCGGTATTGGAAAAAGAATTTGGAGTCACCTGTATTGTAAATCAAGAATTTGATACCGATTCATTAGGAACATTTAGTGGGGAAATGGAAAGAAAAAATGATGTAATTACAACCCTTCGCAAAAAATGCTTATCCGCTTTACAGTATTACCAATGTGATTTAGTGATTGCAAGTGAGGGATCTTTTGGTGCACACCCTTCGGTATTTTTTATTCCTGCAAATGAAGAACACTTAATGCTATTGGACTTGGAAAATAATTTGGAAATTGTAGCCAATGTATTAAGTACTTCAACCAATTTTAACGGAACCTATATCAACTCCGAAGAGGAACTTATAGAGTTTTCATCTACCGCCCAATTCCCGTCTCACGGACTAATTCTAAAATCAAATGAAACTAATTTTTCAAAATGTTACAAAGGAATAACCAATAAAGAAGAATTGAAATTAAAATTTAATGAAATCCTAAATTCATTTGGAAAAGTGTTTGTTGAGACTGATATGAGAGCCTGTTATAATCCAACTAGGATGAAGGTTATAGAACAAACAACTTACCAATTAGTTGAAAAAATAAAAAACAAATGCCCCCTTTGTAAAACCCCTGGATTTGAAATTAAAGAAGTGACTCGAGGATTACCATGTAATTTATGCAACTCCCCTACACAATCAGTTTTAAGCGTTAATTATCACTGCAAAAAGTGTTTGCACAAAGAGACAAAACTATTTCCCAACACTAAACAGTATGAAGATCCAATGTACTGCGACTATTGTAATCCTTAAAATAAATTATGACATTAATAACTAATGATATTTCTTACGCAATCAAAACACTAAACAAAGGTAATGTGGCAGCTATTCCCACTGAAACAGTTTATGGTTTGGCTGCCAATATTTTTGACGAAACTGCAGTTAAGCAAATATTCGAAATCAAAAACAGACCCAATAATAATCCGCTAATCGTTCATCTTAAGTCAACTGAACAACTGAAAGAAGTCGCCAAAGAAATACCTCCTTTAGCAACTCAATTAGCAACTCAATTTTGGCCAGGTGCACTTACCCTTGTTCTGAATAAACAAGATTGTATTTCTGATTGGGTCACCTCCGGAAAAACTACAGTTGCGGTGAGAGTTCCAAATCATCCATTGACTTTGGAGCTATTACATCATTTAAATTTCCCTTTAGCAGCTCCAAGCGCCAACCCGTTTGGATCAATAAGTCCGACAAATGCAAAACATGTATTTGATTACTTCCAAAATAAAATAGATGTCATTTTAGATGGGGGGAATTGTCCTAATGGAATTGAATCAACCATTATCGGATTTGAAGGAGAACAACCAGTGCTTTATAGATTTGGTGCTATTCCGATCGAAGAAATTGAAAAAATTGTAGGCCCAATAAAGGTCCACAATAAAGATTCTATTGCCCCAAGTGCACCTGGAATGTTTACTAAACATTATGCGCCAAAAACAAAATCTTTTCTTGTTGAGGATATTGAAAAAAAATTAAAATCTATCTCATCTGAAAAAATTGGAGTACTTCTATTTCAAAATAAGGTAAAAACATCGAAGCCAATTGTACAGTACATTTTATCTCCAACAGGAGATTTTAAGGAAGCTTCAAAGAATTTATATTCTTATTTACATGAATTGGATGCTCTAAGTCTAGACATACTCTTAATTGAAAAATTACCCAATATAAACCTAGGAAAATCTATAAACGATAGATTAAACAGAGCAGTAGCTGAATTATGAGATTAATAATACGAAATGCACAGATTGTTAACGAAGGGAGAATTGTTACCAAAGATGTCTTAATTAACAAAAATAGAATCGAGAAAATTGATCATTCAATAACGATAAATAAAGAACTAGTTTGTAATGAAATCAATGCAGAAGGCTTATACCTGCTTCCCGGATTTATTGACGATCAAGTTCATTTTAGAGAACCTGGATTGACACACAAGGCTGACCTATTCACCGAATCCAAAGCAGCTGTAGCCGGAGGTATAACCTCGTTCATGGATATGCCTAATACGTTACCCAATACACTTACTAATGAATTACTAGAACAAAAATATTCGTTAGCAGCTGGAAAATCCTTGGCAAATTATTCTTTTTTTATGGGTTTAACCAAAGATAACTGGCAGGAAACATTAAATACCGATACTGAAAATGTATGTGGTGTTACAGATGATGGATTGTACTTTTCTAAAGAGGATGGCATCATTGCCAATTACCCAGAATATATTGAGAAAATTTTTGCCAATTCAAATACCTTGATTGCATTGCACAGTGAAAATGATGCCATAATCAAAAGAAATACTGAAAAACTAAAACAAGAATTCAATGAAAACATTCCATTTGAATACCATCCTTTAATTCGAAATGAAGAAGCCTGCTACTCAACCACTAAAGAATTAATTAACATTGCCAAAAAATACGGTAATAGATTGCATTTATTTCATATTTCCACTCTCGCTGAAGCTGAATTATTTGACAATAAAACAGCTTTAAATAAAAAACGAATAACAGCTGAAGCCTGCGTTCATCATTTGTGGTTTTCAGACCAAGATTACAAAAAATTAGGCGCTAAAATTAAATGGAATCCAGCAATAAAATCAGAAGTCAATCAAAAAGGATTATTTGATGCTTTGCATAACGGGAAATTAGATATCATCGCTACTGATCATGCTCCCCACTCAATTAAAGAAAAAACGGGTAATTATTTCAAAGCTTTATCTGGTGGTCCTTTGGTACAACATGCTCTTCCTGCTTTACTTGAAATGCATCATCAAAATAAAATGTCGTTAGAAATGATTGCTGAGAAAACAGCTCACAATGTTGCCGAAATTTATAAACTTAAAGAACGTGGCTATATTAGAGAAGGTTATTTTGCTGATCTAGTTTTGGTTGATCTAAACCAACCTTGGAAAGTAACTAAAGAAAATATTTTATACAAATGCAATTGGTCACCTTTTGAAGAGCAAGTTTTTCAAAGCAAAATTATGACAACAATTGTAAACGGAAATATAGTATATTGTAACGGAGTATTTGATTATACCCCAAAAGGTATGAGATTACAATTTTCAAAAATTAGATAAACAAACACTTAACTAGATATTAATATTATGAATGTAAACTTACTCATTGAAAACTTAACAAATCCAGCGCTTCTCTTTTTTGTCCTTGGAATCTTAGCAGTTTATTTAAAAAGTGATTTGGAAATCCCTGAAAACTCATCAAAATTCATTTCTTTATATCTTTTATTTGCAATCGGATTTAAAGGAGGACAAGAATTATCTCATGAAACATTTTCAACTGAAATAATATGGTCTTTACTATTTGGAATTGGAATATCTGCTGTAATTCCTATATACACCTTTTTTATTCTGAAAAGAAAATTAAACCTTTTTGATTCAGGAGCTATTGCTGCAGCCTATGGATCCGTAAGTGCGGTAACATTTGTCACAGCAGTATCCTATTTGGAAGCCAATCAGTTGCAACTTCATGGTCATATGGTAGCAGTTATGGCAATGATGGAATCTCCATCAATAATAATTGGTTTAATGCTCATTTCAATATTCTATAAAGGAGATAATACTAAATTCCAAAAAAAATCAATTGTAAAACATTCGTTAACCAATGGTAGTGTGCTACTAATCCTGGGAAGTTTGGTTATTGGATATCTTGCCAATGCAGAGCAGGCCCAAGGGATCAAACCATTCACAAATGATTTGTTCAAAGGTTTTCTAGCTATATTTTTATTGGATATGGGAATTACGAGTGGTAAAAAATTAAAGTCATTCTTCAATAGTGGATGGTTTCCTTTAGTCTTTGCTGTTTTAATCCCAATTGTAAATGGATGTTTATTTGCCATCATAAGTTCTATAGTAACTGATGATATTTCAAACCGATTTATATTTTCAGTATTAGCTGCTAGTGCTTCTTATATTGCAGTTCCGGCTACTATGAAAATAACAGTTCCAAAAGCCAATCCTGGGCTTTATTTACCTATGGCTTTAGCAGTAACATTTCCAGTAAACATTACTATAGGTATGCCAATATATTTGTCAATTATAAATTGCACAACATAATTAACAAAATCGTTGAAATCTTTATTTTCTTTTTTTATGCTTTAAATGTTGGTTAGAGTCTATAAGTTAAACTTATTGTTTTTATATTTGCATCAATACAAACTATACTTATGACAATTACTCAACTTAAATATGTACTTGCAGTTGCTGAGTACAAAAATTTTACTTTAGCAGCAGACAAGTGTTTTGTAACTCAACCTACTTTGAGTATGCAAATTCAAAAAATTGAAGACGAACTCAGTATTCAAATTTTTGACCGTACCAAAAAACCGATTCAACTGACGGATATAGGTCAAAAAATTGTGACGCAAGCTAAAAATATTGTCAATGAGGCAGATCGAATCCAAGATATTGTTGAGCAACAAAAAGGATTTATAGGTGGCGAATTTAGGTTAGGAATAATCCCTACAATTATGCCTACATTACTTCCAATGTTTTTAAATAATTTTATTAAAAAATATCCAAAGGTAAAGTTGATTATTGAAGAGCTTAACACTGCTGAAATAATTACAAAATTAAATAATGGTCATTTGGATGCCGCTATTGCAGCTACTCCATTGCATGAAGAAAAAATCAAAGAGATTGTCCTTTACTTCGAACCCTTTATGGCCTATATTCCTGAAGGTCATCAACATTTTCAGAAAAAAGAAATTGAAGTAGCTGATTTGAATTTAGACGAAATACTCTTGTTACAAGACGGACACTGTTTTAGAGATGGTATCCTTAATTTGTGTAGAAATAACACCCGAAACGAAATCAATCATTTTCAAATTGAAAGTGGAAGTTTCGAAACCTTGATCAAATTAGCTAATGAAGGTCTGGGAACTACATTACTCCCGTTTTTACACACTTTGGATTTGAAAGAATCGGATAAAAATAAATTACGCCATTTTAAAGAACCTAAACCTGCTCGAGAAGTCAGTTTGATTTATCCAAAAAGCGAATTGAAAATTCATATTATAGATGCTTTGCGAGCTACTATTGCAGGAGTAATTAAAGGAGCAATTGTTTTTCAAAATGTAGAAATTATTAGCCCACTACAAAAGAAATAAAAAAGGAACCGTGAAAGGTTTCTTTTTTGTTATGTATTAATTACCACTAAACAGGACTTTAATTCTGGTTTTTTACAGGTAAATCTCAATAACCATTTTTTTAAATACTCCATTTCGTAGGGTAGCAAAGTTTTAATTGCTTTTTGCAATTCTCTTTTAAAAAGTTCAGGATTAAAACTAACTCTTTCTAGAATAGATTTTGTGTAGTCAAGCATTACTTTTGTCATAACGATTTCTATTTTGGATTAAAATTTCATTTCAAGTCGTATAAAATTACTTCAATTCTAAAAACCCTAATACTAAATTAACGAAGTTTTAAGTAAATTATTTTATCTAAAATTTTATTTGGTAACCGATGCTTTACTTGCGCGAAACATTTCCCTTTTTCCAGGTGGGCCAGCTAACTTTTCTACTGTAAATCCAACCTCAATCATACTTCGTTTAACTACGCCACGAGCGGCATAAGTAACTAATTTTCCTCCTGGTTTTAGTGCCTCATACATTTTTTTAAATATAGACGTACTCCACAGTTCAGGCTGAACTCGATAACCAAAAGCATCAAAATAAATCAAATCAAATTCTTCGATGTCATCAATTTTATCAAAAAACTGCTTTCGTTTGGTTAAAGAAAATACAGAATTTAATTCTACTTTATCACCCCAACTGCTTTCATGCATTTTTATAAATATGGCTTCATCCGATATCGCTTTCAATTCTGCCACATAATTCATTGCAAGAACCTCCGTCGGATGGACTGGATAAGCTTCTACTCCAACATAATTAATAGTTTGAATTAGTTTTTGAGATTCTAAATAAGTAATAAATGCATTCAAACCCGTACCAAAACCTATTTCCAAAATAGAAATAGTTTGATTTGGAAATAAGGAAAGTCCATTTTGAATAAAAACATGTTGCGCTTCTTGAATGGCGCCGTGTTTTGAATGATAACATTCATCCCATTCTTTGAGATGAATTGTAGTTGAACCGTCTAGAGTTTGGATAATTTCTCTTTCCAATGTCTATTTCTTTAAATTAATTCAAACCAAATCGTTTGATTTTATGCTCAAAATTAGTTAAAACAAAAACGTTTCGTTCGAAAAAAAACTAAATTTTTTATATAATTCCTATAAATCAACCCTAATTGAATGATTATTTTTAAATATACATAAATCGCAGATAATTGCTTTAATTAATAGTGTTTTCATAAGTTTTTTGCCGATTTTTATTTAATTTTGTAATCATTAAAATATAGAAGCTATTGCTTATTATTTATACAATAAAAATTATTCTTTATTATGAGTGCAACTCAAACCAAAAAAATCGAAATAATACCATCAACTACTTCAAAAATTAATGAAGTAGATTTTGAGAACTTAAGTTTTGGAGCCGTTTTTACAGATCATTTATTTGAGTGTGATTTTATTGATGGCGAATGGCAAACTCCTACTGTCAAACCCTACGCTCCTTTTTTGGTAGATCCTTCTACTCGAGTTTTTCATTATGGTCAAGCTATTTTTGAAGGAATGAAAGCCTATAAAGACGAGCAAGATGCCATTTGGTTATTTCGACCAGATGAAAACTACAAGCGTTTTAATAAATCAGCCGTTAGAATGGCAATGCCAGAAGTTCCAGAAGCTATTTTTATGGACGGATTAAAAGAATTACTAAAAATAGATCAGGCTTGGGTTAAAAAAGGTAATGGAAATTCCATGTATATTAGACCCTTCATGATTGGAACTGGAACTGGAGTAATTGCAAATCCTTCAGATAATTACAAATTCATGATCATCTTATCCCCTGTTAAATCCTACTATGCAGGTGAAGTAAAAGTAATTGTAGCAGAACATTACAGTAGAGCTGCAAATGGAGGAATTGGAGCTGCAAAAGCTGCAGGAAATTATGCAGGTCAATTTTACCCAACTAATTTAGCTAACAAAGAAGGATTCCAACAAATTATTTGGACCGATGATGCAACCCATACGAAATTAGAAGAAGCGGGGACTATGAACGTTTTCTTTAGAATTAATGATACTTTATATACAGCGCCAACAAGTGAACGTATTTTAGATGGAGTTACAAGAAAAACACTAATAGATTTAGCTAAAAGTGAAGGTATACAAGTTGAAGTTCGATCTGTATTAATAGATGAATTAGTTGAAGCTGCTAATAATGGAAGTCTAAAAGAAATTTTTGGTGCAGGTACAGCTGCTGTTATTAGCCCTATTAAGGGATTCTCTTATAAAGACCACTACTATGAATTACCTAAATTAGAGAATTCAGTAGCAGCCGATTTAAAATTAAAATTGACAAATATTCAAAACAAACTTGCCGAAGACACCTTTGGATGGACTGTTAAAGTTTAACCAAAATCAATCCCAAACAAAAAAGCGATTCTCAAATGAAAATCGCTTTTTTTTATTTAGTACTAGTCAACTTATTCTCCTAAAATTTTTGAAAAATCAGGTTTGAAATAATTTGGACCTTTCATTACTTTCCCGTCTTCACGATAGATCGGATTTCCATCTTCTCCTAATTTACTCATATTAGATCGTTGAATCTCGTCAAATACCTCCTCTATTTTATGTTGTAATCCATGTTCAATAATAGTACCGCATAAAATGTACATCATATCCCCTAGAGCATCTGCAATTTCAACTAAATCATTATTAAGAACAGCTTCAAGATATTCTTCGTTCTCTTCTTTCATTAAATTATAGCGAAGCTGTTTTTTAGTTTCTCCTAAATCAGCAATTGGAAACTCGCTGTGTCCTATTCGGAATGCGGTATGAAATTCCTTAACCGCTTTAATTTGTTTTTGCATAATACGATTCGTTAAATGGATTGGGAAATTAACAACTATTCTTGAATAAATGTCTAAATTTGCTATAAAAATTATCAACAGATGTTTAGTACAGGACAATTAATCTTCGGACTCCTTTTTTTTATAGCTTTTGTAATCGCAATGTTTTTTGCTTATAAAAAAGACGCACAGTTACACCAACTTTTTTACAAAGGAAACTATAAAATATTAGTTGGTTTCTTACTATTTATTGGATTACTTTTTGCAATAAAGATTTTTTTCAAACGCTAGTATTTTATTTCATAGCCGTAAAAAAGAGATAAAAAAAACGTAACTTTACGTAAGCAACCTATTTATTGTCACTATGAAAATCTTAAAATATATCTTCCTTTTACTTTTACTAAGTTTAATATCTTTTTCTGTTTTTATAGCAACACAAAAAGGCAATTTTTCAATTGAAAAAAGTAAAATTATACACAGTTCAAAATCTAATGTTTTTAATTATGTGAATGATGCTGAAAACTGGCAAGATTTCATGAATCATATTTCAGAAGAAACAAACCTAAAAGGCAAATTCAACAAAAATACTATCGGAAAAGGTGCCAAATTCTCATGGGAGGGTTCAGAAGCTGCTGGCACTATTCAAACTTTTTCTGTAAAAAACAACGATAGTATTCATCAGAAAATGGATTGGGATGATTCCAAATTTAAAATCACTTGGATATTCAAAGACACTCTAGGAGGTACGAAAGTTACCCTAAAATCTGAAGGGGAAATGAGTTTTTCTTACAAAATTTACACTGCATTGCATGGTGGTGCCAAAAAAATTATTGGTAGTCTTTTTGAAAAAAGTTTGGTAAACTTAGATCATAGTTTGGTATATGAAATCAATACCTACAAAATCAAAGTAAATGGATTAGTTAAAAAATTGGGAACCCCATATCTTTATCAAAGTTTTACTAGTAAAATTAGTAAGGTGGTAAAAAATTCAAGAATTGTTTTTCCCAAAATAATTGCTTTTTGCGAACAGAACAACATTGAACGTACTGGTAAACCCTTCATTATTTACCATACTTATGATGCTACAAATGACTTAGCAAAAATCTCTCTGTGCATTCCTATCAAAGAAGCCATAATTACAAGTGAGGGTAGCGATATTTTAGCCGACGAGTTAATATCGTTTACTGCCATTAAAACTTCGCTTTATGGCGATTATTCGCATACCAAAGAAGCACTTAAAAAATCCAAATCGTACATTAATCAAAAAGTAATTACACCTGACTCTCCTTTTTCCCATTTGGAAGTATTTACTATTAGTAAAACCGAAATAAAAAATCCTTCCAAATGGAAAACCGAATTGTACTTTCCTATTAAACCCAAAAAAACAACTCCTATAATAATTCCAGAAACTAAAAAAAATTCAGATTCAGAAACAGAAACCAATCCAACGGAAATTTAATCGTTTAATTAAACCTTTTGGATTGCTTACATTCTAATCTGTTAAACAAAAATCTTGCAAGAAGAAAAAGAATTTATTCAAGAATTATTGGATCCTAAAACGCAAAATGAAGCGTTTCAAAAACTCTTGCATACCTATCAAAGACCTTTGTATCATCATATTAGAAATATTGTACTAAATCATGATGATACTGATGATGTACTTCAAAATACGTTTATAAAAATTTTTCAAAATCTAAAAAATTTTAAAGGCGAAAGCAAACTCTTCTCTTGGATGTATCGAATAGCCACCAATGAGTCGCTTACATTTATAAAACAGAAAGCAAGAAAATTAAAGGTTTCAACTGAAGAATTAAACACAAAATCTATTGACAACCTTGTTTCTGATGTCTATTTTGAAGGTGATGAAATTCAATTAAAATTACAAAAAGCAATTGCACTTTTACCGACTAAACAACAATTAGTTTTTAAAATGAAATATTTTGAAGAATTAAAATACGAAGAAATAGCTGCAATTTTGAACACTTCTGTTGGAGCGCTAAAGGCTTCTTATCATCATGCGGTAAAAAAAATAGAAGCTTATGTTACTTCCAATTAAACCTTTTAAACACTAAGAAGTCAAAAACAAGTTATGAAAAAATTTAATTTAGAAAAAGACCCGAAAATTACCTCCGGATTTAAAGTTCCCGAACAATACTTTGATAATTTTTCTGAAAAGGTAATGGGTCAATTACCCACAGACACTAAAAAGGTTATTCCTCTTTATAATCAAAAAAAGAAACTCTTTATAGCAGTTGCAGCTGTTTTAGTTTTTGGATTATTTCTCCCTGTTTATAATCAACTAGTTCAACCTTCGGAGGAATTAGACACAATAACCTTAGAAAACCATTTAAGTTATCAAACGAATATCAATCAATATGATCTTATTAGTGAGTTGGATAAGGAAGATTTAAAAAAAATGAGCACTACAACACCCTTAAATGATGAAATCATTGAAGACCATTTAACTTCCAATTCAGATTTAGAGAGACTTTTATCCGAATAATAATTCAATAATTTATACAACTATGAAACTTCTTAACGTATTTATTGCATTACTTTTTTTTAGCTCGTTGAGCACTTTTGCACAAAACGAAATGAAAGAAAAAAGAGAACAAATTAAATCCATGAAAGTTGCATTTTTAACTAACGAATTAGATTTAAATAGTTCTGAAGCAGAAAAATTTTGGCCCATTTACAATTCCTTCGAAGAAAAGGAATTTGAATTAAAACATTTAAAAATGAGATCGTTTATAAAACGATACCGTGAAGGAAAAGATAAAATAACAGAGAAAGAAGCCGGTTTCCTTTTAAATCAAATGGAAACTAATGAAGAAGAATTTTATCTACTTCGTAAAAAATTCATACTTAATTTAAAAGGAATTCTTCCAGCCTCAAAAATTATAAAACTTAAAAAATCAGAAGAAGACTTCAATAGAAAATTGTTATTACAGTATCGAAACAGAGGACAAAGAAAAGAATAAATTCAAATTAATACCCCCAAAAGCCATTCCCATCCGGAGTGGCTTTATTATTTAAATCGGATACGGATCACTTTATTTTTTCCTGCTGCAATAGCTGTATTTTTATTCAATAATCTGATGGTAAACAAACCTGAATCTGTACTACATTGTTTCCAACTAGTACCACCATCATTAGAGTAATTAATCCCTGAAGCACCGACACTAATCAATCCTTTTCCATGACTATTGGGAATATATTGTATGCAAGATGCATATCCAAAACCCTGATTCTGTGCTACTAATTTCCAGGATTTTCCACCATCATAAGTCACTGCTTTGTTATCAAAGTTTTGATTCAATACTTCATAATTCCCACCGGAAATAAATCCTGTTTTTGAATTATAAAAATCGGCTGTAAAAATTCCTGTCATTTGCTTTCCTTGAACAATTGGCGTCTCCACTACTGACCAACTTTTACCTTTATCACTTGAGTAAAATACTCTTGCTTTTTTTCCGCCAGATACCACCCAAGTAGCATTGCCCTTGATAACAATATTAGTATTACTCGCCGCAAAAGCAGCCTCACCTTCTACCAATTGAGGCCATTGAATCGAAGGTGTTTTTTGCCAAGAAGCTCCTCCATCTCTAGTTGTTATCACCGAAAAACTACCTTCAATTGGGTCACCAATCGCTATCCCTTCCTTATCATTCCAAAATTGCATACTATCGTAAAACACTTTGTCGTGATTTTCTTGGTAAACTAATTCATAACTCAAATCTATTTTTGAAATTTTGTATAGTAAAGCTGGATTACCAACGTTTAGAATAAAAACATACTTTTTGGTTTGAGCAATACTTCTAAACTCAACATTTTTTTCAGAGATTATTTTAATTTCTTTTTTTTGATTTGAATTCAAATCGATACAACCAAATCTAGACTGATCTGCTGCATACCAAACCTTATCATGATCCAATACCAAAGCACGAATACTAATTTTATCTTGTAATAAAGTGTCTAGAGCAATTTTTACTGCATCCCCTCTATTAACTGAATTTGTGGATTTACAAGAAAATAACAGAATTCCGATTACAATAAGCACTAGTTTTTTCATAAAATATTCATTTAGAATGCTAAAATACAATTATTTTAAAATGCAATTGATCTGTTAAAACGTAACCAAAATTCGATATCAAAATTTTAGAAGGAAAACTACTAGAAAAAATGAATTACTAAATAACAATCTACAATGTGATTTTTTTCAATTTTTAATCCTAATATATTTAAAAAGAGTAAATTTGCCCACTTTTTAATCAAATATCATGAGCGTAGCGCACAAAGATCTGCATAGTAAATTAACTCTTGGCGGTCTATTAGTTTCTTTAGGTATTATATATGGTGACATTGGAACTTCTCCTTTGTACGTAATGAAAGCCATTTTGGGAGACCATATTATTAATGCCGATATTGTTCTAGGAGGAATATCCTGTGTTTTTTGGACATTAACTCTACAAACTACAATTAAATACGTACTTATCACTTTAAGTGCTGATAACCATGGTGAAGGCGGAATTTTTGCTTTATATGCTTTGGTTAAAAAAACAAAAATACGATGGCTTATTGTACCTGCCATTATTGGTGGTAGTGCTTTATTAGCCGATGGCATCATAACCCCGCCTATATCGGTATCTTCTGCTGTAGAAGGAGTTAGAACTTTTTATCCTGAAATTAACACCATTCCGATCGTAATTGGAATTTTGTTTATATTGTTTACAATTCAGCAATTTGGAACCAAATTAGTAGGAAAATTTTTTGCTCCTATGATGTTAATTTGGTTTACTATGTTAGCCGTGTTGGGGGGAATTCAAATAGCAAAACATACCGAAGTACTTCAGGCTATCAACCCTTATTATGCCTACAAATTACTTTCAATTCACCCTGATGGTTTCTTTGTTCTTGGTTTTGTGTTTCTATGTACGACTGGAGCTGAAGCCTTGTATTCAGACATGGGTCATTGTGGACGAAAAAATATTCGAATCAGTTGGATTTTCGTAAAAATAGCATTACTACTCAACTACTTTGGGCAAGGTGCATACCTAATTCATCACGAAGGAAAAACTTTAGCTGATTTGGGTGGAAAAAACGGAAACCCTTTCTATTTAATTATGGCTGACTGGTTTCAACCAATTGGAATCGTAGTGGCAACTTTGGCTGCCGTAATTGCATCGCAAGCGTTGATAAGCGGTTCATTTACATTAATTAATGAAGCGATGCGTTTGAACTTTTGGCCTAAAGCCAAAATAAAATACCCAACTGAATTGAAAGGACAATTATACATTTCTTCTATCAACTGGTTGCTATTTTTTGGTTGTGTTGGAATCGTTTTGCACTTTGAAGAATCCAGTAATATGGAGCATGCCTATGGCTTAGCAATTATTCTTTGTATGATTATGACAACCATTTTATTGAATTTTTATTTGATAATGAAACGAGTAAAATGGTTCTTGTATGTTCCTTTAATTAGTATTTATTTAATAATTGAATTTAGCTTCTTAGCTGCTAATATTACCAAATTTACAGAAGGGGGTTATGTAACATTGTGCATCGCACTTACTTTAATTTCAATTATGACCATTTGGTATTTAGCCAAGAAAATTAATAAAGCGTACACCAAAATTGTGAAGATTGAACATTACAAAAAAGTATTGGGTGAATTAAGTGCTGATTTAACCATTCCAAAATATGCAACTCATTTGGTATACATGACGAATGCTGGTAGAGTTGACGAAATTGAAGAAAAAGTTATGTATTCTATTCTTCAAAAAAGACCTAAAAGAGCCGATATCTACTGGTTTGTTCATGTTAATATTTTATCTGAGCCTTACAAAACTGAATATAAAGTAACTGAAATTTTAAAAGATGACATTTACCGTATTGATTTCAATTTAGGTTTTAGAGAACCTACAAAAATCAATTTAATGTTTCGAGAAGTATTAAAAGATATGGTAAAAAATGGGGAGGTAGACATTACTAGCCGTTATGAATCATTGAATAAAAACAATATTCTAGGTGACTTTAAATTTGTTCTGTCTGAAAAATTCTTATCTAATGATAGTGATTTATTATGGCATGAAAAATTAGTAATGAATTCGTATTTCTTCATCAAAAAACTTAGTTTATCTGAAGAGAGAGCATTCGGACTTGACAGTAGTTCTGTAAAGATCGAAAAATTTCCAATGGTTCTTCACGCTCCAGAAAACATTGGATTAACAAGAGTTAATTAATTCTATTTATTTCATATAGACAAGACACTGTATCGCTACAGTGTCTTTTTTATTTAAACTATTAAATTTTAGCTTTCCAATCAATAAATAGTACCTTTGCATTTCAATTTTTTACAATGAGATTACATAGAAATTTAGTTTACACAACCATTGACGCTTTAAATGCCATTTTCAACGAAGGAGAATATGCTGACAAAGTAGTGGCACGTTCTTTAAAAAAAGACAAACGTTGGGGAAGTTCTGACAGAAAATTTGTTGCTGAAACAATATATGAAATAGTACGATGGAAACGATTATATTCAGAAATTGCCGAAGTTAAAGAACCTTTTGATAGAGATAATTTATGGCGAATTTTTGCAGTTTGGGCTGTACTTAGAGGCTACCCTATTCCTGATTGGCGTCAATTAGATGGAACCCCTGAACGAAAAATTAAAGGACGTTTTGATGAATTATCTAAAATAAGAACCTTCAAAGAATCTATTCCCGATTGGATGGATGAATTAGGTGTAAAAGAGTTAGGTGAGAAAGTTTGGTCAAAAGAAATTACGGCTCAAAACCAACCTGCAAAAGTGATTCTTCGTGTCAATACATTAAAAACTACTAAAGAAAAACTGAAAGCCATCCTCATGGATTTGAATATCGATACTGATTATTTGAAAGACCAACCGGATGCTTTAGTTTTAAAAGAAAGAGCCAATGTATTCTTAACAGATGCTTTCAAACAAGGTTTCTTTGAAGTACAAGATGCCAATTCACAATTAGTAGCTGCTTTTCTTGATGTAAAGCCTGGAATGCGTGTTGTAGATACTTGTGCTGGTGCTGGTGGTAAAACCTTGCATATTGCATCTTTAATGGAAAATAAAGGCCAATTGATTGCTATGGATTTGTACGAAAGTAAATTGAAGCAATTAAAATTAAGAGCTAAAAGAAACAGCGCTTTCAATATAGAATACCGAATTATTGATTCTACAAAAGTGATCAAAAAACTACATGAAAAAGCTGATCGTGTGTTGATTGACGCACCATGTAGCGGTTTGGGAGTTTTAAAAAGAAATCCTGATGCTAAATGGAAATTACAACCAGAATTCATCGATAATATTCGAAAAGTTCAAGCTGAAGTATTGGAGAATTATTCAAAAATTGTAAAGCCTGGTGGTAAATTAGTCTATGCAACTTGTTCTATTTTACCTTCAGAAAACCAAGAACAAGTACAACGTTTCTTGAATACTGAAATTGGAAAACAATTTCATTTTGTTGAAGACCGAAAAATATTGGCCTCGGACTCAGGTTTTGATGGATTTTATATGGCACTGTTAGAAAGAAAAACTATCTAATAAAAGCAATTTATCTTACTATATAATGCCTTAAAAGAATTTAAATAATTTTATTGAGGCATTATTTTTATCCGAGTGATTCTTCTTCAAATAATAATTTGATATTTTCATAGGAGTTTTTCAAGGCTTCTTTAATTTGTATCGGACTTAGCCAAGCTACTTTTTCAATTCCTTCTTCGGCTTGCCCTACAAGTGTACCTTCATAATCAGAAGTCATTTCAAACCAATGCGTAATTTTGAGTCGATATTTTCCATTGCGCTTAAATACGTGATAGGTTTTTTGGAGCTTTTTGGTTACTTTTAATTGACCAACTCCGGTTTCTTCTTCTACTTCACGCATAGCGGTATCTTCAATTTCTTCGCCTTTGTTGGTTCCGCCTTTGGGTAAATCCCATTTTCCATTTCTAAAAATAAAGAGCACCTCCCCTTTTTTGTTGTATACTAAACCTCCTCCCGCTTTATTTACAGGGATTTTTTCTTTTAAAGTCTTCAAAATTTCCTTTTCATCAGGATGATAGAGATAGGCTTTTTGAATTTTATTTTGAAAAATTTTTACAATAAGCTGTTCGATGTCAATACTTTCTAACAAAAACAATTGAAAATCGGTCTCCTTAGAGATATGATTTGTTAAAAAAAGTGGTTTGTCGTTCACAAAAACTTTATACATTTGCGCTATGATTTTTAATAAAGAAACAGCCGAAAAAACAGCCGAATTGCTTTTGCAAATAAATGCAATTAAATTGAATCCAAGAAATCCTTTTACATGGGCTTCTGGATGGAAATCGCCAATCTATTGCGACAACCGCCTAATCCTTTCATTTCCAGCTATCCGAAATTATGTTCGTGATGAGTTTGCCAAAAATATTGAAAAACAATTTGGGAAACCAGACGTCATTGCCGGTGTTGCAACTGGAGCTATTGGAATTGGTATTCTTGTTGCTGAAAGCATGGGATTGCCTTTTGTATATGTACGCCCAGAACCTAAAAAACACGGAAGACAAAATCAAGTAGAGGGCTTTTTACAAAAAGGACAAAATGTAGTGGTAGTAGAAGACTTAATTAGCACCGGAAATAGTAGTTTACTTGCTGTAGAAGCTTTGAAAGAAGCAGGCGCTAACATCAAAGGTATGGCCGCTATATTTACCTATGGATTTGATGTAGCCGAGGAAAATTTCAAAAAAGCTAATGTGGAATTATACACTTTAAGCAATTACAAAAACTTATTGAATTTAGCTGTAGCCAAAACCTATATCACCGAAGAAGAACAACAAACCTTGAGCGAATGGAATGTAAATCCTTCAACTTGGAATGTGTAACTAGAAATTAAAACAGATGAATTTAGAAAGTCCTAAAGTAAGTGTTCAAAAATCAGCTCAAGAATTGTTTGATCTATTGTCTGAAGTGAAAAACTTTGAACAATTAATGCCTGAAAATATTGCAAAATTTGAAGTGATTGGTGCTGATGCTTTTATTTTTGGTTTGAAAGGAATGCCTGAAATCAAATTAGTAATCAAAGAAAAAGTAGCTCCTAGTAAATTAGTTTTAGGTGCTGCTAGCGACAAACTACCTTTTACTTTAACCGCTTCAATTGACACAGTTACAGAAAATAGCGCTGATGTAAAATTAGATTTTGAAGGTGATTTTAATCCAATGATGGCCATGATGATTAAAGGGCCAATTCAAAAATTCATAGAAACCTTATCAGAAAATATGCACAAAATATAAGATCGACTGAATTAAAAAAACGGCTGTAATTGAATTACAGCCTTTTTTTTTAGTATAACATTTGAACTTCTTTGATATCAAATTCAACAACTGAATCGTCCACCAGCAAAACTAGTAATCTTCCAATAGGAGAAATGCCTTGAATTATTCCCATGAATTTTTTATTATTTTGATTCATAAAAGGCATCGGGATATCTTTTTTATAAATTAAGTCTACATACTGTTGACGCAAATTCGTTGGGTTTTGTAGACTCTCAGCAACGTTCTTTTCCAAGTTGGCCATAATTTCTGAAAGCAATTCTTCTTTGTCCAAGTTCTGTCCGATTATTATTGATAAAGAAGAGGCCTTAGGCAATCCTTCAAAATTTGTTTGATTCACATTTAAACCCAAACCAACTATTGAAAGTATAGCTGCATCACTTTTAATACTATTTTCAATCAAAATACCTCCAATTTTTTTGTTGGCTGACAGAATGTCGTTGGGCCATTTAATACTCAAATCCGGAATATTTTTCTTTTTTAAGGCTGCGATAACTGCTAAAGAAAAAGCTATATTTAAATTAAAAATAGCATTGATATCCGTTAAAAAATCACGGACCAAAACACTCATAATTAGGTTTTTACCAACCTCTGAATTCCAAACTGCACCCCTTTGTCCCTTTCCTTTAGTTTGGTTCTCAGCAGTAACGACTGTGAAGTTTTCAAGATCTTGTTGGGCCGATAATCCTTTAAGAAATTCGTTGGTCGAATCTATGGCATCGAGTTTGATTAGTTTCATGGAACTATTTTTTGAAAGTCAGAACTTAATATTCTGTTAATGGTTCAAAAATAAACACAAAAAATGGTAACTTTACCAACTTATATTAAAAATAATTCATGGCGAAAAAGACTATAAATAATGATGCACTTATTGCAAACATCATTAAGGGAATCGAAGAAGTAAAAGGAAATGATGTTGATATCTTAGATTTAAGAGAAATAGATACCGCAGTTTGCGATTATTTCATCATCTGCAACGGAACCTCTAACACTCAGGTTAACGCCATTGTAAGCTCCATACAAAAAACCGTATCCAAAGAATTGAAAGACAAGCCTTGGCATGTTGAAGGTACTGATAATGCCGAATGGGTTTTAATGGACTATGTTAATGTTGTGGTTCACGTATTTCAAAAACACATTCGTGAATACTACAATATCGAAAGCCTTTGGGGAGATGCAAAAATTACTTCAATCGAAAACAAATACTAAAGAAAAAAAAGAGTAATGGCGAATAATAATCCGAATCCGAATAAATTTAAAGTAAGTCCTTGGTTAGTTTACGTAGGAATTCTTCTTATTTTTCTTTTCATCAGTTTTGCGACTGGCGGAAGTAATTTTGAGGAACCAGCCCAATTAACCTCGTCTAAATTCAATAATTTACTTGAAAAAGGACAAATTGAAAAAGTAATTGTATACAACAAAAGTGAAGCAGAAGTATACCTAACAGCTGCAGCTTTAAAGGACAAATCTAACTCGAAAGTAGCGAAAGATGTTTTCGATCGTCCAAATGCTGGTCCTCACTACACTTTAGAAATTGGTAACGACCAAATTTTCCAAACCAAATTAGAAAAAGCGGTAGGAGAAGGAAAATTAAAAGATTTCAACTTCTTACAAAAAAGCAATTGGACCGATATTTTTGTTAGCCTATTACCAATAATTGTAATCATTGCCGTATGGATCTTCATCATGAGAAGAATGTCTGGTGGTGGAGCTGGTGGTGGCGGGCAAATTTTCAATATCGGAAAATCAAAAGCCAAATTGTTTGATGAAAAAACAGATATTAAAACTACTTTCAAAGATGTAGCCGGTTTAGAAGGTGCTAAAGAAGAAATTCAAGAAATCGTAGAATTCTTAAAAAATCCTGAAAAATACACCAATTTAGGAGGTAAAATTCCGAAAGGAGCATTGCTTGTTGGGCCTCCTGGGACTGGTAAAACCTTGTTAGCCAAAGCAGTTGCTGGCGAAGCACAAGTACCTTTTTTCTCATTGTCAGGTTCTGATTTTGTGGAAATGTTTGTAGGTGTTGGTGCGTCTAGAGTGCGTGATTTATTCAAACAAGCCAAAGAAAAGGCACCTGCCATTATCTTCATTGATGAAATTGATGCTGTGGGTAGAGCTAGAGGAAAAAACAATATGTCAGGTGGTAACGACGAACGTGAAAATACATTGAATCAGTTGTTAACAGAGATGGATGGTTTTGGAACCAATTCAAATGTTATCGTACTAGCCGCTACTAACCGTGCAGACGTTTTAGATAAAGCATTAATGCGTGCTGGTCGTTTTGACAGACAAATTTTTGTAGACTTACCAGACATTCGCGAACGCGGTGAAATCTTTAAAGTACATTTAGCGCCTTTGAAAAAAGTGGAAGGTTTGGACGTTGACTTTTTAGCCAAACAAACACCCGGTTTTTCAGGAGCTGACATTGCTAACGTGTGTAACGAAGCGGCTTTAATTGCTGCTAGAAATAATAAAACTGCTGTAGACAAACAAGATTTCTTAGACGCTGTAGATCGAATTATTGGCGGATTAGAAAAGAAAAATAAAATTGTAACTCCTGAGGAGAAAAAAGCAATTGCTATTCACGAGGCTGGTCACGCCACAGTAAGTTGGATGTTGGAGCATGCCGCACCATTAATTAAAGTAACAATTGTTCCAAGAGGACAAAGTTTAGGTGCTGCTTGGTATTTACCTGAAGAGCGTTTGATCGTTCGTCCTGACCAAATGTTAGACGAAATGTGTGCAACCATGGGAGGAAGAGCTGCTGAAAAAGTAATTTTTAACAGAATTTCAACTGGTGCTTTGAGTGACTTAGAAAAAGTAACTCGCCAAGCTAGAGCAATGGTAACCGTTTATGGATTGAATGAAAAAATTGGAAATGTAACCTATTATGATTCTTCTGGTCAAAGTGAATACAGCTTTTCAAAACCTTATTCAGATGAAACTGCTAAAGTGATTGATGAAGAAATTTCTAGTTTAATTGAAGGTCAATACCAAAGAGCCATTCAAATATTGGAAGAAAACAAAGAAAAATTAAATCAATTAGCTGATATTCTGATTGAGAAAGAAGTAATATTTAAAGATGATTTGGAAGCAATATTTGGCAAAAGAAGTTTTGACGAAAATTTAGAAGAAGTAGTTTCCTAATTTGAAATTATCAACAAATTATAAAATCTTAATTCAAAAAACACTTTTGAATTAAGATTTTTTTATCTTTGAACGTTTTCAAACAATATTTTAAGTAGTTCAAAACGGATATGAGTCTTTTTAAAAAATTTTTTAGTTCCTATAAACCGGCATCTGACGATGATAAAGATAGTGAACAAAGTCAATTCTTACCCGAGGTAAGCATGGCTGTAGATGAAGAATTTATTTATCATTTTAAAAAGAATGGCGGAAAATTTATTTATTGTGAAAACAAAAAAGAAATTGGCGAACAATTTGAAAATATTCTAGAAGAAAACGATTGGTTTGAAAATGAAGTTTTATGTTTTGACCCTACTCTTTTTGAGCTGTTAGAAGAAAACAAACTTCCCTACGAAAAACCAACCAATCCCACTTTTTTATTAGCAAGTTGTGAAAATTTAATTGCCGAGGAAGGTTCAATATTATTTTCTTCGAAACAAATTAAACAATTAAAACCATTTGAATTACCTGTAAACATTATTGTCGTTGCAACTACCAGCCAAATTCTTAGAGCTAAAAGTGATGGCCTTAGTGCTATAAAAAAGAAATACGAAAGAGACTATCCTACCAATATTACTACCATTAAATATTTCGAAAAAGCAAAAGAGGAAGATTTCACTCAATATGGAAGTTCTGCTAAAAATTTATATTTATTGCTTTTAGAAGATCTTTAAAATGAATGAAACGCTTAAAAGATTAATTTCTGGTGTAGTTTACATTACACTTTTATTATCCTGTATTCTTTACTCTACTGAAAGTTTTATCCTATTATTTGGAATTTTTTTAGTAATCGCTACATTTGAATACGCCAATTTAGTTAAAATTAATACGATTTTACCTGTATCAGTTGTTACACTTTCCTATAGTATCATCAGTTTAATTAGCTATTACTCCAAAGAAACTGATAATTACTTATCCTTTCTTCGCGAAAAACCTACCCAATTAGGTGTTGACCTAGAACAGTTAAACCTTGTCCTTTTAATAATCACTCTTGTTGTACTTATTAAATGCATATTATTTTTATTCAATAATAAAGAACAAACTATCAGCAAACTTTGGAAATACTTGTATTTAGTGGGGTACATACTATTACCTTTCATATTTATCGTCAAAATATCTTTTGGAATAAATGATTACAATCCAAAAATTATTATTGGTCTTTTTATCTTGATTTGGACCAATGACACCTTTGCCTATTTGGTAGGAAAATCAATGGGAAAACATAAATTGTACGAACGTATTTCACCAAAAAAAACCATCGAAGGATTTTTGGGAGGGGTCGTATTTGCAGTTTTTGCTGGTTATTTAATTTCAAAGTTATACATCAAGCCTAATCCAAATTTTAGTGACACTTCCATTTTAATATGGACTATGATTGCTTTAATTGTAGGTGTTTTTGGAACTATAGGAGACTTAATCGAATCCAAATTCAAGCGAATTGCTGAAGTAAAAGACAGCGGTAAAATAATGCCTGGGCATGGAGGGGTCTTAGATCGTTTAGATAGTGTTATATTTGTAGCACCAATTGTATATTTATTTTATCAAATTTTATCATATGTTTCATAAAGAGGGAACCCCGTCAATATTATTAGGTACATGTATTACTGCTATTGCTGTATTAGCAAGCGATACTTTAATTGACATCAATTGGATCAAGATGGCTATACAAATGATTGCCATTCTGTTTTTAATTATTATCCTACAATTTTTTAGAAATCCAAAACGTAACTTTATTTTAAACGAAGATCACATTTTATCTCCTGTAGATGGGAAAGTAGTGGTAATTGAAGAAGTGTTTGAAGCCGAATATTTTAAAGACAAACGCATACAGGTTTCTATTTTTATGTCGCCGATAAACGTTCATGTAACGCGCTATCCCTTGGGAGGCATTGTAAAGTTTAGCAAATACCATCCAGGTAAATTTTTAGTTGCTTGGCATCCTAAGGCTAGTGAAGAAAATGAAAGAACGACTATTGTAGTTGAAAATAAATCTTTTGGAGAAGTTTTATACCGACAAATTGCGGGTGCTTTAGCTAAGCGAATTGTAAACTATGCCGAAGAAGGCATGCAAGTAATCCAAGGAACTGATGCTGGTTTTATCAAATTTGGATCTCGTGTAGATTTATTTTTACCTTTAGGCACACCAATTAATGTAGTATTAAATCAAAAAGCCATTGGCGGAAAAACAGTTATTGCAACCAAAGCGTAATGATTGAAAATGATTTAGATAATAGATTCGATGAAGCTGTTGCGGCAGCTTCTAAAATGACGCAAGACTCATTACCTCAAGATGTGCAATTGCGTTTGTATGCTTTTTACAAACAGGCTACCTTTGGTTCAGCCGAATACAATCAATCTGAAAATTTTGATTTAAGAAATGCTTTCAAAACTAATGCTTGGATGCAAATTAGTCATCTGTCTATAGAAGAAGCCAAGGAAAACTATATTGAAATCATTAATTCTTTATTGAAAAAATAAACAAGTCATGAAAAAGCACTTTTTAAAAGTTATTTGTGTAGCATTCTTTTTTATTGTATTTGCTTGTAACAAGAAAAAATTAACCGAAGTAGTTGAAGTTCCTTTGCCAAGTGCAGAAGAGAAAATTACCATGGGAATTCCTGATGACGTTAAGGCAAACGATGGTTCGTTCCAATTGGAAAAATTAGCAATTGGCTACGATGCTTTGGCTCCCAATCTATCGGCAATTACTTTAGAAAATCACTATTCTAAACACTATTTATCGTATACCAACAAACTGAACGAAGCCATTGCTGGAACTAATTTAGAGAACCTTACTATAGAAGAAGTATTGTCCCAATTGGATACCAATAATGAAGAACAAAAAAACAATGCTGGCGGATACTACAATCATTCCTTATATTTTGAATGTATTGGCGTAAAATCTGCTGGGCAACCAAAAGATTCATTGGCATCAGCAATCGAAAAAGATTTCGACTCATTTGATAATTTTACAACGCAATTTAAAGGCGAAGCAACCAAATTGTTTGGTTCAGGTTGGGTGTGGTTAATTGTAGATCGTTCTGGAAAATTACAAATTACTAGTACTGCCAATCAGGATAATCCACTTATGCGAAATGCTAAAGTACAAGGAAAACCCATCTTAGCGTTAGACGTTTGGGAACACGCCTATTATTTGGATTACCAATACAAACGAAAAAACTACATTGATGCCTTTTTTAAAGTGATCAACTGGAGAAAAGTAGAAGAAAATTACGAAGAAGCTATTGCTGAATAGCGATTACAATTACTTTAAACGATAGATAAATGATTCCGAAGGTTTCATGTCAATTTTTACTTTTCCTTGACCATTTTTCACCTTTAAAATTAATTGACTCTTTTGGTACAATTGATCAATAATCAAGTAATTGCCCTCTTTTAAATTCCATTTTTGAATGATTTCGTTTGGAATAATTAATTCAAATTGGCTCTTTTTTGATGAAGAAAAATTAACAACTACAATCAATTTCTCCGAATCCGACCAACGAACAAATGAATAGATTTCTGGTAAGTATCCGTCAGTAATTGTAGTGTTTGCAGAATGTATTTCTTTAAAATCGCCTACTAGTGCTGAACTCTTCAAAGTAAAATTCAACACTCTTTTGTAGAAGTCACGCAACGATTTCTCTGAAGGAGTTAATTTACCCCCGTCAAATTTTCCACCATTCATCCAACGTTGGTGATTGGGCACACCCACATAATCAAAGATGGATGTTCTAGAATGAGATCCAAAACCACCGTTTTCATTACCAGCTTCTCCTACTTCTTGTCCAAAATAAATCATCGTTGGCGAGGTGCTTATAGTAGCTGAAACCACCATCAATGGTTTGCCATTTTCGGCTGAACCAGCAAATTCGGGACTAGCTAATCGTTGTTCGTCATGATTATCCAAGAAATGCAACATATGATGCTCAATGTCAGACAATCCTTTTTGGATATCCGTAATTGGATCGGTTAGACTTTTACCTTGCACGATTTGTTTCAACTTGTCGTACAATTCTACTTTATCATACAAATAATCCATTTTTCCCAAATGAATATAATTTCTATATTCTTTTGGATTGTATACTTCAGCCAATAAAAATGCGTCTGGTCTTTGTACTTTAATTGCTGAATTCATATAACTCCAAAACTCATAAGGCACCATTTCGGCCATATCGTATCGAAAACCATCAACTCCTTTGGCCAACCAATATTCGGCTATAGCGCGGAATTTTTTCCAAGAACTTGGTACATCTTTATCTTTCCAAAAATCAAAATGTTCTTGACAACTTTTGGTTTCAAAACCTGAAGGAAGTAAAGCGAAATCTTTTGTCCCGTCAGGACGAATGCCATAATTTACTTTGACCGTTTCGTACCAATCGTTTTTGTCTGGTTTAACTAAACGAGAACCATTACCGGTCCATTTAGCTGGAAGTTCATCGAATTTACCATCAATCAATGGATTCAATTCTCCATTCAAAGGAGTAATTCCCTCAGGAATTTCAAAACGAGTATTGGGAATGTAATAGAAATTATTATCTCTATGATACTCTAAGCTGACATCATCATCCGCACCAAAGTCTCTGACTCCTATTGGATTATTTTTTCCTTCGTATTTGCGTGCCACATGATTAGGGACAATATCAATAATCAATTTCAATCCTGCTTTGTGTGTACGGGCAATTAATTCTTCAAATTCTTGTAATCGATTGGCTGGATTTACTGCCAAATCGGGATTGACATTATAATAATCTTTTACGGCATAAGGCGATCCTGCTCTTCCTTTTACCACTTCGGGATCGTCATTTGAAATACCGATTTGCGAGTAATCTCGAATAACCGCATGATGTGGAACTCCTGTATACCAAATATGAGTTACCCCTAAATCTTTAATTTCCTTCAAGGCTTTATCTGTAAAATCATTAAATTTTCCAACTCCATTTTCTTCAATGGTTCCCCAAGATTTGTTAGTGGTGTTAGTATTTCCAAATAATCGTGTAAAAACTTGATAAACAACTGTTTTATGTTTAGCGTTAATAGGTTGATTACTAATTGTATTCGACTGAGCTACAGCAAAAAATGTAGTTAAAAAAGTTGCAGATAATAAAAGTGATTTCATATTGTTCTTCATATAAGGGAAGATCAAATATAAATTATTTTAAAGTATTGGCAAGTTATGACTTTCAATTAGGGCACATACCCACTAAATGCTTCATAATTATTTATTAAATCTACTTGCGCTTCATACAATTTGATTAATTTTATACCCAAAATATTTAGACTTGAAAAAAATTCAAATTGTATTCTTTTTTGCTTTATTTTTAATGGTTGTGCCAAAAGTATTGGGACAGGCTCCTAAAAAAATCATCGTAGAACATTCTGATTTTGCCGATGTCAATCAGGTGGAAATCCCAGATGCTTTTTTACTTACGGGCAATGTACGCGTTAATCATGACGGCGTGGTTTTAACTTGTAACAAAGCCTATTATTTTCAAAAAGAAAACTACATCAAAGCCTTTGGTAATGTCCAATTAGTTCAAGGAGATACTTTATTTTTGAATAGTAAATATGCAGAGTACAGTGGTAATGTAAAAAAAGCATTTGCTACAGGCGATGCTGTAATGAGCTCTCCAGAGGCTACTTTAGTAACTGATACTATTAATTTTGACCGTAACACTCAAGAGGTTTTTTACAAAACAAAAGGAACGATAACCAACCTGCAAAATACCTTAGTTAGTAAATCAGGGAAATACTTTGTACCACAAAAAAAATTCCAATTCCTGACTGAAGTTACCATCACCAATCCTACTTATGTAATTAAGTCCAATCATTTGGACTACTACAGTAATTCTGGACATTCTTATTTGTTGGGTCCCTCTACAATCACCAGCAAAGCCAATTATATTTATACCGAAAAAGGCTTTTACGATACCAAAAGAAACAAAGCTCATTTTCTAAATAAATCGTACATTAAATACAACGATCGGGTAATTAGAGGCGATAGTTTGTATTACGATCGTACTAAAGAATTCGCTTCGGCATCCCGAAATGTAAAAATTACCGATTCCATTAATCGAGGCATTATTAAAGGACATTATGCCGAAATGTATAAGAAAAAGGACTCCCTTTTTGTAACCAAAAGAGCTGTTGCAATTAATTTTGTCGAAAATGATTCGGTATACATTCATGGGAAAAAATTAATGGTCACCGGAAAAGAGGGTAACAGAATTATCCGTGCGTTCAATAATGTGCGTTTCTTCAAAAAAGACATGAGTGGCAAATGCGACTCCATACATTCCAGTTCTAAAATTGCCTTGACCAAACTAATTGGAAAACCCATTCTTTGGAACGGTCAAAGTCAAATAACAGGCGACATCATGCATCTTATTGGTAACAACACCACTCAAAAATTAGATTCACTTAAAGTACTCAACAACACCTTTCTTGTCTCCAAAGACACACTAGGTACAGGGTATAATCAAATCAAAGGACAAAATCTATTGGGCAAATTTGAAGAGGGAAAATTGCACGATGTTGACATTATTAAAAATACGGAAGTGATTTATTATATGCGAAATGATGCTCAAGAACTTATTGGCATTAACAAAAACAAAAGCAGCAAAATCAATATTTTGTTTAATAAAAACGAGGTAGATGAAATTACCTTTTTTAAGCAAGTGGATGGCGATTTATTTCCAGAAAAAGATTTACCCGAAAATGACAGAAAATTAAAAGGTTTTATTTGGCGTGCAGACGAACGAATTCTGTCTAAAAACGACATCTTCCCACCCGAAGAAAATGAGGATAATGAAAAAATTGCCAAACAAGCCAAAGCGCAAAAAGACAAGAAAAATGTCCCGATGAAAGTACGAAAGGAAACTTTGGATTACGATAAGAAGAAGAAATAGAAAAATTCAATTTCAAAACAAAATAAAGTGAATACTGATTTTATACAATACCAAGCGCAGACCTCTCCATACCCTTTGGGAATGGAAGTTTCTCATGCAATAGGATCTTATATTTACGATACTAATAATAATCGCTATTTGGATTTTGTAGCCGGTGTTTCGGCTTGTTCCTTAGGACATCAACATCCCAGAGTAAATCAAGCCATTAAAGATCAATTGGATTTGTATTCGCATGTGATGGTATATGGTGAGTATTCGCAAAGTCCTGCCGTAGAATACTGCAAATTAATGGCTTCGCTCCTGCCCGCTCCTTTAGACAAAACCTATTTGGTCAATTCGGGTACCGAAGCGATTGAGGGGGCTTTAAAATTAGCGCGTCGTGTTACGGGTCGTAGCCAATTGATTTCTTGTCACAATGCCTATCATGGCAACACAATGGGATCGTTGAGTGTGATGGGTTTTGAAGAACGCAAACAAGTTTTTCGCCCTTTAATTCCAGATGTTGAATTCATAACGTTCAACAACGAAGCTGATTTAGCAAAAATTACAACAAAAACAGCCGGAATATTACTAGAAACCATTCAAGGTGGGGCAGGATTTATCCAACCTGAAAATAATTTTTTGAAAAAAGTACGACAACGTTGCGACGAAGTAGGTGCCATCATGATATTGGACGAAATCCAACCGGGTTTTGGACGTACCGGAACTCTTTTTGGCTTCCAAAATTACGATGTTGTTCCGGACGTAGTCGTAATGGGAAAAGGCATGGGAGGCGGAATGCCTGTAGGCGCTTTTACTGCATCTTCAGCTATGATGGATTTGTTAAGTCATAATCCAAAATTAGGACATATTACTACTTTTGGAGGACATCCAGTCATAGCGGCAGCCTGTTTGGCTACCTTAAAAGAAATTACTGAAACTACATTGATGGCGGAGGCTTTAGCCAAAGAAAAACTATTTAGATCTCTCTTAGTACATCCTTTAATTGAAGAAGTACGAGGAAAAGGATTAATGTTGGCTGCGATGACCAAAACCCCAGAAATTACCAATGAAGTGATTTTAAAATGTCAAGATAAAGGCTTGATTTTGTTTTGGTTACTTTTTGAAGGATGTGCCATTCGAATTACACCACCACTCACTATTTCTGAAGAAGAAATTAGTGAAGGATGCGCCATTATTCTACAAGTAATGGACGAAATAATTCAAAAGAAATAGCGAATTTTCATCTTGCTTTTTGTTAATTAAATTGTTCACAACAATTATTACTTTTTCTTCGATCAGGGATCTATTTCCCTAATTTTATTTAGGCCAAAATCATAAACAAAACAGCATGCAATTAAGCAACGAAGAAGAAGAGTACAACTTATCTCTTTCCAAATTTGAGTCGATGTTAAAGACCAATAAAGTCTTGTTTTTTGACTCCGAGGAATTCGAAGAAATCATCCTTCACTATATCGATTCTGGAAAAACTTCTTTGGCCAAAAAAGCATTAAAATTAGCCTTAGAACAACACCCTAAATCAACGGGTTTAAAACTAGTACAAGTCGAAATGCTTGTCTATGAAGACCAATTGGATTTGGCTGACAAAATGCTAAACGAGTTGTATGCCATTGAGCCAAACAATGAAGAAATTTACATTCAGAAGGCCAATATTTGCTCCAAAAGAGACCAACATGAAAAAGCGGTTGAACTTCTTAAAATTGCCCTAAAATATACCGATGATTATGCTGATGTCTATAACTTAATTGGGATGGAATATCTTTTTATGGACAATTTAGAAATGGCAAAAGACAGCTTCATAAAATGTTTGGAAGAAGATCTAGAGGATCAATCTGCCTTATACAATGTTGTTTACTGTTTTGAGTTTTTGGACCAAAACAAAGAAGCGATTAATTATTTAAATCAATACATCGAGAAAAACCCGTACAGCGAAATCGCTTGGCACCAAATAGGTCGCTTACATTACGGTTTAAAAGAATACGAAGATGCCATTCGTGCTTTCAATTATGCCACTTTAATTGATGACGAATTCATGGGGGCTTTTATGGAAAAAGCCAAAGCCTTGGAACGTTTAAAACAGTATGCCGAAGCTATTGAAAGTTACGAAAGAACTATAGAATTAGACGATGCAACTTCCTATGCTTTACTGCGTATTGGCAAATGCCACGAACGTCTAGGTAATACCGCCTTAGCGATTAAATACTATAATCAAACTGTACACGAAGATCCGTTATTAGATAAAGGTTGGATCGCGATTACCGACTTTTACGTTCGTGAAAACAACTACCAAAAAGCACTGTTTTATGTCAATAAAGCGCTAGCAATAGACAACCAAAATCAATTGTATTGGAAGCGTTATGCGACAATCAACAAACAAATGAATTTCTTTGAAGAAGCTGAATTTGGGTACCGTAAAGCGGTTGAATTTGGCGACTACCAATTGGACACTTGGTTATTTTGGGTCGATATTTTACAATTTTTAGGAGAATTTGATAGTGCCATTCAAACCTTGTTACAAGCCACAGAATATTTTCCTGAAGAAAACGAAATCGAATACCGTTTAGCAGGATTGTATTTTATGATTCAAGATAAAACCAAAGCAAAATTCCATTTGAGCAATGGCTTGCGTTTGAACTTTGACAATTACATTTTAATTGAAGATCTATTTCCTATGATTTGGGAAGAAAATACGGTTCAAAACTACATTGCGAAACACAAAAAATAAGCATGACAACTATTAAAAAGCGCTTCGGTTTACTGGGACGCAATATCAATTATTCGTTTTCAAGAGGCTATTTTACAGAGAAATTTGAAAAAGAAAAGCTTGAAGGATATACCTACGAGAATTTTGACATTCCCAGTATTGCCTCTTTTTTAGACCTACTAAAAAACAATGACCACCTCAGCGGGATGAATGTCACCATACCTTACAAAGAAGAGGTGTTGCCTTTTTTAGATAAATTATCAAAAAAAGCGCAAAAAATTGGCGCAGTGAACACGATCAAATTTACCAAAAAAGGCAAATTGAAAGGGTACAATACCGATTATTATGGCTTCCAAAAATCGTTAGAACCCTTATTAGAATCACATCATAAGAAAGCCTTGATTTTAGGTACTGGTGGCGCCTCGAAAGGCGTAGCTTTTGCCTTAGAAGAATTGGGAATCAACTATACTTTCGTATCAAGACAAGCCAGTGAAACTACCTTAGGTTACAACCAAATCACCGATCTAATTTTTGACGAATACCAAATTATAATCAACTCTACTCCTGTTGGAACAAGCCCTAATACAGAAGCATATCCTGAAATTCCGTACGAGTTTTTTACCAAAAAACACATCGCATACGACCTGATTTACAATCCTGCCGAAACCCAATTTTTAAAAAAAGCGCACAACCAAGGTGCTAAAATTAAAAACGGTTTGGACATGCTCATTTTTCAAGCCGAAAAAGCGTGGGCAATTTGGAATAAATAATTTCCAATCCATTAGGAAAAACAATTGAAGCCTTTTCTAAATTCCATTAGATCTCAATTCTTTTACTTTTAGATTTTTACCATCCAAAATAATAAACTAAATCGCCTCTTTTTTAACGTAAAACGATGATAAATAAGGGATTTATTTTGCTATTCAATTGGGGTTTACTATCTTTCGCTTGAATAATTAGCAACCTTAAACATTGAAAAAATGTTAGAAGAAAAGAATGATAACCTGCAACATGCAGACGGAAACACAACAGATTCAGTGGAATCAACACCAACAACTTCACCGAATGAAGTTGAAGCAACTGCAGCAGAGTCTGTAGAAATAACTACCGAAACCGATGATAATCAAACCATTATCGAAGCCATCGCCGACAGCAATGCAGAAGAAAGCGAGGACGAAAGTGTAAAAGAGCGTCACGATATTCCGATGCAAGACTATGATACTTTATCGATGGAATCTCTAGTAGAAGAATTAAATACTTTGGTATCCAACGAAAAAGTAGCATCGATAAAAGAACATGTAGAAGAGATCAAAAAAGCCTTTTTAGCCAAATACAATCACCTGATTGAGGAGAAAAAAGAAGAATTTCTTGCGGAAAATCAAGATCCAAATGAAGAATTCCAATACCATTCCCCTTTAAAATCAAAATTTGACAGCATTTATTCTGTTTATAGAAACCAGAAAAACGAACACTTCAAAAGCTTACAAACGAGTCTGAAAAACAATTTAGAAAATCGATTGGCTATTGTAGAAGAGTTAAAAGAATTAATCAATCCGCAAGCTAACATTAAAGATATCTTAAAACATTTTAATGAGTTAAGAGAACGTTGGAAAAATGCAGGTCCAATACCAAAAGACAAATACAACCACGTTTGGAATAATTACCATTTTCATGTTGAAAATTTTTACGATTATTTGCACTTAGACCGTGAAGCTAGAGATATCGATTTCAAACACAATCTAGAGCAAAAACAAAAAATTATTGCTCGTGTTGAAGCATTAGTTCAAGAAGAAGACATTAACAAAGCGTTCCGTGAATTACAAGATTTACACCGTATTTGGAAAGA
The DNA here is from genome assembly GCF_020886055.1 of Flavobacterium ammoniigenes. NCBI lineage: Bacteria > Pseudomonadati > Bacteroidota > Flavobacteriia > Flavobacteriales > Flavobacteriaceae > Flavobacterium > Flavobacterium ammoniigenes. Next base: position 1,423,101 of record NZ_AP025184.1, on the reverse strand, counting down.
AGAGATCGGACCTGTTTCTAGAGAACACCGCGAAGAAATCTGGAATCGATTTAGCGATTTAACCAAACAAATGCACGATAAACGTGAATTGTTATTTGAAAAACTAAAAGGTGCCGAAGTAGATAACTTGGCTAAAAAACAAGAAATTATTGCTCAAATTGAAGTATTAGCGACTGAAAAAGTAAACGCTCATACGCAATGGTTGGTACAAATAGAAAAAGTAGAAACTTTAAGAGCCGCATTTTTTGCTGCAGGAAAAGTTCCCGCTGAAGTCAATGAAGCAACTTGGGCTGCCTTTAAAACAGCTGTTCGTAACTTCAATTCGTTTAAGAATTCGTTTTACAAAGACATCAAGAAAGATCAGAACGATAACTTGAGTAAAAAACAAGCTTTGGTGGCTAAAGCCAAAGAATTACAAGCGAGTACTGATTTTGCTACTTCTACTCCAATCATGAAACAAATTCAGGAAGAATGGAAGAAAATTGGTCATGTGCCTAGAAAATATTCCGATAGTATTTGGAAAGAATTCAGAGAGGCTTGCAATCATTATTTTGACCAATTAAAAGAGCAAAAAAACGAGGAGAACAGTGAAGAAGTTGCTGCTTTCGAAAACAAGAAAGCCTATTTAGAAACTTTACGATCGTTCCAATTAACAGGAGACCATAAAACCGATTTAGACGGTATTAAATTACATATCCAAAACTGGAAAGCGTTTGGTAAAGTTCCGTTTGCTAGACGCCATATTGAAGGTAAGTTCAATAAAATATTAGATGCCCTTTTCGAAAAATTAAGCTTAAGCAAAAAAGATTCTGATATGATGCGTTTTACTAATCGTATGGATCAATTGTCTGAAAGCAATGATTCGAGAAAATTAGAGAGCGAAAAAATCTTTTTAATTCGTAAAATAGAAGAAGTTCAAAACGAAATTTTCCAATTAGAAAATAACATTCAGTTTTTTACCAATACTAAAAATGCCAAAAAAGAAAATTCAATTGTGTTAGAAGTTCGAAAAAACATCGCCATTCACAAAGAAAGTTTAGAAGTTTGGAAAGAAAAATTGAAGCAATTGCGCAATTTGAAACAAGAATAGTGTACATCACTCCCTACAAAACCTCAATCCAAAAGATTGAGGTTTTTTTATGCACTAAATTGAAGGGATGATAAATATCATTTTAATTGGTGGAAAGCAGACTTACTTTTGATCATTCAAATGATTTTGCTATGACTCATTCGCTAATCCAAAAATACAATGTTCCAGGGCCAAGATATACCAGTTATCCAACGGTACCCTACTGGAATGAACTTGATTTTTCCTATGAAATTTGGTTAGCAACTCTTAAAAAGTCTTTTGTAGAAAGCAATACTTCTGAAGGAATCAGTTTGTACATCCATTTGCCCTTTTGCGAAAGCATGTGTACTTTTTGTGGTTGCAATAAACGAATTACTAAAAATCATGAAGTAGAACATCCTTACATTCAAGCAGTACTCAAAGAATGGGATTTGTACTGCACTATATTGGGCGAAAAACCTAAAATTAAAGAAATTCATTTGGGTGGTGGAACTCCTACATTCTTCTCTTCTGAAAATTTAGAAGCACTAATCAGTGGAATTTTTGCCAAAGCCGATAAAGCCCCAGTACATGAATTTAGTTTTGAAGGACACCCTAACAATACTACTCGCGAACAATTGCAAAAATTATATGATTTGGGATTTAGACGCGTGAGTTTTGGCGTTCAAGATTATTCAGAAAAAGTTCAAAAGGCCATTCATCGCATTCAACCGTTTATCAATGTGGCCAAAGTCACTTTATGGGCTAGAGAGATAGGATATACCTCTATCGGTCACGATATTATTTTTGGTTTGCCATTCCAAGAAAAAGAAGATGTGATTGATACTATTGAAAAAACCAAATCATTACAACCCGATCGATTGGCTTTTTATAGTTACGCCCACGTGCCTTGGATTAAAGGGAATGGACAGCGAGGATTTAATGACGAGGATATTCCTAAGGATAATGCCAAACGAGAATTATACGAAACAGGAAAACAATTATTATACAAAAATGACTATCACGAAATTGGGATGGATCACTTTGCCTTAACAACCGATAGTTTATTTGAATCCTTTGAAATAGGCAAATTGCATCGTAATTTTATGGGGTATAGTTCTTCAAAAACACAATTGATGATTGGATTAGGAGTATCTTCTATTAGTGACAGTTGGTACAGTTTTGCTCAAAATGTAAAATCGATTGAAGAGTATTACCACCATTTAGATGCAAATACTATTCCTGTTTTTAGAGGTCATCTTTTGACAGAGGAAGATTTAATCATTCGCAGCCATATTTTGAATTTAATGTGCCAATTTGAAACTTCATGGGCTGAACCAAAATACTACTTCAAAGAAATTCCGGAAGTTATTGAACAATTAAAGGAAATGGAAAAAGATGGCTTGATTCATTTTATTCCCAACGGAATTCAAGTTACCGAAGAAGGCAAACCATTTGTTCGCAATATTTGTATGGCTTTTGACTTGCTATTAAAACGAAAAGCACCTGACACAGCTTTGTTTTCAATGACCGTTTAATTGTTAATGACAGTTAGGCGTTTCTTGAATAAATAAACTCATATTCGCTGGAGAAACATATGGAATTCCCAATCCTAATCCGCGAAGAATAAACAAAATACCAATAATAACTCCTACATAGGGAATCGCTTTTTGAATTTTGTTTCGAAATGAAACTGTCATAATCGAATTCAAATAGGTAACACTACTCATCATTGGGATGGTTCCAATACCAAAAAGCAGCATATATAGAATTCCAAAAGGAACATTTTGCATGGCAATAGCACCAAATAATGCTACATAGACCATTCCACAAGGCAAAAATCCATTGAGAAGTCCAATAGTAAATAAGGATTGATAACTTTTGTTTTTAAATTGTTTTCCTAAAGACGATTTGATTTTTGAAATCAAACGATAAACTGGTTTCGAAAAATTATAATTGGCCAACACTCTTTCGGGAGTTAGAATCGTAATAATCATGGCGACTCCAATAAATACCGATAATCGTTGTTGAATTCCTGCAAGAAAAAAGCCCTTTCCAACCAAGCCAAAAACAAGTCCGATTAAAGCATAGGCAGTTAAACGACCTAAATGATAGGTAAAGATTTGAGTTCCTTTTTTGGCAGGATTAGTTCTATCAACTGGAATCATCAAAGCAATTGGTCCGCACATACCAATACAGTGCAGACTACTAATTAACCCAAAAATGAAAGCCGAATACAACATTGTTTTCTAATGAATATAAATAGTTTCTTTGCTCAAATAGGCTATTCCATTGTATTGCCATTCCATAATAATATCCCAACGGCCACCTATCAAACTTTTATTAGGTATGAGCAAAGTTGATTCAGAAATCGAAATCGGAGTTTCGAAATCCAATTTCTTGTTAGATGGCCTATAGAGGGATACTATTCCTTTGATTTTATTAGGCACAAATGTGGCGGGAAAACTAATTACAATTCCATCTGGACTCTCCGTAAACTTTGGTTTATCTACCAAATTCTGTGCGTTTTGTGAGCGTTGCATTTCTTCTCCAAAATGCGCATCGTGTTTGTAATATTCTTCAACCACTAAATCATTATCATATTTGGAATTCGATTGCACCTCAACAACAAAATACAGAATGAATGTCATGAACAAAGCAAAAGCGATTACGATACCTGTTCCCCAATTGAATTTAATTTTCATGTTTTATTTATTTAATTAATCGAAACTTCTTGGACTAAGGAAATTAGTCGTTGCTGTTTCAATTTTTTCATTTCCGTTATAGACATCGATCTCCAACTTCGTTTTATCGGTTTCCAATAAAAACTGATTGATTTCAATAAATAAAGTACCGCTATTCATCCCTTGTTTTGGCACTTTAAAGTCTTGATGTCCTACTACATTTAATGTTCCTTTAATTCCAACCAATTTGAAGTGAATGTCTTTAAATTCGTCATTCGTTTTATTAATAATTTTAAAAGTATACACATTACTGATATTATCGCCTTTGTGTTGGTACAATTGTCCAGGCAAACGTAAAATAGAAGCCTCTACATCGGTTCTTAAAAACAAAAGCCCTGTTAAAACTCCGATCAAAATAACCAAAACCGCAGTATAACCTTTCATTCTGGCTGTAAACTGAAATTTCGATTTCTTTTCTATTTCGTCTTCTGAAGCATAGCGAATCAATCCTTTTGGTAAACCAACACTTTCCATAATCGTATCGCATTCATCGATACAAGCGGTACAGTTGACGCATTCTAATTGCGTTCCGTTGCGAATATCAATTCCGGTGGGGCATACCTGTACACATTGATGACAATCAATACAATCTCCTTTTCCCGAAGTGGCACGATCTTCATTTTTATTTAATTTAGCTCTACCTACTTCTTTTTCACCACGAACAAAATCGTAGGCTACATTAATCGATTTGTTATCCAAAAGCACCCCTTGCAACCTACCATACGGACAAGCAATGATACACACTTGTTCTCTAAACCAAACGAATACAAAATAGAAAACTCCGGTAAAAATCAACAAAGCGATCAAAGTACTTTGATGACTTTCAGGCCCCTCTTCGATCATTTTAAATAGTTCATCACTGCTAATTAAATAGGCTAAAAATACATTGGCAATGAAAAAAGAAATAATTAAAAACACGAACCATTTCAATCCTTTTTTTCTAATTTTTTCAGCATTCCATTCTTGTTTGGCTAATCGAATTTGAGCCCCTCTGTCTCCTTCTATCCAATATTCAATTCGGCGGAAAACCATTTCTAGAAAAATAGTTTGCGGACAAATCCATCCACAAAATATTCGCCCAAAAATAACCGTAAAGAGAATGACGAATACCACTCCCAAAATCATAAACAAAACAAACAAGTAAAAATCTTGAGGCCAAAATGGAAATCCAAAAATATTAAAACGACGCTCCAATACATTGAACATCATGAATTGATTCCCGTTAATTTTCAGAAATGGATTGGCAATCAAAATAGCCAATAAGAAATAACTAACTATTTTACGGTATTCATACAATTTCCCGGAAGGTTTTTTAGGAAAAATAAATTTTCTGTGTCCGGTTTCATCAATGGTACCAATGCTATCTCTAAATGATTCGTCTTGTCTATTTGACATGGTATTGTAATTTTAAAAAACCAATTTCGAATTGGAAATTGGTCTTTTAGTTAGTTGGCTTATTTTGCAGGTGTTGCTGTAGCTTCCTCAACCCAAACCTCTCCTTCAGGAGCTTTTGGATCTTTAGGATTACTTCCTTTTAAAGAAATAATATAACTCGTTACTTTCTGAATTTCTTTAGGTTTCAAAGTTCCTTTCCAAGCAATCATCCCTTTTCCATCACGACCACCATTTGTTACGGTGTGAAATAAGTTCTTAATTCCTCCACCTAAAATCCATTGATCATCAGTTAAGTTAGGTCCAATTTGACCACCAGCATCGGCCCTGTGACAAGCCGCACAATTAGTTGTAAATATAGTTTTACCTTCTGCTAATGAAGGAGCATCCGTTAATAAAGTCACCGTTTTTTCATCCATTAAATCGGGAGCGGTTTTCATGTACTCGGCCACTTCAATTTTGGCCTGCGCCATTTCTTTTTTCAATTCCATTTCTTGATCATCGGCACCAAGAATTTCAAAACGAACTAAATAAATCGCGGCAAAACCAATACAAGCATAGAATAAATAAATCCACCAAGGTGGTAAATTATTGTCTAGTTCTTTGATTCCGTCATAATCGTGATCCAATAAAAGCTGCCCTTCATTTTCAATTGGTTCAGACTTCGTCAATGCTTTTACCAGTTTAGTATACCATTGACTTTCTTTAAAACTTATTTGTGCGACTTCTTCCAACTTCGCTTTTTGTTCTTCAGTCAATAATTGATAGGTAATTTTATCAATAGCACTTACAGTAATTTCAATTGCAATTAATAGAAATAGAAAAACAAATAGGAATACAGAGACCATTGGAAACTTGAGAAAAGCAGGTCGGTCTCCAGAGTCAATAAAAAATTCCATTGCGCCAAAAACAGCAAAGAAAATAATGGGTACTCTTACATATACGGGGATTATTTTTTTCATTTTTAGAGGTTTAAAAATTATACTGTAGGATTATCATTCAGAGGAATTTGACTTAACTCGTCGATTTTCTCTTTTTTATAAGAGAACACCCATAATGCCAATCCAACAAAGAATAAAAAGAAAATCAATAACGAAAGAATGGGATAAATCGCAACTCCCGCGATAGTTTCCATATTGTGTTTTATTTGTTCAAACATAATTTCTAATTATTTTTTAACTTTAATATCTGTTCCCAATCGTTGCATATAAGCAATCAAAGCAATGATTTCTCTTTCGTTCATCGGAACGAATTTTTCGCCTTTGGCTGCTGCTTTTTTCTTGCTTTCCTCATAACTTTTCACAAAGTCAGGATCGTTCTTCAAGCTTTCTTCAATTGAAATTGCTTGTGCTCTTAAATCTTTTTGAGCATTAGCCACTTGTGCTGCAGAATAAGGAACTCCTAAAGTTACCATGGCTTCCATTTTCTTTTGAGTTTTGGATACATCCATTGCCTCATTATCAAACAACCATTTGTATGCTGGCATTATAGACCCTGCCGAAATACTTTGCGGACTCCAAAAGTGATTGAAATGCCAATTATCATTGTACTTCCCACCTACACGTAACAAATCTGGACCTGTTCGTTTTGACCCCCAAAGGAAGGGATGATCGTATACAAACTCTCCTGCTTTAGATTGCGGTCCATAACGTTCTACCTCACTACGGAAAGGTCTAACAGATTGGGAGTGACAACCCACACATCCTTCACGAATGTATAAATCACGACCTTCTAGCTCCAATGGAGAATAAGGTTTTACACTTGTAATAGTTGGAATATTTGATTTTACCATTATCGTAGGAACGATTTGAATTATCCCTCCAATTAAAATCGCCACGGTAGCCAAAATGGTCAATTGAATCGGTTTTCTTTCTAACCAAGGGTGGAATTTTTCGCCTTTCAATCTTCCGCTGCTAATAGGTTGTAATTCTGGAGCTTCAGCCAATTCATCTTCGATAGATTGACCCGCTCTTACTGTTTGAATAATGTTATAGACTAACACTAGCATTCCGGTAAGATACATGGTTCCTCCAACAGCTCTCATCCAATACATTGGCATAATTTGAGTCACTGTTTCTAAGAAGTTTCCATAGGTTAAAGTCCCGTCTGGATTAAACTGTTTCCACATAGAGGCTTGTAAGAAACCGGCAACATACATAGGAAGAGCATATAATATAATTCCTAAAGTTCCAATCCAAAAGTGGAAATTAGCTAATTTTAAAGAATACAAAGGTGTTTTGGTCATTCTTGGAATCAACCAATAAATCATACCAAAAGCCATGAAACCATTCCAAGCCAAAGCACCAACGTGTACGTGAGCAATAATCCAATCCGTATAATGCGCGATAGCATTTACATTTTTTAGTGAAAGCATCGGACCCTCAAAAGTGGCCATTCCATATCCTGTAATGGCTACTACGAAAAATTTCAAAACGGGTTCTACACGAACTTTGTCCCAAACTCCTCTTAAGGTTAACAATCCGTTGATCATCCCTCCCCAAGATGGCGCAATCAACATTACAGAGAATACAACTCCTAAGTTTTGTGCCCAGGTAGGTAAAGCCGAATACAATAAGTGATGCGGTCCTGCCCAGATATAGATGAAAATTAAAGACCAAAAGTGAACGATCGATAATCGGTATGAATACACTGGACGATTAGCTGCTTTAGGTACAAAATAATACATCAAACCCAGGAAAGGTGTAGTCAAAAAGAAAGCCACTGCATTATGGCCGTACCACCATTGCACTAAGGCATCTTGTACCCCTGCGTAAACAGAGTAACTTTTTAAAGCCGAAATAGGCAACTCTAAACTATTAAAAATGTGTAAGACCGCTACCGTAACAAATGTGGCCAAATAAAACCAAATAGCCACATACAAATGACGCTCTCTTCTTTTAATAATGGTTCCAATCATGTTGATACCAAATACAACCCAAATTAAAGCAATGGCAATATCAATAGGCCATTCTAATTCGGCATATTCTTTTGAAGTACTATATCCTAAGGGTAAAGAAATGGCTGCCGCAACAATAATTAATTGCCAACCCCAAAAGTTTAAGTTACTCAAGAAATCACTAAACATTCTTGCCTTTAACAAACGTTGCAGCGAATAATAAACTCCTGCAAACATGGCGTTACCCACAAAAGCAAAAATAACTGCATTGGTATGTAAAGGTCTCAATCTACCAAAACTCAACCACGAAATTCCGTCGGTGATATTGGGAAAAAGAAACATAAAAGCCAGAATAAGTCCAACTAACATTCCCACTACACCAAATACGATGGTAGCGTAAATGAATTTCTTTACAATTTTGTTGTCGTAATAAAATTGTTGCATTTCCATAATTAAATTTGTTTTTCTTCTGTTATTTGTACTGATTTATTTGGGGTTATTTTAAGCTCATCGTCAAAAAGCATTCGAACCGATGGGGTATAATCGTCATCGTATTGGCCCGTTTTTACCGCACGTATAAAGGCAATAAAAAAACCGATAGCGACTAGAATACTAATGGAGATTAATAAATAAATGACACTCATACCTTACTTTTATGTTAACAAAATTATAACTCGTGATTCTCAAAAAATATGACATTTGTCATGCCGTAGTAAATACTTGACAAATACCTATTATTGACTGCATTTATTGGAATAATAATTACTCATTACTGTCACAAAACTGACAATTGTAATCGTACTCAAAGGCATGATTATCGCTGCCACTAAAGGCAATAAATTACCCGTAATTGCAAAGGATAGTCCGACTACATTGTACAATAAAGAAACCGTAAAACTCATTTTAATTGTCGTGATTGCTTTTTTAGAAAGTAGCATAAAGGAATCCAGTTGCTGAAAAACACTCGCATCCAAAATAGCATCACAAGCTGGGGAAAAAACATTCACATTTTCAGAAATAGAAATCCCAACATTGCTTTGCGCCAAGGCACCAGCGTCATTCAGCCCATCGCCCACCATCATAACATTTTGGCCTTGGTTTTGGAGACTTTTAATAAACTCTAATTTCTGTTCCGGTTTCTGATTGAAAATCAATTCGGTGCCCGGTGGTAATAATTGTTCCAATGCATTTCGTTCTCCTTCATTATCACCTGATAAAATTTTCAATTGGTACCCTTGACTTAAATATGCAAAAAGACTGGACAAACCTTCTCTATATTGATTGTTAAAAATGTACTTACCAATATAATTTTGATTGATAGATATGTGAACTGAAGTTTGTTGGATTGCATTTTCTTCATTGGCACCCACAAACGAAGACGATCCCAATTGAATCGTCGTTCCGTTGATACTTGCTTGTATCCCTTTGCCAGTTATTTCTTCAAAATGATCCAATTTTAGTTTTTGAGTTTCTGGTAAAAAATCATATAACATTCGGCTCAATGGATGATTGGAAGCACGAAGCACATTTTTAATTAAAACGAGGTCTTCTTCTGAGATTGAATTACCTTGAAATGCAATATTGGATTTTTTATTAGTGGTAATGGTTCCTGTTTTGTCAAAAACAATCGTATCTACTTTGGCTAATTGCTCAATAACTAAAGCATTTTTAAGATAAAACTTTTTCTTACCCAGTATTCGTAAAATATTACCAAAAGTAAAAGGCGCTGTCAATGCCAAAGCACACGGGCAGGCGACAATTAATACGGCAGTAAACACATTAAATGCCGTATTGGTATCTTTCAAAATCCAATAACTAAAGCTAGCAAATGCAATTAAAAGCAAAATGGGTGTGAAATATCGCGAAATCTGATCGGTGATGGTTTTGTGCTTTTGCTCCACATTTTTTTGAAAGACATCATTGCTCCATAGTTGCGTCAAATAACTTTGTGAAACCGAATACAAAACTTCCATTTCAATTATTTTCCCAATTTGCTTTCCTCCTGCGAATACTTTATCGCCTGATTTTTTAGTAATTGGAATGGCTTCACCGGTTACAAAACTATAATCAATCTCTGCAGTCTCCGTAATTAAAATACCATCTACTGGAATTAATTCTTGATTTCGAATCAACAATCGATCTCCTTTTTCAATATCATAAATGGGAACACTTTCTTCCAGATTTCCTTGAATGCGGGTAATTGCAATTGGAAAATAGGATTTGAAATCACGTTCAAAACTTAAAAAACTATAGGTTTTGATTTGGAACATTTTTCCTAAAAGCATGAAGAAAACCAATCCGGTTAAACTGTCAAAAAAACCAGATCCATAGTCCATTATAATATCAACGGTGCTTCGCACAAACATGACAATAATTCCCAAAGCAATTGGGATATCAATGTTGAGCATTTTCGATTTGATGCTTTTGTAGGCCGAAACATAATAACCACTTGCCGAATAGCAAAAACTCGGTAATGACAAGGCAAAAATTAACCAACGAAAAAAGCCGCGGTATTGGTCGAGCCAATATTCTTTTACTTCGAAATATTCTGGAAAAGAGAGTAACATGATATTCCCAAAACAAAAGAAAGCGACTCCCAATTTATAAGTCAAAGTCCGATCGACATGATTCGAGCCGGCTTCGTAGTTTTCTAAACTTATATAGGGTTCGTAACCAATACTGCTTAATAGATTGACGATTTCTTTAAGCGAAACAAGATCAGTTTGGTAGTTGATTCGTACTTTTTTCTCAGGAAAATTAACCTGAGAAGTACTTATTCCCTTTTTAAGACGTTGTAAATTTTCCAGAATCCAAATACACGAACTACAATGTATATGAGGAATGCTAAGTGAAACAATAGCGGTTGTATTCTCTTCGAATTCCAATAGTTTTGAAACAATACTTTCATTGTCTAAGAAGTCATATTTACCATTAATATCTTGCGGAGTTGCTCCAGGTGATTTTTCAAAATCGTAGTAACAAGTCATATCATTGAGACTAAATATTTCATACACAGTTTTACAACCCGTGCAACAAAATGATTTATCATCAAAAACAATTTCTTCCTTTGCTACAATATCCAAACCACAATGGAAACAGTTTTTTGTATCCATACTCTTTGCTCAATTTACCTGTGACAAAGGTTACCAATAGTTCCAACTTAAAATATGACATTTGTCATAATAATCATTAAATTTGTTTTTCAATAAAGTCCCTATTTGTATTATGAGTAAATGTGAACAATGTATCGTTAGAGAATTCAGTTCCTTGAAAGCGTTAAACAAAGAAGAGCTCCTACATCTTTCAGACTGCAAAAAATCGTACACCATCAAAAAAGGCGAAGTAATTTTTGAAGAAGGAGATACCATCAATGGTATTTATTGTATTAAAGATGGTGTTTGTAAAATGTCAAAACTGAGTGCAAATGGTAAAGATCATATTGTAAAATTGATCAGCAAAGGCGAATTGTTAGGGCAACGTTCCATCATTAGTGACGAGCCAGTTAATCTAAGTGCAGTTGCTTTAGAAGATATGGAAGTGTGTTTTATTCCTAAATCTGAAATCATGGGATTTTTTGACAAAAACAATCAGTTTTCTATGAATGTCATGAAAACAATTTGCGGTGACTTAAAAGAAGCCGATCTTCATTCGGTAAATATGGCGCAAAAAACGGTAAAAGAACGTTTGGCCGAAACCCTATTGTATTTGGCAGACACCTTTGGAAAAAATGAAGACAACAGCTTAAAAGTGCAATTATCAAGAGAAGAATTAGCCAGCATGATTGGTACAGCAACCGAAAGTTGTATTCGTTTACTTTCTGATTTTAACAAATTGGGATTAATCGAATTGGCTGGTAAAAAGATTACGCTAAAAGAAATTGGCAAACTAAAGAAAATGGCTGAATAGAAATCACTATTCAAATCCCATTACCTAATTTTAAATTTAATTTCATTAATCTTGTGAACTAATTGGTATTTAAGTTCATATGGAATATAACGAATCTGTACTTTTTCGTTTTGAAGTTCTAGGTTTAAAGTACAACTTTTATAATTATGAACGATAAATTCTCCCAACAAATAGATTCCAGAAACTAACCAAAAATAGAATCCAATTGGATAAAAACTAAAATTCAATCCAATGAAAATTCCGCCCATAAGTATATATACAATTTCATAGATTACAGGAATTTTCTTTACTGAAACAAATACTTTTTTAATCTCTTCCAAAGGGATTTTTTTTTGATTAATCAAATTTACATTAATCAACAATTCTGTATCAACTACCTGGATTCGATCTATACTATTATTAAACAACATATCTTTTCCAATTAAAGGGAATTTTATGATTCCTGATTTTCAAAACAATAAATTAAAATATAGTACAAATATAAATCGTAAAAAATGTATATTTAGCCCATAATTAGCCCATAAATATTTTAGCCGATGAATCCAGAAACTTATAGTCAATTGCGGATCGATATTCAGAAACAAATTGGTTTCCGAATCGAAAATAGTACGGAATTAAAAATGGTTCATGAAGCAATTGAATGGAAAACCAAGAAAAAAATTGGATATAATACTTTACGGCGTTTTTTTGGTTTTTTAAAAGGGACAACACCCAATTTAAATACTTTAAATACATTAAGTCAATACATCGGCTATGAAAATTTTAGTGCGTATCAGAAGAAATACTTAAAAGACAATGACTGGTTTGTATGGACGCAAACCATTAAAATAGAATTAAGTGAAACGATTAATGAAATTGATGTTCAATGGTTGGAATCGCAACAAAACACAACTGATTACCACTTAAAAGTTGCCTCAATCATTAAAACGTTTATTTATAAGAAAAAATATTCGGTACTAAATCAATTTTTTGATACCAGAATTTTTAAGTTTGAAGAAGCTAATCAATTAAAATTAGCAGCAAACATTTGTTTACTTTTTAGAAGTTTAAACAAGGAGGATATTACACAAATAATACAAAAAATCTCTCCCAATCAATTATTCAGAGAAAACATATTGCACTGGTTTATAGACTATTCTCATTTTAATGGATACTATGGAGCTTTTATAAAAGAAGCAAAAAAACATGCATTATCGGATAGCCATGAAGCTTTATTTTATGATTTAATTTTAAATTACAATAGCTTTTTATCCAATAATTCCAATTTAAAACCTGTAGATTTGAATCGATTACAACCTGATTTTTTTATTGTATTAAAAGGGAGGTGTTTTGCATATAACTTACTCTATTTCAACGAGCAAAAAAACAAAATGGAGTATGAAAAAATATGGAATAAATTTTTAATACTACTCAATAAATCGGATCAAATCAATTTGTTAACAATAGAAATATTCCCTGCTTTAGTATTAATAAACGATTTTGAAAAAACGAATTATCTAATTCAAAATTATTACGAGGAACTATTAACAATAGAAAACTGGAGTGGCTACTCATCACAAGCGATGATATTACTTACCCAAACCTTTCATTTAATTAAAGAAGCTAAAATTAAAGAAGCTAAAATCGGGTTTGATTTAATAGATCTATCAAAATTTAGTTTGTCTTATTCGGATTATATTAAACTTTTTTATTTGATTACAAAGTATCATCTTGCCATCGCATTATCATCAAATGAAGAGGAATTATTTAAAATTCAAAACGAATATGAATCAATAGCTATTCAAACTGGATTCAAGAGATTTTCAGTTGAATTTTTAACCCAATTTTTAACTATTGATAATTTAGATTAAGATGCAACATATATGCACCAATAGCTATAATAAATAGTGCCAAACCCAATTTTTTATTCCATTTTTCCTTAAAAAATAAAGCTCCGAAAAGAATTGTTAAAACAGGTGTTGCCAATGGTAATAGGGACGCTAATAATGGATTGGTAATCTTCAATCCTAAAAAACCAGTCCAAACAGCAGCAAAAATCAATACTGCCATGACGAATACTAAATTAGCTGATTTTATCATTGATTGAAACCAATGTTCTTTTACTGATTTAGGTTGTGCTATTAATCCAATACCACCGACTAAAAAAACAATAACTTCTTGATTTACAACTGAAAAAAGTGGCGAAATAGATTGTTTGAAATTATACCAATGTACCAATCCTGAAGATGCAAAAAATAGCGACATCAAAATATAATAAATGACTGTTTTACTATTGGATTCATTTGTAGGTAATTTTTGAATCTGAAAAACATAAATACCAAATCCTACCATGATTAAAATTGTTCCAGAAACAAAATCGAATACATTGAATTTTTCAAAAAGCAATAGATAAGTCACAGTAAAGGCAATGGTCAATAAATTAAATATACCTAGTTGCCTTAACGTCCCTTTCTGGAGGGCTGATAACATACAAATCAATCCAAATGTACCCAATACAGATGCAATTGTAATTCTCCAAAAAGAGTTCCAGCTGATTTGATTTAACATGTTTGGAGCAAAAAAAAGGATGATGATGATTCCAATACTAGCTGTCAAAAAAGCCCTTAAAGTCATTACCAACCAACTATTTGTTTGTTGTAAAACCTTTTTCCAAAGTAAATTATTCAACGCGTATAATACAACTGACAGTAATAAGTAAATCATAATTTTAAATTATAATTGCTTCGCCTCGTTCCAAAACACATCCATTTCAGCCAAAGTCATATCCATCAATGGATTTCCCATTTCGACTGCTTTACTTTCTAAATATTGAAATCTAGTAATGAATTTTTTATTGGTTCGTTCCAAAGCATCCTCGGGATTAATATCTAAAAAGCGAGCATAGTTAATCATAGAGAATAATACATCGCCAAATTCAGCTTCCATTTTATCTTGGTTTCCAGCGGCAACCTCCACTTGTAATTCGTGTAATTCCTCTTGTACTTTATCCCAAACTTGATGCGATTCTTCCCAATCAAAACCAACACCTTTCACTTTGTCTTGAATACGGCTTGCTTTGACCAAGGCCGGCAGTCCTTTTGGTACCCCTTCTAAAACTGATTTTTTCCCTTCTTTCAATTTGAGTTTTTCCCAGTTTTGCTTTACTTCTTCTTCATCTTTTACTTGGACATCACTATATATATGAGGATGACGATGAATTAGCTTGTCGCAAATGGCATTACACACATCAGCGATATCGAAATCTTGAGTTTCGCTTCCAATTTTAGCGTAAAAAACAAGATGCAATAGCAGGTCACCTAATTCTTTCTTGACTTCTTCCAAATCATTATTTAAAATAGCATCGCCCAATTCATAGGTTTCCTCAATCGTTAGGTGGCGCAAACTTTGTAAGGTTTGCTTTTTGTCCCAAGGGCATTGGGCACGCAATTCGTCCATGATGGTTAATAGTCTATCGAAGGCCTGAAGTTGTGTTGCTCTTGAATTCATTGTAAAAATTGGTTTTGGTAAAAATAAAAAAATCCTGCTAAGAAAATGATCTTGGCAGGATTATAAATAGTTAAAAAACAATTAGGCTTTTTTAGCTTTTGCTTTTTTAGGCTTTTCTTCAGTAACTGATTCTTCTTTACTTGAAGCTTTAGGTGCTTCATCCTTAACCATTCCTTTAGATTGCAACAAATTGTACCAATTCAATACTTTTTTGATATCTGAACCATAGACTCTTTCTTCATCATAATCTGGTAAGATTTCTTTGAAATAAGCTGCTAAAGTAGCTGCATCTTCTTTATGAGAAATGGCAGGACCGTTTTTTTCTTTTTTTGCAATAGTATTTAAAATTTCAGCCAAAGGTTTTTCAGCCTCATAGGTATAAATTGAAATTTCTGATAACAAACTCACGTTCGCTTTTAAATTCACGGTGATTTTTTTGCCATCTAATAAAGATTCGGCGACAAAACCAGTACGGGTTTGGATTTTCAATTCGTACAAACCTGGTTTACCAGAGATAGCTAGTATTTTTTCGATATTCATTAGGTATATTTTTATATAATTATCTTCCTTTTTTACCAAAGAACTTCATTCTGTATTCTTGAAAAGTTTTTCCTTCGGTAATATTTTTTAATTTTTTCTGAATCAATCGTTTTTTCAAAGATGAAATTTTATCGGTAAATAAAATCCCTTCAATATGATCGTATTCGTGCTGAATTACCCTTGCAATCAAACCGTCAAAAACTTCGGTTTTCATAACAAAATCTTCTTCACAATATTCGATGGTAACCACCGGATTACGATACACATCTTCACGAACATCTGGAATACTCAAACAACCTTCGTTAAAGCTCCACTCCTCGCCTTCTTCTTTCAAAATTGTAGCATTGATAAAAGTGCGTTTGAATCCATTCATTTTCTTTTGATCGGCTTCAGATAGATCTTCATCATCACTAAAAGGGGTGGTGTCAATTACAAATAAACGTATTGGCATCCCCACTTGAGGAGCAGCCAAACCAACTCCATAAGCATTGTACATGGTATCGTACATATTGGCAATAATCTCCTTTAAGTTTGGATAATCAGGCGTAATTTCAGCTCCTACCTTCCTTAATACAGGATCTCCATAACCTATAATTGGTAAAATCATTAGTATTGTATTACATTTATTTCATGAGAATAAAGCTCTTTTAATTCTCAAATTCGTGTGCAAAAATAGTAAAAATAGATAGTATTAGAGAATTAATTTGGTTTATGTACATTTCATTAAAAATGAAATATAAAATACCATTAAAAACTACCCGTTAAAAACAAAAAAGCATCGAGAATTTCGATGCTTTTACTATTTATATATTTTAATTTAGCTCAGCTTTAAAGTTTCGCTTGTGCTTTTTCTAACTTGATCTAATAAATCCGGATTGGCATTCAATTCCTGACCAAATGAAGGGATCATCACCTTTAATTTAGATTGCCATTCTTTCGAATTTATTTGGTCTTTGAAACATTTTTGTACTACATCTAACATTACCGAAACGGCTGTTGACGCTCCTGGAGAAGCTCCTAACAATACTGATAATGTACCATCATTTGTGGTGATTACTTCGGTTCCAAATTCCAAAACACCACCTTCTTTTTCATCTTTCTTAATTACTTGCACACGTTGACCCGCACGTTCCAGCTTCCAATCTTTCGATCTTGCGTTAGGCACGTATTCTCTTAACGCATTCATTCTGTCTTTTGGTTTCTGACGTACTTGTTCAATCAAATATTTTGTCAACGGAATATTTTTAATTCCGGCAATAACCATGGGAATGATATTATCTGGCTTGATAGATAACGGCAAATCCGAATACGAACCATTTTTAAGAAAACGGGTAGAGAATCCTGCAAAAGGTCCAAAAAGCAATTGTTTTTCGCCATTAATCATTCGGGAATCAATATGCGGTACCGACATTGGCGGAGCACCCACACTAGCTTTACCGTATACTTTAGCTTCGTGTTTAGCAATAACTTCCGGGTTAGTACATCTAAGCCATTGACCGCTAACTGGAAAACCACCGTATCCTTTTCCTTCGGGAATATTCGCGTTTTCTAATAATGGCAAAGAACCACCACCGGCTCCAATAAAAATAAACTTCGGATAAACTCTTCGTTTTTGGTTTGTTGTTAAATCACGCACCTTAATTCGCCATGAACCATCATTACGTTGTTTCAATTTTCTAACTTCATTGTTAAAGTGCATACTCACTCCTTCAAGAGATTGTAAATAATGGAACATGCTTCGTGTTAGTTCGCCAAAATTAACATCGGTTCCAATATCCATTTTGGTTGCTGCCATGGGTGCAGAAAGATCTCTGCCATCCATCACTAAGGGCATCCATTCTTGTAAAGCAGCAATTTCAGTACTAAAATCCATTTCTTTAAATAAAGGATTCGCTTGCAATGCTTCGAATCTCTTTTGAAGAAATGCTACATTTTTTTCTCCCCAAACAAAACTTAAATGCGGTACACTTTTGATGAATTTTTCTGGAGAAACTATTTTGTTTTGTTGCACTAAATACGCCCAAAATTGTCTCGAAACTTCAAAAGACTCGGCAATACTAATGGCCTTTTTGGGACTAATAGATCCATCAGCAGCTTCTGGGGTATAGTTCAATTCACAAAAAGCAGAATGACCTGTTCCTGCGTTGTTCCAAGCATCAGAACTTTCGCAAGCAGCGGTATCTAGTCTTTCGTAAATTTCAATTTTAATGTTGGGTTGTAATTCTTTTAAAATCACTCCAAGAGTAGCGCTCATAATTCCAGCACCAATAAGAATTACATCAGGATTGGTTCGAATGGCATTGTCAGACATGGGTCAAATTTTTAAGGTGCAAATATACTCCTTAAAAATGCAAAAATCAATACAATTTTATAACAAAATCAAATGGAAAAGTAAGAAAACAAACGGCTAATACACCGCTTGGTAAAAAGTATATTAGAACATTTTTCTAATCAAATAATCTTGTAACATGATGGTAGCCGAAATTTCGTCAATCAAACTTTTATCTTGACGTTTCTTTTTGCTCAATCCACTGTCAATCATTGACTGAAATGCCATTTTTGAAGTGAACCTCTCGTCTACTCTAATGACCTTCATTTCTGGAAAATGATTGGTAAAATGAGTTACAAATCCTTTGATTATAGAAGCACTTTCAGAAGGTAGGCCATTCATTTGCTTGGGTTCGCCAATAAGAACAGCTTCTACTTTTTCTTTTTGGAAATACGCTTTCAAAAAATCAATAGCCGTTGCTGATGGAATAGTAGTTAAACCTGAGGCGATAATTTGTAATTCATCAGTCACAGCAATTCCTGTGCGTTTTTGTCCGTAATCTATAGCGAGTATTCTGGCCATTACTTTATTCCTTATTTTTAAAAGGGTAAATCTACTTAAATTTCATAATAAATCCCCAATTGAATTCGGAATAAATTGGCTCATTATCGTGGGTTTATCATTGGATTAGACTTTTGTCAATCGCACAAAAAAACTATCTTTGTCAAAAATTAACACAAACTACATAATGAATTCATTACAAACAACAATAGAACAAGCTTGGGAAAATAGAGCTCTTTTACAAGAAACTGCTACAACCACTGCTATCAGAGAAGTTATCGAATTATTAGACGCTGGAAAATTACGAGTTGCAGAACCAAAAGGAGATGGATGGCAAGTTAACGAATGGGTAAAAAAAGCCGTTGTAATGTACTTCCCTATTCAAAAAATGGAAACTTGGGAAGCTGGTATTTTTGAATACCATGACAAAATGGAATTGAAAAGAAACTATGCTGAAAAAGGGGTACGTGTTGTACCAGGAGCTTCAGCTCGTTATGGTTCTTATATTTCAAGTGGTGTGATCATGATGCCAAGTTATGTGAATATTGGGGCCTATGTCGATGAAGGAACTATGGTAGATACTTGGGCAACTGTTGGTAGTTGTGCTCAAATTGGAAAAGACGTTCACTTGAGTGGTGGTGTTGGAATTGGTGGTGTTTTAGAACCATTACAAGCGGCGCCAGTTATCATTGAAGACGGTGCTTTTATTGGTTCACGTTGTATTGTGGTGGAAGGAGTGCATGTTGGTAAAGAAGCGGTGCTGGGTGCCAATGTATGTTTAACTGCTTCAACAAAAATTATTGATGTGACTGGAGCGGAACCTATTGAGATGAAAGGATTTGTTCCTGCTCGTTCGGTAGTAATTCCTGGAAGTTACACAAAAAAATTCGCGGCAGGAGAATACCAAGTACCTTGCGCTTTAATTATTGGAACTCGTAAACCGTCTACCGACTTAAAAACGTCATTGAATAATGCGTTGAGAGAATACGACGTAGCAGTATAATACAAAATAAATTAATGGTTGATATTTCAATTGTCATTGTAAACTACAAAAGCTGGAACGACCTTAAAGAATGTCTTCAGTCTATCGTTTCTATAAATAGTAACCGATTTACAATGGAAACAATTGTGGTAGACAATCAATCCAATGATGGAAGGATTGAGGAATTTAAAACACTCTTTCCTTCCATTACTTTTATAGAAAATTCAGGAAATAATGGCTTTGCAAACGGATGTAATTTGGGAGCATCGATTGCTAAAGGAAATTATTTCTTCTTTTTGAATCCAGATACGATTATCACTGAAGCCGCCATATTTGAACTTTGGCAGACTGCTACTACACATCCTGACTTCGGAATTGTATGTTGTACTCAAATCAATGAATCGAACAAAAAATACAATGAAATTCGGTTTTTTCCAAGTCTTTCTTACTTGTTTGGCCCCTTTAGAGCCTTCTCTAAATTGATTCATAAACAACGCATACAAAAGCATTATGATTCAAAACAATCAATTATTTTACCAGATTGGGCCACTGGTGCGGTCATATTTATGAGTCGAACTTGGTATGAAAAAGTAAAGGGTTGGACCGAAAAATATTGGTTGTACTTTGAAGATGTTGATCTTTGCAAAAAGGTAAACCAATTGGGTGGAAAAATAGCGCTTACAAGAAATGTATCCATCTTACACAAACACGGCGGAGCCTCGAGAATCAATGTAAAAACAAAAGCATTAACTAAAACAGAAGTGTTAATTTCTCAACATGTTTATTTTAATGAGCATACCGTAGGAATGCAAAATTGGGGTATTCAATTTCTATTGGTAGCAACCAATTTAATTGAAAAAACACTGCTCGCTGGTATTGGGTTGATTTTCTTTTTTGTACCCAAATTAAAAGTAAATGTGTTTATTTTCAAGAACATACTTTTGTATTATGGCAATGCAGCACGAAAAATAACTTGGACAAGTCCAAGAGCAACGGATTATCTCACAAAATAAATTACAAATTCCTTAAACACATCAACTATGTCTCAATATGATTATCTAATAGTAGGTTCTGGACTCTTTGGGGCAGTTTTTGCCCACGAAGCGAAGAAAAAAGGAAAGAAATGCTTGGTCATTGACAAAAGAAACCATCCAGGTGGAAATGTGTATTGTGAACAAATCGAAGACATCAATGTACACAAATACGGCGCTCATATTTTTCATACCAACGATAAAGAAATTTGGGATTATGTCAACCAATTTGTTGAATTTAATCGGTATACCAATTCACCTGTAGCTTTCTATAAAAATGAAGCGTACAACCTGCCGTTCAACATGAATACGTTTTACCAACTATGGGGGGTAAAAACTCCAGAAGAAGCGAAAAATAAAATTGAAGAACAGGTAAAAGCTTCGGGGATAAAAGACCCGATAAATTTAGAAGAACAAGCCATTTCTTTAGTTGGAACCGACATTTATGAAAAATTAATCAAAGGGTATACAGAAAAACAATGGGGTAGAAAAGCGACAGAATTGCCTGCCTTTATCATCAAACGATTACCTGTTCGATTTACTTATGACAACAATTATTTCAATGACAAATACCAAGGTATTCCTATTGGCGGTTATAATAAGTTAATTGATGGATTATTAACTGGAATTGAAGTCAAACTAGAAGTTGATTTTTTTGCGCAACGCGAAGAACTCTCAAAGTTAGCTGATAAAATTGTATTCACAGGAAAAATTGATGAGTTTTACAACAACCAATTTGGAAGCTTGGAATATCGCAGTTTGAAATTTGATACAAAAACTTTGGATCAATCTAATTTTCAAGGCAACGCCGTGATTAACTATACTGAAAGTGAAATACCTTACACACGGATCATAGAACACAAACATTTTGAATTTGGCACCCAAAAGAAAACAGTAATTACTTATGAATATCCTGACGAATGGAGTTTAGGTAAAGAATCTTATTATCCTGTCAATGATGAGAAAAATAACGCTATTTATAGTCAATACAAAAAATTATCAGAAAAGGATACCAATGTCATTTTTGGTGGTAGATTAGCCGAATACAAATACTATGACATGCATCAAATAATTGGATCTGCCTTGAAAAAAAGTAAAGATTCTTTATAATTCTTAATAATTATGAGTACTAAAATTCTAATTTGCACGCACAAAGAATTCAATTATATTCCTGAAAAATCTTTTCTACCAATACATGTTGGAAAAGAAATCAGCACATTAGATTTACCTTATCAAGCAGACAATACAGAAACAAACATCAGCTCTAAAAACAAAAATTATTGTGAACTAACGGCATTGTATTGGGCATGGAAAAATCTAAATAAAGTAACTACACTGGGACTTTGCCATTACCGAAGATTTTTTGATTTTTCAGAGACAAAAATTGCCAATGAAATAAGTGATATAAATGAAGCGTACTTTTCTAAATATTTTCAAAATTATTGTTACCAAGAAAATAGTTTAAATGGCTTTGATATCATTTTACCAAAAAAAATAGTCAAAACACGATCATTATACAGTCACTATTCGTTATCACATTTACCGGAAGATTTTGATGTATTAGAAAAAACCGTAGTAGCCCTTTATCCTGAATATGAAGCTTCATTTCAAAAAATACTATTTGAAAGCAATTCCTTTTCTCCCTTCAACATGTTTGTAGCTAGTAAAGAGGTAACCGATGACTATTGTACTTGGTTATTTTCAATTTTAGAAAATGTTGAAAAGCAAATAAAAATTTCAACTAATCCATACCAAGAAAGAGTTTTAGGATTTATGTCAGAACGTTTATTAAATGTTTATGTAGAACATAATCAGTTGAAGGTAAAGTACCTTCCGGTCCATTTTATAAACAACAAAATCAAATCGAAATCTTTGCTAATACAAAAGGTACTGAATTGTAATAACAACGTCATATTTTGGTTTCGCAAGAGGTTAAGCAGAAAAAAAATCACCAATACCAACTCAATCACTAATTAATGAAAAAAATTCAGATTCTATTATTCTTATTTTTCTGCACCTTGTCTCAAAGTCAAACATTTATTAAGGTAAATGCATTTACGACTCTATTGACTATTCCAAATGTGGGTATTGAAACCAGTATCGGCAAAAAATCGACATTCCAGTTTGATGTAACGGCTTCTTTTTGGAAATCAATTAAAGGTAATCCAAGACAATTTTATTTGTTCATTCCAGAATACCGCTATCATTTTAAAGAAAAAAATAATGGCTTTTATGTGGGTGCACATATTGGAGCTACACTTTTTAATTTTCAAAAATGGAATTATATAAATACCAACAAATACGAGGAAGGATTGGGTTATGTAATGGGAGCAACCATTGGGTACAAAGCAAAAATTAATGACAAAATTCACTTGGATTGCTTTTTAGGTGGAGGTTCACATCAAGGTTTTTACAAAGGATACATCATTGGCACCAACCAGCGTTATGAAGGAGCTGTAAAATATAATAAAAGTGGCGAGTGGCTCCCATACAGAGGAGGTATCATGATATCTTATCAACTAAAATAAACTAAAAATGGATATCAATCAAGAAGTTATTAAAGCCTTTGAAATAATCAAAGATGGAGGGATTATCTTATACCCAACTGATACCGTTTGGGGAATTGGTTGTGATGCTACTAATCCTGAAGCGGTAGCAAAAATTTACCAACTCAAAAAAAGAGCCGAAACACAAAGTATGATTTGCCTTATGAATGGCGAAAAAATGATGTACAATGTGTTCAAAGATATTCCTGAAGTGGCTTGGCAAATTTTAGATTTATCTGAAAACCCAACCACTTTAGTGCTTGATAACCCAAGAAATGTGGCGCCTAATTTAATTGCACCTGATAAAACTTTAGGGATACGATTAGTAAAAGAACCCTTTTGTTTTAAATTAATGGAGCGCATGAAAAAACCCTTGGTTTCTACTTCAGCCAATCTATCGGGGCAACCCACTCCCAAATCATTTAAAGAAATTAGTCCCGAAATTATAAAAGGTGTAGACTATGTTGTAAATTTGCATCACGAAAAAATTGCAGGAAAGCCATCAACAATCATAAAGCTTACGAGTGACGCTCAAGTAAAAGTGATTAGAAAGTAATTAGTGCGATTTGAATATTTTCAAATTAATACATGAACTACAAATCAGCCTTACAGAATACCATTTTTGAAGTGATATCCAAAGCTTCAGTTGAACTTAATGTAGAAAGCTACGTTATTGGTGGATTTGTTAGGGATTTACTTTTGGGAAGAAAATCTAAAAAAGATATCGATATTGTTGCCGTTGGAAGCGGCATTGAATTGGCTTTGAAAGTATCTGAATTACTTCCAAAAAAACCAAAAGTACAAGTATTTAAAAACTACGGCACAGCCATGCTTCGTTTCGAAGATACCGAAATTGAATTTGTTGGGGCACGAAAAGAATCCTATCATTTCGAAAGTAGGAATCCAGTAGTTGAAAACGGCACTTTAGAAGACGATCAAAACCGCCG
This sequence comes from Flavobacterium ammoniigenes, assembly GCF_020886055.1. NCBI lineage: Bacteria > Pseudomonadati > Bacteroidota > Flavobacteriia > Flavobacteriales > Flavobacteriaceae > Flavobacterium > Flavobacterium ammoniigenes. The sequence goes on along the minus strand of NZ_AP025184.1, from coordinate 1,398,753 downwards.
TGATTTTACGATAAATGCCTTGGCATTATCTCTAAATCCAAACCATTTTGGCGATTTAGTCGATCCATTTAATGGGGTTTTGGATTTGGAAACCAAAACCATCAAAACACCTTTAGATCCAGATATCACCTATTCAGATGATCCATTACGAATGATGCGTGCTATTCGTTTTGCTACTCAATTGGGTTTTGAAATCGAAGCCAATTCTATAGCTTCAATTACTAAAAATGCAGAGCGTATCACCATCATATCTGGCGAACGAATTGTAGATGAATTAAACAAAATCCTTGCTACCGAAAAACCGTCTATTGGTTTTTTATTGTTATACAAAACAGGACTTTTGGATATTATTTTACCTGAATTAACCGCTTTGAATCAAGTAGAAGAAATTGAAGGTCATACACACAAAAACAACTTTTACCATACCTTAGAGGTAGTCGATAATATTTGTCCCAATACCGATGATGTATGGTTACGATGGTCAGCATTATTGCATGACATTGGGAAAGCACCAACCAAACGTTTCAATAAAAAACAAGGATGGACTTTCCATGGTCATGAATTTTTAGGAGGAAAAATGGTTAAGAAAATCTTTGAGCGTTTGCACATGCCATTGAACCAAAAAATGAAATTTGTTCAAAAGATGGTCATGATGAGTTCGAGACCCATTGTGTTAGCTGAGGATATAGTAACTGATTCGGCAGTGCGAAGATTAGTTTTTGATGCAGGCGAAGATGTCGATAATTTAATGACGCTTTGCGAAGCTGATATTACCACTAAAAACCCAACAAAATTCAAAAAATACCATAATAACTTTGACATTGTTAGGAAAAAAATAATTGAAGTTGAAGCGCGTGATCATGTTCGTAATTTTCAACCGCCCATTTCTGGTGAAGAAATTATGGCGATTTTCAATTTACAACCGTCTCGTGAAATTGGAGTGCTGAAAGAAGCTGTTAAAGAAGCTATTTTAGAAGGAGAAATTCCTAACGAATACCAAGCCGCCTATGACTTTGTATTGAAAAGAGCTGAGAAATTAGGATTACAAAAAGTACATTAATTATGAAAAAATGGTTTCTTCCTTCCGCAAAAACAGCCTTAATTTTAGTTTATTTGGTGATCGTAGCTGGTGCATTAGTTAGAATGACGGGCTCTGGCATGGGTTGTCCTGATTGGCCAAAATGTTTTGGCTACTACATTCCGCCAACAGAAGAAAAAGAATTGTTATACACCACTGGAAAAGAATATTCCAAAGGGCAAGTAATTATTAAAGACGAAACGCTTTTAGTAGCCAAAGACCATTTTGTAGCTCCCGCGAATTTTGAAAGGACACATTGGGAAAAATACACCAAACACGATTACGCTATTTTCAATCCATTCCACACTTGGGTAGAATACCTCAATCGATTAGTGGGTGCCTTAGCCGGGATTGCCTGTCTAATTGCCTTAGTGTTCTCTTTTAGTTTTTGGAAAGAAAAGAAGCAATTCGTTTTCTTGAATCTATTCATTTGTTTCTTAATGGGATTCCAAGCGTGGTTAGGCAAAACCGTGGTAGATTCGGTTTTGAATCCATATAAAATCACAACTCATATGCTAGCCGCTTTACTTATTGTCGCGGTACAATTATATGTGATTTATGCTGTTCAGGAAAAGAAAAAAGCTAGGATACTTGATAATGAATTCAAATGGATTTTGTTTGCTGCATTAGGTTTTACCCTAGTGCAAATCTTATTTGGTACTCAAGTTCGAGAATCAGTAGATAGCATTGTAGAAGCAGGATTGCCTAAAGAAATTTGGTTGCAAAACCCCAAAGGAGGTTTTTATACCCATCGAAGTTTTTCCATTTTAGTGGTTTGTGCCAATATCTTTTTGTTTTGGAGAAACCGAAAATTGAATCTCGGATTCACAAAAATAAATTGGGTTGTCGCTTTACTTGGTGTAGAAATTCTGTCGGGCATAGCAATGTACTATTTTAATTTTCCCTTAGGTTCACAAACTATTCATATCGTAATGGCGACGCTGATTTTCGGATTGCAATTCTATTTAGTATTGGAAAACTCAAAAAAAATAACCCATTAATTACTCGACTATAGTGTCACACTATCATTTTAACCCTAATACATGTCCAAACTAGCCGCTCAAGATAAATTTTTAGATTTATCCGATTATGGAAGACCTTTTGGAAAATTACTTGCCAGTAGCTTAAAAAATACGCGCTTTACTCCTATTCATGTCACCCTTTTATTTGGAATTGCAGGATTACTAGCTATGTATTGTATCGGCTATAACCATTACAATTGGGCTGGTTTTTTTATTGTACTTAAATCAGGAATTGATGCTGCAGATGGTGAGTTGGCTCGTTTAAAAAATACGCCTTCTTATTCGGGACGGTATTTAGATAGTGTGTTTGATATCATTTTGAATTTTCTGTTCTTAATGACGATCTGCTATATCTCTCAAACCCCTTTCTGGCTTACTTTAATAGCGTTTTTTTGTATTCAATTGCAAGGTACTTTATACAATTACTATTATGTCATATTGAGAAATAAATCGGTTGGAGGAGATACTACTAGCAAAGTTTTCGAATACAAAACACCAAGAGCATTACCTGGAGAATCCCAAAAATCAGTTGATATTTTATTTAAAATTTATACGGTGGTTTACGGAGGTTTTGACAAAATTATTCACGCTATGGACAGCGATGCCTACCGAGTAAAAACCTTACCCAACTGGTTCATGACGTTGGTATCTTTGTATGGTTTAGGTTTTCAGTTATTAATAATTGCAGTACTTTTGCCTTTAGGACAAATTGAGTGGATTGTTCCGTTTTTTATAATCTATTCGGCTTTAATTTTGATTTTGATTGGTATTCGTAAAACCTATTTCAAATAATTAACCCAACCATTCTTTAAAGTCCGAAACACGTTCTCTAGCAACAATTACCTCATCTGCTTTATAAGTTGGTAAACTAATTTTTAATCTGGAATTAGAATGTACATGAATCTCTTTTACAGCTTGCAAAGGGACAATGTATTTTCTACTGATTCGGAAAAAATCTTTAGGATCCATTTCAGCTTCTACTACTTCCAGACTACTGTCTATCAAATAATCGCGATTGTCTAAGGTATGAATATAAGTGCCTTTGTTTTCACTGTACAAACATTCAATTTCCGCTACATCAATTACTTTTATTTGTTGGCCAATTTTAACTGAAAATCGTTTTCTGTATTCTTTTGAAATGGGATTGACCAACATTCGTTTAATGGCATCAAAATCTAAATTTGAAACACTATTCACTTGGAATTGATTCGCAAATTTTGAAATTGCTGTGGCCAATTCCTCTTCATCTATGGGCTTTAGTAAATAATCAATACTGTTCAATTTAAAAGCACGCAATGCATATTCATCATAGGCAGTCGTAAAAATTACCGCACTTTTGATATCGATTTTTTCGAATATTTCAAACGACAATCCATCCGACAATTGGATATCCAAAAAAATCAAATCGGGATGATCGTTGTTTTGAAACCATTCCAACGATTCCTCCACCGAATGCAATAAAGTGGTGATACCATAACCCAACTTTTCGATTTTGCGTTGTAGCAAACGAGCCGCCGGTTTTTCGTCTTCGATGATGATTATCTTCATTTTAAAAAAATTCAATACTAGATTATTCCCACTTATTTTCCTTGCGTTCTTGTTCCATTAATTGGTTGATTTTGCGTTCTTCCCAATCTTTTCCTAGGATAAAATAGGGAATGAATGTACCCATGGCATGAGCCAACAAACCTATTCCCCAGAAAAAGGTAGTTATAAAGTTCTTGAATTGAAAATAACTTTCTCCCGGTTCCAAATTTTGAACGTTTACAATAACAAACATAATATTGATCACGAGATATACAATCGCATGGGTGTAAAACCCTTTTAATTTTTTTACTTTTTTAACCGCTTCCTCGTAACGGATTTGATCTGAATTTAAATTTTCCATGTTGTTGACTTATTTAAAAATTATTCCCAATTATTGTTTTTATCCTTGTTTAAAATCTCTTGAATCTTTCTTTCTTCCCAGGATTTTCCATAACCAAAAATACCAAAGGCATGAAAAGACAAGCCCAATCCCCAACCCAACATTGGGAACCAAAACCATTGAAATCCCCAAAAAGTGAAATAATTTATTATTGCTAAAGTTGGAATAACGATACAATACGAAGTAAGATTTCCGTAAAATCCTTTTAATTGTTCGACTCTTTTTTTGGCGCGTGCATACGCCATATCTTCTTGAGTAAAATTAGTTGTTTTCATCTTAGTGAGTTGTTTGGTTAATATAGGTAAATAAACTTTAAATGAATTTTCATCATTGGTGATTTTGACTTTTCGCTCGGTTAACAAAGCATAACGATTCACAATGTTTTGCAAGCCAACTCCCTTTCCATTTGACAAAACTTCTTTCTTTTGCCAATTATTGGCCACCACCAATTGATTTTCTTCGATACTTATAGTTATATGAAGAGGTTTTGAACTACTGACTATATTGTGCTTAATGCAGTTTTCCAAAACCAGTTGCAATGACAAAGGAATCACTTTTGCATCTTCGCTATAATTTTCGGGCAATTCATACGAAATGCTATTCTCAAATCGCATTTCTAATAATTGCATGTAGATTTTGGCAAAAGCCAATTCTTCAGAAACTGCAATTAATTCTTTGTCTTTTTGTTCCAAAACATAACGGTATATTTTGGATAATGACGTTGTGAATTTTTGTGCATTTTCAGGATTTTCTTCAATCAAAGAACTTAAGACGTTTAAACTATTAAACAGGAAATGCGGATCAATTTGATTTTTTAAACTTTCAAATTGTGCATTGGCTGTAGTCGCAATTATTTTTTGCTCTTGGACTTTATTCTCTTGAAATGATTTGTAGAAATAAAATACATGAAAGACCAATGTAACAAAAAACGTCATCGCAATTGAAATCAAATAATCAAATCCATTTTCATGACGTATAAAACTGCTCCAACTTTCACCTTCAATTAATACATCTTCAAAGATTCGAAGTAAAAATATGATTACAGATGACATTAGAAACGAAAACAGCAATCCAAAACCAATACGTTGAGCAGAAAAACGATTGTGGACAAATTGCTCATCTAAGATTATAAATAAGAAAGCATTGGCATAATACAAACTAAAGCTATACAAAGTAGTATACAAATAAAACACAACCAAACTACTATTGATTTGAATTGCTACACCAGTAACTATTTTTAATAAAAGCAGGATGATAAAAACAAAAGTTGAAATTACGAGTGCCCTTGGAAATTCTTTAATTAATTTATCAATCATACTTTTTAGATTAATGTAATAAGTTGTTTAAAAACAGCAATCAAACTTAAGGTTATAAAAATGACTATTCGGATCATATGGTTTCTTTAATTTTTTAACAAGACAAAAGTGCTTTAAAGAATCCGAGTATAAAAATAAGAAAAACCGAATTGTCAAAAAATCAGGATGAATTGTAGAAAGAACAAACTTACTCAATAGAAATTTGGCAATTCTCAAAATAAATTAGATTTATTTTGCTCGTGTCCTAATTAATAATTTACCTTTGAACTTTCTATAAAAATAACGATTATGGTTTATAAATTCAGAGTAATTCTAGATGCAGAAGAAGATATTTTCAGAGATATTGCTATCCTTGCAGAGGACACTTTAGAAGATTTACACAACGCTATCTTCAATTCATTTGGTTTTGACGGAATGGAAGTAGCTTCATTTTATACATGCGATGATACTTGGAATCAGGAAGATGAAATTCCAATGTTTGACGCAGGCGATGTTCCTGGTGAACAAACCATCATGAGCGATTATAAATTGTCTGATTTATTGGATAAAGAAAACACTAAAATTATATACGTATATGATTTTATCAATATGTGGACTTTCTTGGTGGAATTGGCTGCGGTTGAAGAACCACAAGCTGGCGCTTTGTATCCTGAAACTCTTTTCTCTCATGGTGAAATGCCAGACGAAGCGATTGAAAAAAACTTTGAAGCCGATATGCATGATGATATTTATGGCGAATTTGAAGATGATTTAGACGAAGACGATCTAGACATGTTTGAAGGTGACGACAGCTTTGAAGATTTTGGCTACGAAGAAAATTGGAATTAAAAAAAGGGGGAAATGGCAAATGGTTTATACGTTTAAAACCCACAACCTTATAGACTATTACACTGATACACTCTAAAACATTAAAATACAATGATCAACTTATTCAATACCCACATAGATTCACTTTCTATTCACCGTGTGGGAAATAAAAGCCGTAACGAAGCTATCTTTTTATCTGAGCAACCTTTCAATTTAAACGATGAAATTGTTCCTTTGATCAAAGAATTTTTCTTCAAACCTTTCCGAGAAAAAGAAGAAAACTATTTTCAGTTTGCGCACGAAGTAGATTTGGATTACAATGAAATGTACAAATTCGCTTCCCAGATATTTGACAATCCGTCAACTGTTCACGAGGTTTCAAAGCAAATCACCAAACATTTATATGAACAATCCAATCACCCGCATATCAAAAATGGCGAAGTATATGTTACCTATTTAACCAATCTGGCGATTGACAATAATGTAGTAGATGCGATTGGAATTTTCAAAAGCGAAATTCAAGCTGATTTTTTGCAATTTGAAGAGAAAGACACTCATCTTGAAATGATATTGCAACATGGAGTAAGTTTGAATAAATTGGACAAAGGTTGTTTGATTTTCAATTATAAAAAAGAAGAAGGATACAAAATCCTAACTGTAGATAGCAACCGTTACGATGCGCGTTATTGGTTAGAACATTTCTTAGCGGTAGATGCTTTTGAAGATGAAAATTACATTACTAAAAAGTATTTGAAATTTTGTCAAGGCTTTGCCAAAGATGTGGTTTTTCCTGCCGAAGACAAAAAAGAAGAAGTCATGTTCATGAATCGTTCAGTGAATTATTTTGCCAAAAACGACCAGTTTGAGGAAACTAATTTCTTGAACGAAGTATTGGATAATCCCGATTTGATTCCGGAATTTAAAAACTACAAAGTAGACAAGGGAGACAAATACAGCATTGAAGATATTACCACTTTTCCTATTGCCAACGGTGCCGTTTCAGACGCCAGAAAGTCCATTAAAAATGTAATCAATTTAGATACACATATCCAAATTAAAATGGATTTCATCAACCCTGAAAGTGCTGAGAAATTTGTAGAAAAAGGTTGGGACGAAGAAAAGCAAATGTATTATTACTTAGTCTACTTCAATAAAGAAGAGAAAAACTAAAAAAATCCCCGGTGAATATTCATCGGGGATTTTTTTATGCTTTATGATTTAAATGGATTTACATTTTTGAAATTTCGGGTAATATACTGAAACGAAGCATTCATAATATTTCCCATTGTTTTGGCTTTCTTGAAATTCAAATCGTTGGTATACCGGTACAATTCTAATTTTAACTGTTCCAAATGATCCGGTGTTGACAATGTATCTTCACCCATAATTTTTAGTAAACGTTTAATTCTATTTTCTGCCGAGTGAATTCGTTTAGCCAAAACAGAACGTTCTTCATTTTTATATTGATTAATTGAACTTTCTTGTAATTTGTCTTTTACCAATTTCACCATCGGATAGTTTTCTTTAAAAAACTGAGGTCGGTATACTTTAAAATTACCTTCATAACATTGTTGATCAAAGTCAATAGCGCGAATACGATACACTACTTGATCAAAATCGTGAATTGGAATCACCACATAATTATATGCTCGCATATCACCTAATAACCGAATCATTGAACGTTCATTAAACTTCACAAACTCTTTGGCGATCTGAGATTTTTCTGTTTCAGTACAATTCTTAAGATGATTATTGATAAAAACATCCCCTGCAATACCCATAATATGCTCCTCAATCAAAGTATCTTGATGCACTAGAAAGTTGATTTTATCAGGCGATAAAATATGCTCTAATTCTAGACCATACACCCTAGAAGCGTCGGCTTTCTTTACATAAAAATGAGTATAGTTGTCATTAAGTACGTTTCTAACTTTAATTCGGAACGGTTTTGAATTGCCAAAAGTACAGTAGTCAATCGAGTCGACATTCAAAAATTTAATAATCTCCAAATTACCATCAGAATGCAGTAATGAATAGATTTTTTTTAAGGTCAAATCAATTTCTTCGCGTTCGAATTCATTATAATACACTCGAACCCATAAAGTATCTTTATCTTCCTTGTCGTAGACATTGATAGACCCAGAAAAACGCAGTAAATCATCGTAAGCAATTGGGAATTTAGAAATTCGATCAAATCGTTCTAAGTAATCCAACAAGGCAGCATTTATTGGATACGACGGCTTTTTGAAAATCATTAAGGTTTCTTCACTCATTGGGATAGTATTTCCAACAAATTTAATTAAAAATATAGAGGAAAATAATTTTAGGTTTCCTTTTCCGTTACTAACTTCAAAAAGAGTTTTATAGTATATTTGTTTAGTTATGAGTTGGATAAAAAACATACTTTTTGCGCTATTCATTTGTTGTTTCCCTTTTGCGATTACAGCACAATCAATTAGCATCGATGCTACAAAAACAGCCGATGAATTGGTTCAAATACTAACCAACAACAATTCATGTTTAAAAGTATTTCCTGCAACGGCTACCGGCGCTACAATAAATAAGAGCTTCGCAACATTTAGCAAAAACGGAAGTACTTTCCCTTTTACTGCCGGAATCGTATTAAGCACCTGGGAAAGTGACAATTCAAAAGGCCCTTACAATCCTAGTTTCAGTGGTAGTGTAGCTAGTTGGAATGGTGATGCTAATATGGATACAATTCTTGGAATCAATTCCTTAAATGCAACAACTCTAACTTTTGAGTTTGAATCACTCACAAACTTTTTGAGTTTTAATTACCTTTTTGCTTCCAATGAATACATTCGTGATTACCCATGCAATTACTCCGATGGATTGGCTATTTTAATTAAAGATATTACTGCCAATAGCAATTACGTGAATATTGCTACTTTGGCTGATGGCACAGCAGTTTCTTCCAAAAACATTCATCCTGCAATTTCGTCATCAGATCCAACCTTATCAAAATGTGATGCGAAAAATGAAAATTATTTTGGGCAATATAATACTGATTTAACGAATTCCAGCCCCATCAATTATGCTGGCCAAACTAAAGTGCTGAATGCCCAAAGTAAATTAGAAATAGGACATCGATACCAAATCAAATTTGTAATAGCAGAAGATAGAAGTCGGGCACAATTCTCTGCTCTTTTTATAGAAGCAGGAAGTTTTACTTCGACAATTGATTTAGGCAAAGACCGATTAGTCGCTGATAAATCCTCCATATGTAATGGAGAAACTTTTGAGATTCAAACGAAAATATCAAATTCGGGAAACACATTTAAATGGTATAAAGATGGCGCTACCAACCAAATACCTGGAGAAACAAATTCTTCCCTAATTGTAAACCAAGCAGGAACATACAAAGTAGAGGTAACCGATTCAAATGGCTGTAATTTTGTTGGACAAATCAAAATTGAATATTCAATTGGTATGAACCTTAAAGATGTACAACTTGCCAAATGTGACGATAATGGTTCAGGATCTGCATTTTTTGATTTGACATCTTTGAATACAATAATAGCCAATAATAACCCAGACACTACTATTTCAAAATATTATGAAGATAGTGTTCTAACTATTGAAATTACTAATCCTAAAGCCTTTGAAAAAACAAATTCGGGAGATCAAATTGTTTATGTTAAAGGATACAATCCGAAAATAAATTGTTCAGAAACTGCTTCAATCACTTTAAAAACAATAGCAAGTACACAAAACTTAAATAGTTTACCTACCCCTATCATTAAAGAGTTTACTGGAAGTGATAATTCCATAGAATTAATTACACCTACAACTTCGGCCAACTATGAATATTCTATTGATGGGATTCACTACCAAAATAGCGCACTATTTACAAGAGTTCCTAAAGGAAATTATATTGCTTACATCCGAAATGCAGCTACTTGTGCGTATGCCACCTACCCCTTTACCATTTTAGATTACCCAAGTTTTTTTACACCCAATGGAGATGGTGTTAATGATGTTTGGAAAATCACTGACTTAGATAATTATCCAACTGCAGTTATATACATTTACGACCGCTATGGTAAATTGCTCAAACAATTGAATTCGCTATCAAATGGCTGGAATGGTACTTTGAATGGGTATCTCCTACCTGCCGATGATTACTGGTTTCGTTTAATCCTAAATGAAAATCAAATAGTTAATGGTCATTTTAGTTTAAAAAGATAAGGTATTTTTATTATTTTTAGCAAATGAAAAAAATTCCATTAGTATTCATACTCTTATTTTCATTAAGCTGTTTGGGGCAGTTTAGTAAAACTCATTACATACCGCCTTTAACTAGCAACCCCACTGTAGCGCCTCAAGATCATTATATATATATTTCAACACCAAGTATACAAGATGTGAAATTTAAAATAATACCTATTGGGGGCACGACTATTTCTGCAACGGTAAATAAAGCGACCCCTTACAGATATTCAATTGGTAATGGTGATAATTCCCAATTATTTGAATCAAGTTCCAACACCGGAAAAGTGATTAATAAAGGCTTTATTATAGAAAGTGAAGGGTTGATTTATGCTAATATTAGAACTAACTCTGGGGGATTTAATCAAGCAGGTGGTTTAGTGGCAAAAGGAATTAGTGGCTTGGGTAAACGATTTAGGGTAGGAGCCATGTTGAATAGTTCCAATATTGTTGGTCTATTAAACTTTTTTTCAATTCTAGCAATAGAAAACAATACAGAGGTCAAAATATCCAATATCCCTAATGGAACATTACTAGCAAACGGAACAATATTCAACGCTTCGGACCCTCCAATACTACTTAATAAAAATGAAAGTTATATTCTAGCAATTAATGGGAATATAGGAGGTAATCTTATTGGGGCATTAATTGAAGCAAACAAAAGTATTGTAGTTAATAGTGGCTCATTTGGAGGAACTAACGACCCTGCTGATGCTTCTCCAGGAGGCAGTAGTCCGGGTAGAGATATTGGTTTTGATCAAATTGTAGGCTCAGATAAAATTGGTTCGGATTACATCTTTATAAAAGGGAAAGGTACTGATGTATTGGAAAGGGTGCTCTTAATTGCTGATATAGACAATACCGAAATTTATGTCAATGGTAATACTACTGCAATAGCAACAATTCAAGCTGGCGAAAAATATGTTTTAGATGGCAGTCAATTTACAAACAACAACCTGTATATTAAAACTTCAAAAAATGTATTTGCATACCAAAGTATTGGTGGGACCACATCCAATGCTAACCAAAATTTATTTTTTGTACCACCTTTAAACTGCTCAACTCCAAAAATTGTAGATAATATTCCAGAAATAAACTTAATTGGGAGCCGAAATTATGTTGGTGTAGTTAACATTGTAACTGAAACTGGTGCAACTGTACTAATTAATGACATACCAACAACTGCAACTCCAATTCCAATTAATGGAAAACCCGATTTTGTTTATTATTCTGTTTCTGGACTTACTGGCAATATAGCTGTGAAATCGACGAAACAGGTCTATGTTTCCTACTACGGAACCAATTCAGCTGCAACGTATGGAAGTTATTATTCAGGATTTGATATCAAACCCGAACTTTCTATCGCTAATGCAACATCTGTTTCTGGCAGTTGTATTCCTAATATCACACTCAAAACAGAACCCGATGTAGATTACACCTATCAATGGCTTAATAATGGAGTAGATATAAATGGTGAAACAGGAAATACATATACACCTCTAACACCTGGTTACTATCAAGTTAAAAGAAGTATTCCTAGTTGTAATACAAGTAATTTATCCGATAAAATTCCGGTTAGTAATTGTTCATTTGATGTGGATATGGATACCGTTCCTGATAATGTTGATTTGGATTTTGATAATGACGGAATAACTAATTGCGAGGAGTCTTTTGGGAATTTAGATCTAGACCTAACTGGAACAAGTATACTAAAAAATACCTATACTAATTCCTTTTCTAGTAGTATAACTAATTATCCTTTAACAAATTCAGCAACAATTGTCCCAAAAAATAATGGCGATTTTATAAGTGAAGTCCCAATTGGGGTAGGGAATTCGATAGAATATAAAATTACTTTTGCCAATCCGATTTCGTTATCATTACAATATGCAAGCTTTGCTAATCCAACTGATTTACTAAATTCTGATGGAGAATTTGTAGTAAAGTCGGATAGCGATAAAACAATAACGGTTTTAAATCCAACCAATCAATTAGTAATCGACACTAATTATGACGGAATTTATGAAAGCGGTGTAACGGAATATTCGTCTTTTGAAATCCGTTTTCGATTAAATAGCACTACTCCGCTTGCCACTGGAACAGGAACCTTTAGTTTTCAATCTCATCTAACTAATTCACTTACTTTTGTACATAAGAATTTATCTGATGCTACTAACAACAAAGCCAGTTTTTCTATAAAAGCACTATGTATCCCAAGAGATTCAGATGCAGATTCAATTCCTGATTTTTTAGATCAAGATTCTGATAATGATGGTATTTCAGACTTAATTGAATCACAACCAAACACACTAGTTGCTAATTCTACTGCTGATGTTAACAAAGATGGACTCTATGATGTTTTTGGAACAGGTACAATTCCTCAAGATACTGATAGCGATACAATTTCAGACTATATAGATTTAGACTCTGATAATGATGGAATAAAAGATATTATTGAAACGGAAGCTGATCAAGATATTGACGGTATTCGAAATTACCGTGATATTGATCGCGAAAATGACAATTGCAATGATGTTATTGAAGCAGGATTTAGCGATGCCGATTCTGATGGAAAATTTGGAATTGCTCCAATTACGGTAAATCAAAACGGATTAGTAAATGGAGCCCCATATTCTACTCCCAACTCAAATTATGCCACAGCTGCACTTATAACAATTATAACTCAACCAAATGCAGTCCCTGTTTGTGAATTACAGAACACCTCAATCAGCATCATTGATAATGGAGGAAATACCTATCAATGGCAATACTCTATAGATGGAGCCAACTGGGCAAATCTGACCAATAACACCACCTATTCCGCAGTCACAACTCCTAATTTGCAAATCTCACGGGTTAGCAATGCAATGAATGGTTACCAGTACAGAGTGGTATTGTCTAAAATCGGAAATAGTTGTGGATTAACTTCTAATTATGCTACTTTAATAGTATACGCCTTACCTACTTTGACCCCTGTCATCGAATTAAAACAATGTGATGAAGATTCAGATGGATTTTCCGATTTTAACTTAACCGAAAAAAATAGTTTCATTTCAACGAACTCTGCTACAGAAACATTTACTTATTATACCTCTCCTTCTGGGGCAGCCACAAAAGATACTACTACCTTAATTCCTAATCCAACAACTTACTCAACCAATTCAAGAGTGATTTGGGTGAGAGTTGAAAATGCAAATAATTGCTTCAGTGTTTCCGAAATGAATCTTATAGTTTCTTCCACCCAAATCCCTGCTAGCTTTAAAAAAGAATTTGAAACCTGTGACGATGATATAAGTTCTTTAAGTACCGATATTGATGGAGTAGCCCAATTTGATTTTAGCAGTACTACATTGGCACTTCAAACTATTTTACTACCTCCATTCAATCAATATTCAATACAATATTACCGAAATGAGGCAGATGCATTATCAGAAACAAATGCCATAACAAACACAACTAACTACCGTAATATTGGTTATCCTAATGAACAAGATATTTGGGTAAGGGTAGAAAGTATTGCTGATAATTCTTGCTTTGGATTAGGGCCACATGTAAAATTAAAAGTAAATCCAAAACCAGCTATCGACACAAACGAAGACGGTCATGATAATCAATTAGTTTGTTCTAATTTACCCTCTTTTTTTGTCGAACTTAATGCAGCTATTATTGATTCTAGTCCTACTACAAGCTATATTTATACCTGGAGTAAAGATGGAAGTGTAATTTCTAACGAGAATAATTATACATTAAATGTAAATAAAGAGGGAGATTATTTAGTAAAAGTTTCTACTGCAGCTGGATGTTTCAGAACTAGAAGTATCAACGTAACTGCTTCAGATATAGCAAAAATAAACAGTATTGATATAGTGGATCTATCAGAAATAAATTCAGTTACTATAAATGTATCCGGACAAGGAGATTATGAATTTAGTATGGATGCACCTTTAGGACCTTTCCAAACTTCAAATTTGTTCGATAACGTGGCCGCCGGGGTACACGACATTTATGTATTTGATAAAAATGGATGTGGTACAACAACCAAATCAATTGCCGTTATTGGGGTACCCAAGTTTTTCACGCCAAATGGAGATGGTTACAATGACTATTGGAATATAAAAGGAGTAAACAATCTTTTCAGTTCAAAGTCAATAATTTACATTTTTGATCGTTATGGAAAACTACTAAAACAAGTATTGCCGTCTAGCCAAGGTTGGAATGGAACAATAAATGGAGAACCTTTACCGGCAGATGATTATTGGTTCACATTAAAATTAGAGGATGGTAGAGAAGTTAAAGGGCATTTTAGTTTAAAACGATAAATAAAATCTTTTATAAATTAAAAAACCACCAATTAATTGGTGGTTTTCTTTATGATCTAGATAGAGAATAGTTATACTTTAAATCTTTTTCTATCTGTTTCTGTCAAATAAATTTTACGTAAACGAATATTTTTTGGCGTAACCTCAACATATTCATCTTTTTGAATGTATTCCAATGCTTCCTCTAATGAAAAGATAATTGGCGGAATAATTCTCGCTTTTTCATCATTTCCTGAAGATCGAACATTCGATTGTTTTTTCTCTTTGGTTACATTCACACACATATCATCTCCACGAGAGTTTTCTCCAATTACCTGACCTTCGTAAATTTCAGCATTTGGCTCCACAAAGAATTTTCCACGATCTTGTAATTTATCGATAGAATACGGAATTGCTTTTCCTTTTTCCATTGAAATTAGAGATCCTTTGTTACGTCCAGAAATTTCTCCTTTAAATGGTTCATATCCAATAAAACGGTGTGCCATAATGGCTTCACCAGCCGTAGCGGTTAACAATTGATTACGCAATCCAATAATTCCACGAGATGGAATATTAAACTTGATAATCATACGCTCCCCTTTGGTTTCCATACTCAACATCTCTCCTTTACGTAAAGTGACAAACTCAACGGCTCTTCCTGAAAGTGATTCTGGTAAATCGATGGTTAGTTCTTCAATTGGCTCACATTTTTTACCATCAATTTCTTTGATGATAACTTGTGGTTGTCCAATTTGCAATTCATACCCTTCTCTTCTCATCGTTTCGATAAGAACAGACAAGTGTAATACACCACGACCAAAAACCATGAATTTATCAGCAGAATCAGTTTCACCTAACTTCATCGCTAAGTTTTTCTCTAATTCTTTAGTCAAACGGTCTCTAATGTGTCGAGAAGTAACAAATTTACCTTCTTTTCCAAAAAATGGAGAGTCGTTAATGGTAAACAACATACTCATAGTAGGTTCATCAATTGCAATCGTTTGTAACGCTTCTGGGTTTTCATGATCGGCGATAGTATCACCAATTTCAAATCCTTCCACACCTATAATTGCACAGATATCACCTGCTACAACTTCAGCTACTTTTTTACGTCCAAGACCTTCAAAAGTATGTAATTCTTTAATTCTAGATTTTAAGATAGAACCGTCTCTTTTACATAAAGAAATCGGCATACCTTCTTTCAAAACTCCTCTTTCTAAACGACCAATTGCGATACGTCCTGTAAAAGATGAAAAGTCTAATGAAGTGATCAACATTTGTGGTGTCCCTTCAGAAACCTTAGGAGCAGGCACATTTTGGATTACCATATCTAACAATGGTTCGATATTTTCTGTTTGATTTCTGAAATCATCAGACATCCAGTTATTTTTAGCAGAACCATAAACAGTTGGGAAATCCAATTGTTCTTCTGTAGCTCCTAATTCAAACATCAAGTCGAATACTTTCTCATGAACTTCTTCAGGAGTACAGTTTTCTTTATCCACTTTATTAATAACAACACATGGTTTTAAACCTAAATCAATTGCTTTTTGCAATACGAAACGTGTTTGTGGCATGGGTCCTTCAAAAGCATCTACTAAAAGACAAACTCCATCAGCCATATTCAATACACGTTCTACCTCACCACCAAAATCGGCGTGACCAGGAGTATCAATAATATTGATCTTAGTTCCTTTGTAAACAACCGAAACGTTTTTTGAAGTAATTGTAATTCCTCTTTCACGCTCTAGGTCGTTGTTGTCAAGGATTAAGTCACCTGTGTTTTCGTTATCACGAAATAATTGACAGTGATACATAATTTTATCAACCAAAGTCGTTTTACCGTGGTCAACGTGGGCAATAATTGCAATGTTTCTAATAGATTCCATCTGTGATTTTTAATGGGTGCAAAGGTACACTTTATTTTGAGATAAAAAATTGTTTCTATTCATTACTTAACATCAAAATAATATAGAATAAAAAAAGCCTCCTAAAGGAGGCTTTAACTTTATTCAATTGTATTTATTACAATTTAGCAACGTGTTTTGTTAACTTAGATTTCAAGTTTGAAGCTTTATTATCATGAATGATATTTTTCTTAGCTAACTTGTCAATCATTGAGATTACAGCAGATAATTTAGATGAAGCATCCGCTTTATCAGTAGCCAAACGCAAAGCTTTGATCGCATTACGCGTAGTTTTGTGTTGGTATCTATTTAATACTCTTTTCTTTTCGTTACTTCTAATTCTTTTTAAAGCTGACTTATGATTTGCCATTTGGTGTATATTTTAAAATGTAAATAACTAATTAATTATTAGCAATAAAATTAGAAAAACCTCCCACAATCAATTTCTCAATCAATCACTTCAGTTTTAACTAACAAAACAAATAAGGAGACACCAAAATTTGTTTCATAAAACCATTTCAAAACTAATTTGTAGTCCGTGGGGGAATCGAACCCCCCTTACCAGGATGAAAACCTGGCGTCCTAACCGATAGACGAACGGACCATTTTTCCTTCTGAGCTCAGGAAAGCTTTATCATTAAACAGATTTTGTAGTCCGTGGGGGAATCGAACCCCCCTTACCAGGATGAAAACCTGGCGTCCTAACCGATAGACGAACGGACCTCATTTCTGTAATGCGGATGCAAAAATACAACTATTTTTTATACGCACAAGAGCAGATGCGAAAAAAAAAATATTTTTTTAATAGGCTTTTGCAAATAACACTCTGCCAGCAGATTCTGCACCTGTAAAAATACATTTTCCTTGCTCATCCACTCTATCTAAAGGAATACAACGAATAGTAGCCTTAGTCAAATCCTTGATTTTTTCTTCTGTTTCTGGAGTACCATCCCAATGTGCTGATAGGAATCCTCCTTTATTTTCTAAAACCTCTTTAAATTCTTCAAACGAATTAACTTCAGTTATGTGGTTTTGTCTATAACCTAAAGCACGTTGAAACAAATCGTTTTGAATTGTTTCTAATAAATCATTGATATAATTTACTATGCCATCTTTGGAAACTACTTCTTTACTTAAGGTATCTCTTCTTGCTACTTCAAACGTACCATTTTCTAAATCTTTGGGCCCAACTGCAATTCGAACTGGAACTCCTTTTAATTCCCATTCAGCAAATTTGAAACCTGGTTTTTGAGTCGTTCTATTATCAAATTTGACAGATATTTTTAATTTTTTGAATTGAGTCATCAAATCAGTCACTACCGCAGTAATTTTCTCTAGTTCTTCATCCGACTTGTATATTGGAACAATTACAACTTGGATTGGCGCTAAGTTTGGCGGTAAAACTAATCCATTATCGTCAGAATGTGTCATTACCAAAGCTCCCATCAAACGAGTCGAAACTCCCCAAGATGTTCCCCAAACATATTCTTGTTTTCCTTCAGCGGTAGCAAATTTTACATCAAACGCTTTAGCGAAATTTTGACCTAAAAAATGAGAAGTTCCTGCTTGTAAAGCTTTACCATCTTGCATTAAGGCCTCTATACAATAGGTTTCATCAGCTCCTGCAAAACGCTCCGTTTCTGTTTTTAAACCTTTTACAACCGGAATTGCCATGAAATTTTCGACAAAATCAGCATACACATGCATCATTTTTTCAGATTCTTCAATAGCTTCTTGACGGGTTGCGTGAGCAGTATGACCCTCTTGCCATAAAAATTCGGCAGTTCTCAAAAACAATCGTGTTCTCATTTCCCAACGAACCACATTCGCCCATTGATTAATCAATAACGGCAAATCGCGATAGGACTGCACCCACCCCTTGTAGGTAGACCAAATAATAGCCTCACTGGTCGGACGAACGATTAGCTCCTCCTCCAATTTGGCGTTTGGGTCTACCATTAACTTACCTGGTTTATCAGGGTCATTTTTCAATCTATAATGAGTCACAACAGCACATTCTTTAGCAAATCCTTCTGCATTTGTTTCCTCAGCTTCAAACATACTTTTAGGAACAAATAAAGGGAAGTAAGCATTTTGGTGTCCAGTTTCTTTAAACATTCTGTCTAACTCCGCCTGCATTTTCTCCCAAATTGCATAGCCGTAAGGTTTAATTACCATACAACCTCTAACTCCTGAATTTTCGGCTAAATCAGCTTTAACAACTAATTCATTATACCATTTTGAATAATCTTCTGATCGTGTGGTAAGGTTCTTACTCATATTATATAGTTTGGCACAAATTTTGTTTTCTACGATATTGACGCAATAGTTTGGCAAAACTAACTATTTTTGTAATGTGCAACAATAAAAATACCTACAGATATGAAAACTAATTGTATTTCTTACCCAACGCCCTCCCCTCTTTTCCTGATTAGTTTTATTAGCATTTTATTTCTTTCCTCATGTGGGTCCTACCAAAACAGTTCCTATTATGACACTGATGGGATCTACGGAACAACCGAAGCCGGAATGCGCAAAAGAGCTATTCAACAAGAATCAGCAATAGCATATGAAAACTACTTCAACGCACTTCAAGATACCAAAGACACTACCTCAGTATTTACAGACGTAGCAAGTTATAACTCCTACTCCAATACAAACAATCAAGAAAACCCAACATCATACCCAAGTTGGGGTAGCAATTCACAAAATATAAACATCAACTATTACCCAAGCAATTTAGGTTGGGCGTTGGGTTTTGGATATCCTTATGTTAATTACGGATGGAGAAATTCCTATTTTGGTGGATTTTACCCATTCAACTACTGGAACGACCCATACATGATGGGTTGGGGCTACACTAATTACTTTGGTTTTAATTACTATCCGAATTATTACTGGGGATATCAAAATTTTTATTCTTATCCGGGCAACTATCAAAGAGAACGAGTTTTCAGTTACAATAATAGCCGTAGAGGATCCAATTACAATCAATCACGACCATCTGGAATTGAAATAGGAAGAAGAGAAATTCAAAATTCTAATTCTACAAATCGTAATTCGTTTAATCGAAATAATATCGGACCAACATTTAGTAGAAATTCATCTAACTTCCAAAATCAAAATTACATCAACAACAATATTGGTAGATCAAGGCAAAACAACTCTTCTAGCACCAATACAACTCCTGTCCGAACTAATAGCAGAAGTAATTCTAACCCTTCAAGAACGTACACTCCATCAAATAACGACAATTATACTCCTTCAAGATCAATGGATTCGAATTCATCAAATTCAGGCGGTGGAAGATCGTCTGATGGTGGCGGAAGACGAGGCGGAAGATAACACTCACACCCACTCCTTTTGAATACAATTAGAATTTAATCTCAAAACTTAAATCATGAATAAAATTATATTTTTACTAATAGCAGGAATATCAATCAATGCCATCCAAGCGCAAGAAAGTAGAGATGCCATACGATATTCACAAGATAATTTAAATGGAACAGCTCGTTTTAGAGCTATGAGTGGTGCTTTTGGTGCCCTTGGTGGAGATTTATCTTCCATCAATGTTAATCCTGCAGGTTCTGTAATTTTTTCTAATAATCAGCTTGGTTTCACTTTAAACAATACCTTCGTAACGAATAAAGCAAACTATTTTGGTAGTTCGGCAACAGAAACTGACAATTCCATTGATTTAAATCAAGCGGGGGGTGTTTTTGTTTTTAAAAATTTAGAAAAAACTAGTAATTGGAAAAAATTCTCTTTTGCAATAAATTTTGAAAACACCAACAATCTAAACAACTCTATTTTTTCTGCAGGAACAAATCCAACGAATTCAATTGCAAATTATTTTTTATACTACGCCAATGGCGTGCCTCTAAATGTATTAGAAAATTCAAGTTATGATCAATTAGGCCACGGAGAACAACAAGCTTTTATGGGCTACCAAGGCTATATCATTAATCCTTTAAATACCAATCCTAACAACACAAATTACAACTCTAATGTGCCTGGTTCAGGGAATTATTATCAAGAAAATACAGTAACTTCTAAAGGATACACTGGAAAGTTATCATTCAATGCAGCTACCTCATATAAAGACAAATTTTACTTTGGATTGAATTTAAATTCTCATTTTGTAGATTTTAGACAATCTTCACGTTTTTACGAAGACAACAACGCTCCATTAACCAATAATTATACTGTATCTAGAGTACAATTTGACAATGATCTATACACCTATGGTACTGGTTTTTCTTTTCAACTTGGAACTATTGCTAAAGTAACTAAACAACTTCGAATTGGTGCTGCTTTTGAATCACCAACTTGGCTTCGTTTAAATGATGAATTTTTTCAAAAATTAATCGGCGTTAGTGCCAATTCTACATCAGAACTTGCTCCTGATGTTGTAGATCCAAAAGTGATCAATTATTACGAACCATACAAATTACAAACTCCAAGTAAATGGACTGGAAGTATGGCGTACATATTTGGTAAAAAAGGATTAATTAGTATAGACTATGCCGTTAAAGATTATAGTAGCACTCGATTCAAACCATCAAATGACTCCTATTACAGAGGATTAAATAATACTCTTTCAAATTTGTTAAACAAAACCAAAGAATTACGAATTGGAGCAGAATATAAAATTCAGGCATGGAGCTTAAGGGCTGGATATAGAGAAGAAGAAAGTCCCTATAAAAACAAAACTACTATTGGCGATTTAAAAGGACATTCAGCCGGGATAGGTTACAATTTTGGGGGATCTAAATTAGATCTTTCCTATGCTACATTCAAAAGAAATACGCAACAAGGATTCTTTGAAAAAGGTCTTACGGATGGTGCATCCATCAATTCAAAAAATAGCACGGTTACCTTAACAGTGCTGTTTGAACTATAGCCACTATTTTAATTAAATTTAAAAAACATCTTGTACTAAAAAACAAGATGTTTTTTTTAGCCCTGATGGAAGTGAAAATCCTACCGAATTTTCTTCGTTAGATTGTAACGAACAGCAGGAATTAACGCCATAAAAAACAGAAAGATTTATGCTCCTAAAAATAAATAACGTAATTTTGCCCACCTTTCAAACTATTGAAAGCTTACTACTATGAGAACGAAATCTTTAAAGAAAAATAAAATCAATGTAATTACTCTTGGTTGTTCCAAAAACATCTACGACAGCGAGGTCTTAATGGGACAATTACGTGCCAGTGGCAAAGAAGTAACACACGAGGCGCCTGAAGCGGAAGAAGGTAATATTATCGTAATTAATACCTGTGGATTTATCGATAATGCCAAGGCAGAATCGGTGAATATGATTTTAGAATATGCCGATAAAAAAGAACGCGGTTTAGTAGATAAGGTATTTGTCACAGGATGTTTATCAGAAAGATACCGACCTGATTTAGAAAAGGAAATCCCGAATGTAGATCAGTTTTTTGGCACGACCGAATTACCGCAACTTTTGAAAGCTTTAGGAGCAGATTATAAACACGAACTGTTAGGAGAACGTTTGACTACTACTCCAAAAAATTACGCTTATTTAAAAATTGCTGAAGGTTGTGACAGACCCTGTAGTTTTTGTGCTATTCCTTTAATGAGAGGAAAACACGTTTCGCAACCCATTGAAAAATTAGTAAAAGAAGCTGAAGGCTTGGCACGTGATGGTGTTAAAGAACTTATTTTAATTGCACAGGATTTAACCTATTACGGTCTTGATATATACAAAAAAAGAAATTTAGCTGAACTACTAGAAGCGTTAGTAAAAGTAGAAGGCATTGAATGGATTCGTTTGCATTATGCCTTTCCTACCGGTTTCCCAATGGACGTTTTAGAGATCATGAAGCGAGAGCCGAAAATTTGTAATTACATAGACATTCCTCTGCAGCACATTTCAGATTCTATCTTGAAGTCTATGAAACGTGGGACAACACAGGCAAAAACAACTCAATTATTAAAAGATTTTAGAGCTGCTGTTCCTGGAATGGCAATTCGTACTACTTTAATTGTAGGCTATCCTGGTGAAACGCAAGAAGATTTTGAAATTTTAAAAGATTTTGTACAAGAAATGAAGTTTGATCGAATGGGTTGTTTTGCTTATTCTCACGAAGAAAACACTTCTGCCTATTTATTGGAAGATGATGTTCCTGATACTATCAAACAAGAACGCGCCAATGAAATTATGGAATTACAATCGCAAATATCTTGGGACTTGAACCAAGAAAAAGTAGGTCAGACTTTCAAGTGCATTATCGATCGAAAAGAAGGTGGTCATTTTGTAGGACGTACCGAATTTGACAGCCCCGATGTCGATAATGAAGTTTTAATTGATGCTACCAAACACTATTTGAAAACAGGTGATTTTGCAACAATAAAAATTATTGAAGCTACTGAATTTGATTTGTACGGAGAACCTGTTTAAGTTAATTTCTTTTTTTATATTTGATTCAGAATAAAACCATAAACTGCCGATTATGAAAAAGTTACTTTCAACTTTTAGTCTTGTTTTTTTACTATTTACTTGTAATACTGTTTTCGCACAATACGGAGGGTATGGTGGATACGGAGGTTATGGAGGAGGCTATGGGGGCTACGGGGGAAGAATGAGCCAAATGGGTGGCATGGGTAGTGGAATGAATCAACAACAAGAAAAGCCAAAAGAAATTCCTGTGGAAGTAACTGTTGGGAAAATCATGGAGCAATTAAAATCTGAATTACAACTTGACGCACTGCAAGAAATTGCTATTGCCAACATTTTAACTGGAAGTATTAAATCACAAGGAGCCATTATTAAACAAGAAATTAGTCAAGACGATAAGTTAAAAGAAATTCAAACTTTATCAGAGCTTACGGATTCTAAAATAAAGCAATTGTTAACCCAATCTCAAAAAGAGAAATACAAAGCCATGCAAGAGGACGCAAAAAATCCAAAGAAAATGAAGAAAAAAAAGAAAGATACTTCTGATTCTAATTAATCTTTTTATGCTGCATGAAAAACTACTTTTACGCAATTATTGCCCTTTTTATTTTAAATTCTTGCAAGATAAATCCCTACCGATTAAGTGATCGATCGTATAAAAAACAAATAAAGGCATACCAAAAAAGTATTGGAAACGCCGATACAAAACCACTTGAAAACGGACAAACTCCTAAATGGATAAGTACCGTTAATTTCAACCTCCGCAAACCTAATTTTGTGGTAATTCATCATACGGCTCAAGATTCATTACAGCAAACATTAAGAACTTTTACCCTTTCCAAAACACAAGTTAGTGCACATTATGTCATTAGTGATGATGGGACTGTGGTCCAAATGCTCAATGACTATTTAAGAGCTTGGCATGGCGGTAATGCGAGTTGGGGTAAAAACACTGATATCAATTCAGCATCTATCGGAATTGAATTAGACAATAATGGATTCGAACCTTTTTCTGAAGCACAAATCAATAGTTTAGTTGCTTTATTAACTCGATTAAAAAAAGACTATAATATTCCAACTAATAATATAATTGCGCATTCCGATATAGCACCTTCAAGAAAAGCAGATCCAAGCGCATTTTTTCCATGGAAAAATCTAGCAGCATTAGGTTTTGGATTTTGGCCTGAGGACCAATTAGAAAAAGCCCCTGATTATTTTAATGTGGAACAAGCCTTGCGAATTATAGGTTATAATACTCAAAATCTTTCTTCAGCAATCAAAGCTTTCAAACTACATTATATTCAAACTGAAGTAGACGATACCCTTGACGAAAAAACCATCAATACCATCTATTCGATTTACAAAAAACAATAAAAAAAACTGCTCTAATATTTATCATATCAGAGCAGTCTCTTACTATTTAAAACACTTTGTTTCTAGGAAACAAATAACACAACTTTATTTTATTTAAAAACCGTACACCATTGCTATAGCAAATTGGGAAGCTGATTTTGTAGGGTTTCCATTAGATTTATAAAAACTATCTTCAGAAGCACTGTCCAATCTGATTTCAGGAATAAATGTCAATCCTCCTGATTTTAAATTAGCTGACAATGTAAATGCTGATACAGAAGTATCCAAGGTTTTAGATTTAAATGATTCCGCACGTAATCCTAAACCAAATGAATCTGAGATAGCAACTGATGGGTACAATGCAATACCAGAATAACCAGAACCACTTTCAACTCCAGAAAAATCAGCTGCATTTAATCCTAATTTGAATTTTGGAGACACTTGATAAGCAGCGGTTAAATCAACGATAGTTCCACTTTCTGAACCTGTCAATAAATTGAAATACGCTGTTAAACCCTCAGCAGGAGTTAGAGTTAATTGCGCTCCAAAAGCATTCAATCCAAACTCAGGAGTCGCTTTATAAGTATTCCATTGGTCGTTAAATAATCCAACCATTAAACCAACTTTACTTGATACTGCATAATTGGCTTTTATCCCTGCATTTTGAAATGGCCCTGTTGTAAACAAATACGAAGTTGAATAATGAAAGTTAGCCAAAGGCGAAATGACTTCATAACCAACAAAGGTACCCATGTATCCAGCAGTTAAACTCAATTTATCTGAAGCCGCATAGGTTGCATATAAATTTTGAATGTGGAAAGATTGTCCGTCTACATCTGGTATCGATTGACCAGCTCCTCTTGGTCCAAAAGAAACTTCACCAACAAAAGATGTTTTTCCCGTTTTCTTTTTCAAAACCACATCTATCATACCTAGTGAAACCGAATTATGGTCAGTAGCAAAACTAGTTGGAATATTAGCAGTTTTAGCAAAATCATATTTCCAGTATGCATCAGCAGAACCTGAAATTTCTAGTGGAGTGTCTTGTGCAAATGCAAATGTACTTGTTAGTACTACGGCTAAAGTGGCAATTACTTTTTTCATGTTTAATCGATTTTAATTTACTTTTTAATTTATTGAAGAAATCGAGAATTAGTCCCTTTTAAAAGATTAAATTATTTCTTTTTCTTGAAACAAAACTATAAACTTTTATCAACGAAAAAGACAAAACGATACATTTTATTCATTAAAATAGTCATTTTTATGAAATTCAAAATAAAATTCACAAAAAATATCGATATACAATTCAAATCGACTATAATTTAAAGTATTGATAATAGAAAATTACATAGTACCCATAAAAATTACGGGGTAAATAAAAAATTATATTTAAAATAGAGAGGTTAAGGTGAATTTTATAAATTAAATTAATTTATACCCCCTAAAAATATAGGGTATAATTAAAATATATGAATAAAATAAAAAACCCGCCTTATTTAAGGTGGGTTTATAGTTCATAATCTAAAATTGAGAAAATAAACTACAGAACTAACAATCCAAATTCCTTTAATGTAGTTATCGGTTTTGAAAACCAGAATAACTCAAAATCTTCCAATTCGTTTTCATAATCAGCTTTTAGTTCTTGAAATTGCTTTGTTTTTGAATTAGAATAAGAAATTATATCTAAAATAGTAACTAGCCATTCCCCTTCCCTTTGGCTTAGCTGAATCTCGAAAGTTTCTTTTTTATCATAAAATGTCAAACGCATCATATCCCACGAAGTACCTTTTTTAGTTTTAGTAAAACTGTTAACCGATGGTTTCCCTCCCAACCAAATTACTTTAGCATTGGGTTTAACACTAAAATTAGTTTCTTCTTCTAAAGCTTCATAAATAAAATCAGGTCGAATAGTGGTTTTAGGAATAGTAAAGTCAAACCAATCCTGCAAAGCATAATCCAAGCAGATTCCGTGCATGAAATTATATAATGATTTTTTCAGGCCAAAACTAAATTGATCGTGATCAATTCCGGTAGCGTCTATATACGTAAGATCGTTATTAGCAAAAGTGCCAACAGCATCTGATTCTTTCTGAACACCAAATTTCTCGGGATACATTCCAACTGGACTATGTGCTGTCATTGCAAATTGGTGCCAAAAGCCCGATTGTAAAACTCCGGCTTCAAACAATTGACGCACCATTTCCAAACTATCCACTGTCTCTTGAACAGTTTGTGTTGGATAACCGTACATTAAATAGGCATGAACCATCACTCCAGCTTCCGTAAAATTGCGCGTTACTTTAGCCACTTGTTCGACCGTAACTCCCTTATCAATCAATTGCAACAATCGATCTGAGGCTACTTCGAGTCCACCAGAAACTGCGATACAACCGGATGCTTTAAGCAATTGACATAGGTCTTTAGTGAAACTTTTCTCAAAACGAATGTTAGTCCACCAAGTCACCGCTAATTTTCGGCGTAGGATTTCCAAAGCCAATTCACGCATCAAGGCAGGTGGTGCCGCTTCGTCTACAAAATGAAATCCCGTTTCGCCAGTTTGCGCTATCATTTCTTCCATTCGATCGCATAGAATTCCAGCAGCGATTGGTTCGTATACCTTAATATAATCTAATGATATATCGCAAAAAGTACATTTTCCCCAATAACAACCATGCGCCATGGTCAATTTATTCCAACGCCCATCACTCCACATACGATGCATTGGATTGACAATTTCGATAACAGAAATATATTGATCTAAAAGTAAATCTGAATAATCCGGCGTGCCTACTTGTGCTTGTTTGTAATCGTGTCGTAGGGTGTTATTTTTATATACCACTTTACCATTTTCCAACAAAAAAGTACGTTTGAATTCGGCAAACGATCCAGATTCAATATTTTCAATTAGCAATTCAAGTGGCAATTCGCCATCATCCAAACTAATAAAATCAAAAAACTCAAAAACTCGTTCATCAGAAAGCGAACGTAATTCTGTATTAGCAAATCCGCCACCCATCAAAATCTTGATTTCAGGGTAGTGTCGTTTAATCCATTGGGCCGAACGAAAAGCAGCATACAAATTGCCCGGAAAAGGAACTGAAATTAAAAACACATTGGGTTGAATCGTTTCGATTTTTACTTTCAGAATGGAAAGCAATAATGTATCGATATAGGTTGGCTGTTGTTGTAAGGCTGTATATAATTCATCAAACGAATTGGCAGATCGCCCTAAACGTTCTGCATAGCGACTGAAACCAAAATTAGGATCAATACATTCTACAATAAAGTCTGAAATGTCTTCCAGATACAATGTAGCTAAATGCTTGGCTTTGTCTTGAGTACCCATGGTGCCAAAAGCCCAATCCAATTCTTCTAACTGCGCAAATCGAGACGCTTCGGGCAGAAAATCTTCTTGGCAAATTTGCAAAGCCAAAGTTGGGTTCTTCCCTTGCAAAAAGGCGATAACCGAATCAATGGTTTTAACATACTCGTCTTGAAGCGCAAGGATACGTCGTGCATTTTCAGACCAAGTTTCAATTTGAGATGCGACGCTTGAAGCTTCGAACAAATCACCTAACCCTTTTTTGGAAAATAAAGCTAAAATAACTTCTATTCCAAGATCGGCTTGAACCGAATCTATATTTTTGGTGTTCAAAAATCCTTTGATATAAGCCGTTGCCGGATATGGCGTATTCAGCTGAGTAAATGGCGGCGTAACTAGAAATAGTTTTGTTTTCAAAAGGATTGTTTTGGTGAACAAATATCGTTCAATAAAATACGATTACATTAAAATTGATGTTCTTTTTTGCTGATGACCAACAATGAAATTACCGAAATAACTGCTGCTACAGAAAGATAATAACCAACGAAAGCTAAACCATAGTTGGTAGCAATCCATATCGCAATCATTGGGGCAAATGCGGCTCCAATAATTCCCGCTAAGTTAAAAGTCAATGACGCTCCTGAATAACGAACGGTTGTTGGGAACAATTCGGAAAGAAAAGTACCAATTGGCCCATAGGTAAATCCCATCAATGACATCCCTAAACACAAAAAGAAAGTAACCAGTATTGTACTTCCTGAATTTAGAAATAACGAAAAGAACAAACCAAAAAGAGCAATAGCAATTGAAGCATAAAGTAGCATTTTTCGGCGACCAATTTTATCTGCAATTAAAGCCGATACAGGAATAAAACCTGCGAAAAATAAAACGGAAAACAATTGCATTAATAAGGCTTCTTTATTGGAAAAATGCAATTCTTTGGTGTTCCAATTCAGCATAAATACTGTCATCAAATAAAACACTACAAAAGTAGTAACTGCTGTAAATGTCCCGAAAAACAATTCTTTTCGGTAGGATTTTAAAAGGGTAATAAATGGGACTTTAACTTCTTCTTGCTCTTGTTTAGCATTTTCAAAAGCAACCGTTTCAGTGATTTTTAGACGAATATAAAACCCAACCAAAACTAATAATGAACTAGCGATAAATGGAATTCGCCAACCATATTCTAAAAAATCTTGTGCATTCAAATAACTAGTCAATAGTAAAAAGGTGCCTCCAGAAAGCACTAAACCAATTGGCGCGCCTAATTGAGGAAACATGCCGTACCAAGCACGTTTGTGAGGGGGTGCATTTTCAATAGCCAATAACACCGCTCCTCCCCACTCGCCACCCAAACCAACACCTTGACCAAAACGACACAACATCAATAAAATTGGAGCGGTAATTCCGATATTGGCATAACTAGGCAAAAAACCAATACAAACGGTTGAAATTCCCATAGTCAACAAAGCCACGACTAAAGTAGTTTTTCGTCCGACTTTATCTCCGTAATGCCCAAAAATAGCCGAACCTAAGGGACGTGCGAAAAAAGCAATTGAGAAAGTCGCCAAGGATTGTAATACCGATATAGTACTATCTGTACCTGGAAAAAACAATTGTGGGAAAACCAATACAGCTGCATTAGCATAAATATAAAAATCAAAAAACTCAATTGTAGTACCAATTAGGCTCCCAAAAAGGACATGGCGCAAAGAATTTTGTGGATGTAAAGTTGTGTTCATATATTTTAGTTTTTTGTCAAGTAGCAAACGAGCATAAAAATGCTACTATTTTTCGAAAGCCACAACTATTTAGTTCCAATATTTTTTTAGTATTTTTACTCCAAACAAAACCAATATGCCCACTGACTGTATACGCTATCAAAACTCAGGCTATTTTACTTCTTTAATCAAAGACTATTTGGATCAAAAATCCAGTCTGGATTCGTTATACAATCGGTTTCCAACCATAGCAAATTTTGAGGGACAAATTCTTGAAAAAGAAGCCAACTACAATCCCGAAAACCGAAAATTACTTGTAACTGAATTACAAAAGCAATATCAAAACACAACTGTTTCTGATGCTACTCAAAATAATATTACAGCATTAGGACAATCCAATACTTTTACAATTACAACCGGACATCAGTTGAATTTATTCAGTGGTCCCCTGTATTTTTTATACAAAATCATTTCAACCATCAATTTGGCTTCCGAACTAAAAGCGAAATACCCTCAATCGAATTTTGTTCCTGTTTATTGGATGGCTACGGAAGATCACGATTTTGAAGAAATCAACTATTTTAATTTCAATGGCAAAAAATTTCATTGGAACAAAGACAGTTCAGGACCTGTTGGGCGATTATCTACTGAAGGTTTAGAAGCTGTATTTGAAGTTTTTGCTTTAGAATTAGGTTCAAGTACCAATGCTCAAAAAATTAAAGAACTATTTCAAAAATCATATTTGGAGCATTCAAATTTAGCCGATGCTACTCGGTATTTAGCGAATGAACTTTTTAGCGACTATGGCTTAGTAATCCTTGACGCTGACGCTGCCGATTTGAAAAGCGTCTTCATTCCGTACATCAAAGACGAAATAGAAAATCAAACATCTTTCAAAGAAGTTACTGCAACTCTAGAAAAACTTAAAGATTACAGCATCCAAGTTAACCCGCGTGAAATCAATTTATTTTACATTGAGAACAACCTGCGTGAGCGAATCGTATTCGAAAACGACACTTACAAAGTAAACCATACTAACATATCTTTTTCCAAAGAAAAACTATTGCAATTGGTTGAAAACCATCCTGAGCAATTTAGTCCGAATGTAATTTTACGCCCATTGTACCAAGAAGTCCTTTTACCAAATCTTTGCTACATTGGTGGTGGCGGCGAAATTGCCTATTGGCTAGAACTACAGTCTTTTTTCAATGCGACAGAAGTGAGTTTTCCTATCTTATTAGTTCGTAATTCGGTTCTGTTGGCAACCGAAAAACAAATCAAAAAAGCAGACTCTTTACAGCTTTCTTGGGCCGATTTGTTTAGCAAGCAAAATGATTTGGCTAACCAAAAAACAAAAACACTTTCCGAAATCGACTTGGATTTATCAGGTATAAAAGAACAATTAAGAAAGCAATTTAGCGAACTTCAAAGTATTGCACTACAAACTGACCAATCCTTTATTGGTGCACTAAAAGCTCAGGAAATCAAACAGATTAAAGGAATTGAACACCTGGAAAAACGGTTACTCAAAGCACAAAAAAGAAAATTAGTCGACGTTTTAGAACGCATTATTCAATTGCAAAATGAATTATTCCCCAATCAAAGTCTTCAAGAACGTCAAAACAATTTCTCTGAATTCTATTTGGAAAATGGTGATGATTTGATTCCAACTTTAATCAAAAAGTTGCGACCATTAGAACAGTATTTTGAAGTAGTAATTGTTTAATTAAATTTACAATTAATCAACATTTCGTATGTTTTGTTATATAAATAACAAATAAAGCAGTATTTTTGGAATCCAAAATAATTTTTACACAAAAAAATGGCAACAAACAGAACTTTTACCATGATCAAACCTGATGCGGTTAAAAATGGTCATATCGGAAACATTTTAGCAATGATTACTAATGCAGGATTTAAAATTGTTTCTTTAAAACTCACGCAATTAACCGTTGCTGATGCACAAGCATTTTATGCCGTACATAGCGCTCGTCCTTTTTACGGAGAATTAGTTGAATTCATGTCAAGCGGACCAATTGTTGCTGCCATCTTGGAAAAAGAAAATGCAGTAAACGATTTTAGAACTTTGATTGGCGCTACAAATCCAGCTGAAGCTGCAGAAGGAACAATTCGTAAATTATATGCTACTTCAATGGGAGAAAATGCAGTTCACGGTTCTGATTCAGATGAAAATGCTGCGATCGAAGGAGCCTTTCATTTTTCAGGAAGAGAGCAATTTTAATTTAGATCACTAGATTTATAGAAGATTAAACTTCTTAGATTTTATAAAAAGAAAACCCATTTCTATTGAAATGGGTTTTCTTTTATATCTTACTTTCTAGAATTCTATCGCAAAACTACATCCTTAATTACCTCTCGTTGCAATTCTTCGTTAATCATGGCTATAATTTTGGATTTACCATGACTCAATTCTTCTCTTAATACTGAAGAAGACAATTCTACATACAAAGTACTCCCACGCAGAGCTACGTTTTTAGTATAGCTATTCACACCATTTCCCATTAGATTTTGCCAGGCCTCTTTCACATCAATTTGATCCATGCCAGGCTGCAATTTATTCGCTTGAATAATTTGCTTTAAAACATCGCCAACAGTACTTTGATTACTTTGTCTTTTTGCCATCACCCAAAATATTTATAGCCGTTGCTTTCTTGTAATGGTATTCTTTTTTTTGCGCATTCAAGACCACTAATTCTTCAGCCGATAAAGCAATAATTTCTTCTGTGTATTTCATATAAGGGGTAGCATAATCCAAATAGGCTTTGTCTTCTTGAAAACGAATACTTACTTTTTCAAAAGAATCATCGACTAAAAAAGTACCGTCTAATTGAGGTGCTACTTTTTTTCTAATTCCTTGATTATTGGAGCTGATTTGGAAATAATCATAATTCTGATTGGCCGCATATTCTTTGTCTTCACCTTCATCAAAAACAACCTTTTCGATTTCCCAATACCCATTGATTTTAGGAATATCTGTAGATTGTATTTTTTGTTTACAGCTAACGAAAGCTAAGGAAATGAATAATACTTTAAACAACTGTTTCATATGATTATTTTTTTGAAGCAATTCGCTTATATAGACCCAGGAAGAAAAAAACCACACCTATCATTAAGCATAAATAATAAATCGGAATACTTTGTTCCCGAATCACATTTGCCAAAACGAATGAAATTATACTAATAAAATAAAAAGTTATTGGACTTAGTTTACCAAAAGAACTCATACCAGATTATTTAAAGAAACTATCTACAAACTCGAATTTATTAAACACCTGTAAATCTTCAATACCTTCTCCTACTCCAATATATTTGACTGGAATTTGAAATTGGTCCGAGATTCCAATAACCACACCACCTTTGGCAGTTCCATCTAATTTAGTTACAGCTAAAGAAGTAACTTCTGTCGCAGCTGTAAATTGCTTGGCTTGTTCAAAAGCATTCTGACCAGTAGAACCATCTAAGACTAATAAAACATCATGAGGTGCGTCGCCTACTACTTTTTGCATCACACGTTTTACTTTGGTCAATTCGTTCATTAAATTCACTTTGTTGTGCAAACGACCTGCAGTATCAATAATTACAATATCGGCATCTTGAGCCACTGCAGATTGTAAGGTATCAAATGCTACCGAAGCAGGATCACTTCCCATATTTTGTCTTACAATGGGAACTCCTACTCGATCGGCCCAAATTTGCAATTGGTCAATCGCTGCTGCGCGAAAAGTATCCGCTGCACCTAAAACTACTTTATGACCTGCTTTCTTAAATTGGTAGGCTAATTTTCCTATAGTAGTGGTTTTCCCTACTCCATTTACACCCACTACCATCAAAACGTAAGGTTTCGTTTGTGTTGGAGCAACAAATTCTGTAGCTTCCCCTGAATTAGTTTCAGATAGCAAGGCTGCAATTTCTTCGCGAAGAATTTGGTTCAATTCGCTAATCCCTAAATATTTGTCTGAAGCAACACGCGCTTCAATACGCTGAATTACTTTTAGTGTTGTATTGACACCCACATCTGAAGAAATAAGGATATCTTCTAAATTATCTAAAACCTCGTCATCTACTTTTGATTTTCCAGCAACCGCTTTGGATAACTTGGAAAAAAAAGTAGTTTTTGACTTTTCGAGACCTTTGTCTAAGGATTGTTTCTCCTGTTCGTTAAGACTTTCTTCTTTTTTATCGGAAGAAAATATTCTTTTGAAAAAACTCATATTGCAATCGTATTATATATGAATGATTTAGGATCAGAAAACAGATTGTATTTCCTAATGGTAAATATAGAAAATAAAAAAGCTACTTCCGACTGAAAGTAGCTTTTCTATATACTGTAAAAGTAAATTATTTCTTTTTCAAGAATTCATCAACTGCTTCAGGAGCCATAATAGATTCAACGAATGTATATGCGCCAGTTTTTGGAGACTTCACCATTTTGATGGCTTTTGATAATCTCTTAGAAGCGGTTTGTAACGATGCTACGGTTTTCTTTGCCATGATTCAATGTTATTTGAAATAAATACGATCTAGATGTGAACATCTGAGACCGAATCTCATTTCTAATTATTATTTAATTTCTTTGTGAACGGTTACTCTTTTCAAGATTGGATTAAATTTTTTAATCTCTAATCTATCTGGAGTATTTTTTTTGTTCTTAGTTGTAATATATCTTGAAGTACCTGCAACACCTGTTGTTTTGTGCTCAGTACATTCTAAAATCACTTGGATTCTGTTACCTTTCTTTGCCATCTTGCTATCTATTTATTTAGGAAACGATTATTTAATAAATCCTTGAGCTTGTGCTTTTTTCAAAACAGCAGCGATTCCATTTTTATTAATTGTTTTTACTGTAGATGCAGCTACTCTAAGAGTAATCCATCTATCTTCTTCTGGAAGATAAAAACGCTTTTTAACTAAGTTCACAGAAAATTTTCTCTTAGTTTTGTTCATAGCGTGAGAAACGTTATTTCCTACCATCGCTCTTTTACCTGTAAGGTCACAAACTCTTGACATTATTCTTTATCTTTTATCGTTATTCAAAATCAGGGTGCAAAGAAAAGAAAAATAAACGGATCAAACAAAAAAATTAAAGCACATTTTTTAAAATTTCTTTCTGTAGTAGTTCCAAACTCTTAATTACAGCTCTATCTATCACTTTTTCA
This sequence comes from Flavobacterium ammoniigenes, assembly GCF_020886055.1. Lineage (NCBI taxonomy): Bacteria > Pseudomonadati > Bacteroidota > Flavobacteriia > Flavobacteriales > Flavobacteriaceae > Flavobacterium > Flavobacterium ammoniigenes. The sequence continues at coordinate 1,364,171 of NZ_AP025184.1, read as the reverse complement.
CGGGGTTGACCAAAATTAAATTCTTCAACAATTACTCCATTTGGCGTAGCCAAAGCAATACAAACCGTTCCTAATTCTGCATCGGCATCGCCTTTTGTTGGACCAGCATTTCCAGTAGTGGCAATTGCATAATCCGTTTGCATTATTTTTTGCACACTCAAAGCCATAGCCGAAGCCACTTCTTTACTCACTACCGAATGTTGAGCGATCAAGTCTTTGGAAATTCCTAGGACATTCATCTTCACTTCAGTAGCATAACATACTACACTTCCTTTAAAATAAGTAGAGGCTCCTGGAACGGAAGCGAATAGTTGCGCTATCTTCCCCCCAGTACAACTTTCTGCTGTTGCCACCGTTAGTTGTTTTTCTTTTAAAATTCGTCCAAGAACTACTTCAATAGTATCTTCCTCTTCAAATCCTACTATAATATCATGTATTATCGCATCCAACGATTTTACGTTCTCAGCAATAGTATCTTCCAATTGTTGCTTGTTGGTTCCTCTAGCCGTCAAGCGCAATCGCACTCGACCGGGGCTTGGCAAATAAGCCAGCTTGATATATTCAGGCAATTGATTTTCCCAATCTTCGATTCTTTCTGCTACATGACTTTCGCCTTGACCGTAGGTTAAAATCGTTTTGTGAATTATATAGGGACGTTGGTATTCCTGAACTAATTTTGGAATGACTTGATTTTCGATCAAATACTTCATCTCATAAGGAACCCCTGGCAAGGAAATAAACACTGTATTCTCCTTTTTAATCCACATACCTGGCGCGGTTCCTACTTGATTATGAAGCACCGTAGATTGCGATGGAACCAACGCTTGATCCTTATTAATTTGAGAAGCCTCTCTACCCAATGCACGTTCAATCAATTCAATCACGTGGTTTTCGACATCAGTATTGCGAACTAAAGTATCTTCAAAATACTCGCACAAGGTATGTTTGGTAATATCGTCTTTTGTAGGCCCTAAACCTCCAGTTATGATTACCACTTCAACTTTGTTTTGCAACAAAGAAAAGGTGTCTAAAATATGTTGCTTATTGTCTGAAATGGAAAGCATTTCGTAGGTTTCAATTCCGATTTTATCCAATGACTTGGCTATAAACCCCGAATTTGTATCAACAATCTGACCGATTAAAATCTCATCTCCAATGGTAACTATAGCTGCTTTCATTAACGAATTGGTTTACAAATTAAAGTCTTTCTTAATCTCTTTTATAGCTTCTTTAACTTGAGATTTTACGCACTTATACGTTTCCTTGATGTTCTTGGTTTTTCCTTCGGCTTTTGCCCATGCTTCAATCAATACCAATTCTTCAAAAGCGACATGCATTCCCATCAAATCTAGAGTTGGTTTAATTTTGTGTGCAAAAGCATAGACTTCTTTGTGCGATTCTGATTTGATGCCCAATTTTATTTCCAATAAATCTTTAGGCACTTCATTGACAAACAAAGTAACTATTTGATTTACAAATTCCGAATCATTTTCTGAAAGCGCATACACTTTCGAAAGGTTGTAGTGTAGTGCCATTATTTTACTTGAATTCTAAATAATTGTTGTCCTTCTAAATAGCCTTCCAAAACATCGTTGGGCGCTACCGAAGCAACTCCTTCAGGGGTTCCAGTAAAAATAATATCGCCAATTTTCAATGTAAAAAACTGAGACACATAAGCTACCAATTCGTCTATTTTCCATAGCATCAAACTGGAATTTCCTTTTTGAGCCACTGCTCCATTTTTGAGCAATTCAAAATTAACATCGTCTAATGACGCAAATTGTTCTTTGGAAAGAAATTCGCCAATTACAGCTGAACCGTCAAACGCTTTTGCTTTTTCCCAAGGCAATCCTTTTGATTTCAATTGATCTTGCAAATCACGTGCGGTAAAGTCAATTCCAACACTAATTTCATCATAGTATTTATGCGCAAATTTCGGTTCGATATACTTCCCAACTTTATTGATTTTGACAATCAATTCAATTTCGTGATGTACCTCATTAGAAAATTCTGGAAGTACAAAAGGATGTTGTTTCAACAGTACTGCCGAATCGGGTTTCATAAAAACTACTGGCTCCGTAGGGCGTTCGTTTTGTAATTCGGCTATATGATTGGTGTAATTTCTACCGATGCAAATTATTTTCATGTTCTTAAAGTAATTTACTTTATTTAGTATTTAATTTTCTCAATTTAATTGCAGTCAATACTTTTTTGGTATACAATGGAAAATCGGCATTTTGAATCCAACTGAAATAACCCGGCTCGGTTTCCAATACCTTTTCCACTTTAGCGCCTTTGTGTTTTCCAAAAGTAAATATTTCTTCTCCGTCTTTATCAAAAGCGATCATACCTGCAAAATCAGCAATCTTTTTTCGAGTGGTGAATTCAGCAAGCGACTTCATATCGTTTTCCAATTCTGGATATCGATCCAATTGTGCTTTTAAAATTTCATAGGTTGCCATGGTATCTGCTTCAGCAGAATGAGCATTTTCCAATTTTTTTCCACAATAAAATTTAAGTGCCGCACTCAACGTACGCTCTTCCATTTTATGAAAAACCGTTTGCACATCAACCGAAACTCTGTTTTTCATATCAAAATCAACTCCCGCACGCAACATCTCTTCGGCTAATAAGGGAATATCAAAACGATCTGAATTGTAGCCCGCTAAATCGCTATCTTTAATCATGTTTTGAATTTGGCTTGCCAATTGCGAAAAAGTAGGCTCATTCGCCACTTTTTCATCATCGATACCGTGAACAGCTGTGGTTTGTGGCGGAATTGGAATCGTTGGATTCACTAACCAAGTTTTACTTTCTTTATTCCCATTAGGAAAGACTTTGAAAATTGAAATTTCTACAATTCGATCTTTTCCAATATCGATTCCCGTTGTTTCTAAGTCGAAAAAGCAAATTGGTCTACTGAGTTTAAGTTCCATCTAATAATTTTATAAGATCACAAATATAGAGATTTGTGGTGAATGTATTTTAAAAAAGAAAACCCTTTCATAGTCGAACTAAGAAAGGGTTTTTATTACATTACTTTTTTATCTAGATGTCCGTATTTATATCAAAAGCTTCTAAATAATCGGCAACGCGTTTGACAAACATTCCGCCCAAAGCGCCATCCACCACTCGGTGATCATAGCTGTGCGTTAAGAACATTTTTTGACGAATGCCAATGAAATCTCCTTCTGGAGTTTCGATTACCGCAGGCACTTTCCGAATAGCACCTAAAGCTAAAATTCCTACTTCAGGTTGGTTGATGATCGGGGTACCAAAGACACTACCAAAAGAACCAATATTCGTTACTGTATAGGTTCCACCTTGAGTATCATCTGGTTTTAATTTTCCATTTTTAGCGCGATTACCTAAATCGTTGACTGCTTTGGCCATTCCTACCAAATTCAATTGATCGGCATTTTTAATCACAGGAACAATCAAATTACCATTAGGCAAAGCCGCAGCCAATCCTAAATTGATATTTTTCTTTTTGATGATGTAATTCCCATCTACCGAAATATTCATTCCTGGAAAATCTTTCAAGGCTTTTGCTACCGCTTGCATAAAGATAGGTGTGAAAGTCAACTTCTCTCCCTCTCTCTTTTCGAAAGCTGATTTTACTTTATCTCTCCACTTTACAATATTCGTCACATCAACCTCAATAAAGGATTGTACATGTGCCGATGTTTGCAAGGAAGCCGTCATATAACCCGAGATCAACTTGCGCATTCGATCCATCTCCACAATTTCATCCTCGCCATTCACCGATACCGGTGCCGTTTGTGTACTTGGAATTGCTGTTGGATTTGGAATAGTTGGATTCGATACAGATGATTTATGTCTTCCAGCCACATAGGCCAAAATATCTTCTTTGGTCACACGACCTTCTTTTCCTGTTCCGGATATAGTTTCTAATTCGGCAATAGATATGCCTTCTTCTTTAGCAATATTTTTAACTAATGGCGAAAGGAATTTTTCGGTTCCTTTAAAATCAACCACTGGAGCAACAATAGCTTGAGCAACTTCAACCGCTTTTTCGATTTCGGCAACTGCTTGTGGAATAATAACCTTTTCTGCGATTACAGTTGTTGGTTCAGAATCGGATTCGGTTTCAATAATAGCAATCGTTTGGCCAACTTGAACTAAATCGTCTTTGGCAAACAATTGTTCAACCAAAACACCCGAAACTTCACTAGGAACTTCGCTATCTACTTTATCTGTGGCGATTTCAAGCACAGCATCATCCGCTTCAATCTTGTCACCCACTTGTTTTAACCAATTGGTGATAGTTGCTTCGGCTACACTCTCTCCCATTTTTGGAAGTTTCAATTCAAATCTTGCCATAATCTTAACGTAAAAGGTGATTTTGATTTTCTGATTGCAAAATTAGGAAATATTTTTAGTTTAAGGTACGATTAAATCAAATAAACCTACTTTTAAAAGTGTTCGTGTTTTGGCGAAAAACAAATCAAAAATCATTGTTTCACTTCAAAAGATTACTTTTGCAAAAAAATTACTCTTGTGAATTATTTATCAGTTGAAAATATATCCAAATCTTTTGGAGAACGCACCCTTTTTGAAAACATTTCTTTTGGTATCAACAAAGACCAAAAAATAGCTTTTATTGCCAAAAACGGTTCCGGAAAAACCTGTATTATGAAAATAATCAATGGCGAAGACGAACCAGATTCTGGACAAGTTGTATTGCGAAAAGAAATCAAAATGGCATTTTTGTCACAAGATCATAATTTGCAAGATGAACTGACTATCGAGGAAAGTATATTCGCATCAGATAATGAAACCCTCAAAGTAATTGAACAATACGAAAAAGCATTGGAACATCCAGAAGACGAAGAAGCCTACCAAAAAGCGTTCGACAAAATGGATCAATTGAATGCTTGGGATTTTGAAACCCAATACAAGCAAATTCTTTTCAAGTTAAAATTGGAAGATTTTAAATTGAAAGTAAAAAATCTTTCGGGTGGCCAAAAAAAGCGTTTGTCATTAGCCATCATTCTAATCAATCGTCCCGACTTATTAATTTTAGATGAGCCAACCAACCATTTGGATTTAGAAATGATTGAATGGTTAGAAAGTTATTTTGCCAAAGAAAACATCACCTTATTTATGGTGACGCACGACCGTTTCTTTTTGGAACGTGTTTGTAACGAAATCATTGAATTAGACAACGGAAAATTATACCAATACAAAGGAAATTACTCCTATTATTTGGAGAAAAAAGAAGAGCGAATTGCCTCTGAAAACGCAAGTGTAGACAAAGCGCAAAACCTTTTTGTAAAAGAATTGGAATGGATGCGCCGTCAACCAAAAGCAAGAACAACCAAATCCAAATCCCGTCAAGATGATTTTTATGTCATCAAAGAAAAAGCGCAAAACCGACGTCGAGAAAACAAGGTGGAACTCGAGATCAATATGGAGCGCATGGGAAGCAAGATTATCGAATTGCATAAAATCTCTAAGAAATTTAAAGACCACGTCATTTTAGATAATTTTAGTTTTGATTTTCAACGTGGGGAACGCATCGGAATTATTGGTAAAAACGGTACAGGAAAATCAACTTTCCTGAATCTTTTGACAGGAACATTACCTTTAGATAGCGGAAAAGTAATTAAAGGAGACACAATTAAAATTGGATATTACACTCAAAGTGGTATCAATCCAAAACCGGGTCAGAAAGTTATTGATATTATAAAAGAATACGGAGAATACATTCCGCTTGCTAAAGGGAAAATCATTTCGGCCGGACAATTATTGGAACGTTTCCTGTTTGACCGAAAAAAGCAACACGATTATGTCGAAAAATTAAGTGGTGGCGAATTAAAGCGTTTGTATTTATGTACTGTTTTGATTCAAAATCCGAACTTTTTGATTTTGGATGAACCTACCAACGATTTGGATATTGTTACTTTAAATGTACTAGAAAGTTTTCTTTTAGATTATCCGGGTTGTTTATTGGTAGTTTCGCACGATAGGTATTTTATGGACAAAATTGTCGATCACTTATTTGTGTTTAGAGGTGATGGCGAAATAGAAGATTTTCCAGGCAACTATTCTGATTTTAGAGCTTATGAAGATAGTGCTGATGTTGCTCAAAAAGAAGAAAACAAAGCCGAGAAAAAAGATTGGAAACAAAATAATCCAACCGGAAATTTGAGCTTTAACGAACAAAAGGAATATCAAAAAATCGAGAAAGAAATAAAAGAACTAGAAATTCAAAAAGCTAATATCGAACAATTATTTTCGGATGGAAAAGTTGCCGATGAGGACATCGAGCAAAAAGCCAAAGAGTTGGAAGCAATCATTCAAAAAATTGAAACTAAGGAAGAGCGCTGGTTTGAACTTTCAGCTAAAATAGAGTAATTAGTAAAAAATGAACTTTCGCATTCAATCGTATTTACAATTTCTTTGGCACTCCAAAAACGAACATGGAGTCCACTCCCCTTTTGTTTTTCTTTTGTTGACGAAAGGTTTGTACAATAAAAAAGTGCGTTTGGCAGCTGATGCTTTATCAAATTCAAACAAATCGGTTTCCAAAAAAGAGCAATTGCTTTATAAAATTGTTCGCTATTTTGAACCGAAATCCATTTTGACAATTGGCGCAAATGCTTCTGAAATTGAAGTCATGGCAAAGGGAAGTCCTAAAGCCAAGTTTGACAATGAAAGCACATTATTTAACTGTATTTTTATCCATTCAGATGAATTTGCTGGCCTAGCCAACAAAAAAATGGAACAATTGCTAAAGACTACAGAAAATGATAGTTTTTGGATTTTAGAAAACATTCACGCAAATCGAGCTGCAGAAGCATTTTGGAGCAATCTAAAATCAAATCCAAAAGTTACAGTCACGATTGACACTTTTCATTTTGGATTGGTCTTTTTTAGAAAAGAACAAGTAGAAGAGCATTTTATCCTCCGTGCATAATCGCTATTTCCTGTAACAAAAATCCTTTTGCTACTACTTATGGATTTATTCAAAAGTCTTTCGTACTTTTAAATCCGAATTCAACGCATTTTAATTTCAACAATAACAATGGCAAATCCATTAATCAAAATAAGCAACATTAAACGTGATTTCGTTCTAGGTAACGAAATTGTTTATGTTTTAAAAGGTATCGATTTACAAATCAACAAAGGAGAATATGTAGCCTTAATGGGCCCTTCTGGTTCCGGAAAATCTACTTTAATGAATCTTTTAGGCTGTTTAGATACCCCTACTTCTGGAACCTATATTTTGAATGGAAAAGATGTGAGCCAAATGAAAGACGATGAATTGGCTGAAATTCGAAACAAAGAAATCGGTTTTGTTTTTCAAACCTTCAACCTTTTACCAAGAACAACGGCTTTGGATAATGTAGCCTTACCCATGATTTATGCTGGCTATTCCAAATCTGAACGAAACGAAAGAGCAACCGAAGTATTGAAACAAGTGAATCTTGCTGACCGAATGGATCACCAACCCAACCAACTTTCGGGAGGACAAAGACAACGTGTAGCCGTGGCAAGAGCATTGGTTAACAAACCCTCTATCATTTTAGCCGATGAGCCAACAGGTAACTTGGATAGTAAAACTTCTGTAGAAATCATGAAATTATTTGGTGACATTCATGCCAGTGGTAATACCGTAATTTTAGTTACACACGAGGAAGAAATTGCCGCTTATGCTAATCGCGTTATTCGTTTGAGAGACGGATTGATTGAAAGCGACACCTCAAAATAAACCCAACTAATTCCATGAAGATATATACTAAGACAGGAGACGGAGGAATTACAGCATTATTTGGAGGAAAAAAAGTTCCCAAAGATCACGATCGTATTGAAAGCTACGGCACCGTGGATGAGTTAAACTCTTACATTGGTTTGATTCGAGATCAAGATATCGATTCGCATTACAAAACGATTCTTATAGAAGTTCAGGATCGCCTTTTTACCGTAGGCGCCATGCTTGCGACACCACCTGAAAAGGAAGTGCTAAAAAATGGCGAGTTACGTTTGCAAAAATTAGGTATCATTGATTCAGACATTGAATTTTTAGAAAACGAAATTGACCGAATGGAAGAATCGCTTCCGCCAATGACCCATTTTATTTTACCTGGTGGACATCCTACTGTGTCACATTGTCATATTGCACGTTGCATATGCCGCAGAGCCGAACGTCTTGCGGTTCATTTAAGTCATAACGAAGCCGTATCAGAGATTGCTATCCAGTATTTGAACCGACTTTCTGACTATCTTTTTGTCTTGGCACGGAAGTTGTCTAAAGATTTAAACGCCGAGGAAATTCAATGGATTCCTAGGAAATAGTTGTTAAATTTTCCTTCCCAAAACGAAGTGAAACAACAACGAAAAAACAAACAAAAAAACGTTCTTAACTTTTAATAAAAATAAATCATTTTTTACTTGCCTTTTTCAGTAAAAAATTTATTTTTGCACTAAACTAAATCGACAAAAGATGTATTGGACATTAGAATTAGCATCTTATTTAAGTGATGCGCCGTGGCCTGCTAACAAAGACGAACTTATTGACTACGCTATTAGAGCAGGAGCTCCATTAGAAGTAGTAGAAAACCTTCAATCTATCGAAGATGAGGGCGAGATATATGAATCAATGGAAGAAATTTGGCCAGATTATCCTACAGACGAAGATTACCTTTGGAATGAGGATGAATATTAAAAAATAAACCAAAGAAAAAGTCTCAAAAGAGGCTTTTTTTTTGGTTATATTAGACATTTACACAACATACAGAAATACAAAACAATATTATGAGTTTCATCAATAGCATTATAAAAATCTTTGTCGGTGATAAATCACAAAATGACGTTAAAGCATTACAACCTTACCTTACGAAAATTAAAGGATTCGAGAGTCGCTTAATGGCATTATCCAATGACGAATTAAGAGCTCGTACTGCTTATTTCAAAGAAAAAATCCAACAAGCACGTGCAGACAAAGATGCTAAAATTGCATCTTTACAACAAGAAGTAGAAACCATCGAAGATATCGACCAAAGAGAAGATATCTATGTGGCTATTGATGCTTTAGAAAAAGAAGCCTACGATATTTCGGAGAAAACTTTAATGGAAATTTTACCTGAAGCTTTTGCTGTGGTTAAAGAAACCGCAAGACGTTTCAAAGAAAACACTCAAATTGAAGTTACTGCAACTCCAAAAGATAGAGAATTCTCTGCTACCAAAACGTATGTAACTATTGAAGGAGAAAAAGCCGTTTGGGCTAATTCGTGGAATGCCGCAGGTAAGCAAATTACTTGGGACATGATTCACTATGATGTGCAGTTGATTGGTGGAATGGTATTGCACGAAGGTAAAGTTGCCGAGATGCAAACTGGAGAAGGAAAAACCTTGGTTGCTACCCTTCCTATTTACTTAAATGCTTTAACTGGAAACGGAGTTCACTTAGTAACCGTAAATGATTACTTGGCCAAACGTGATAGTACTTGGAAAGCACCATTATTTGAATTCCATGGTTTAACTGTTGAATGTATTGACAACTACCAACCAAGTTCAGAAGAAAGAAAAAGAGCTTATGATGCGGATATCACTTACGGAACCAATAACGAATTTGGTTTTGACTACCTAAGAGATAATATGGCGCATTCGCCGGAGGATCTAGTGCAACGCAAACACAACTATGCAATTGTCGATGAGGTGGATTCTGTTTTAATTGATGATGCTAGAACGCCGTTAATTATTTCTGGACCAGTTCCGCAAGGAGATCGTCACGAATTCAACGAGTTAAAACCAAAAATTGAAAACTTGGTTAGTTTGCAACGTCAATTAGCTAATGGATTCTTGGCTGAAGCCAAAAAATTAATCAAAGAAGGCAATACCAAAGACGGAGGATTCCAATTATTGAGAGCCTACAGAAGTTTGCCAAAAAACAAAGCCTTAATCAAATTTTTATCGGAAGAAGGAGTGAAACAATTGCTTCAAAAAACCGAAAACCAGTACATGCAAGACAACAAACGCGAAATGCATTTGGTAGACGAAGCTTTGTACTTTGTAATTGAAGAAAAAAATAATCAAGTAGAATTGACCGATAACGGAATCCAATTCTTATCTGGAGATACTGATTCCGATTTCTTTGTCCTTCCAGACATTGGAACAGAGATTGCCACCATCGAAAAACAAAAATTAGACGCCGACGCGGAAGCAGAAGCAAAAGAACGTTTGTTCCAAGATTTTGGTGTAAAAAGTGAGCGTATCCATACTTTAACACAGCTTTTAAAAGCCTATACTTTATTCGAAAAAGATGTAGAGTATGTGATCATGGAAAACAAAATCCTGATTGTCGATGAGCAAACAGGACGTATTATGGACGGCCGTCGTTATTCTGACGGTTTGCACCAAGCAATTGAAGCCAAAGAAAATGTAAAAATCGAAGCGGCGACACAAACCTTTGCGACGGTTACCTTGCAAAACTACTTCAGAATGTACAACAAGCTGGGAGGTATGACAGGAACAGCGGTTACTGAAGCAGGTGAACTTTGGCAAATCTATAAATTAGACGTAGTCGAAATTCCAACCAATAGAGGAATTGCCAGAATCGATAAAGATGATTTCATCTACAAAACGACTCGTGAAAAATTCAACGCTGTTATCGAAGATGTAACGGAATTATCAAAAGCAGGAAGACCAGTTTTAATTGGAACAACTTCGGTTGAAATCTCCGAATTATTGAGCCGAATGTTGAAAATGAGAGGCATCACACATAATGTGTTGAATGCTAAAATGCACAAACAAGAAGCGCAAATCGTTGAAGAAGCAGGAAAACCAGGTGTAGTAACAATCGCTACCAATATGGCGGGTCGTGGAACCGATATTAAATTATCTCCCGAAGTAAAAGCCGCAGGTGGTTTAGCTATCGTTGGAACAGAGCGTCACGATTCACGTCGTGTTGACCGTCAGTTACGAGGCCGTGCTGGACGTCAAGGAGATCCTGGAAGTTCACAATTCTACGTTTCGTTAGAAGATAACTTGATGCGTTTGTTTGGTTCGGAAAGAGTTGCCAAAGTGATGGACAGAATGGGATTGCAAGAAGGTGAAGTAATCCAACATTCCATGATGACTAAATCTATTGAACGTGCACAGAAAAAAGTAGAAGAAAACAACTTTGGAGTGCGTAAACGTTTGTTAGAATATGATGATGTAATGAATGCGCAACGTGAAGTAGTATACAAACGTCGTCGTCATGCTTTGTTTGGAGAACGTCTGAAATTAGACATCGCCAATATGATGTATGATACTTGCGAAGTAATTGTTTCAGCTAATAAAGCTGTGAATGACTTCAAAAACTTTGAATTTGAATTAATCCGTTATTTCTCTATAACTTCTCCAGTTACAGAAGCTGATTTTGCAAAATTGTCAGACGTCGAATTGACTGGTAAAATTTATAAAGCCACTTTAGAATTCTATACCGATAAAACGGAGCGAAGTGCCAGAGAAGCCTTCCCTATCATAAAAGGTGTGTACGAAGACAAGAACAATCAATTTGAGCGTATTGTAGTTCCTTTTACAGATGGAATCAAAACCTTGAACGTAGTTACTGACTTAAAGAAAGCCTACGAGACACAAGGAGCGCAATTAGTGGCTGATTTTGAAAAGAACATTACCTTGTCTATTGTCGATGAAGCTTGGAAAAAACACTTGCGTAAAATGGACGAATTGAAACAATCGGTTCAATTGGCTGTTCACGAACAAAAAGATCCGTTACTAATCTACAAATTAGAAGCCTTCAACTTGTTCAGAGCCATGCTTGACAATGTCAATAAAGAAGTAATTTCATTTTTATTCAAAGGTGACTTGCCACAGCAAAATGCACCTAAGATTGAAGAAGCTAAAGAAGTTCGTCAAAAAGAAAACTACAAATTAAGCAAAGACGAAATTCCGAACAGCGAAAACTTGAACCACGAAGCAGGCGAAACACAACAACGTCAAGTAACCGAAACCATAGTGAGAGACATGCCTAAAATCAATCGTAACGATACCGTAACGATTCAAGAAGTCGCTACTGGAAAAACAGAAACCATGAAGTACAAAAAGGCGGAGAGCTTAGTAACTTCAGGTCAATGGGTTATTGTGAATGAATAATAGTTTTACAAGCCTATAGCTAATAAAAAAATCCTCAATTAATAATTGAGGATTTTTTTGTGACAATATTTTTATTTAGTAACACTTCTCCTGGAAACTACTTAATGTTTTTATCATTTGAAACCAAAACGAAAATACTATACGAATGAAGTAGGGCAATAATTAAATTACTTATTAAAATTGGATTATATATTGTACCTACCATTATTGGACTTAATACTTTATAAATTACTTGAACGGTTAATAGAGCCAATACTAACTTAGCATCAAATTTGTATAGCAATACACAAGACAAGATAAGAATTGCCAAATAAATTGCAAGAAGTATTCCTCTTGCTGGCGATTCAATTCCGTACGATTCTATAGCCCAATTACTATTCAAAAGCAATCCTGAACTTACCGGAATTAAAACCAATATATTTAGCAGAAGTGATAGTTTTGGAAATAATAGTTTTTTAGAAGTCATAATCTATATTTTCTAAGATATAATTAAAAGCAGTCCCAATTTACAAAATTAATCTTTATTCAATCTTCCAAATCGAAATTTGAAATGGCTGCATTACATTCGTTTTCTGTAATTGCTGTTTTGGGTTTAATATATCTATTGTCGAATTTTTAAAATCAGAATATACAAACTCTTGAATTGAAGCCGATAAATTTACAGCAACCAAAATAGTATTATTTTCCTCTTTTCTATAAAAACTAAATACAGAATCTGCATTATTTTGAACATTTTCATAGCGCCCTTTGGCTAAGGCAATATTACTTTGTTTAATACTTATTATTTTTTTGTAGAAATTAAATAACGAATTCGGTTCTTTCATTTGCTCCTCCAAAGAAATACCATCATTGGATTTTTGATTTTTATTTGTCCACCAATCACCTGTGTTTTTATACCAAAAAGCCATTCCTTTACCTTCTCCAGATTGGTACCAATCAAACGCTTCACGTCGTCCAATATCATTTCCGTCCGTGTTGCTGTACGAATTAGCTTTTCCTTGCATTCCAATTTCTTGTCCATAATAAATCGAAGGAATACCACCTATAAGTAGCATTAAAGCTGCTGCTACTTTTTGTTTCTTAAAATTAGGTTCCACAGAAGCAAATCGATCCAAATCGTGGTTTTCAATAAATAGCAATTGATCTTTTCCTTTTGGGGTTTTAGTAAGGAGTATATCGGCATTTTGGACAAGTTGTTGTTTGTCAAAAGAAAGGATAGCTTGCTTCAATCCAAAACCAAACATTCTATCAACTGTTGCTTTTTCGAAATAATCAAAACCATAGTCGTTCCAATCTGCTTGTTCCGCAACAATATTAATTTTCGGATTTACTTTTTTGATCTCCGCAATTAAAGGTTTCCAAAACTCAGTAAAAAGATTCGTTAAAGTGGGTTTGCCATCCAAATGATCCATTGCATGATCCAATCTAAATCCGTCCACACCATCATCAAACTTACCGTCCTTGTTGGGATCCATAAAGAAAGAAAACAGTCGAATATTGTAGTCTAAAACTTTAGGACTTTTAAGATTTACAGTAGTTACTTTTATTGTTGAACCATCAAAACTTTTTAATTCACGTAAATCAAAAACCATTGTTGCTGGTATTTTGTGCTCAGCATCATCAAACAATAAATAATCACTGTATTCAGATTTAAGGTTCCCAACGGCATCTTTCCACCAAACATGTTTAGCGGTTACATATTGCGATTCCATATCCATATAGATTTTCATTCCTCTTTTATGAATATCTTTTACCAATTCGAGATATTCTTGCATAGTTCCGAATTCAGGATCTATTTTCTCAAAATCATTTGCAAAATAGTTGTGATAGCAATCGGCTTCATATAGTGGCAAAAGCATAATTGAAGTAACACCCAAATCTTGAAGATAATCTAGTTTTTGACGTAGTCCGTTCAGATCGCCATTCAAATCCCCATTGCTATCATAAAAACTACGTTGACAAACGTGGTAAATTACTTCGCCTTTGGCTGTTTGAGTATTCTTATTTTGTGCCCAAATTAAAGATGTAGGGGCTAGTAAAAGTGCTAGTAATAGGTATTTTTTCATTGTTTATTTTTTAAAACTTAGTTGTCGTAAAATTGTTTTACCAAATGGAATAAGTGTAATATTTTCTATTTGATTGGTAGTTGTATTTTTGGCTTTGATCGTAATTTGACCATTATTTAATTTGGCTTGATTATCATTAATAAACTGATAGCGAATCTTGTTTTTTGGTTTATAAGTTAAATCAGAGAAATTAGCGAAATACGATTTGCCTTTTAATTCAACTGATTCAATTGGTTTAGCATAAAATAAAGCGCCATAGCTAAAATATTTTTCTTTATTAGCATCTTCTTTGACTTGAATATCAGTTTCAAATTCAATTTGAATTTGATCCTCTTTAGCAAATTTTCTATCAATAATTACCAACCCATTTTCAATTGTGTAGTTTTCTTTTGTTGCAATTGCTTTTGCCCATGATGGTTTTCTAATCTTGATTTTAAAAATAGCATTTTCAGGATTTGAAATTTTGAAAACCAATTTATTTTGGTATGGATATTCAGTAATGGTTTCAATTTTAACCGATTGATTTTGGATTTTTGTCTCCAATACATTAGGCATTAAAAGCATATTTACCAAAACATTTTCTTCTTCCTTCATCCACGCTTTTTCTAAGAAATAAGGTGTAATTCTACCCGCATTAGGATTACAACAAACAGCAGCATCCTGATGTGCAGGCGAATACTTATATCTAGTTTGTTTCCGATTCGGCTCAACTTCACCATTTTTAGTTCCTTCCATTTCATATGAATTATCTGTTTTTAAATAAGCAATAACAGAATGATTTGGGTTTCTAGATCCCTGAGCTGCATTATAGAAAATAGTTTCAATGGCTTCTGCTGTTTTTGGATCTCCTTGTTTTTGCAACAAAACAGAATAGCTATCCAATAATTCATGCAAAGAGCAGTATTCATAACCGGTAGTAGTCGCATCCGCATTTCTTTCTGCTATCCATTCATCACCTATAGCACCACCCGTTAAGGTTGTAGCTTTTTCAATACGTTGAATGTAAATTTGCAATGCTTTTTGTAATTCAATATTATTTGATGCATAAGCCGCCACAATTAAAGGTCTTAAATGTTCATAGGTATGAACTCCATGCGATTGTAATTTATAAGTTGGATTAAAGATATTCGGTAATTGAACATCTTTTTCAGATTGATACGTTTTACTGAAATCCAAAAATAAAAAAAGAGCATAATCCGTATATTTTGTATCACCCGTTATCTGGTACATTTTATCTAAGACATCCGTAAAAGTCAATCCATGAGACACACCTCCATTAAATTGATTACCAGAAAAATAAGGACTAGATGTTCCAATTGGATAATTAGTAATTACATCATCAACCGCTTTTAATAATGCATTCCAAACGCTTACATCTTTAGTAAATTCGTAATACGCTAACAATCCACGATACATCGTTGCTTTAGACCAAAGTTCACCA
This sequence comes from Flavobacterium ammoniigenes, assembly GCF_020886055.1. Lineage (NCBI taxonomy): Bacteria > Pseudomonadati > Bacteroidota > Flavobacteriia > Flavobacteriales > Flavobacteriaceae > Flavobacterium > Flavobacterium ammoniigenes. Next base: position 1,348,538 of record NZ_AP025184.1, on the reverse strand, counting down.
TTTTCTGAATTAAATTTATAGCGTAATTCTTGATCATAAATACCAATGTAACCATCTTCATCTTGCGATTGCAATACTTCTTGAATATGTTTGTCTACTTTTTTTAGCCCTTCTTTATCATTTAAAAGCAAAACATTTCTGATGTACCCATCCCACCAGTTTGATTGGGTTTCACTGTTCCACCATTTGTACTGTTCAGATCCCTCAGTGTCTCCCTCTTTGTTATTTCCTAAATCTTTAACTGCACTGTTTTTATGAAGCCTTGCTGAACTATAAATAGGATCATTAATCAAATCGGGTACAATGCGATCTAAATTTCCGACAAATCCTGCAACATCTTTTTGCATTTGTGTTTTGATCCATCCAGTAGGCTTTACAGAACCGAAAGGCAACAATTGATACTTTTCATGTTGATGTTGGGCATTCAATACAAGAGTAAATAATCCAACAATAAGTACGGTAATCCAGTTTTTATTTTTCGTTATATTTTCCATAATTCATTGATTTCTTCAAGTGATTTATTTTTTGTTTCCGGGATGTATTTATAGATAAAGTAAATTGAAAACAAGCAGATTATTGAAAACAAGTAAAATGGGAAAGCTCCATTAAAGTGATCTTTCAACCATTGATTTTCGACTAAGCTTGGAAAGACTTGAGTTACAACAAAATTTGCAACCCATTGAATAAATACACTTATAGCAAGAGCTAAACTTCTAATTTTATTTGGAAAAATTTCTGATAATAATACCCATACTATAGGTCCCCAAGATATACTAAAGGCGCCCATAAATAGTAGTAAGAATGGCAATACCCAATTTCCAACAGCGTTATAATATATGAATAGACCAACAGATGCTAGAGCAATTGTCATTGCAATTGAACCGATGTACAACAAGGGTTTTCTGCCCATTTTATCTACTAATCGAATTGCTAATAAAGTAAAAATTAAATTCACAACACCAAGAATACTCGTTTCTAAAAGCGAAACATCGGTAGAACTTCCTAAACTTTTAAAGATTTCTGGAGCATAATACAATATCGCATTAATCCCTGTTAACTGCTGCAAAACTGAAAGCCCAATACCTACAAAAAGTACCTTTTTATAAATTGGGTTACTTAAATTTTTCCACTGGTTTTTATCCACTTGGTGTAATGAACTTTGAATTTCAGATTGAACTTGAGCCGCCTCTTCTTTTGTATTTAATTGTTGAAGAACAGCAATCGCTTTATTTGTTGCGCCTTTTTGGAACAACCATCTAGGACTTTCCGGAATGAGAAAAATAAAAATTAGAAATAAAAGGGAAGGAATAATTTCAGAGCCAAACATCCAACGCCATCCGATGTTTAAATTCCAAATAGCATCACCTTGCAATGCTATAAAGTAATTTACAAAATACACTACTACAATACCAATAACAATAGCTAATTGATAATTTCCTACCAATGCACCGCGTCTTTTTGGTGGTGCAATTTCAGCGATGTACATAGGAACTACCATTGAAGCAATACCAACACCAATACCTCCAACTATACGAAATAATACAAACATGGTGAATGAAGTGGGAAATGCTGTTCCTATAGAATTTAAAATAAAAAGTATGGCAGTAATGACCATAGTTACTTTTCTACCAAATTTGTCACTTAAAAAATCAGAGAAAAAAGCTCCAATTAAACAGCCAACTAATGCACTTGAAATTGCCCAACCTGTTTCAACAGGAGACAAATGAAAAAATTCAGTTAAATTACCAATGGCACCAGAAATTACAGCTGTATCATAGCCAAACAACAAACCACCTAGTGCAGCGCTTAAAGCGATAAATGTTATTTTTTTAGAGTTGTTCATTTTGTAAAAGATTTAGTTGTAAATATTGCATCATACGTATGTTGTTATCCCATTGATTAGATAAAGGTTCTTTTGAGAATGGTTTTTCAGGCATATATGGATACGGTCCACATTCTGGAGTAATGAACATTTCAGTTAATCCCTTCTTCTCTTGTATCGAAATAATTTGCTTCCACCATAATAGATAACGTTCCAGATAACTATTCCATTCTGGTGCAAAGGGATCGTTAACTTGAGGACTTTGTTCAAATCCTATTCGAGCATGAATATGTTTAATCTTTGGAAATATTTTAGTTAAAATCGTTTCTTGATCTTCAAGATTACTTTCGGAAACAACGCCAAAATGAGAAAGATCTCCTACTAATTTAAGATTGGGGAATAAGTCCAAATAATTAAGTAAGGTTTTCGCATGAAATGAAAATCGACCTCTATGAGTTTCATGTAAAATAGGAATATCTGAGGATTTAGAAATTTGATTGGTTAGTTCCAATATTTTTGAATTTTCACCAAAATCGAAATAATCTTTTCCTGTATGAGAATTTATAGCATTGGGACCTAATGAAACTAAAAACTGTAACCTGTCGTATACTCGTTGAACATAAGATTCGTATGTTTCTATTCTGTTAGGTTGCACTTGTTGTGCAACAAAAATAAATTTAGGGTGGTTTGATTTTCTAATTGTTTGCAACTCTGATAAAAACTCTTCAATAAAAGAGGCATCATCCGGAAAATTGATTTCTACTCCGTCATATCCATTCTTTATAACCAAATCCAAAAAAGATTTAGCTGAAAGATGTTCACATCCCCAATATGTGCATAAATACTTAATATTCATACAAAACAGGATTAATAGGAGAATTAATAATTTCACCAATAGAAGCACCTGGACACCAAGTATTCCAATCATGTATCTGATTTTTATTTTCAGGATTTTTTAATTTCATGTCTTTATCCATATAAATAACAGTCATTACTTTACGCATTTGATTAGTCACATTGGCACCAGCACGATGGAAAACCCACCCAGAATGAAAGCTAATTTCGCCTACATCAAAAGGCTCAATAACATGTTTAAAATCTGTAACACGTAATTTCTTTTGGATTAATTCCTCGCTTTCATCACCAATTTCTAATTCGCGTCCTTCAACAATAGTATGACTACCTGCGCTAAATTCTAAGGGGCCCATTTCTAATGGAGTCGCTTGTAAGGGAATCCAAGCTGTAACTGTTTTATCTGTTTCTAAGGGCCAATAATATTGATCGGCATGCCATGGCGTAATTCCACCACCTCCTTCTTTAAACAAAGCTTGATCATGATACAATCGAACCCCATCTACCTCCATTAAATCGGAAGCGATTTTTGCAATACGCTTACTAAAAACTAATGATTTAACAATGTCATTTTCTATCCATAAATTAAATAATTGTAAAAAAGCTTTTCCATATGTTGTCCGTTCTTCAAGAGCTTTATCTTCTTGATTCATTATATTAACTTGATCAGTAATTGCTTCATTAAAGAACAACAAAGTCTCCAGGTTAAGAACTTCTTTTAATTTTATATAGCGAAACTTTTGATAGAAAAGAATTTGTTCTTGAGTTAACTCATAAGGTTGAGTAAGAAACTCGGTGATAGAATTTGGTAGCGAAGTCATAATATAGTATAAATAAATGTTTAACCTTTCAAAAATAAAATTTGAATCGAAGGTAAAAGCAACTTATTTTTTCAGAATGTAACACTATATTGAATATTTATATACTTTAGTAAGAAAATATATAAAATATAAGGTTATTATGAAGCCCGTTCTAGAAAACATTAGTAATTATCTTCAAGATTCAAGCTTCTATGCTTATTCCTATACAACTACATCTTTTGATTTTAAATGGCATTTTCACCCAGAATACGAACTTACTTTCATAGTTAAAGGTAATGGTCATCGTCTTATTGGAAATAGTCACCAAGAATTTTCAGATAATGATTTTGTTTTAATCGGACCCAATATCCCGCATACATGGGTTGGAAAAACAAAAGGTAAAAAAGTATTTGAAGCAATCGTTATCCAATTCACATCAGAATTAGTAGAAAAAATTCTTGGGTTTAAAGAGTCAAAGCAAATGAATGCCTTATTTGAATCATCCAATTATGGAATAGCATTTAACGAAGACCAACCAAATGAAATAAAAAACATATTATACGATATAATAAATGAAAAAGGAATTGATAAAGTATTAAAATTAATAAGTCTTCTAAATAAACTAACCCACAGTAAATCATCTACGATTTCAACAACTTTATATAAGTATCAGATTAACAAAAAAATTGAAACAAGAATAAACAAGGTTTGTCTTTATCTTGAAAATAACTTTTCAAAAAAAATAACCCTAAAAGAAATAGCTGACTTAGTGTATATGTCAGAGAGTAACTTTTGTAAATTTTTTAAAAAATCAACAGGAAATACATTTTCAGATTACTTGAATGAGTTAAGAATAAATGAAGTATGTAAACTTTTAATCCATTCAGATGAAACCATCAAAAACATAGCCTATAATTGTGGCTTTGAATCTTTAAGTTATTTTAATAGAGTATTTGCAATTAAAAAATCTACTACCCCATCCAAATATAAAACACATCACTCCAATAAGTATTAAAACAAAAAACCCCGTTTGGTTAGAAACAGGGTTTTTAAAAGAAAGCGACGAACCGAGCCCTTTAGGGCGAACACGTCGATCCATTAAAAAAAATGAGCCTTGTCTATAAAGACAAGGCTCAATAAAGAAAGGCGACGACATACTCTCCCACATAACTGCAGTACCATCTGCGCAGGCGGGCTTAACTACTCTGTTCGGGATGGGAAGAGGTGAGCCCCGCCGCAATAACCACCTTAAGGTTGTTAGTGATTAGTTAGTAGTGATTAGTAATTAGTCTTACACTAATTACTAGTTACTGTTCACTAGTCACTGCTCGCGTCGAGCAAATATCTTAACATACTGAGATAAAGAAAAAAATTAAGAAAGTTTCTCCCTGCCCCTTGCGGGGCAGGAAAAGCGTACATAAGCTTACGGGTTATTAGTACTACTCGACTATGACATTACTGCCTTTACATCTATAGCCTATCAACGTGGTCATCTTCCACGACCCTTAAAAGAAATCTCATCTTGTGGTGGGTTTCGCGCTTATATGCTTTCAGCGCTTATCCCTTCCAAACGTAGCTACTCTGCGGTGCCCCTGGCGGGACAACAGATACACTAGAGGTTTGTCCAATTCGGTCCTCTCGTACTAGAATCAGATCCACTCAAATTTCTAACGCCCACAGTAGATAGAGACCGAACTGTCTCACGACGTTCTGAACCCAGCTCGCGTGCCACTTTAATGGGCGAACAGCCCAACCCTTGGGACCTTCTCCAGCCCCAGGATGTGACGAGCCGACATCGAGGTGCCAAACCCCCCCGTCGATATGAGCTCTTGGGGGAGATCAGCCTGTTATCCCCGGCGTACCTTTTATCCTTTGAGCGATGGCCCTTCCATGCGGAACCACCGGATCACTATGCTCTACTTTCGTACCTGATCGACCTGTATGTCTCTCAGTCAAGCTCCCTTATGCCATTGCACTCTACGCACGGTTACCAAGCGTACTGAGGGAACCTTTAGAAGCCTCCGTTACTCTTTTGGAGGCGACCACCCCAGTCAAACTACCCACCAAGCAATGTCCCCCGCATAGCGGGGTTAGGCCTCAGATAAACAAAGGGTTGTATTTCAACAATGACTCCACAACGCCTGGCGACGCCACTTCATAGTCTCCAACCTATCCTACACATCATTTATCCAAGGTCAATACTAAGCTATAGTAAAGGTGCACAGGGTCTTTTCGTCCCACTGCGGGTAAACGGCATCTTCACCGTTACTACAATTTCACCGAGCTCATGGCTGAGACAGTGTCCAGATCGTTACACCATTCGTGCAGGTCGGAACTTACCCGACAAGGAATTTCGCTACCTTAGGACCGTTATAGTTACGGCCGCCGTTTACTGGGGCTTCAATTCAATGCTTCTCCGAAGATAACATCTCCTCTTAACCTTCCAGCACCGGGCAGGTGTCAGGCCCTATACTTCATCTTACGATTTTGCAGAGCCCTGTGTTTTTGATAAACAGTCGCCTGGACCTCTTCACTGCGGCCAGCTTGCGCTGGCGACCTTTCTCCCGAAGTTACAGGTCTATTTTGCCTAATTCCTTAGCCATGAATCTCTCGAGCACCTTAGGATTCTCTCCTCGACTACCTGTGTCGGTTTGCGGTACGGGTACTTATTACCTGAAGTTTAGAGGTTTTTCTTGGAAGCCCTTAGGCGCACTATCTCTTTGACCGAAGTCTCCGAGTACTATCGTATTTCCCCAAGAAGCGTGGATTTGCCTGCGCTTCTTATAGGTAGGTACTTCAACGAACTATTCCGTCAGTTCGCGGCGCTTTCATCACTCCGTCACCCCATCACAGTAATAAGTAGTACGGGAATATTAACCCGTTGGCCATCGACTGTCCCTTTCGGGTTCGCCTTAGGTCCCGACTAACCCACAGCTGATTAGCATAGCTGTGGAAACCTTAGTCTTTCGGTGTGCGGGTTTCTCGCCCGCATTATCGTTACTTATGCCTACATTTTCTTTTCTAACCAGTCCAGCATACCTTACGATACACCTTCTACCCTGTTAGAATGCTCCCCTACCACTTGTATATAATACAAATCCATAGCTTCGGTACTATACTTATGCCCGATTATTATCCATGCTCGTCCGCTCGACTAGTGAGCTGTTACGCACTCTTTAAATGAATGGCTGCTTCCAAGCCAACATCCTAGCTGTCTGGGCAGACAAACCTCGTTCTTTCAACTTAGTATAGATTTGGGGACCTTAGCTGATGGTCTGGGTTCTTTCCCTCTCGGACTTGGACCTTAGCACCCAAGCCCTCACTGCTGGTAAACATTATATAGCATTCGGAGTTTGTCAGGAATTGGTAGGCGGTGAAGCCCCCGCATCCAATCAGTAGCTCTACCTCTATATAACTTAAATCCAGCGCTGCACCTAAATGCATTTCGGGGAGTACGAGCTATTTCCGAGTTTGATTGGCCTTTCACCCCTACCCACAGGTCATCCGAAGACTTTTCAACGTCAACCGGTTCGGTCCTCCACTGTGTGTTACCACAGCTTCAACCTGCCCATGGGTAGATCACACGGTTTCGCGTCTAACACTACTGACTAAAGCGCCCTATTCAGACTCGCTTTCGCTACGGATCCGTGACTTAACCACTTATCCTTGCCAGCAACGTTAACTCGTAGGCTCATTATGCAAAAGGCACGCCGTCACCCCACTAAAGGGCTCCGACCGCTTGTAAGCGTATGGTTTCAGGATCTATTTCACTCCGTTATTCACGGTTCTTTTCACCTTTCCCTCACGGTACTGGTTCACTATCGGTCTCTCAGGAGTATTTAGCCTTAGCGGATGGTCCCGCCAAATTCAGACAGGGTTTCACGTGCCCCGCCCTACTCAGGATACCACTATCCTTTACACTCATTACCTATACGGGACTATCACCCTCTTTGGTCCTACTTTCCAGTAGATTCTAGTTCTTTGTGCAAGAAATGTCGTGGTCCTACAACCCCAACATTGCCGTAACAACATTGGTTTGGGCTAATCCGCGTTCGCTCGCCACTACTTACGGAATCACTTTTGTTTTCTTCTCCTCCGCCTACTTAGATGTTTCAGTTCAGCGGGTTTGCCCACCTATCGGTGTACTATGTCTTCAACATAGTGGGTTGCCCCATTCAGGTATTTACGGATCGTATCGTGTGTGCCAATCCCCGTAACTTTTCGCAGCTTATCACGCCTTTCATCGCCTCTGAGAGCCTAGGCATCCCCCATACGCCCTTATTTTGCTTATTGTACCAACATATTACTTAAAATATGCCGTTTCTTTTACTTGTCTAATGATAAACAAGTAAAAATGTTTTCTACTTTATTATTTTCTTATCTCAATATGTCAATGAACGTGTGTGCTAAATCTAATTAGCATCTTGTGGAGAATAACGGAGTCGAACCGTTGACCTCCTGCGTGCAAGGCAGGCGCTCTAGCCAGCTGAGCTAATCCCCCGTGTTTTAGTTGTCAGTTATCAGTCGTCTGTTGACAGTATAATGATAAAGACAACATCCATCGGATGACTCAACTTCTAAAATTTCCATAAGCTAAAAAATAGTAGTCCCGCCCAGACTCGAACTGGGGACCCCTACATTATCAGTGTAGTACTCTAACCAGCTGAGCTACGAGACTCTGTTTTTTACTTATTTGTATTATTTGAACTAACAGCAAGAGTAATATTATCATGAAATTCAATCCCATGTCGATCTATCGTCTTCTTTCTTGAAAGTGTTACCAAAATAACTAACATTCAAGCTCTAGAAAGGAGGTGTTCCAGCCGCACCTTCCGGTACGGCTACCTTGTTACGACTTAGCCCTAGTTACCAGTTTTACCCTAGGCAGCTCCTTGCGGTCACCGACTTCAGGCACCCCCAGCTTCCATGGCTTGACGGGCGGTGTGTACAAGGCCCGGGAACGTATTCACCGGATCATGGCTGATATCCGATTACTAGCGATTCCAGCTTCACGGAGTCGAGTTGCAGACTCCGATCCGAACTGTGACCGGTTTTGTAGATTCGCTCCTGGTCACCCAGTGGCTGCTCTCTGTACCGGCCATTGTAGCACGTGTGTAGCCCAAGGCGTAAGGGCCGTGATGATTTGACGTCATCCCCACCTTCCTCACAGTTTACACTGGCAGTCTTGTTAGAGTTCCCGACTTGACTCGCTGGCAACTAACAACAGGGGTTGCGCTCGTTATAGGACTTAACCTGACACCTCACGGCACGAGCTGACGACAACCATGCAGCACCTTGTAATTTGTCTTGCGAAAGATCTGTTTCCAAATCGGTCAAACTACATTTAAGCCTTGGTAAGGTTCCTCGCGTATCATCGAATTAAACCACATGCTCCACCGCTTGTGCGGGCCCCCGTCAATTCCTTTGAGTTTCATTCTTGCGAACGTACTCCCCAGGTGGGATACTTATCACTTTCGCTTAGCCACTGAGATTGCTCCCAACAGCTAGTATCCATCGTTTACGGCGTGGACTACCAGGGTATCTAATCCTGTTCGCTACCCACGCTTTCGTCCATCAGCGTCAATCCATTAGTAGTAACCTGCCTTCGCAATTGGTATTCCATGTAATCTCTAAGCATTTCACCGCTACACTACATATTCTAGTTACTTCCTAATAATTCAAGTTTAACAGTATCAATGGCCGTTCCACCGTTGAGCGATGGGCTTTCACCACTGACTTATTAAACCGCCTACGGACCCTTTAAACCCAATGATTCCGGATAACGCTTGGATCCTCCGTATTACCGCGGCTGCTGGCACGGAGTTAGCCGATCCTTATTCTTACAGTACCGTCAAGCTCCCTCACGAGGGAGTGTTTCTTCCTGTACAAAAGCAGTTTACAATCCATAGGACCGTCATCCTGCACGCGGCATGGCTGGATCAGGCTTGCGCCCATTGTCCAATATTCCTCACTGCTGCCTCCCGTAGGAGTCTGGTCCGTGTCTCAGTACCAGTGTGGGGGATCTCCCTCTCAGGACCCCTACCCATCGTCGCCATGGTAAGCCGTTACCTTACCATCTAGCTAATGGGACGCATGCTCATCTTTTACCGTTGGAACTTTAATGTGAAAACCATGCGATTCTCACATACTATGAGGTATTAATCCAAATTTCTCTGGGCTATCCCTCTGTAAAAGGTAGATTGCATACGCGTTACGCACCCGTGCGCCGGTCTCTAGCTCCGAAGAACTATACCCCTCGACTTGCATGTGTTAAGCCTGCCGCTAGCGTTCATCCTGAGCCAGGATCAAACTCTTCATCGTATATTATGCGAAGCAAATAAATTTGCTTCTATTTATTATGACAATGATCTAATGGTCTTTTTCGAATCTTACGATTCTATTACTCTTTAATTTGTTTTGAGATCTCTCTCAAAACGGCTGTCAATTCAATATGTCTAGGAACGTGTCTAACTTGTTTGTTGCGCTTATCTCTCAAAGCGGGTGCAAAAGTACAACTTCTTTTTTATCTCGCAAGTCTATTTGAAAATTTTTTAGAAAAAATACTTTCTTTTTTAACTCACTCAACTTACTTAAGAACTTGGCTCCTTTTGGGGAGGGCAAAGATAATTACTTTTTTATCTCTAGCAAATTTTTTACAAGTAAAATTTCTTTTATCTCCTTTTGTTTGCTTTTCAATATCTATGTAAGAACCTCGCCTTTATTGCGGGTGCAAAAGTACAACCTAAATCCACTCTGGCAAGTATTTTTTGAGTTTATTTTACAGCTTTTTCTTAACTGGCTGATTCCCCGTTTTGTAAATACCAAAGTTTTTTGTCAATTGGGAATTGTAAAGGTTGAATTAGAAGGTTCAAACAACGAAAATTCGATAAAGAATGTTGAATGTTGAACTTTGATAGAGATGTTTTAATCACAAACCGCGTTAGGGATAGAAGCGAAAAGCCCACAGCGCAGCGAGGACTTGTAGCAATAGCCCGACCTAGTTTGCGAGGCCACGAGGCAAACAGGGAACGCTCAGGTAATTAGTCGTAACGAATGGCTTTGACAGAAAAACTAGACAGAAGCTAACACCTCAAGTAGATAATCAATCTCTTCCTTCGTATTATAATGACTGAAAGAAATACGCAAGCTTGGCTGCACCAACTCTTCAGGTGAAAGGATTTCAGCTAAAACGTGGGACGGATTACTACTCCCAGATTGACAGGCACTACCGCGAGAAACCGCAATCCCTTTCATATCAAGGTGAAATAACAACATTCCGGTTTTGTCGGCCGAAAGCGGTAAAACAACATTAATTATATTGTAGAAATTATTTTTGGAACCAATTATTTTGGAATTGGGAAATCGTTGCGCTAATTGACTGACGCAGTATTCTTTTAGTTCTGAAATATAAGCTCTTTCTGAATCTAATTCAGCATAAGCTACTTCTAAGGCTTTTGCCATTCCGGCGATTTGGTAGACCGACTCGGTACCGCCGCGCATTCCTTTTTCTTGTTCGCCACCTAAGAGCAACGGTTGAAGACCGGAATTTTTTCGAATAAAAGCAAATCCAATTCCTTTGGGACCATGAAATTTATGAGCACTAGCTGAAATAAAATCAATTGGCAACGCTTTTAAATCTATTTCTGTTTTTCCAATGGATTGAACCGTATCCGAATGAAATAGCGCATTGCGTTCTTTGCAAATAGTAGCTATTCGCTCTAAGTCCAACACCACTCCAACTTCGTTATTGACATGCATTAGACTTACTAATGTTTTACTATTTTGAGAAAGCAATTCAACCAAATGCGTCACATCAATATTTCCATCTGATTTTATATTCACAAAATCAACCTGAATACCGAATTCCTTTTGCAACGCCAATGCTGGGTACAAAACTGCATGATGTTCAATTTTAGTTGTTATAATTCGTTTTACACCTAGGTCTCGAACCGCAGAACGCAGAATCCAGTTATTCGCTTCGGTACCAGAAGAAGTGAAAAATATTTCAGAACCCACCACATTCAACTGCTTGGCGATTGATTTACGAGAAAGTTCCAAAACACTTTTGGCATTACGCCCAAAACTATGAGTTGAGGAAGGATTTCCATAATCTTCAGTCATTAACCGAGTAATTTCTTGAATGACTTCTGGACGAATTGCAGTGGTTGATGCGTTATCTAAATATACTTTCTTCATAGAAAGCAAATTTATAAAATATCTTCACAAATACTCTAATACACTAAATTAATTATTGTTTTTTTTGACTATTTTTGAGCCAAAATTGAGAATAATGAAAAAAGGTTTTTACTTACTATTACTAACTGTATTGTTTATAAATTGTAGCGATGGCGATTTGTCTCAAGAAGTAATTAGTTTTGATTCGGTTAGTACACAAAGCTGTAGTAACAACGGCATAATTTACAAGATAAAAGAGCAAGAAGCCTTACTAATTCAAATCCCTACTTCAACTTTCACAGACGAACCCTCCGCTGTTGGTAATCCAACAATTATTGATATAAATACCACTAATCGGGTTGTATATCGTTTTTACAATGGAGCCATTTCGAGCAGTATGTTTTGCGAAACTATTCCTCCTTCATCACCTTCAGTAAGTGACGAATGGATTGCAACTGCAGGTAAAATCCAAATTACCACCACCGCAATTAAGACCACCAATACAACAAACGGACAAACTTCAATTACCGGCTACAATCACAATATTGTATTTAAAAACATCACTTTTGCAAAACAAAATGGAACTCAAGTATACGAGACTTTTGCATTTGGCGACTACAGTCGTACCATTACCCCTGTAGCTTTAGGATTTGACGGGACTTTAGAACAATGTTCAACATCCAAACAAATTTACAATTACAATAGTAGCGAATCAGTTACCCTAGATAATATCAGTACCGATTTGATCAAAAACCAAATCACTCCACTTAACAGTCCAAGAACCGCATTAATTGGGACAACTTCCAACAAATTAGTATATCGTTCATTTACTAACGGCATTGTAACGCCTAGTTACTTTTGCAACACTATCATACCAACTGTCCCAACAATTAATCAAGAATGGATTGCCGAAGCTGGTGTAGCCAATGTAAAAGGTATAATTGAAGTTACCACCACTAACGTGCTCAACACCTATACTCATCGTATCGTTTTAAAGAAAGTGACTTTAACAAAAGGAAACAACAATTTTACACTTGGTGACAGTTATATTCTAGGGGATTTAATTACGACAAATTAAGCTGTTTATCCTCTCTACTAAATGATAAAAAAATGTCCGTATTTTCGATTGAAATACGGACATTTTATTTGAATACAATAGTCTTTAGAACGACTGATTTTTATTTGTTATTTTGCTTAATATATACTTCAGTTGCACCTAAACCATATTTTTGATAATTGGCATCTTGGAATGAAATATTTTCATATCGGCCAAATAAAAAATCCAACTCCGCTTTTAAAACCCCTTCACCAACTCCATGGATAAAAACGATTTTTGGAATCCGATTTCGGATGGCAAAATCAAGATGTCTCTTAGCTGTTTCTGATTGCAAAGTTAAGATGTCATAATTAGACATTCCTCTTTTGTTTGGAACTAATTTTTCAATGTGTAAATCGAATTCAGGCACACCAACTTCGCGTTTTTCTCTGCGCTCTTTCACGAAACTTCTGGGTTTTGGAATCTCTTTTTCTTTTTTTATTTCTCCTGAATTAAAACTTTTGATAGAATCCATTAAGTTACTGGAATCGTTTACTTTAATCAATTCGTTGACATTAAATGTCATCACAAATCCGTCCGTAGATTCTATTGTAACCTGCTCTCCATTAACAGATAATACTTGTCCGTTGACCGCCTCATCTAAAACAGAAACCTCATCTCCTTTACTCAGCATTTTCTTGATTTTTATCTTGATTTTTACTTGGCGTTTTTGCACTCAAACGCATCATTCCGTACATAAAAATTGCTACTGCCCCTACTGTAATATAAACATTACTAGTCGTTTTTTGCTGCTCATAAAAAGCAATCAAAAAAGCGACAAGCATCATCGGAATCATAATTTTTTTCATCATTCTAAATTTGGTTTTTCAAAAGTAAACAATTTAAAATAGAAGCAAATTTAATCTCAAAAAGGTTTGAAATTTTTTCGTAAAATTGTAAAAACAAAACTGCCTTGAATTTAGAAAAATACATGTTTCCCTGCATCAGTAAAACACTATTCGGAATAGAGTGTTTAGGATGTGGTTTTCAACGTGCTTTTGCATTCCTTTTGGAAGGTAATTTTGAAGCAGCATTTGACATGTATCCTGCTATTTATACCTCTCTTATTTTACTTTTCTTTATTGGTCTTCACTTTGTAGATTCGAAACGAAATTATAAAAAAACACTAACTGTATTCATAACCCTTAATGGAATCATAATGATTGGCGGATATTATTACAAACACTTTTTATAATTAATTCGAATCAATAAATTGCAAGTAAAGCAATACCAATGAAGCTAATGACATTATAATTAAAGCCATAAATCCAAAGATATTTGCCTTTAGAGTATTGGTATAGTCTCCCATAATACTTTTATTATTACTGATATGAAGAATAATTGCAATTAAAACCGGGGCAGTCATACCATATAGAATAGCAGTATAAATTAATGCTTTAATTGGTGATATTCCTATATAATTTAAAGATAAGCCTAGTACTAGCGAAATAGCAATCACCACGTAAAATGCTTTAGCCTCATGGAATTTTTTATCCAATCCTTGTTCCCACCCAAAAGTTTCAGTAATAATGTAAGACAATGCACCACTCAAAACTGGAATAGCTAATAATCCGGTTCCAATAACTCCAATAGCAAACAGCAAATAGGCCAAATTACCGGCTAATGGTTTCAGAGCAATAGCCGCCTGTTCGACAGTATCTATTTGATGAACGCCTCCATTATACAAAACGGTTCCAGTAGTAAGTATGATAAAATACATCACTAATCCTGAAAAAGTCATTCCAAAATCAACATCTTGTTTCATCTCGTTGATAATTCTTTTATTCACCACCAGATGATTTTTATGTTTCATCTCTTCAACTTCCATGGTTGCTTGCCAAAAGAAAAGATAAGGAGAAATCGTAGTGCCCAATATCCCAACAAGAATTGCAACAAATTCTTTATTGAATTCTAAAGTAGGTATAAAGGTTTTCTTGGCTATTAATCCCCAATCTTGATCATACATAAACGGCACAATTAAATAGACTAAAAGCACTATACAGAGGTATTTTAAAGTGGCTGCAATTTTTAAATAGGGCAAATAAATAATCAAAACCAACAAAAGCATGGTAAAAAAAACACTAAAAAATGTCGCATCTATGGATGGAAATAATAAATTCCCAACAGCTCCCATTCCGGCTATATCAGCACCAATATTCATGACAATTGCCGGGAAACTAAATAACAACATCAAATACAAAACGGGTCTAGGATAATGTTTTTTCAAAGCCCCCGTTAAGCCCAAAGAAGTTACCAAACCTATTTTAGCACACATTTGCTGAATAGCGGCCATCAGAGGGAAAGCCAAAAGCCCAGTCCATAAAGTTGACAAACCAAAAGCAGCTCCTGCCTGAGAATAGGTGGCTATTCCCGATGGATCATCGTCACTAGCGCCGGTTATTAAACCGGGCCCAAGCAGCTTCCAAAAATGTTTTAGTTTAGTACTTATATTCCTTTTCATAATGTTTTACAATCTTTAAATTCGAATGTACAAATAAAAATAACAGAAATGAAACTCTTTGTTTTATCTCTCCATTAAGTCGACAAATGACAAAAAACATTCGTACTAAATCTAAAAAACACCTACTTTTACAGCTTATTTAACCGAATCAATTTTACAATCGTGACTAAAAATCAGATTATCCAAAATATCAATTTGTTGAAAAGTGATTTTTCAACCAATTACAGTATCAAAACAAAGACAGAAACCTTTACAGAAAAACTTTTCTACACCTTGTTTGACGGGAGTGCTCCATTGGATAAAAGCATTGACGAACTGGAACTGCTTTTTAAAGAAATTTCAGCAATAGCTTGCAAAAAACCTTCTGATTTGTGCGATTCGATATGGAATAAATTCCTTGCTGCTTTACCTTCTGTTTTAGAAAAATTAAATCAAGATGCTGCTTACATTTTAGAAAACGATCCCGCTTCGAATAGTTTAGAAGAAGTGTATTTGGCCTATCCGGGATTCTATGCGATTGCGATTTACCGCTTGAGCCACGAATTGTATTTGCTAGATTTACTTTTGTTTTCTCGTTTAATGAGCGAATATGCGCATCGAATTACCGGAACTGATATTCATGCTGGAGCTGAAATAGCTTCGCCCTTTTTTGTAGATCACGCCACAGGCATTGTAATAGGAGAAACTACTGTGATTGAAAAAAATGTAAAAATTTATCAAGGAGTAACTCTTGGAGCGCTTAGCATCACCAAAGAGATGAAAAATTCAAAAAGACATCCAACTGTCGAAGAAGAGGTTTGCATTTATGCCAATGCCACTATTTTAGGCGGAAATACTATTATTGGAAAAGGAAGTGTTGTAGGAGGAAACTCATGGGTAACTAAATCTATTCCTGCCAATTCGATCGTTACCAATACCACTACTACAGAAGTAAAAGTTAAAGAAAAAAAATAGCATGGAACCCAAAAAATTAATAGAACTAATTGGCAACACCCCTCTAGTAATTAGCCGTAATTTAATTCAAAACCCGAATGTTCAATTACTACTAAAATTAGAAGGAAATAATCCGGGAGGAAGTGTTAAAGATCGTGCTGCTTATAATATGATCGCTTCGGCGGTAGAACGAGGGGAAATCAAAAAAGGCGATACACTCATTGAAGCTACCAGTGGCAACACCGGAATTGCCTTAGCAATGATTGCACAATTATTTGATATAAAAATCGAATTGGTTTTACCTGAAGACTCTACCAAAGAACGTACTCAAACCATGTTGGCTTATGGTGCAAAAGTTACTCAAACTCCGGCCAGCACAGGTATCATTGGTTCTCGAGATTATGTCAATAAAAAAATGGAAGAAGGGGGCTATGTCATGCTCAATCAGTTTGCCAATGAGGACAACTGGAAAGCTCATTATAAAACCACAGGTCCGGAAATTTGGAGAGATACTAATGAAACTATTACCCATTTTGTTGCAACTATGGGAACTACAGGGACAATCATGGGTACCTCTACCTATTTAAAAGAACAAAATAAAAATATTCAAATCATTGGAGTACAACCCACTGATGGATCACAAATTCCCGGGATTCGAAAATGGCCACAAGAGTACTTACCTAAAATATTTGATGCCTCAAAGGTGGATGTAGTGATGGAAGTAAGCGAACAAGAAGCGAGAGAAATGACCCAACGTTTAGCTAAAGAGGAAGGAATCTTCGCCGGAATGAGTAGTGGCGGATCTGTAGCTACAGCAATTAAAGTTGCCAATCAATTGGAATCCGGAGTGGTAGTTGCTATTATTTGTGATCGTGGAGATCGTTATTTATCTTCTGATTTATTTGACTAACTTTCAACCTCAAAAAGTTAGAAATATGAAAAAGTCGATCATTTATTTACTACTTATCTTTATTGGTATGTCTGAAACATCATTTGCTCAAGATTGGGCTAATTTAGCAAAATACGAAACCGAAAACAGCCAACTACCACCTAAACAATCTGGTAAAAAAAGAATTGTATTAATGGGTGATTCCATTACGGAGTTTTGGTCACAAATTCAGCCCGATTTTTTTACAAATACATCCTATATCAACAGAGGAATTAGTGGTCAAACCACACCCCAAATGTTGATTCGATTTAGACCTGATGTGCTAAATTTACATCCCGATGTAGTCTTAATTTTAGCCGGGGTAAATGACATTGCAGGCAATACCGGACCTACTACCCTTGCGAAAATTTTTGGTAATATTCAATCTATGGTTGAATTGGCAAAAGCCAATAAAATTAAAGTAATTCTTTGTTCCGTTTTACCTGCCAATAATTTTTATTGGCGACCGAACGATCAAGCTGCCGAAAACATTTTTCAATTGAATCAAATGATTCAAACGTATGCAAAACAACAACATATCCCTTATGTTAATTATCATTCTGCGATGGCTGACGCCCAAAAAGGTTTGCCAAAAGAATTTTCTGAAGACGGTGTACATCCCAATTTAAAAGGGTATCAAACCATGCAACCCTTGCTGGAAAAAGCAGTTCAAGATATCTTGTCAAAATAATCTGAATTTATTTCCCAACACAAAAGTTAATATTCAATAAAATCCTGTTTTTTTATTTAAAATAGCCTTGTGTAACAAAAGTTACTAATGCAGACTTGCTATTGATCTAAATTTGCCTCAATAAATAATATTCATCATGAAAACAGAGGAAATAAAAATCGCAAATCTTAAATGTGGAGGTTGTGCTACCACAATAAAAAAAGAACTATTAGAGTTGATTGGAGTTGATGAAGTTAAAGTAGACAAAGACAACGATTCAGTATCCGTAACTTACTCGGAAGAAATACGGGAGACTATTTTACACCGTTTGCACCAACTTGGTTATCCAGAAGCTACCGAAAAAAATGGATTGCTTTTACAACTAAAAAGTTACTCTAGTTGTATGATTGGCAAAATCAATAATTTATAAAATTCATTACATGACTTTAGAAAACATCATCAAAGAAAAAAAAGGTACGATAGTCGACGTACGTTCTCACGAAGAATTTATGGGTGGGCATGTGGCAGGCTCTATCAATATTCCACTGCAAACAATTCCAGAACGAGTTGAAGAATTAAAAGATTTACATTCACCATTAATTCTATGCTGTGCTTCTGGGAATAGAAGTGGGCAAGCGCAACATTACCTTTCACAACAAGGATTGGATTGTTACAATGGAGGTTCCTGGCTAGATGTTAACTACTATCAATCAAAATAAAAAAATATGATCACACTATTAAAAAAAATTTTAGGTTTAGGACCCAGCGTTAATTTTGCTGAATTAGCACAACAAGGAGCAATTGTATTAGATGTACGTTCAAAAGCAGAATTTTCAGGAGGACATATTAAAGGGTCTGTGAATATTCCAGTACAAGTATTACAAAATAATTTAGGTCAACTGAAAGACAAAAACAAAACCATCATCACCTGTTGCGCTTCGGGAATGCGAAGTGCTTCGGCAAAAAGCATACTAAAATCGAATGGATTTACTTCCGTTCATAATGGAGGCGGCTGGTCTAGTTTGCAATCCAAATTATAATTGACTATTTTAAAATACATGCCTTCCAATTTTGGGAGGCTTTTTTTTATGTCACTACTAAAATTTTGTTTTTGTTGATAATTATACATTATTCTTAATAAAACATGGACAACAATTCAGAAAAACGTTTGTCCCAACCCTAAATAAAAATTACATTTGCAACAGTTTAACCTTTACACATCAAATGAAGCCTAACACACAACAATTAAACGATTTAACTATCCAAGTTAGAAGAGATATTCTTCGAATGGTACACGCTGTCAATTCAGGTCATCCTGGAGGATCTTTGGGTTGTACTGAATTTTTAGTAGCCTTGTACCAAAACCTAATGGAACGCAAAGAAGGTTTTGATATGGACGGAATTGGAGAAGATCTTTTCTTCCTTTCTAACGGACATATTTCTCCCGTTTTTTATAGCGTTCTAGCAAGAAGCGGTTATTTTCCTGTGGCTGAATTAGCGACTTTCCGTTTAATCAATTGTAGATTACAAGGTCACCCAACTACACATGATGGTTTACCTGGAATCCGAATGGCTTCTGGTTCTCTTGGACAAGGATTATCTGTTGGAATTGGTGCGGCTCAAGCCAAAAAACTAAACAATGACAAACACCTAGTATATACTTTACATGGGGATGGTGAATTACAAGAAGGACAAAACTGGGAAGCCATTATGTATGCTTCAGCAAAAAAAGTAGACAACCTTATTGCTACAGTTGACCTTAATGGAAAACAAATCGATGGTACTACTGACGAAGTATTGTGTATGGGTAGTTTAAAAGCAAAATTTGAAGCTTTTGATTGGGATGTATTAGAAATCAAAGAAGGAAATAATCTAGAGGCAATCATTGCAGGAATGAACGATGCAAAATCTCGAACTGGAAAAGGAAAACCAGTTTGCGTTTTATTGCATACAGAAATGGGTAACGGAGTTGATTTCATGATGCATACGCATGCTTGGCACGGTAAAGCACCAAATGATGCGCAACTAGAACAAGCTTTAGCACAAAATACTTCAACATTAGCTGATTACTAATAACACGACACAACAAATGAAAAAATATACAAATACAGGAAGTAAAGATACTCGTTCAGGTTTTGGAGCGGGAATGACTGAATTAGGTCAAAAAAATGAAAATGTAGTAGCGCTTTGTGCGGACTTAATTGGATCATTAAAATTTGACGATTTCAAAAAGAATCACCCAGAACGTTTTTTCCAAATTGGAATTGCTGAAGCCAATATGATTGGAATTGCAGCAGGACTAACTATTGGTGGTAAAATTCCTTTTACAGGTACTTTTGCTAGTTTCTCAACAGGACGTGTGTACGATCAAATTCGTCAATCAGTTGCTTATTCTGAGAAAAACGTAAAAATTTGTGCTTCTCACGCTGGATTAACTCTTGGAGAAGATGGCGCAACACACCAAATTTTAGAAGATATTGGCTTAATGAAAATGTTGCCAGGAATGACCGTAATCAATACTTGCGATTACAACCAAACCAAAGCGGCTACTATTGCACTGGCAGATCATCACGGACCAGCCTACTTGCGTTTTGGACGTCCAGTTGTGCCTAACTTTATGCCGGCTGACGAACCTTTCGTAATCGGGAAAGCCATTCTTTTAAATGAAGGTACCGATGTAACTATTGTAGCTACTGGACACTTAGTTTGGGAAGCTTTAGTTGCTGCCGAAGCATTAGAAGCAAAAGGAATCTCTGCCGAAGTAATCAACATCCATACTATTAAACCATTGGACGAAGAAGCTATTTTAAAATCATTGGCCAAAACAAAATGTATCGTTACTGCTGAAGAACATAACATTTTAGGAGGTTTAGGCGAAAGTGTTTCTAGAGTATTGGCTTTACATCATCCAGCTCCACAAGAATTTGTAGCGGTAAATGATAGTTTTGGTGAATCAGGTACACCAGAACAATTGATGGAAAAATACAAGTTAAACAATCAAGCGATTGTGGCTGCTGCAGAAAAAGTGATCAAAAGAAAATAATCCTTTTTATACCTTAAACAAAAAATCCCGATTTCAGTGAAATCGGGATTTTTTATTTACTGTTTGCCTATTAGTGACAGTTTTTATCTAAATGCTTTTTAATTCTTGCACTATTGGTTGTATTACCACTACAATCAGGAATAGTTGCAAATGGAATACTTAATCCACTTATAGGATCTTTAATTTCTAATTTTGTGGTGTAATTATCGCCATCATCATCTACATCAAGATAATTTGGAATTCCATCAGCATCGGTATCATCGGAATTAGATGCTATAGCAGTTGGATAATTAATAGTATTTCTAAAATCGTACATATAACCATCTCCGTTCAAATCTTCTAAATACGAAGGAATACCATCTGAATCTTGATCCAATCGTTGAATTTCGTATAGTTTAAAGCTAAAAACCAAAGGGCTGTAAGAAGGAATTGAACCACTACCAGATGCATAATAAGCTACACCTGATGGCAAGAACATAACTCCGGCTCCAAAACCAGAATACGAAACTGTTCCGTCTGCGTTTGCCGTGTAAGTACCTTTTTTAAATTGAGGAAAAATTTCTGACCAACCAATAATTGTATTAGTCAAACTAAAAAAGCTTTGTGGATTTTTAGACTCTTCAAATTGTGTCACTGTTAAGGATGCTGCTGTAGTAGTTGTTGCGGCCACTTTAGTCAAATAGTCCCCTCTATAAGAAGCCAAAACACCATCGACATTAGTTGGTTTATCTCCGGTACCTTCTCTCAATACTAAATAATATATTTTATAAGTAATATCGTGTAGCTTTACATCTCTACTAAGCAATTTCGGAAAAGAAGTATTGTTTAAATACGACCAGATTGAAGCTTGTGTTCCGCCAGTAGGAATTTTAGTGATAATTATATCTTGATCATCCGCAAAACCAGGATGGTTAACTACAGTGAAATAAGTAGTTTTAAGGTATTCTTCAATAGTTGCTAAATCAGTAGTATATTGTGTCGAGTATTCTCTAATTACTTCTGTTTGAATTGCATTATCTTTGGAACAAGAAAATAAAGAAAGGCTTGTTACTAATACAATAAAATAATACTTAAATTTGTTCATTATGGCGAATTTTTAAGTGCGCAAGATACAATATTGATTTATTTTTGTAAACTATTTAACTTCGATTTTAGAAAATTTATGCGAATAGACAAATATTTATGGTGTGTGCGGTATTATAAGACGAGAAACATGGTTACAGAAGCTTGTAAAAAAAATCATGTCACCGTAAATGGACAAATCGCAAAGCCCTCTCGAGAGGTTTATCCAACCGACAAAATCACATTTAGAAAAGACCAAATCACACAAATTATAACCGTTTTAGATATTCCTGAAAGTCGTGTTGGAGCAAAATTAGTAGACATCTATCGACGAAATGACACGCCTGCTGAAGCCTTTGCGCATTTAGAATTATTAAAATTATCCAAAGAGCATTACCGAAAAACAGGAACGGGGCGTCCTACTAAAAAAGACCGAAGAGATATAGACGAATATGGAAATGAAATTCCAGAAGATCTTGAAGAAGACTTTTTGTAAAAATTGAAACTTTAAGGATTAAAACGAATAAAAAAAGATTGTACCTTTCACAAAAAATAGACTATGAGCCAAAACATCATCTTAACCCATCAAGAAATTGAGCATAAAATCAAACGTATTGCTTATCAAATCTATGAGACATTTGTTGATGAAGAAGAAATTGTCATTGCAGGCATTGCTACAAACGGATTCATTTTTGCTCAAAAAATTGCAACTGCTTTACAAGAAATTGCAACTCTAAAAATTGCTTTGTGCGAGGTGAATGTCAACAAAATACATCCCGAAGCGCCAATTCAAACTTCACTATCCAAAGAAGAATACGCTAACAAAGGATTAATTGTAGTAGATGATGTTCTCAATTCAGGAACAACTTTAATTTATGCAGTGAGACACTTTTTAGATGTTCCATTAACTAAATTCAAAACAGCTGTTTTAGTAGATCGAAATCATAAGAAATATCCAGTCAAAGCTGATTTTAAAGGCATCTCTTTGTCTACTTCATTATTAGAACATGTGCGTGTTGTTTTTGATGATAACGGACAAAATTCAGCTTATTTAAGCTAAAATTGATATAATATCGGCAACCGTTTCATCAATTGATTTTGCATCTACAGCTACTTTATATTCGGCTTGATTATAATAATAACTGCGATCAAATAGGTGCTTTGCAATAAACTCTTGTAGCTCAGCTTCTGATTTATTAGCTACTATGGGACGTTTACTTTTATTGTGAGACAATCTATTAAACAATGTTTCTACTGATGCTTTCAAATAAATAGAAGTAATTCCCTTGCCTTTTAACAATTCATGATTATTGGCATAACAAGGTGTACCTCCACCTAAACCAATGATTTGATTTTCGGATGTAGCGAGCAATTCGACAAAAACATCGTGTTCTAATTTTCTAAAATAGACTTCTCCAAAAGTTTCGAAAATTTGGTTGATTGACATTCCAGCTTTGGCTTCAATACTTTTGTCTAAATCAACAAAAGGGATTTGGATTAACCCTGAGAGTTTTTCGGCTATGGTTGATTTGCCAGACCCCATATATCCTAATAATATAATTTTTTTCATTGGAATAAAACCCTACAAATTAAGGCGTTAAAGACTTTTGTTTAAAAAAGACAAATTTATAATAAAATAGCTTTGAAATATCAAAAATAAGGCCTTATATTTGCACCCGCATTCAAGAAATGATAATGACTCGATAGCTCAGTTGGTAGAGCACATCACTTTTAATGATGGGGTCCTGGGTTCGAGCCCCAGTCGGGTCACAAAATTATTAATACATTTCATTTCTTGAGTCATTGACTCGATAGCTCAGTTGGTAGAGCACATCACTTTTAATGATGGGGTCCTGGGTTCGAGCCCCAGTCGGGTCACAAAAGGTTGTTCGTTTTTCGAATGACCTTTTCTTTTTTAAGGCCATGTGGAGAAACGGTAGACTCGCCATCTTGAGGGGGTGGTGCTCGCAAGGGCGTGAGGGTTCAAATCCCTCCATGGTCACATTAATTCTTATTTTATAAGGGATAACAAGGTTTTTAGTCAACATTTAGTCAACAACACTAAATTCGTTTGATTAAAACCTTTTTTTTTAGTCTTCAAAAAAGCCAAAAAATTCCAATTTCAATTTAGTTTACAAATACCTAGGGGTAAAAAAAGAATCGTTTTCCTGTACAGATGCTTGTTCGTAAAACCGCATATAACCTTGGATTTTTTGGTATTTAATACATCTGTCGAATCAAAGCGACATACTTATATATACTTACTCGTAAGTAAAATTACAAAAGATAAGTTATAACACTACTTTAAAGTTTTTGTTTCTTAAACAAAGATATTACAGTGACTTATTTTTGAGATTTCTTTTTCCTCTTTACTTCTTTAAAAAAGTCAACAGGTTCAATTTCTAATATATCAAGTAGTAACAGTAAATTTCTAACGGAAATATCGGCTTCTCCATTTTCCATTTTAGCATAATAACTCTGGGTGAAATTTAGTTTTGAAGCCACATATTCTTGAGATAGTTTCTTCTCCAATCTAGTTAATCGGATAGTATTGAGGACAATATTCATATGATTACAATTCAGTATTAGTTAATTTATTCAGTAATTTATGGGGATGTACAATATTACAAAAAAAATCAAAATGAAAGAAATGTATTCCAAAATCCTTTAGATTAAGTATGAATAATTTAGTAGTATTTTGTTCTTGCAAGTCTGAATAAACTTTCTAAAATTTGTTTCAAACAAAAGTTTCTGCAGAATGTCTATTTGTTTAAAATCATTATTAATCTCAAATTTTGAAAATTATGAAAAAATTAGAATTGAATCAAATGGAAAACTTATCGGGAGGTTTAACAAGTAGACAATGGGGTTGTGCATTGGGTGGTATAGCAGCAGGCCTTTCTGTGCCTGGTCCTTGGTCTCCAATTATTGGAGGTCTTGCTACTGCATCTTGTTTTCTATTAAATTAAAAAAATAGTTATGAGCAAAGGGTCTATAACAATAATTATACTCATTATAGTAATCGGATTAGGTTCCCGATATAAATTATATAGGGACAGAAAAAAATAATTCTTCCTTTGTTTAACTTAATAACCTCAGGATCAATTAATTTGCCTGAGGTTGTTTTAAAATTCATTTTTATGGGACGTATTGGATTTACAGAGCTATTGCCAATAATTTTTATAGTTTTATTATTATTTGGAGGTAAAAAAATACCTGAGCTAATGAAGGGGCTGGGTAACGGAATTAAAGAGTTTAAAAATGCCTCTAAGGACACAGAAATTAAAACTGCTCCTGAAGAAAAAAATTAAAAAAACTCGAGATTGTGTTTTATTTTAGTTATATCTATTATAATGTTGCACTCTCGGGTTTTTTAAATACACATATATGTTTAGAAAACCTTTTTTCAGATATCTTGTGCTTTCCTGTTGTATGATATTGATTGCAGAAATCACAAAAAATGTATTGAATTTCAATAAATTAATACAAATTTCACTTGCTGAAAATCTTACAAATCAACAAATTGAGTTCTTTTTTAATCAACAATCTAAATGGCATTGGTTTTCTATTGTTTTTACTCCAATTTATATATTAATTAAAACTAACTTAATCGCTAGTATACTATATATTGGCACTTATTTTTATAGTAAAACCGAAGTAAAATATAAATTGTTATGGGATATTGCTGTGAAGGCAGAGTTTTTGTTTTTGATAGCATTAATCTGTAAAATTATCTGGTTTTACTTTTTTCAAACTAATTACACGCTTAAGGATGTACAGTATTTTTATCCTTTTTCTGTAATTAATTTTTTAGATTATAACGAAATAGATTCTTGGTTTATTTATCCATTACAAACATTAAATTTATTTGAATTTGGATATTGGATATTATTATCATATTTCATAAGTAAACTTGTCCAATCAAATAAAACAGACCAAAATAAGTATCCTATAGACTTTGGACTAATAATTGTTTCAACAAGTTATGGAATATCACTTTTCTTATGGGTAATTATCATTATGTTTTTCACTCTAAATTTTTCTTAAAATACAATGCAAAAACATCTTAAAATAATTATACCTTTTTTGTTCGTAGGATTGTTTGGATCTTTAATTTTCCAGATTACCTCAAAGATTAAACACAAAAAGGAAGTAGCTGAAAACATAAAGACTATTCCAAACTTTGATTTTCAAAATGTAAATGGGGGACGTTTTACCAATGAAAATCTAATTAAAAACGCACCAACTCTTTTTGTTTATTTTGATAGTGAATGTGAATTTTGTAATGAAGAAGCAGAAATGATAAAACAGAATATCGATAAGTTCTCAACTTTTCAATTGATTTTTGTTTCTATTGAAAACCCTGATAAAATTAAAGATTTTGCCATTAACCATAAACTAATCAATTATGATAAAATTAATTTCCTATCTGATACAAAAATTAGTTTCGCTCCTACTTTTGATGTTAAATCACTTCCTTGCTTAGTCTTGTATGATAAAGACCAACACCTTATTGAAAAAATCAAAGGTCAAATTAAACCTGAAGTTCTCATTAAAAAATTAACAACTAAGGATTAGTTATACTCTTAGTTTTAATTCCTTGTTATTTAAAATTCTTTGCCCTCTTTAATGAATTTCACTTTATAATTTATGATTCCAAAGCATATTGAAAAAACCCATACCCTTCAATTAGATCAGTCCGATTGTGGTGTAGCTTGTTTACTAAGTATAATTAAATTCTATCAAGGTAATCACTCGATAGAAAAACTAAGAGAACTTAGCGGAACTACTCAACAGGGAACTACTCTTCTGGGTTTATATCAAGTTGCAAATTCTCTTGGTTTTAATACAGAGGGATGTGAGGCAGATATTCCTTCATTAATAGAACACAATCATCCTGTTATACTTCACGTGGTTATTGACAAACAATTACAACATTATGTCGTTTGTTATGAATATTCTAAGGAGAATGGATTTCTTATTGGTGACCCTGCTAAGGGAATTTACTTTTTATCTGTTGAAGAGTTAGATAAAATCTGGGAATCTAAAAGTTGTTTGACCTTAGAACCAACCGATAAATTTGAGAAATCAATTACTTCCAAAAACAACAAAAGAAAATGGTTTATTGATTTAATAAAACAAGACGACAAACTACTTTGGATTAGTGTTTTGTTGGGTGTGTTTATTGCGTGTTTAGGAATGTCAATGTCTATATTCTCTCAGAAATTAATTGATGACATTCTACCTTCACACAAAATCACCAAGTTGGTCTCAGGAATTGGACTATTAACCATTCTCCTATTGGCAAGGGTAGGTATTTCAGTACTAAGAGAATACTTTTTATTGCAACAAACCAAAGACTTCAATAACCGAATCAACAATCAATTTTTCAGTTCTTTATTACACCTACCTAAGTCTTTTTTTGATACCCGAAAGATCGGAGAATTAGTTGCTCGATTAAACGATACACAAAGAATACAAAGTGTGATTAAACTATTAACAAGTAGTTTGGTAATTGATGTTTTGGTATCTATTATTTCATTGGTGTTTTTATTTGGGTATTCTTGGAAGGTTGGGTTAATTTCACTTCTTAGTTTACCTATCTACTTTTATATCATTTACAGAAGTAACAAAAAAATCATTCAATCTCAAACCGATGTGATGCAGAGTTACGCTTTTAATGAGGGTAATTACATCAATACCATCCAAGGGATTTCAACTATCAAAAATGACAACAAACAGGAGGTTTTTAAGAATTTGAATCAGGCTGTATTTGGGATTTTTCAGGAGAAGATTTTTAACCTTGGAAAAATCAACATTCAATTGTCTTGGCAGTCGGGATTGGCGAGTGTTTTCTTTTTAATTGGTGTTTTGGTTTACACTTCGATTCAGGTTTTTAATAAAGAAATTAAATTAGGAGAACTGATGGCGATATTAGGGATTGTGAGTTCATTGTTGCCTTCCATCGCTAATTTGGCTCTAATCTCAATACCAATCAACGAAGCTAAGATTGCCTTTAACAGGATGTATGAGTTTGCCTCAATGGAAAAAGAACCTGAGGGTGGTCAAACTATATCTGAGATTCAAAGTATCACAGTTCAAGACCTTTCATTCCGTTTTGCAGGAAGAAAAGAGATGTTTAAAAATATTAATCTAACTATTGAAAGAGGGAAGTTAGTGGCTATAGTTGGTGAAAGTGGCAGTGGAAAAAGTACTTTGGGACAAATTTTACAACGTTTTTATCCTTTTGAAAGTGGGAGTATTAAAGTGAACAATGAGTATGAACTTAACGATATTGAACTCAAGAGTTTTAGAAACCTAATTGGTGTTATTCCACAAGAGATAAACATCTTTAATGGTACTGTAATTGACAATATTCTGTTGGGCGATACTGTTACACCCGAAACCATAATGGAATTTATCACTCAATATGGATTTTTAGACTATTTTAACCAATTACCACAAGGATTGGGTACTGTTGTAGGTGAAGAAGGAATTAACCTCTCGGGAGGCCAAAAACAGATAATTGCACTCGCTCGTGTTTTATTCAAACAACCTCAATTTTTAATCTTGGATGAGGCTACCTCTGCAATGGATAGAAATACAGAGAAATTTTCAATGGAGTTGTTAGAAAAGATAAAACCCAAGTGTGCCATTTTCTTTATCTCACATAGATTAAACACGCTGAAGAATATTGCTGATGAAATTTATGTTTTAGAAGATAAAACAATTACCCATCACGGTAATCACGAACAACTATTACAAACCAGTAATTTTTATAGTGAGTATTGGAAAGAGTAAAGACAAAGATGTTGTATTAGAACCGTAAGAAAAGAATGAATGAAACCGTAATGTTTATTTATAATATAAATAGATTTTTGCAAGATCACAATCAATTAAAAACTAATTGGTATTTAAACTTAATAATGTGTTACTAATAAATAGATTTCATTGATATTTTGCTGATTTGCAAAATAGATGTACGCATGATTTTAATCTTAGATTGACGCAATGCATCTATTGGGATGTTAGCTACAAGTATATAAGAAAAATATTTAGAATAAAATAATATAATATAAATGAACCACGAAAAAGAAAGAGCAATAACATATAGTTTATTAGCACATATTAGAAACACTGGAACATTAGCCAAAGGACCAATTGATATCTTTATTCCTTTAATTAAAAGAGCTCTTTCAATATTGAATAATGAAGGGATTTATAAGGGCAAAAGTATTTTAGAAATAAAAAACAGAACGGATGTTTTGTATAATATAGATTTCCCAATACCTGTTTTAAAGAAAATATTGGATGAAATTTGTAAAGAAATAAACACAGATGAATCTACTCATTTCACCATTTATAGTGATGGTGCTTTTAGCATTAATCAATATACATTCACAGATTACGAGGATATTATTTTAAGCCAAGAAAAAGAAATAAATGAATTAGAAGAATTATTTAAACGTTTTTGTGAAACTTCAGAATTCGAAATTGCAAATAGTGATTCTATTTTTAAATTTATTGAGAAAAACAAATTTATATTATCAAAATATATTTCAAATAAACAATCATCAAACGGCCAAGACTATACACCAGAAGCCCAATTTATTGACTTTTTTAGACGAATACCTTCAATTTATGAAAGAATAAAAAATATTTATTTGGGGTCCATAATTGCTGGATATATCGAATATAATCCAGATGGGGTAAAAAGAGAAATTGAATTACTATTGGATACAAATTTTCTTGTAGGTTTATTAGATTTAAATACTCCTGAATCTACACATACTTGTAGAACCTTAATTAAAATAGCAAAGCAACAAGGATTTAGAATTACTGTGCTAAAAGATACAATTGAAGAGACTAAAAATCTATTAGAGACTAAAGCATCTTTTTTTGAAAAATCCTTTTTACAAAAAAAGGTTAATCCTGAAGATGTTTATAATGCCTGTGATAGAAGAAATATTTCAAAAACAGATTTAGAAAGAATAGCTGACAAATTAGAAGATACAACTAGTACTTATGGAATAAGCATGTTATTTCAGACTGATAAATTAAAAAAAGAGGCGAAGTTTACTGAGGAATACAAAATATTTGAAGAAGTTAGAAAAAGTAAACGTTCAGCATTGCATGATGCAACAGCATTATTATATATTAGAAAACAAAGAGGAAAAAACATTAAAGAGTTTGAAAAAGTTAATGCTTGGTTTGTTAACAATTCAGCTTCAGTGGAAGGAGATAATATATATTTAAAAGATGGATTTCAACCTGAAACAATAAAAGCTGATGATTTATTAAATATTTTGTGGCTTAGTAATCCTCAAATAAATAAAGAAATTGCAGGTGAAGATTTAGCGGAAATAGGACTAACTTCTATAATTTCATTAACTTTAAATAAAAATCTACCAAAATCTCAAATTCTAAGAGAGTTAGATGATAATATTCACAAGTATGCAAAAGAAGAGATTAGTGACACTGATATCGTAAGAGTTGCAACTAGAATTACTAATAAACAGCTAAAAGATATTGAAGGACTAAATATTCTTGCAGAAAAAGACAAAGAACAATTTGTTAAACGATTAGAAGAAGAAGCTGCTAAACAGAAACGAATAGAAGTAAGTAGAATTCGTAAACTTGAAAAAGTATTTGAGGAAATTTCAAATAGATCAGAAGAACTAGAAAAAACAAAGAAAACATTTGAAAAGAAATCAGAGGGGTTTGATAATGTTTTAAAGTTAAAAGATCAGTCTGAATCTAAAGTAATTCAATTAGAAGCAAAACTTTTAGAACAACAAAATAAAATAAGAGAAGAAAAAAGAGATCAATGGCTAAATGAACAAATTTTCAATTGGAGGAGAAAAAGTTGGATTGAATTTACTATTTCAATTTTAATCGTTTGGGGGGGTATAACTTATATTCTCTATATTTCCAATTGGAGTATCAAAAATGCTTCAGAATATATAGTTGAATTACAATCAAATATAATAATAAGTGGGATTTTCTCTTTAATTATTTTTATAATTTCAGCTGTTTCATTTAGAACACTATTGGACAAATACAGAAACCATAGTAATATAGAAAACTATAAAAAAGGCCTAAAAATACCAGAAGAATATAAAGAACTAAAAAAAGCCCCGTAGCAAATAGGCGTCTAGCAAGATTGCGAATTTTGTGACAAATTAACATTTCACAAGAAATTTTTTCTCTAACAGAAAATAACAAGCTCCAAAGTTCGCAACTACATGAAACGGCGAACCGTTAGACAATAGCCATTAACACCATCTCTTTAGACATGAAAT
Organism: Flavobacterium ammoniigenes; assembly: GCF_020886055.1. Classification (NCBI taxonomy): domain Bacteria; kingdom Pseudomonadati; phylum Bacteroidota; class Flavobacteriia; order Flavobacteriales; family Flavobacteriaceae; genus Flavobacterium; species Flavobacterium ammoniigenes. The sequence goes on along the minus strand of NZ_AP025184.1, from coordinate 1,317,394 downwards.
CAATTAAAGAATTAATATACTTCGATTACGAAAAAGCCAAATCGATAAACAGTCAATTAAGTGGCGGATTAATAAGTGAAATAACTCGGGCAATAGAAAATGAAGGAGGTTTTGATTCAGAAACTGGAATTGACATAAAACTTTTTAAAGCTAAAGTTGGTTCATCAAATCAAGAAAAAACAATAAATACTGAAAAAATTGAACTTTATCATGAATTATTGAATCAAGTTGAAGAGCAATTATCTTCAAAAAATGTTTTGAAAAATCTAAATGACTGTTTTGAAAATAATGGAAAATCGTATAATGATTTCATTCTTGACTTACCTAATTCAACGTATATAAAAGTAAACGGTTGGAGTTCATTTGAAGATTATGAAAGATTCAAAAGGATAATGTCAAACTTCAATGATATTCAAAGATTAATTTATGCATCAGTTCTTGAAAGTAATACAGAGATAATATCTTTGAAAAAGCAAATAAACGATTTAAAGAAAGGTTTAAAAAAAGCACCAAATCCAAAAGAATTAAGCCGTTTAAAAGCTATGGAAAAAAATTTCGATGAAATTATGGAAAAAGTATCTGATGCTAGTTTATTAGATGAAACTTTTATAGAGAGGGTAAAAATTTTTCTAGATACATTTACTCCAAACAGATTAAATTTTAGGCTGTTACCTTTTGATATATTTCCTGAATTTCAAATTTTAGCCAATCTAAAAAGTGAATATTTAGTAAACGGTGATTTTGAAAATCTTATTTATACCTACGGTAGTAGACCAAATATAAAATTAACAGTATTTGGTATTATAAGTTCTTGTCCTCAACCTACTGATAATCGAGTTGATCATAATGATGAGTTTCTTGGTTATAATGATGATGAATTGACAGTAGAGATGACCTACAATAAAGCTTTTCGAAGTGTTTTCTCTTCATTTGAAAATTTTGAGAAGTTCTTTTTTGTTCCAAGTTTCCCGAAAATTGCAGTGAATCCTATTGCGATTTATAGAGAAGTTGTTTTCGAGTGATATTAACGTTGTAAAATTAATAGTCTTTTAGTTCAATAACTAGTTTAGTTTTTTTATAAAAAGTTAGGTATGTAGAATTAAAATCAATTTTCACTTTTTCTATAATCATATAAAATTAATGTATTTTGAATTTTAAAAATCCTAATGCAAAAAAATTATAAAAGAAGCATATTGTTAAATTTAAAAATAAAATACTGATAATCAATTAGTTTTAATTTTATTTTGTAAACTTATAGTTAATGGGTTTCAATGTTGATTAGGGATGTTGGCTACCTTGTTTACTTATGTAAAATGATTAACATAATACTTGTTCTTTAATCTTTTACTAAACGTACACTCAAGAAACTGTTTCTTGTGAAAAGACCATATCCAACATTGATATTGTCATAATTTAATCTCCAGTAATAAGAATACTGTGTACCATAAGTAGTATTAGCCCAGAAGTAAGCATTTTGATTTATATCAAAAAATGTATTAGGAGAATAATACCCCCCAGGCAATCCTGAGAAGCTACTAGCATTTGTAGCACCAGTATTAGGACTTTGCCAATAATTTATACCTATCTGTTTTAGCTTTGCACCCGCATATCCTAAACCACCATAACAATTAGTCATATTTGTCCATTCATCTTGACTAGGAATATGCCATCCAAGTGGTGCTAGACCTCTTGAATCAATTATTGCAGCCCAATTATATAATTTCCCATAAATTGTTCCATTAGGTGTAGAAAACGAGTAATAACACCAAGCTCCCGTTGAAATATTTAGATTAGAAGTCGAAGTAACTTGTGGTATTATATCTCCATTTCTGTACTTGGATACATTAAGATTTTTAGTAGTCCAAACTTTGTTGTCACATAAAACTATTGTAGGGTATGAATTACCATCTATATCGGTTACAGATGTTGGAATTATAGGGGAGCTAGTAGTAGTAAATGTTACTTGATTCCCATAGGCTGTACCAATTATATTTTTAACATACGTTCTTGCATAATATGTTGTATTAGGTGTAAGACCAGTCATTTCAGTACCAAAAGAAAGTACAGCCATCCCAAAAGTATATTTAGTTGCTAAATCCGAGGTTGGATTTTGTGATGTACTCCAAACTAAACCTCCGCCTAAAATTGGTGAGCCACCATCGGATTGTATAATTCCTCCACAGGATGCTGTAGTACTTGTTATGCTAGTAACTGCTTTTGTAGTAATGCTGGGTAATACGATTGTACTACTCGTTTTTAAACTAATTTCATTAGAGTATGTAGGAGAATTTCCAGAGGAATTATACGAATAAATTCTATAAGTATAGTTTGTATTAGGTGTTAAATTAACATCATTAAAAGCCATTATATTAGTTCCTACACTCCCTACTAATACATATGTACCTGAATCTGTTTTACGTTCTATTTTAAAACCAACTTCATTAGTAGAGTTATCTTTCCAAGTTAAATTTATCTGAGTAGACGAAATAACGCTACCAGCTAAGTTAGAGGGTGGTACAATAGACGTTATGTCAGTGTTGGTGTTATTTGAAGAGCATCCATATAACAATACAAATACCAAACTTAGAGATATTACAACTTTTTTCATAATTAGAGTAGAATATATTTCGTACAAATGTATATAAAATTCTATTAAATAGTACACTTTATAATAGAGTACCTCAAATTAGGTAAATTATTGAGATTTGAATTATGGAAAAATCTATTGAAAATTTTAATAAACTCGAGTATGAAGCAATTGCTAATAGACTAAAGTTGCTTAGAAAAGAAAAAGGGTATTCAAATTATGAGCATATTGCATTTGCTCTTGAAATGAGTCGTTCTGCATATTGGAGACTTGAAAAAGGTGTTAACTTTGAAATAAAAACGTTAATCAAAATTTGTAAACTTCTTGATGTTACTTTGGAAGAGTTCTTTGCTGGTATTGAATTACCAAAATCAAAAAAATAATTAGTGTTAAACTTTTAAAAGGGCTTGCTTTAACTAAAAAACAAACCCTATATTAATACAAATTTGAAGTTTTTGTTAACTAAAATTCTAATTCGGGAAGACGATATGTTTCTAAAGGCAAACTAGGAATAAAGTTGATATCTGAGTTTACTTCTTTATGAAATTGTAAATATTCAGAAAAGAAACCATCCCCCTTATAATAGGCCTCTTCGATATCAATTTGATTAAAAATACTTTTCTCCATATCAGTTTCAAAGTCACAATCATCAGGGATTATCGGTTCAACTTTGAGAATTTCATTCTTTCTAAACATTTCATCAAATAACTTAGCTCCAACCTCTTCGGATATACAACGTGTTTTGGTTAAAGTTTCATATAGTTCAGTTTTCAACTTATTTATAACATCTTCATCTCTATCAATAATAAAATCAGTTGTAAGCTCTACTAACTCTCCAACAACTAGTAGCAATTGTTTTGCAACTTCTCTATTGTTAACTAAGCGATTATATGCTTGAAGTTCTTTTTCATATTGCACAATACTTCTTTTAGCAGATGAGTTTTGTTGTTGATAACGTAACGACATTGACTTAATTAGTACCCTCTTTATAGTACTTATATAAAGAGGGTCATTTTTAACTTCTTTTCGTTGCTTTCTTTGTCGTCCAGTTACCAGTAAATTGTATTTTTTTAGTATTGCATAAGGCAATTCATTATTTTTTCTTTTGCCTATTATATCTAATTCTAAATAGCTATAATCTTTATTTGAAATATGTTCTTGTATTAATAAGAACAAGTTTGAGTAATTATAATCTGTATTTACAATTTTCCTTGCTTGATTTAGTTCTTTAATATAATCTAACCTTCTAGTAAAAGGCTTTATCTCAATTTGGTCAAAATCTTTTTCTTGTACTATAACCTCAGTCTTATTCCATCCCTGTTTTCTTATTCGATTATATAGAGCCCTTACATTAAAAATATAATTACTGTTGCTTCTAATGTGCATTAAAATAAAATATAATTCAGGCGCTTTTAACTGGCGCTTATTCAAATATAACAACGTACTGAACATTTTATCTAACTGGCTGTAAAAATAAGCCCTAGTGTCCTCTAAATGGCTTTTATAGTAGTTATTTAAGTTAAAACTAGCTTTAATATACTCGAAAGGATTTGCGTAGAATCTAAATGATTTTTTGATTCCTTTTATTTCAGGCTTTAGGCCTTCATATCTTGTGATTAAAGCTAACCCTTTAGGAATACTGCTTATATAGGCAGGATGTAAACGTTTAGTACCATATCCAAAGGTCTCTTTTATATAAGGACGATTAAGTTCTTTATACCCAAATTCACAATTTTTATTAATAGTTAAAATGCAAGGCTTAGTTTTATCATCTATAAAAATAATAGAATCGTGAAGTCGTCCACCTCGATAAAGATTGTTAGATTGAATAAATGAAGCTATAGCTAAATTTTCATGTCTTGTCATAAATGAAAAGAACTTTTTTACGGGGTCATGAGTAAATTCAACTAGTTGAATTGATTGTTCATCAGTATAGCCACATTCTTTAAAAAAGGCAATGGTTTTTTCCTGAGAGTTGTATTTACCACTATTGCAAAATTTACTAAATAATATTTTAGCTTCAACTCTAGTTATTCTCCTTGAAACTATTAAATTATTATACACCTTATCTCTTAAATTAGAGCTTATTTCATAATCTATAAAAGTTGGGAAAGCACTTTTAATATCACATTCAATAATTTTAAATGGGGCTATTCCCCTTAATTGCTTTGGAGATTTAGTCAAAGGGTTATACTCACGATTATCTCTACGTACTATTTTAAAGTTTGCAGTCTGTAATTGTAATTCCTTACAAATCAAAAACAGGATATAATAATACCATTTATATACAATTGAATAACCATTTGTACTAGTCATAGAATCAGTTGTATCTGATAATTCTGTATACTTTTTTTCTAAATGGTCTTTATCGTATTTGTATAATTCAATAGGGAGCTTCTGTCCTGTTTTAGCGAAATGATTGATATAATCAATATACTGATGTCCCCCAAAGTTGTCAGAATTAAAAAACCAAGCACTTTGAATTATAAGCCAACAATGTTTGAAATAAGGTGCTTTTTTAAGTTTATAGTAAACTACATCCAGCTCCTTAATTGCGGTGTATGACGTTAAATTGTCGCCATCCAAAAATGCCTTTACATAATTGAGTGTATAGAAGTTGTCTTTAATTTTATCGGTGAATATTTCACTATAGAAATAAGCCAAAGCCCAAAGCGTAACCTCTGAAAATGAAGAACCAGACTGTTTATCCCCCCTAATATTGTTAAGATGTGTAACAAATTCATCCTCCGTATTTTTTGAAATCCTATCTTGGATAGAAGTTTTTAGATTTGAATCATTGAAAAAATCTAACTCTATTTTTTTAGAAATATATTTTTTCTGCTGGAGTGGTTTATATACTGTTTCCATAGCCGTTACGAGTTAATAGGTTTAACTGCTCCTAAGACTTCACTTCTTTTGTAATAAACACGACTACTAAACCCATAAGATTTTAACTTACCACTTTTAGTATGTTTCCAAAGACTAGTTTTGTTAATTGATAGTAATTCACAAACTTCAATACGAGTAAGAAGTTCTTTTTCTGAATCGAATTTACTATTTGATTCATTTGTTTTTTGCAATAGTGGACTAATTGCATCGGCTAACTGTTGTAATGTAATGCCGTTTAGTAGAATTTGATTATTCATTGTTAATCTATTTAAAATTAGATTACAATGATATTGTTGAGTTTGGGTGGCAAAAAAGACCTGTAACTAGTATAAGAAAGGTATAAAAAAGGTATAATTAGCTAAATTTGATTATTGTCTTCTGAAATCTTGTTCATGAGAACTTAAAGTATACATCTCTGATGAATTATCGAATACATTTTTTTTAAAACTTTTAGGTTCTACGGAAAATTTATTTAATATAAATTCTTTGTACTTTTCTTGAGTGAATTTAAAAAAATAGATTTTTTCATCAACATAATAAGTCAAATAGTAAAAAATATTTATAAATTTAATTTTATCTCTTTTATTATAATTTTCAACTAAGTAGAGAAATAAATTATAACATTCCCTATTAAAATGATTTGGATTCCGTTCAGATTTTTCGCTTGTATCAACATTAAATGATGGTTCAATATCAGTATAGGTTTCAGTATTAGATCTATTAAGAGTGTCCTTAGAAATTTGTTTTTCAAAATGATCTATAATCATTTTTAAGCTTTCAATATGTATAGGATAATAAGGCTCTGATGTTTCAAGAATATCAACAACGTTACCATCTCCGTCATAAGCGTAATCTAGAGAATGAAACATATATGCAGTTTCATACATGTTTCTTACTTCTGATATAAACACATCTATTAATTCTGGAGAATTAATATCTGAAAACTCTATAATAAAATCAAAATTGCTCATATTCCCATTAAGTACTTTATTTACAGCAATTTCTATTCTGTTACTCACAATCATATTTTAGTTCTTAGTTTATTTGCAATCTTATCTTTACTAAATTTAATCTAATTTATTAAAATAATCTAAAATCTGAGAAGCATTATCATAAGTAGTTTTACCGATGTAAGCTAAAAAGACCTTTTCAGAACTATGAGCTGTTATATTCATCAATAATGGAGTTGGTATTTTAGTATAATAATTAGTAGCGAAAGACCTTCTGCAAACGTGAGAACTAATAGTTTTCCATTTCGGAAGTATAGTTTTTACTTTTGCTTTTTTTCCCTCCTCTTTTATTAGTCCGATTGTAGGTATATTAATTTCAGCCTTTTCACATATCTTTTTAATATACTCATTGAATTTAGCCAAAGATATTTTATATGGGAAATCACTTTCGACATACTCTAAAGCTTTATTACTAACTGGAATAGCAACTTGTTTACCCGTTTTTTGTTGAACTAACTCAATTATTTTGTGTCCTTGCCATTCTTTTATATTCTCAGGTGTAAGACTAAGTAAATCACCACCTCTTTGACCAATCAAACAGCCTAATAAAAGCCATTTCCTTGCATTAATATAAGCTGTGCTGGTTAATTCAGTCTCTTTTATTTTCTGTTGCTCTTCTGTACTCAAATAAACAATATCTTCAGGTTTACGTTTTTCAGAAACTACTTTGATGTTCTTAATCTGTTTATTAGTTTCTATACCATTTTTAAAAGCATCATTACACATTGTATTGAGGTTTGCAATATTCTTTCCAATATAACTGATAGAATACCCTTGTTTTGAAAGCCATATTTTAAAATCTTCTGCAAACTGGATGTCTATATTTTTAATAATCACTTTTTGAGAATTTAAACTCTCTTTTTCATATCTTAAAATCGTGTTTTTGAATAACTTAATATTACTAATTCTTCCAGCACTAAGTCCTGTACCTCCTTTTGAATTGGTTTTGAAGGGTGCTTCATCTTTATATTTTTCAATATAGTTTGTCAATACATCTAATTCAACTACTGGTGTTTTGTTGTTAAACTGATCTATGACATATTGAAGCCAATCACCATTAAGCTCAACACCTTTACTAATGTCGGTATTGTAAGCCTCTTGTATGAATAGCGCTAAGTAATCTAATTTTGATTTGATTCTCTTTAAATCTTCTCTTCCCATTTTCGGTTGAGACCTCTCAGAATTCCAATCAGTAGAATTGATTACAAATCCAGTTTTTCTTTTCAGAACAGTCTTTCTATTGATAGAAAACCGAACATAGATATTTGAATTAACACTTGAACTTTGGAGTAAATACTTAACGGTAGCCATTTTATTGAATTTGATATTCAAATATAAGCTAAATATTCTAACTTAGTCAACATTTAGTCAACGAAAAGTGTATTCAAATGAATCTAAACAAATCTAATGAAATCGATTCCCTTGTTATTGTTGATATAACGATTGTTTTAGTATTATATTAATTTGAATAAATACATGGGTATAAACCCCTCCATGGTCACGAATAAAAACAAACGCTGAACAAATAATCAAGCTGGCTTGAAATTATTTTTTAAGCGTTTGTTTTTTCAAAGCGGAACTTTAAGGTAAATACGGAGTCAGTCCAAAAACATGAAATAAAAAAAACACCAATATTGGTGTTTTTAATTTTGGAAAACCTAAGTAAAAAAAATTAATTCTTCCCCACTTTCCTTAACTCAGCACTTCCTGGAATTTTCATTTTATCCGTTAGAGCAGGTACTTCATTCAAATCAAAATCACCCGTAATTGACATCAAAACGGTATCCTCTGTCTTGCTTCCCTCAACAAACAAGAGCAACTCCTTTAATTGGGTTTCGCTCCCACCCTGTTTAGCAAGTATTTTCACTCTTTTACCTCCTTCAAATGTAGAAAGCAGTTCGGATAAACCTGCTGTTTTTGCATATTTTTCAGCAGTCAAACGCATTTGAATAGAAATTCGTTCATTTTGTGTTCGGTATACTTTAAGGTTATCTATTTTCTTAATTAAACTCATGTATTGCGTCGTTTCTTTATCTGAAGCGTCCAATTTAACCTTACTCATCAAATCAAACATTTTCTTATTGATGGTTATCGCATCAACACCCGCAATACCATCAAATTGATCAAAAACAGATTGGGCATAAAATGAATTGGAAATTAATATAAATAAAATAGCAACTAATTGTTTTCTCATAATTATCCTAATAAAGTATTTATAGTGCTAAATGTATTAATTAAAAATGAAACGTTCTCAAAAAGTAGGCTACTATTTTTATGAAAATATAGTATAAAAGTTTGTATTTTTACTTTTAAAATCGAATTCTAAAATCGCATTATGAAAAAATTCATTCCCTTTTTTATACTACTATTGTTGCTGCTTATAACTGCTCAAGCATGCCAAAAGGATCAAGATGACACTATTGTAGGTTCATCCTCATCAATAGCCAATTTAGAAGTTCAAAACTTTATTTGGAAAGGATTGAATCAGTATTATTTATGGCAAACAGACGTTGCTAATTTAGCGGACAACCGATTTGCCAATCAAGCTGCACTTGATGCCTTTTTAACCAACTACAAAGTACCTCAAGACTTGTTTGATGCGTTACGAGTGAGTCCCACTATTGATCGATTCAGTTGGATGGTAGATGACTATGTAACCTTAGAACAATCGCTACAAGGAATCTCAAAAAACAATGGGGTAGAGTTTGGTTTGAGTTACAAACCCAACAGTACTACTGAAGTATTTGGTTATGTCCGTTACATTATCCCAGGTTCGGATGCATCGACTAAAGACATACGTAGAGGCGAAATATTTACAGCCGTAAATGGTACCCCGTTGACAACAACAAATTACCAAAGTTTATTGTTTGGAACCAATGATAATTATACATTAAACATGGCAGATTATAATGGAACTACCTTTTCTTCCAATGGAAAAACAGTACAATTAACAAAAACAACCTTATCCGAAAATCCAATTTTAATTAAAAATGTAATTACAGTTGGCGCTAAGAAGATTGGGTATTTAATGTACAACGGTTTTTATGCTGATTTTGATTCTCAACTGAATGCCGCTTTTGGTGATTTTAAAACACAAGGCATTACCGATTTGGTTTTGGATTTACGTTATAATAGTGGTGGTTCTGTGCGAACTGCTACTTATTTGGCCAGTATGATTACAGGGCAGTTTACCGGAAAAGTTTTTGCAAAACAACAATGGAACACCAAAATCAATTCCTACTTTGAAACCAATGACCCTAATGGTTTACGTAATTTCTTTACAGATAAAATTGGATCCACTCCTATCAATAGTGTGAATATGTCAAAAGTATATATTTTGACAACCAAAAGTAGCGCATCGGCGAGTGAACTCGTTATTAACGGTCTAAAACCTCATATCAATGTGGTTCAGATTGGCGATGTGACTACAGGGAAAAATGTAGGATCAGTAACTTTATATGATTCACCTGATTTTTCGGCAACCAATAGAAATCCAAAACACAAATATGCCATGCAGCCTATCGTGTTGAAAATTGTTAACTCCGATGGCTTTGGTGATTACTTTAACGGATTGACTCCAACTCATGAGTTAAAAGAAACCATTAGTACTTTTGGAGTACTTGGCGACGTGAATGAACCTTTATTAAAATTGGCTATAGCCAAAATTACAGGAACTGGAAAAATGACAACACAAAGCACCGGTACACAATTTAATTTCTTTAGGGACTCTAAATCCATGAATCCATTTGGCAATCAAATGTATTTAGATAAAGCTCCGGCTGGACTCCAAAAAGCATTGGACTAAATAACATTATACAAAAAAGGCTTTCAAATTTAGAAAGCCTTTTTTATAAGTATATAGAATTTACCAATTCAATGTTATCCCAAATTTAAAGTTGCGACCCAAAGTACTGTAGCCTAAATTCTCGATAAAATCAGCATTAAAAATATTTTGTGCCGAACCAAATACAGAACATCTATTTTTAATGATTTCATACCTAGCTAGAGAATTTACTAGTTGATAGGACCCTAAATTAACCTGGGTGGTTGCATAGGTATTCCCATCAAAAAAAGCATCTTTTCTAGCGTCTATGTATTGGTAACTCACATTCCAAAAAAGGCGATCTGAAACTTTATAATCTAACGAAGAATTTAATTTGTGCTTTGGAATTAACCGATCTAAGGCTTCATCAACTTGAGTAAATGTATAGTTTGAATTCCATTTCAATTGATTACTCAAAACAAATTGAATCTCTGTTTCAATTCCTTTGGCTTTATTCAAACCATTTATATTAACGTAATTGGATGCATCAGTTACTGGATTGAAATAAAACCCAATAAAATTAGTTTGTTCGCGATAAAAACCCACTAGATTCCATCGGATATTATTGTTGCCTAATTGCGTTTCAAAACCCAACTCGGCGGTACTATTTTTTTCAGGTGTCAAGCTAGAATTACCATAAGGAGAATACAATTGGTACAAACTTGGGGTAACAAAAGCGGTACTGTAGGAACTGATAATTTTGAATGGAAGTGTTTGAAAATCAAACGAAGGATTCACATTGTAGACTAATTGATTGCCATAGGCACTGTGACTATTCCATCGTGCACCTACATTCAAATTGAAACCTAAACTCGAAGTGTAAACTCCAGTTACATAAGGATCAATCATATTGAACTTAGTATTTTCTTTGGTAATATTTCCATAAGGAGTCACACTATTAGCATCGTGAAATTGATACTGTAAACCCGAAACCAAATAGAAAGAATCACTAATTTGGTATTTATTAAATCCGTCTACATTCACGCTTCTCGATTCATATTGTGAAAAACCAACCGAATTCGAATAGGTATCCAACTCATCGTAAGAACGAACGAGTTTATTCAAACTTGAATTTATTATGAATTCCCCTTTGTTGTATTTGAATTTAGGAGAAAATCCAAAACGAAATTGTTTCGAACTTGTTTTGTTTAAATTGGTATCGCTAGTTCCAGTATTATCAAAACCTCCATCATAATCATTTTTAATTTGATCGTAATTCCCGAAAAAATCTAAAGTCATTTTATCCGAAACAGAATAACCTACTTTAGCCATATAATTCAAACGTGAAAAAGGATCTTCTTCATAGTTGACATTTGGATTTGGTGGCGCAATTTGAGAAATTCCATTTGTTTCTGTACTGTTTAAAGCAGTAAAATAGCTTAGTTTAGTGGTTCTTCCATTAATAGAAAACCCTTGATTAAAATCGGCTGCTTTTTGATTCTGCTGTGTTGCCGTGGTATTGGTACCCACATTAAAATACGCATTCCCAGATAGTGATTTTTTACCCGATTTTTTCAGTTTGATATTGATCAATCCTGTTGCTGCTCCAGATCCGTACAAAGTACTTGCCGCTCCCTTCATAATCTCAATACTTTCTACTTGTTCGACAGGAAGCAAACGCAAATCGTATTCCATGCTAATTCCTGAGGCATCGTTAACCGGAATTCCATCAATCAAGATAAGTACTTGACTGTTTTTACCTCCACGAATGTAATAGCCTAAGTTTTTACCAGCAGCACTTTGATTCCCGTTAATTTCAATCCCAGCAATCGTGTTTAAAATGGTAGCTACACTTTGTCCTGGTCGATTTAGCAACTCTTTGGCAGTAATGTTGGTGATTACTTTTCCCGATTTTTCTTTTGCCAAAGCAAATTTGGAATCTGATACCACCACTTCGTCTAGCTCCTGTTGAGAAGCTATAATTTCTTTTTCTTGCGCGAAAACACAAGACGATATTAGCGCTAATAATACGCTAATACGAACCTTTTTCTTGTTCATTTAATTCAACATTTTGCAACAGTAGCACTGTTACTTTACTAATAAATAGGGAGAAAAGTATAGAATTACCCATACCCAAACCTTTTTTCCCGAAAGTTTGATACTCGATGTAATAGGCAGGTCTCCTGGCTTGCGTCTTGTTGTTTACCTTCTCATTCGTTGCCGAACAATGGTTTTGTAGATAACAACAAGCTTGGTAGCTTACAGTTGCGGGTACAGCTTAGGTATTGCACCTAATTCCCTTTTAATACTATTTTGAAAAACAAAAAAGCAACCTCAATACAGCTACAAAGATAAGGCTAAGTTTGGGATAAAAAATTAAATTTGATTTTTAAAACCGTTTACACCTACCTTTGCAATTCTTGTAATCAAAGCGATGAAATCATTTATTTCTACATTTATTTTCCTTTTTGCTGCACTGCTCCTAAGTAGTTGCAAACAAAATAATGCGCGTTCATCAGCAACCCAAAGTCCAGAAAAAAACGAAATTCAATATGCCAAAGGATTAGAATTGTATAAACGAAAAGGCTATTCTATTCTTAAAATTACGCATCCTTGGCCCAATGCCACACAACCGTTTACCTATATTTTACAAGAAAAAAATGGCATAATTCCCGATAGTTTACAACAGTACTCCCGCATTTCGGTTCCTATTCAATCCATCGTGGTCACCTCTACCACTCATATTCCTGCTTTAGAATTATTAGGCGTGGAAAACACCTTGGTCGGCTTCCCAAATACCGATTTTATTTCGTCACCCAAAACTCGAAAACGAATCGATGCAGGACGCGTAAAAGAAGTTGGAACAAATGAAACGCTCAATACCGAAATTCTGATTGATATGGCGCCCGATGTGATTGTAAGTTTTGGTTTAAACAATAGCAATCCTACACTAGATAATTTACAAAAAAGTGGTTTAAAGGTTCTTTTAAATGGCGATTGGAACGAACAATCTCCCCTTGGAAAAGCAGAATGGATTAAATTTTTTGGTGCTTTGTATGGCATGGATGCCAAAGCCAAAACAATTTTCTCATCCATTGAAAAAGAATACCATACTACTTTGGCTTTAGCCAAAAAAGCACCATACAAACCAACTGTTATGAGTGGTGCTATGTACCAAGATCAATGGTTTGTTCCTCAAGGAGAAAGCTGGATGGCTTTGTTTTTAAAAGAGTCGCAATCCAATTATTTATGGGCCAATACCAAAGGAACAGGCAGTTTAACTTTGCCTTTTGAAACTATTTTAGAAAAAGCACAAAAAGCCGAATTTTGGATTGCCCCAGGTGATTTTTCGTCTATTAAAGAAATGAATAATAGCAATCCACATTATGCCAAATTTGAGGCGTTTAAAAATAAAAAAGTATATTCGTACGCATTACACAAAGGGGCTAAAGGGGGAATTTTGTTTTTTGAATGGTCTGCCACTCGCCCAGATTGGGTACTGAAAGATTTGATTGCTATTTTTCATCCAGAATTACTCCCAAATCATCATCCTTATTTTTTTGAAAAACTAAATTAACTTGAATACTACTAACCGAAATACTATACTATTTATATTCCTGAGTTTAGGATTGGTTTTCCTATTGCTCCTTGATATTAGTATCGGTGCTGTTGCTATTCCATTAAAAGAAGTATGCCTAAGTATATTCGGTTCGGGTGCCACTAAATCATCCTGGGAATATATCATAATGGATTACCGATTACCCAAAGCTATTGTCGCCATTTTAGTAGGAATGGGTTTAGCCATTAGCGGACTCTTAATGCAGACTTTATTTCGGAATCCTCTAGCGGGACCTTATGTACTTGGACTCAGTTCAGGTGCAAGTTTAGGAGTAGCCTTAGTGATTTTAGGATCGGCCTTTTTACCCGCCTTTGCTAGTGAATTTATTCTCTCGTCTTACGGAATTGTATTGGCTTCTAGTTTGGGTAGTTTTCTAGTCTTACTAGCGGTTTTGGCTGTAGCCCAACGATTGCGAGATACCATGGCGATTCTCATAGTAGGATTAATGTTTGGTAGTTTGACCAATGCTTTAGTTGGCACGTTAACCTATTTTAGTACAGCGGCACAATTACAAAAATTCACCTTCTGGTCGTTAGGAACATTAGGTAATTTATCTTGGACATCAATTACTATTTTGTCTGTTTGTGTTGCAGTTGGATTGATCTTAAGTTTGGTAAGTATCAAACCGTTAAACAGTTTGCTTTTAGGAGAAAATTACGCTAAGAGTTTAGGATTGAATTATACCAAAGCTCGATTTTTAATCATCTTAGCTACTAGTATTCTAGCGGGAAGTATTACTGCTTTTGCTGGGCCAATCGCCTTTGTTGGTTTGGCGGTTCCACATATCGCTAAATTAGTTTTTCAAACCAGTAATCACCTGATTTTATTTTGGGGCACCCTATTATTTGGTGCTATGATTATGTTAGTTTGTGATAGTATTTCGCAGTTACCTAATTCAGCAATTGTGATTCCAATCAATGCCATTACTTCTATTTTAGGTGCTCCAATTGTAATTTGGTTACTTATTCGCAAACGTAAATTGATGAATTAATGGAGCCCACTATTATTTTACATACCAAAGACATTAGCATTGGGTACACCAATAAAAAGAAAAGTACCACTGTTGCTTCTCAAGTTTCTGTTTCATTAGAAAAAGGAAAACTAACAGCTTTAATTGGTGCCAATGGAATTGGAAAATCAACGCTTTTACGCACTTTAATTGGAATTCAATCACCACTTTCTGGTACCGTTTTTTTAGAAAACAAGGCCATTCATTCCTTAGATAATTTGACTTTAGCACAACATTTAAGTGTAGTACTGACTGATACATTACCACCAAGTAACCTAACAGTATTTGAACTCATTGCATTAGGAAGACAACCGTATACGAATTGGATTGGAAAACTTTCAACTGAGGATATTGCAAAAGTAAATGAAGCAATGGAGCTGACACAAATTAGTCATTTGGCCGATAAACGTCATTTTGAAATTAGTGATGGGCAATTACAGATCGTACTTATTGCACGTGCATTGGCACAAGATACCCCACTAATTATTCTGGATGAACCCACAACTCACTTGGATTTATTGCACAAAGTTACCCTTTTCAAACTTTTAAAAAAACTAACCCAAGAAACTGGAAAATCGATTTTGTTTTCTACACACGATATTGATATGGCCATTCAATTGAGTGACGAAATGATACTAATGACTCCCGAATCAGTGGTACAAGACCAACCATGTAATTTAATTATGAAAGGAAGTTTCAATACCTTATTTCAGGACGAACATATTAGTTTTGATGCCGAAAAAGGAAAATTCGTCATCAAAGGATAACAGATTTAACGTTTCAAGCCGATTTGTCTTTTGGCTTCTCCCACCACAAAAGCAACCGAATTGGCAATATTAAAACTGCGAATTAATGGCGACATCGGAATAGTCAAATGATTTTCAAACAAGGCTAAGACCGCAGCGCTTAAACCTACACTCTCTTTGCCAAATACCAACCAATCACCGTCTTGAAATTCGGTTTCCAAATACGATTTTGACGCATGAGAACTCATTAAAAAGACACGGGAACGGTCTGGAATTTCATTCAGCCATTCGTCTACATTCTGATATTCAGTCACATCCAAATGTACCCAATAATCCAATCCCGAACGTTTTAAATTCTTGTCGTTGATTACAAATCCAAAAGGATGAATCAAGTGCAATTTACTTTCTGTCCCTACACAAAGCCGACCAATATTACCTGTGTTATTCGGAATTTCAGGTTCAACCAATACGATGTTTAACATACTTTTATTTATTTTCGATTTGAAAATCATTCATTTCAATTACTTCACCAGCTTGTAAATCATTCAAATGAATATTACCAACGCGAACACGAACCAAACGCAAAGTAGGAAAACCTACATATGCCGTCATTTTACGGACTTGTCTGAACTTGCCTTCATTAATCGTGATGGAAAGCCAAGAAGTAGGACCGTGACGTTCGTCTCGAATCTTTTTTCCTCTAGCTCCAAAAGCAGGGACTTGATGAATCAGGAATGCTTTGCAAGGTTTCGTGATGTATTTTCTACCATTAAATCCAATTTCGACTCCTTTTTGCAACTGCTCCACTGCTTCTTGATGAATAACCCCATCCACCTGAACATAATATTCTTTCTCTACTTTTTTACTACGAACGAGTTCACTCATCCTACCATCAGTAGTCAAAAGTAACAAACCTTCTGAATCTTCATCCAAACGCCCAATAGCCATAGTTCCTTCTGGAAAAGGATACAATTCTCCTAAAAGCCGTTTCTTTCTTTTTAATTCATACACAAACTGACTCAAATAGCCATAAGGTTTATGTATGATAAAATGCTGGTGAGACATGTGGTGGTAATTTGTGGCAAAAGTACATTATTATTGAAGAAAAAATAATTATTTTGAAGCACCAAATTCAGAGAATTACCTACTTTTACTACTTTCTAAATTTATCCTTTCTATGACTGCTATTCTTCCTTTTTTGTTGGCCTTTATTGTAGCTTTGGCTATTGGTATCTATATTGGAAAACTCCTATTTTCGGCTAAAACACAAGCTGAAAAAATCAGTTTAGAAGAAAAGGTACTAGCGGGTCAAGCCCAAATTCAAAATTTCAAAGAAGCGCTAGAAAAAGAACGTTTGGAAAAAGAAGTCATTCGAAACGAAAAAGACAGCTTAGCTATTCAATTATCTAAAAAAGAAGTTGATTTTGAGAATCTTTGGGAACGCAATAAAGAACAAAAACAAGAAGTAGAACAGCTTCAGGAAAAATTTACCAAAGAATTCGAAAATTTAGCAAACAAAATACTAGACGAAAAATCGAATAAATTCACTGAGCAGAACAAAGAAAATATGCAAAATATCTTGACGCCATTACAAGATAAAATTCAATTATTCGAGAAAAAAGTAGAAGACACTCACAAAGAGAGTATTGATTACCACGCGGCTTTGCGCCAACAAATCTTAGGCTTACGCGAAATGAATATTCAGATGAGCAAAGAGACCATCAATTTGACCAAAGCATTAAAAGGCGACAGTAAAATGCAAGGCAATTGGGGCGAATTAGTTCTGGAACGCGTTTTAGAAAAATCAGGTTTAGAAAAAGGTCGTGAATACGAAGTACAACAAGCCTTTACTACTGACGAAGGCAATCGCGTTTTCCCGGATGTTGTTATTAATTTGCCTGATGGCAAAAAAATGATTGTCGATTCCAAAGTGTCATTAACGGCATACGAGAAATACATCAATGAAGAAGACGATGAGTTGAAATCCAACTTCTTAAAAGAACACGTCAATTCTATCAAACGCCATGTTGAACAATTGGGTAACAAAAATTACCAGGATTTGTACCAAATTGAAAGTCCTGATTTTGTGTTGCTCTTTATTCCTATTGAACCTGCTTTTGCGATGGCTTTAAATGAAGATACCTCCTTATATAATAAGGCATTTGAAAAAAACATTGTCATCGTGACTCCAGCTACTTTATTGGCTACTTTGCGAACCATTGACAGTATGTGGACCAATCAAAAACAACAAGAAAATGCCTTAGAAATTGCGCGTCAAGCGGGAGCATTATACGATAAATTTGAAGGTTTTGTTGCCGACTTAATTAAAATCGGGAAGAAAATTGACGAAAGTAAGGTGGAATATGCCGGCGCTATGAATAAATTAGTAGAAGGAAAAGGCAACTTAATTAGTAGCGTTGAACGTTTGAAAAAAATGGGGGCCAAAGCCAAAAAAGCGCTGCCAGACAACATTATTAATCGTGCCGAAATAGACGAAAATCAATCTGAATAATGAATAACAACTTTAAAACCGTAGCCTCTTCCTATATCAGCATTTCAGAGCTAATGCTTCCTTCTCATACTAATTTTAGTGGTAAAATTCATGGAGGTTATATATTGTCTCTACTAGATCAAATCGCCTTTGCGTGCGCAGCTAAATTTTCAGGAAATTATTGTGTTACTGCTTCAGTTGACACTGTCAATTTTTTAAAACCCATTGAAGTCGGCGAACTCGTAACCATGAAAGCTAGCGTTAATTATGTGGGAAAAAGTTCAATGATTATTGGCATACGAGTAGAAGCCGAAAACATTCAAACAGGAGTTATAAAACACTGTAACTCTTCTTATTTTACGATGGTAGCCAAAGATAAAGAAGGAAACAGCGTCCCTGTTCCTGGATTGATTATTTCTAATCTAAAAGAAGTACGCCGTTTTTGCAATTGCCTTAAACAAATTGCTTTGAAAAAAGAAAGGGATTTGCACGAAGAAATTTTTGATTACAGTTCTATTGAAACAATTGAGAGTCTTAAAAAGTACAATGTTTCTATTGAGTTGAAATAAAACAAAACGCTTTGTTTAATCAGTATCATTTGCTATCTTTAGTTTAAGAACAAAATTGATTATGAAACTTTTCTTCAGCTTATTATTTTTATCATTAAGTTTTACTGCATTTTCGCAACAAAGATGGACAACGCAATCCGGCACCATTCATT
Source organism: Flavobacterium ammoniigenes (assembly GCF_020886055.1). Lineage (NCBI taxonomy): Bacteria > Pseudomonadati > Bacteroidota > Flavobacteriia > Flavobacteriales > Flavobacteriaceae > Flavobacterium > Flavobacterium ammoniigenes. The sequence goes on along the minus strand of NZ_AP025184.1, from coordinate 1,298,559 downwards.
TCGAGGCTTCAGTTCCTTTATTTGAAGAAATCATCGCAGAAAATAATTTCGTTGAATGTACCATAAACACTAAAAACAAAACGATTAGTTGTATAGTAAAAATCAAGGATTTTAATTTTAAGCTGGATTTAATGAAGACCCATTTCAATGAAATTTATTTGGAAAGTGACAAATATCCAAGAGCGCTATTTAAAGGAAGTATACCTAATTTAGATATTGATAAAATTTCAAACGAAGGGACTATTTTAAAAATAAACGGAACGATAAAGATTCATGGGGTTTCAAAACCATTAAGTATCAATGGGATTTTCAAGAAATCAAAAAATCAACTACAATTGCAAGCTAACTTTATCCTTGATACCGATGATTTTGAAATAAAAATTCCGAGTATGATAATTGCAAAAGTTTCTAAAAAAGTCCAAACTCAATTGGATTGTATTTTAGAATCCCATTAGCCTTACAAACAATTGCGTAACGCTTTTTCTAAATCTGTATATTGAAATTGGAATCCCGTTTTTTCAATTTTATCAGAGGAAACTCTCCTCCCTTTCAAAACCAATTGTGCCATTTCGCCTAAAACTAATTGCAATACAAAAGCAGGAACTTTTGGCAACCAAATCGAATAGCCAAATACTTTAGCTAAAGATTCAGAGAAAATGGTGTTCGTTGTTTTATCATTTACCGCAGCATTGAATGGCCCTTGCATTGTTGAATCTAAAATGGCTTTCAAATAAATCTGACACAAATCATCTATGTGAATCCAAGGCATGTACTGTTTTCCAGTACCGATAACGCTCCCTAATTTGTATCGGAACAAAGGAGCCAGTTGTTTTAATACGCCATCCTCTTTACCTAAAACCAATCCTGTACGAATTTGAACTGTTCTGATACCTAAATCATGAATAGGAATAGTAGCCGATTCCCATTCTTGACAGACCGTTCCTAAAAAATCATGGGCAGGAGACGTAGTTTCATCACAAAGTTGCTCATCAGTAATTGCGCCATAAATACCAACACCAGATGCTGAAATGAAACCATCTAATTTTTTATTATTCAATTTCAAACAGGTATACAATAACTTTATAGATTTTACTCTACTATCCAATACGGCTTTTTTCCTACTTGCTGTCCATCGCTTTGCGCCAATATTTTCTCCCGCTAAATGAATGACATAATCGGCTTTCAAAATAGCTTCCTCATCGATGGTCCCTGAGTCAACATCCCATTGAAAGTACGAAATGTCGGTATGATTTTGTTTTACTGAACGACTCAAAATCGAAACAGAAAAACCGTTAGCAATTAATAATTCGGTCAATATTTTCCCAATAAATCCGGTACCTCCCGTCAAAAGAACATTTTTTTTCATAACCGACTTAGTATTATAGTTCGAATTCATTACAAATATAAACAAATATTTTGTTTAACTTTTTTTATATTTTGTTAAACATTTCATATCTTTATGCTCTAATTTGAAAACGATTTGAAAATGGCTACTAAAAAATCAACTTTGACAAAAGACAAGATAGTATCAATGTTCATGCAAGACACCCTGGAAAACAATGAAAAACCTAAGTCTGTATATCATTTTGCGAAAGCTAATGGACTATCAGAAACGGAATTTTACAATTTCTTTGGAGGGCTTGAAGGAGTTGAAAAAGAAATTTTTAGCACTTTTTTAGCTAAAACCATAGAACTTTTAGGTAAGGACAAAGACTATGAATACTATGACATGAAAAGTAAAATGCTAAGTTTCTACTTTACTTTTTTTGAATTATTATCGGCTAACCGTAGCTATGTGGTGTTGAGTTTGAAAGGAAACAAAAATCCATTACAAGGTTTGATGCAATTATCTAGTTTACGAAATGGATTTAAAGATTTTGTTAGCGGAATCATTTCTGACGAATACCGTTTGAAACAAGAAAAGTTTCAAGAGATTCAAGAAAAAGCGTTACAAGAATCAGCTTGGTTTCAGCTGATGATGACTCTGAAATTCTGGTTAGACGACAGCTCTGCATCTTTTGAAAAAACAGATCTTTTTATTGAAAAATCGGTAAAAGCATCTTTTGAATTAATGAATACCGCTCCATTAGAAAGCCTAATTGATTTTGGAAAATTCCTATTCAAAGAAAAAATACAACACAACTAAATGAAAACAATCGATTATATTCCTACTTCTAAAATTGAACGTGCTAGCAAATTAGTACAAACGGGGGCGAAAGTAGGAGTCAATTATTTAAAATACTATGGCGAAAAAGTAGTCAACCCGACACTAAATCGCGACAAATTGAATGAAGACAATGCCGAAGATATTTACGATGGTTTAAAAAGTTTAAAAGGAAGTGCTTTGAAGGTAGCTCAAATGTTGAGTATGGACAAAAGCTTTTTACCTCAAGCGTATGTAGAAAAATTTTCATTGTCTCAATTTTCGGTGCCGCCATTATCAGCACCTTTGGTTTTGAAAACATTCAAATCAAATTTGGGAAAAACACCCTACGAAATTTTTGACGAATTCAATCCCAATTCAGTGAACGCTGCGAGTATTGGACAGGTTCATTTGGCAGTAAAAAACAATAAAAAATTAGCCGTTAAAATTCAGTATCCTGGTGTAGCGAATAGCATTTCTTCAGACTTGGCTTTAGTAAAACCAATTGCCATTCGAATGTTTAATTTACAAGGCAAAGATTCGGATAAATACTTCAAAGAAGTAGAAGACAAATTAATTGAAGAAACCAACTATTTGTTAGAACTAAAACAAAGTCAAGAAGTAGTGGCCACTTGTTCTAAAATCGATCATTTGGTTTTTCCTAATTACTATCCAGAATATTCTTCGGAAAGAATCATTACTATGGATTGGATGACTGGGAAACATTTATCTGAATTTACTAAAGACAATACCAACTCGGAAATTGGGAATCAATTGGGTCAAGCCCTATGGGATTTTTACATGTACCAAATTCATGTGTTGCGTAAAGTGCATGCCGATCCGCATCCTGGAAATTTTTTGGTCAACGAAAAAAACCAATTAGTGGCTTTGGATTTTGGATGTATGAAAGCCATTCCGAATGACTTTTACATTCCTTATTTCGAATTAGTTAAAAAAGAAATCATTGATAATAAAGTATTGTTTAGTGATAAATTATTTGAACTTGAAATTCTGAGAACAGATGACAGCCCAGAAGAAGTAACCTATTTTACTTCGATGTTCTACGACTTGTTGACCTTGTTTACGCAACCATTTCAATCAGAAACATTTGATTTTTCTGACGAACTGTTTTTTGAAAAAATTGCCCAACTAGGAGAACGTTTTGCTAACGATACGAATCTAAGAAAGATGAATGGAAACCGTGGTTCCAAACATTTTATTTATATGAACAGAACTTTCTTTGGTTTATACAATTTATTGTTTGATTTAAAAGCGGAGATAAAAGTTCATAATTATCAGAAATACAACTAATGAAGAAAGAATTAACCGATATCGAAAAAGACCGCATTATCGAAATGGCTTGGGAAGACCGAACCACCTTTGATGCTATTTTGCTGCAATTTGGGTTAAAAGAACAAGAAGTGATTGACCTCATGCGTGCCGAAATGAAACCTTCTAGTTTTAGAATGTGGCGTGCTAGAGTGCAAGGAAGAAAAACAAAGCACGAAAAATTACGTGATTTTAGAGAAGGGCGTTTTAAGTGTAGTCGCCAAAGACAAATCAATAATAACAAAATAGCGAAACGCTAAACTATATAAAATGAAAAAAATACTCATCATTGGAGGTAGCAAAGGAATTGGCAATGCCATTTTGCAACAACAGTTAGAAAATAACACCGTAATTACTATTAGCCGTAACGCACCAGAAATTACACATCCAAGTCTTACGCATTATTCGTTAGACGTATTGCAAGATACACTTCCTGAAATTGAAAGTTTAGATACTTTGATATATTGTCCAGGTTCCATTACTTTAAAACCAATTGGAAGTTTGAGTATTGATGATTTTAGAAATGATTTTGAAATCAATGTAATTGGAGCGGTAAAAGTAATTCAGAAATACTTGCCTGTTTTGAAAAAAGGCAACCAACCTTCTATCCTTTTGTTTAGTACGGTTGCGGCTAAATTAGGAATGCCATTTCATGCCAGTATTGCAACTGCCAAAGCTGGTGTAGAAGGTTTGGTAAAATCACTTGGAGCTGAATTAGCCTCGAGCATTCGCATCAACGCCATTGCACCAACCATTACAGATACAAGTTTAGCTGCGGGAATATTGAGAAACGATCGTATGAAAGAAAACATGATCGAACGCCATCCAATGAAAGGTTATTTACAACCCGAAGAAGTAGCAAACATGGCTGACTTTTTGATTTCTGAAAAAGCAAAATCGATATCCGGACAAATATTTGAAATGGATTATGGAATTGTCAGCTTTAAAATTTAATACATACACCTGAAAAATACTAAATGAAAAACTACGAAAAGATTGAACAATATAATACCAAAGCAACAGATATATTATCTAATAATTACAAAACCATCATTGAAAATTTAGGCGAAGATGTTACCCGTGAAGGATTAGAAAAAACGCCAGAAAGAGTGGCTAAAGCCATGCAGTATCTTACACACGGTTACGGATTAGATCCGTTACAAATATTAAAATCTGCATTATTTACAGAAGATCATCAACAAATGATTGTAGTAAAAGACATAGAAGTATATTCGATGTGTGAGCATCATATGTTGCCGTTTTTTGGCAAAGCGCATGTAGCTTATATTCCGAATGGAAAAATTGTTGGATTAAGTAAAATCCCAAGAATAGTTGATGCTTTTGCACGTAGAATGCAAGTGCAAGAACGTTTGACAGACCAAATTAAAGATTGTATCCAAGCTGCTCTAGAACCTTTAGGTGTAGCAGTTGTAATAGAAGCCCAACATATGTGCATGCAAATGCGTGGGATTCAAAAACAAAATTCAGTTACGACAACTTCGTCGTTTACGGGCGCTTTTGAAAAAGACAAAACGCGTAAAGAGTTTATTAGTTTAATTTCAAATAAATTGAGCTAATAATTAATTGTTTTTAGGTTAGGGTTAGGTTGGAAACTCCCGAAAAACTTCTTGAAGTTATCGGGAGTTTTTTTTATGAAGTTATTTTACAATACCTGCTTTGTAAGTAGCAATTGCACGATCTCTAGCCATTGCATGCTCGACCATTGGTTGGCCGTATCCTAAGTCAAATTCAGCTATCCATTGACGGATATAAATTCCTTTTTCGTCAAATTTTTTCTGTTGAATCTCCGGATTGAAAACTCTAAAATAAGGTGCCGCATCACAACCTGTACCAGCAGCCCATTGCCAATTGCCAACATTAGCCGCCATTTCGTAATCCAATAATTTTTCAGCAAAATAGGCTTCGCCCCATTGCCATTCAATAAGTAAATGTTTGCATAAAAAACTAGCAACCACCATACGAACTCTGTTGTGCATATAGCCCGTTTCATTCAATTGACGCATTCCTGCATCTACCATTGGATACCCTGTTTTTCCTTCGCACCAACGTTTAAAATCGGCTTCGTCATTGCGCCATTCGATACCATCGTATGCCGACTTGAAATTCCTATTTTTCACTTTTGGAAAGTGAAACAAAATTTGCATAAAAAACTCTCTCCAAATTAATTCGCTCAAGAAAACTGGATTTTTCCGAACGGCCCAATTCACTAATTTGCGAATACTAACCGTACCAAAACGCAAATGCGGAGACAAATACGACGTGCTGTCCAATGCCGGGAAGTCACGCGTTTCGTGGTAATTAGCGACTAATTTTAGATTATGTGGCTTTACTTTAATTGAACTTAGTATAAAACCAATTTGTCCCAAACTTGGAAACTCAAACGTAGATTTGAAAAAATTAGAAAAATAAGGAGTTGCGTCCCATTCTTGAACCGGAGCAATTGAATTGTATTTTTCCAACCATTTATTTTTAAAAGGAGTATAGACGGTATAAGGTAAACCATCGGCTTTTACAATCTCGGCTTCTTCAAAGATCACTTGGTCTTTAAACGCTAAAACGGTAACTCCTTTAGATACCAATAAATTGTCAACAACAAGATCTCGCTGAATGGCATTGGGTTCGTAATCTTTATTCCAATATACTTCTTGAATATTATAATCGTTTAGTAATGACTCCCAAACTTCTGATGGTTTTCCTTTTTTTACCAAAAGTGAAGTGCCAAATTCAAGGAGTTTAGTATTGATAGCTGCCAAAGATTCATGAATAAATCCCACTCTTGGATCGTTGTTTGGTAAAGGTTCCAAAATAGTTTCATCAAAAATAAAAAGAGGAATTACTGGATGTTGAGATTGCAATGCTTGAAACAAACCAAGATTATCTTCCAAACGTAAATCGCGTCGAAACCAGAAAAAAGAAACTGCTTCTTTTGCCATTTTTAAGCGTTAAATAATTCGTCCACCTTTACTTTTCGATATTCAAAAATGGTTTTCAATTTATTTTTAACCACCAAACTATTCATAATACGACCTATGAAGCCCAAAGGCAACGCATAATGTATCAAATCAGTCATAAGAACACCATTGTCTTTTACTTCAAAAAAGTGTTTGTGATGCCAAAGAGTATAAGGTCCAAAACGTTGTTCGTCTACAAAATAGCTTTGGTCTTTAACAACCGTAATTACAGTCATCCAACCTAATTTGATTCCAAAAAGAGGGGAAACTTTGTATTGAATAATTTGTCCCGCATACATGTTTTTTTCATCAAAATCAGTGATTTCGAATCCCATATCGCTCGGTGTGATTTTTTGTAAATTCTTTGGATTTGAAAAGAAAGACCAGCATTCTTCAATATTAGCATTGACAAACTGTTCGGTCTTTAATGAATATACTTTCATTATATTTTATAGTATTTGAATGGAACAAATAACATCCCAAAACATTCTCCGTGTTCTTTTCCTAAATGCTTGTGGTGTACTTTGTGCGCTTTACGCAAGCCAATTAAATACTTATTATTGGTATTTTTAAACCATTTGAATCGTTGGTGAATTAATACATCGTGTATCAAAAAGTAACACATGCCGTAAAACATAATTCCTAAGCCGATGAAGAATTTATAATTCAATCCGCCCTCAACACCAAAATAGAAAAGTGTAATGCTTGGAATAGCAAAAATGACAAAGAACACATCATTGCGTTCAAAGATGCCCGCATATTTAGGTTGGTGATGGTCAGCGTGAAAATACCACATAAAACCGTGCATCACAAACTTGTGGGTGCACCAAGTTACACATTCCATAATCAAAAAAGTAACTAAGAAAATCAGAAAAAACTGGATTTCATTCATTGTAATTATATTTAAACTAATTTTAATTTGTACGTAACAAAAGATTGAGCAAGTAGTCCTGCTTTAGTATAATTAGAAACTCGGATTCGGGCAGTGCCAATTTTATGACTTGGAGTTTTTTCTAATTTATTCAACAATTTCTTGTAGTATACATAAGCTGTATAAACTCCAAATTTGGCTTCCATTGGTAATTTGGTAATTCCTTGAAAAGCCACTTTAAAATCTTCCTCTATCTCGTTAATAATTGCTTGTTTGGCATTTTCATCAAACGAATTCAAATCAACTCCTGGGAAATAGGTACGATTTAAAACCAAGTTATCGTCTTTCAAATCACGTAAAAAGTTGACTTTTTGAAAAGCCGATCCCAATCGCATTGCTTCGTCCTTCAACAAATTGTATTTCTCTATATCGCCATCCACAAACACTTTCAAACACATTAGACCAACAACATCAGCAGAACCATAAATGTATTCTTCGTACTCTTCTTTGCTGTGGTATTCGGTTTTCACCAAATCCAATTTCATACTTTTCAAAAAAGCCTGAATCAAATCATCTGAGATGTTATAGCGTTTCACCGTAATTTGAAACGAATTCAAAATAGGATTCAAGCTAATTCCAGAATGATAGGCTTTATAATATTCAGTTTCAAAATCATGAATCAAGGTTTCTTTTTCGTAACCATGAAAAGAATCCACAATTTCATCCGCAAAACGAACAAATCCATATACGCTATAAATAGCCTCTCTGATGCTTGGTGAAAGCATGTAGACTGCTAATGAAAATGAAGTACTATAGTTTTTGGTTACTAGCTTACTGCATTTAAAAGATACGTCGTCAAATAACTGCTTCATGTTATGCTTTTGAAAATTGTTTATTAATTAATTCTGACACTAATTTTCCAGAAATTAAGGCGGGAGGCACACCTGGTCCAGGAACAGTCAATTGACCTGTAAAAAAAAGATTTTCTACTTTTTTACTTTTTAATTTGGGTCTTAAAAATGCAGTTTGTAATAAGGTATTGGCCATTCCATAGGCATTCCCTTTATAGGAATTATAATCTTGGACAAAATCATTTTTACAAAAAGATCGTCTAAAGATAATATTTTTTCTAACTTCTTGTCCGGTCACCGACTCAAATCTATCCATGATTTTATAAAAATATTCTTCACGCAATGCTTCAGTATCTTCAATTCCTGGAGCTAACGGGATCAAGAAAAAGGCTGACTCCATTCCTTCAGGAGCAGTCGAAGGATCTGTTAAAGAAGGGAAATTAGCATAAAATAAAGGCTCTGCCGGCCATCTTGGACTGTCATAAATATCTACAGCATGCTGATTAAAATCGGTGTCAAAGAACAAAGCGTGATGCGAAATGTTTTCTATTTTTTTATTGAAACCCACATAGAACAACAAAGAAGAAGGCGCAAATACTCGACTATCCCAATATTTTTCAGAATAAGCGCGGTGTTGTTCCTCCAATAAGGTTTCTGTATGATGGTAATCGGCTCCACTTAATACCACATCCGAATAGATGGTTTGACCGTTGACTACGATTCCTTTGGCGGTTTTATTGTCAACGATTATTTTTTCAATAGCCGCATTGGTTACAAATTTCACTCCTAATTCGGTAGCCAAACTTTCCATGCCACGAATTACATCAAACATACCTGTTTTTGGATGCCAAGTACCCAATCCGAAATCGGCATAATTCATGAAACTATAAAAAGAAGGCGTATCTGAAGGTTTAGCCCCTAAAAACAAAACTGGGAATTCTAAGATTTGAATTAACTTTTCATTCTTGAATTTCTTGCGAACATCACGACTGATGTTACTGAAAAACTGCCCTACTTTTTTGGCCGTTTCCAAAGTGATCAATTCCAAAGGAGATACTCCCGGACGGTAAACTAGGTCTTTAATTGCAATATCATAATTGGATCGCGCCTCGGCCATAAATTGTTCCAAAACAGCACCACTACCCTTTTCAACTGATTCAAAAGTGGCAATAATTTCAGGTAAATTATCAGCAATTGAAATGAATTCGTTGATCCCAAAATAGACTCTGTAGGCTGGAGACAACTTAATCAACTCATAATAATCTGTCGTTTTTTTTCCAAAATCAGCAAAAAAACGATCAAATACATCCGGCATCCAATACCAGCTTGGCCCCATATCAAAAGTAAAACCATCACTTTTTAATTGACGGGCACGACCACCAATGGTAGCATTTTTTTCATAAACCGTTACTTGATGACCACTTTGAGCTAAATAACTTGCTGCCGCCAAAGACGAAAATCCAGAACCTATTATTGTTATTATTTTGGTTTGATTCATTTACTTATTATTTCTAATTATTATTTAATAACTCCTACCAAAGAATCTATAGAATTGAAAACCAGCATATTATTTGACAGAGTACTAAGGTCTATATGTTCAACCATTCGTCCTATATACCATAATTGGGTAGTCTCGTCTTCTAGTTCTTGTTTCATTCTGCTGACATAATCATTAACTGAATCTTTATCGGGTTGTACTGTAAGGTACGAAACAAAAACAATGGAGTCGAAATGTTTCTTTAAATCTTTCAAATTTTCAATCGGCATGCTTTCGCCAAGATAAATCGTTTTATAACCTTTAGAAAGAATTTCATAATTCAAATACATCAATCCCAATTCGTGAATTTCATTCATTGGCAAAGACAAAACAAAAACCTTATCGGTTTTTCTTGGCTTTAATACCTGAAGTTGTTCGGTTTGAATCAATAATTTTTGTTTGATCAAAAAGGTAATGAAATGCTCGTGTGCTGGCGAAATGGTATCTGTTTGCCACAACATTCCTAATTCTTGCATTAAAGGCAAAAACACTTCGTAAAAGATTTCCTGAAACGATTTTTCAGCCATCAACCAATTGTATGTGTTAAAAAACAACTCTTGATCAAAATTCATCATGGCCATTTTAAATTCGCTCAAAGCGTGACTTTTGGCTGTTTTATTGGTCACAATCTCACGAACTAAAGTGGGTATTGTATCTGGTGGATAGGTGGCAATCTTAGATATTTTGTAGCCGTAATCGTGAAGCAAAGTGATGTTGAGCAACTTTTGCAAACTGGCTAGATCATACAACCTAATGTTGGTATCCGTGCGCATGGGTTCCAAGATATTGTATCTCTTTTCCCAAATACGAATCGTATGTGCTTTAATACCTGATAAATTTTCAAGGTCTTTGATACTGAATACGTTCTTAACGTTGTTCATTCTTTTTTAATTTTAATTAAACAAAAGTAAAATAAAAAAAGATAAGAAGCTAATTTAATAAGGTACGGAATAATATTTTTAGAAAGAATCGTTCTCCCTTGATTTAATTCCATAAAAAAAGCCTCTGATTAGAGGCTTTTTTATTTCTAAGATTCAAGTATTATTTACTCAAATACATTTTTCTTCTAGAGTACAATTCATAAAATTGATCGTCTTTCAAATCGTCAATAAACAAGATACTTTCTCCTGTCGATTTCATCTCTGGTCCTAATGCTTTATTCACATTTTGGAATTTACTGAAAGAGAAAACCGGTTGTTTAATCGCATAGCCTTTCAATTGAGGATTGTAGTTAAAGTCGGTTACTTTATTTGCACCTAACATTACTTTAGTCGCATAATTTACATAGGGTTCGCCATACGCCTTAGCAATGAATGGAACTGTTCTAGACGCTCTTGGATTGGCCTCAATGATGTATACAATATCATTTTTGATAGCAAACTGAATGTTGATCAAACCAACAGTTTTTAAAGCTACGGCAATTTTATGTGTATGATCTTTGATTTGTTGCATTACAAATTCACCTAAATTAAATGGTGGCAAAGTCGCATTACTATCCCCAGAGTGAACTCCGCAAGGTTCGATGTGCTCCATGATTCCAATGATGTATACATTACCATCTGCATCGCAAATAGCATCTGCTTCCGCTTCGATAGCACCATCTAAATAATGATCTAACAACAATTTATTGCCTGGAATTGATTTCAACAAATTGATTACGTGTTCTTCTAATTCTTGCTTGTTGATCACAATTTTCATTCCCTGACCTCCTAATACATAAGAAGGACGAATTAACAATGGGAAATCCAAAGTGTCGGCAAGAGCAGAAGCCTCGTCAGCAGTTTCAGCAATTCCAAATTTTGGGAAAGGGATATTCAACTCGGTTAATAAATCAGAGAAACGTCCTCTGTCTTCGGCTAAATCCAAAGCATCAAAACTAGTTCCTAAGATTTTTACTCCATATTTCGATAATTTTTCTGCCAATTTCAAGGCCGTTTGACCTCCTAATTGCACGATTACACCTTCTGGTTTTTCGTGTTGGATAATATCATAAATATGCTCCCAGAAAACAGGTTCGAAATACAATTTATCAGCCGTATCAAAATCAGTTGAAACTGTTTCTGGATTACAGTTGATCATGATGGTTTCGTAACCACATTCTTTGGCCGCCAACACCCCGTGAACACAAGAATAATCAAATTCGATTCCTTGTCCAATTCTATTTGGGCCTGACCCTAAAACAATAATTTTCTTTTTATCGGTAACTACACTTTCGTTGTGAACATAACGTTCTCCGCTTGGCGTTTCAATTTCGGCCTCAAAAGTAGAATAATAGTATGGTGTTTGTGCTTTAAATTCGGCAGCACAAGTATCTACTAATTTAAATACTCGGTTGATTTTCATGTCCATACGCAAGGTATGTACTTGACTTTCCAAACAACCCATCATGTGTGCAATTTGTCTGTCAGAGAAACCTTTTTGTTTGGCCTCTAACAATAATTCTCTAGGTAAAGAATCTACTTTGTAAGTAGCAATTTCTTTTTCTAAAGTGAATAATTGCTCGTATTGTTTTAAGAACCACATGTCTATTTTTGTGATCTCATGAATACGACTCAAAGGAATTCCCATCGCAATGGCGTCATAAATTACGAAAACACGATCCCAACTTGCATGCGTCAGTTTATCGATGATTTGTTCGTAATTCGTATATCCTTTTCCGTCAGCGCCCAAACCATTTCTTTTGATTTCCAATGATTGTGTGGCTTTGTGTAAAGCTTCTTGGAAAGAACGTCCAATTCCCATCACCTCACCTACTGATTTCATTTGAAGACCCAAAGTCTTATCGGCACCTTCAAATTTATCGAAGTTCCAACGTGGTATTTTCACAATTACATAATCCAAAGTCGGCTCAAATAAAGCCGAAGTTGATTTTGTAATTTGGTTTTGCAATTCGTCAAGGTTGTAGCCCAAAGCTAATTTCGAAGCAATTTTAGCAATTGGATACCCCGTTGCTTTTGATGCTAATGCTGATGAACGAGATACACGTGGATTAATTTCAATCGCAACAATATCTTCTTTTTCGTCTGGTGAAACCGCAAATTGTACGTTACAACCTCCAGCAAAATTTCCGATGCTTCGCATCATCAAAATCGCCATATCACGCATTTTTTGGAAGGTAGTATCCGATAAGGTCATTGCTGGTGCTACCGTGATCGAATCTCCAGTATGAATTCCCATTGGGTCCATATTTTCGATCGAACAGATAATCACGACATTATCATTTTTATCTCTCAATAATTCTAATTCATATTCTTTCCATCCCAACAAAGCCTTGTCAATCAACACCTCGTGGATTGGTGACATTTCCAAACCGTAGGTTAACTTTTCGTCAAATTCTTCTTTACTATGCACAAAAGCAGCTCCTGTTCCTCCTAAGGTAAACGAAGGACGAATTACCAATGGAAAGCCAAATTCTTGAGCAATTTCTTTTCCTTGCAAGAATGAAGTTGCTGTTTTGGCAGGTGCGGCTGGAATTCCAATTTTTTCAAGCAACTGTTTGAATTGCTCTCTGTCTTCGGTAATATTAATGGCGTTCACATCAACACCAATCAATCGTACTCCAAAGTCTTCCCAAATACCTTTTTCTTCAGCTTCCAAACACAAGTTCAAAGCCGTTTGTCCACCCATGGTTGGCAAAACCGCATCAATTTGAGGATGCGCTTTCAAAATTTCAATAATCGACTTGGTGGTCAGTGGTTTTAAGTAAACATGATCGGCCATCGATGGGTCAGTCATAATGGTAGCTGGATTCGAGTTGATTAATATCACTTCGATTCCTTCTTCACGAATAGAACGTGCTGATTGCGATCCTGCATAATCAAATTCGCAAGCTTGACCAATTACAATAGGACCTGAACCTATTATCAAAACGGATTTAATGGATGTGTCTTTTGGCATTGTAGTATAATTTGTGTGTTGTTGTAAACTTTTTAAAGATAAAAAACTTATTTGAGATACTGTTTAAAAGTCTAAATCAAAGATAGTTAGTTTAAATTTTCAAAAAAAAGCCGTTACTAAAAAATAGTAACGGCTTAATGTTGATTATAGAATAACCATTATTTTTTGTGTCTAGGTTCGCTAGAAACAGTCAATTTATGTCTTCCTTTAGCTCTTCTTCTTGCAAGAACTTTTCTTCCATTAGCAGAAGCCATTCTGTCCATAAATCCGTGTTTATTTCTTCTTTTTCTTTTCGATGGTTGAAACGTTCTTTTGCTCATTGGTTTGTATCTTTAAAATCTTTATTTATATGTCTTCTAGTTTTTGAATAACCGTTATTCCAAAACCGAGTGCAAATATACAAAGACTTTTTTTTCTAGCAAGTAGTTTTATAAAAATATTTTTAATTCCTTTTACTATCTTTGCAACCATAAATTCAATACTATTATGTTTCACAAAAATATCAAACTTATTCTTGCCGGACTTATCGTCGCTACTGGCATTTGGCAATTTACTGAAAGTAACATCGGAAATGGAATCTTCCTTTTATTAGTGAGTGCTATTCCTGTTTTTTTATATTTCAAAAACGAATTCATCTTATTGGCTTTCTTAAAGTTGAGAAAACAAGATTTTGAAGGGGCTAAAAGTTGGTTGGATAAAATCAAAAATCCGGAAGGCGCTTTGGTTCAAAAACAACAAGGATACTTTAATTACCTGCACGGTATTATGTTGTCACAAACCAACATCAACCAATCCGAGAAATTTTTCAAAAAAGCGATAGAGTTAGGATTGTCAATGGATATGGATTTGGCTGTAGCCAAATTAAACTTAGCCGGAATTGCCATGTCGAGAAGAAGAAAATTAGAAGCCACCTCACTTTTGAATGAAGCCAAAAAACTCGACAAACAAAACATGTTGAAAGATCAAATCAGCATGATGAAAGAGCAAATGAAAAAAATATAAGACAAAAAAAAGAGGCGATGTACATCGCCTCTTTTTTTTAGTATCCTTCCAGTGGAATTTCCAACTGGTATTTTTTATTGGTAGGATTCACCATCTTAGTGGTGCGCAACCACGGATTGTGAATTTTCAATATTTTATAATTAATTCCTTGTTGCATCGCCAGGTTAGCTAAATCAGTTACCGAACTATCAATAGCAATTTTCTTCGTAGCTACAATTTTGTATTGCTCTTCCTCTGTAATAGGAAAACCATATTGTTCTGGATGTTGCATGATTTGTTTCAAGGCTAAAATTCGGAAAACATAACGAGAGGTTTCGTCATTCAACAACAAATCATAATAACTAGATACTTTCTGGCTATCCAATTGCTTTTTGATTCCAGTTCCACCCGCATTATACGCAGCGGCTACTAAAGTCCAATTCCCAAATTTCTCTTTGGCTTTCAAAAAATAAGCGCAAGCTGCCTCTGTTGCTTTTTCCAAATGGTAACGTTCGTCTATATTCTCATTCACTTCCAAACCAATTTCTTTAGCCGTATCCGGCATAAATTGCCAAACACCTCTAGCTCCTGCCGGAGAAATTACATTTACCAAACCACTTTCAATTACGGCTACATATTTAAAATCGTCAGGGACACCATTTTTCTTTAAGATAGGTTCAATTACCGCAAAAGCACGACGCGCTCTTTTCAAAATCAAAAGCGTTGACGCATTCAAATGTTTATTGACCAACAATTCTCTATCCAAACGCTCTTGCACATCGGCGATTTGCAACGGCACTGCTTCGCCTGCAAAATCAATTTTAGCCGGAAAATAATTTGGATTAAATCGGGCTATCCAATTGGAAGGCAATTCTAATTTAGATGCAAAAATAAACAGTCCGCTGATGAGGACAATTCCGATTAATAGAATCGATTTACGAATGGTTGTAGTTTTTTTATTCATTTATTTTGTCTTTATATGATTAACCAACTAAAAAGTACCTTCAATAATCGAGGGTAAGTTATCGTTAAGCCATTTGTATTTACTTAAAATCAGTACATGAGTTCCTCCTTTTACGACAATACAGTTTTTAATATATTGTAAAGGAAACACCTCATCGGCATCGCCGTGAATATGAATCACATTGGGATCCACTCGTGTTCTATCCCACAATAAAACGCGTTCAATAGCCCAGTCTAGATAATGCACATCGCGAACAGAGAGATACCTTTCGTATAATTTCAATCGTTGCCCTATGGATTTTCCAAAAGAAAAAGCACTTAACTTTTCTATGTTCGAAAAAATGGAAGTCGGAATTAATTTATACGCTTTAGTGGTTTTGGCAATTTTCATTCGGCGTGGAAATTCGACATTCGATTTCACACTTGAAATAATTATGACTTTCAGCGGATTCAAATAGGCCGCCATTTCTTGCACCAAAATCCCTCCGAAAGAAACCCCAATCAAAACCGGATTAGGTGCTGTAATTTTTTTCGACATTCGTTCGGCATAGGCTGGCAATGATTCGTCTCCAATGGGTAATTCCCAATCTAAAAGATGGACTTCAAAATGCGTTTCTGGCAAGGCAATGCGCTCAAATATTAGCGAACTAGCCGCTAATCCAGGCATGCAATACACCGAAATCTTGTTGGTATCCATTATCGAAAAAACATTACTTCAGGGTAAAAATAAGGATATTAATCAGAAAAATTGATTCCAACAGCACAAAGAAATTAAGTTGCAACAAAAACTACTTTTCGATTTCTCTCAAACTCTCCATTTTCTTATGCGCCAAGAATCCAGCGATATCTTCGAAATGTTCTACCACTCTTTTGTTTCCAAATTCAAACACTTTAGTTGCCAAACCGTCTAAGAAGTCACGGTCGTGTGACACTAAAATTAACGTTCCGTCAAAATCTTTTAAGGCCTCTTTGATAATGTCTTTAGTCTTCATATCCAAATGATTCGAAGGCTCATCCAGAATCAATAAGTTCACTGGTTCTAACAATAGTTTTATCATTGCTAAACGTGTTTTTTCTCCTCCAGAAAGTACTTTCACTTTCTTAGTAACATCGTCACCATGAAACATGAACGCCCCTAAAATATCTTTAATTTTGGTTCGAACATCACCTACCGCTATATCGTCAATAGTCTCAAATATCGATGCATTGCCATCCAATAAAGCCGCTTGATTTTGTGCAAAATAACCAATTTGGGCGTTGTGACCAATTTCGACACTACCGCTATCAATACCAATTTCTTTCATGATGGCTTTGATCATAGTCGATTTTCCTTCACCATTTTTACCAACGAAGGCTACTTTTTGCCCGCGCTCAATAACTAAATTAGCATCTTTGAATACCACATGATCGCCATAGGATTTAGACAACTCTTTAACAATTACTGGATATTGACCAGAACGAGCCGCTGGTGGAAACTTCAATTTCAAAGCCGAGGTATCTACTTCGTCTACTTGAACAATTTCAAGTTTCTCTAACATCTTCACACGCGATTGTACCGCATCGGTCTTAGAAAACGTTCCTTTAAAACGATCAATAAAGGCTCTGTTGTCGGCAATCATTTTTTGTTGCTCATCGTAAGCTTTTTGTTGGTGCATACGACGGTCTTTTCGCAATTCTAGATAATGAGAATACTTGGCTTTGTAATCATAAATTCGTCCCATAGTTACTTCAATGGTACGATTAGTAATATTATCTACAAAGGCTCTATCGTGAGAAATCACAACGACTGCTTTCGCTTGATTAATCAAAAAATCTTCTAACCATTGAATACTTTCAATATCCATATGGTTTGTTGGCTCATCTAGCAAAATCAAATCCGGTTTCTGTAAAAGAATTTTTGCCAATTCAATTCGCATTCTCCAACCTCCCGAAAACTCTGAAGTTTGACGAGTAAAATCGTCACGAACAAATCCCAAACCAATTAATATTTTTTCTACCTCAGCTTCATAATTCACTTCTTCAATAGCATAGTATTTCTCACTTAAGTCCGAAACACGCTCAATCAACTTCATGTACTCATCACTTTCATAATCGGTACGAACGGTCAATTGCTCATTTACTTCGTCAATCTCGGCTTTCATTTTGAAAATTTCACCAAAGGCTTTGGATGCTTCTTCCATTACAGTAGCGCCATCGGTAGTCAATAAGTGCTGAGGCAAATAAGCTACCACCGCTTCTTTAGGTGCCGAAATCGAACCTGTTGAAGGTTTACTTTGTCCTGCAATAATTTTCAAAAGCGTTGATTTTCCCGCTCCATTTTTACCCATAAGGGCAATTTTATCATTTTCATTAATGGCGAAAGAAACCTCACTAAAAAGTGTAGTTCCGCCAAATTGCACCGAAATATCGTTAACTGTAATCATTGCGTAAAGGGTTTATATGTTGGAAAAGTCACTAATTCGACCTCCCGTTTTTAAAGGCGCAAATATAATTTAAATCAGTCTTTGTTTGCAGACTAATCGTAAAGATTTATTGTTATGCAATTCAAAATAGATCGTTAGAGCATTCAAAACCAAAAAATTATGTCAAATAAATAGTTTAAATAGACAATTAAAACAAAAGGATACGATAAATAGATTTTTAAAATATATTGATAATCATGCAATTGCAAAATATAAATAGTAGAAAATATTGTTTCGTGCATTATTTCAAGATAGACAACCATAATTACAGAAATTTACAAAAGTAAAAATGTTACTTAATCGAAGAATATGATTACAAAAGAAACCACTACCATCATTAGCCTTGTTAAAACAGGCATTATTTAGAATCCCACTTCAAAAAATAAAGAACAAATCTCTTTTGAAGATGTATCCAAAATTCATATTTGTATTCGGAAACGAAAATTAATCCTAAAAACCTTTTTGATTGGGTACTTTATTTTTACACTTTTCTGCATGCAATACCTCAATATGGAATTGTCTATTTTTTCAATGCTTATTTTCTGTATTAATTTTATCGTGATCAATACCTTAGATTTTAAAACCTACCGACTTCAAATTATTTTGAAAAACAATGTCGTTATTGAAAAACGCATTCCTAAAAAATTAAAATATGACTATATTAGTCTTATTAGTGAAATTAGAAGAAACTTACTTCCAGATAGTGTTCCCGCTTTGTAAATTGTAATAAAAATAGTATATTAGAAAACTATTTGAACCAATTCTAAATCTATGAACCGGATCCAAAATATTTTCTACTGTTTTGCATTGCTCATTTCTATTCAAGGGGCTGCACAAATGGATCAATACAAAGGAGAAACGTATCTTTTTCAAGATGCAAGATCCCGACAAGCAATCGTAATTGAAAGTGATTCTGTCTATTATAAAAACACACCTAAAAAACTTCAGCTTTTAAAGCATACTAGTTATCCAGAAATAATATCAAGATACAATGCTTTCACGATCGGTAATAAAAATTATTTTGCACACAATGGTTGTGGTCCAGTTTTAGAATGGAGAAATGACTCCATAATTAGAATAGATAATTCTTTTTTACATCAAAATCAATTTGGGGCTACCACTTTTGTTTACAAAAATGAAATCTACTATTTTGGAGGTTATGGCCTATTTACCTTCAAAAACATATTGACAAAATATATATTTAAGTCAAAAGAATGGATCGCTATTCAAACTTTTGGAAGTGAATTTCCTTCTTTGAGACGTGATGCCAATAAAATTTTAATGGGAGATAATTTGTATATTTTTGGTGGATTATCCGAAAATTCTAAAGATTTTTATTTTGGACAAGTCCCTAGTGACAACATTGTTTGGAAACTGAACCTTAAAACTATGTCATGGAGTAAAGAAGGAATATACAACCCTAAATACAACTCGACAGATTGCTATTTTAATTTCCAATTTGGGTCCAAAATGTACATGATTAGCCGAGGAGCTGACAATAAACTACTAGAGATTGATATAACAACCAATACTATTAAAAAATACATATTACCATCAGTATTTAATATTAAATCGTTGTATTTTGATGAGAAATCTCAAGAACTTGTTGTTGTTCATTTCTTAAGCACTTCGGTAAAAACTAAAATCATTCGAATAAAACTCAATACTATATTACATAATCCAATTCAGACCGAAACTTTTATTACCAACCCATTTGAAAAATGGATATATTCCTTTGTGTTGTTAGCAATAGTTGTCTTTTTATCCTATCTATTTTACAAGTCAAAATTCAAAAATAAATTGATTCAACACAAGAGTATTCTATTTGACAACAACTCCCAACAATTGCAATTTAAAAGTAAAGTTATTGATGCTTTCGATACAAATGAATTAAAAATAATTTTGCATTTGATTCACAATCAATCTGAATATATCCCGATCAACTCGTTAAACAATTTATTTGAACAAGCCGATTTATCAGAAAATTATTCAAGTATTACAAAACGTAGAGAAAATACGTTAAATTCTATTATCACAAAATTGAGTTTGATTACTGGCTATAACAAAAGTGAGATTATATTGTATAGAAAAAATCCTGATGACAAACGAATGAAAGAAATCAAGTTGAAAGACCATTTTATTAGAGTCAAGTAAAAACAAAAAACTCGCATCAATTGATGCGAGTTTTTTTTTATAAAGTATTCTAATCTGTTATTCTTTTCGCCACTTTTTGGTTTCTTCAAAGACGTGTTCTAAAATGGCTTGTTCTTTTTGGTCAAATTCCACATCTCTGCGGCTCATTACTAATTTTGCGGTAGCAAAAGCTTTACTAGTTACATAGGTAGTAAATCCAGCGGCGCCTCCCCAAGAAAAACTAGGTACAAAATTGCGAGGAAAACCACTACCAAAAATATTCGCACTTACTCCTACAACAGTTCCGGTATTGAACATCGTATTGATTCCGCACTTACTATGATCACCCATCATCAAACCACAAAATTGCAAGCCCGTTTTAGCAAAACCTTCGGTTTCGTAACTCCATAATTTTACTTCTTCGTAGTTGTTTTTAAGATTGGAATTATTACTGTCTGCGCCAATATTACACCATTCACCCAAAACAGAATTACCTAAAAATCCGTCATGCCCTTTATTCGAATAGGCAAATAAAACCGAATTATTCACTTCGCCTCCAATTTTAGAATACGGCCCAACGGTTGTTGCACCATAGACTTTTGTCGCCAATTTTACTCCAGCTCCTTCGCACAAAGCAAAAGGTCCACGAATTACAGAGCCTTCCATAATTTCAGCATTTTTACCAATATAAATTGGCCCTGTAGATGCGTTTAAAGTAACAAACTCTAATTTGGCTCCTTCTTCTATAAAAATATGCTCGGGTGCCATTACATTCACTGATTTTGGAATCGGTTGCGATTTTCTATCTTGAGTCAAAAACGCAAAATCAGCACGAAGCGCTGCATCGTTTTTGGCAAATATATCCCAAGTGTGAGCTACGGTTATACAGTCATCTGTATATTCAAGTATTTCATAGGTGTCAAAATCAACTTCTTCTTGCTCTTCATTGGTATAAAAAGCAATCACTTCTTCACCTTTAAAAATAGCTTGATTGGATTCCAAATTCTGAATCATGTCAACCAAAGTAGCAGTTGGCAAAAATGAAGCGTTGATCATCACATTTTGTTCCATTTCTACCATAGGGAATTTATCGGTAAGGTAGTCTTCGGTCAAGGTGGTGGTGGTTGAACCTAAATAGGCTTCCCATTTTTGGCGGATCGTCAAAATTCCGATTAAAATATCGGCTACTGGCCGGGTAAAAGTGAAGGGCAAAAGTGCATTTCGAGCAGGACCGTCAAAAAGGATGTAATTCATTTTGAAAAATTTCAAAGTTATAAGTGGTCAAAGTTACAAAGTTTTTACATAAAAAAAGCCTCACAAATTGTGAGGCTTAGTATAAGAAGAAACGAATTAAAATTATTTAACGTGTTTCGCGTATTTAGTTTTGAATTTATCGATACGACCTGCAGTATCAATTAATTTAGATTTACCTGTGTAAAAAGGGTGAGAAGTTCTAGAAATCTCCATTTTTACAACTGGATATTCTACACCGTCAACAGTGACAGTTTCTTTAGTTTCAGCAGTAGATTTAGTAATAAAAACATCATCATTTGACATGTCTTTAAAAGCAACTAATCTGTAATTTTCTGGGTGTACACCTTTTTTCATCGTAATTCTTTTTTATTAGTTTCAATTATAATTGTGTTTTGAAGCTTTTCTTCTAACAGAAAAGGTATAAACCAAGTATAACTTTTTGTTTTTACATTATTATTTTGAGTTTGCAAATTTACACTTATTTTTTAATAATCAAATCTTTGTCTTACTTTTTTTATCAATCGCTAAATCGCGATTTTTCGTTACTAATAATGTAGTAATTGCTATATTTGTAGATTAATTTTTAAAATTTTTACATCATGATAAATGAAACTATTAAAAAGAACGGACTAACTTTTGGTGTATTGTCTGGAATTGTATCTGCATTAATAACCTCAACTATCTATGCTATTGATTTAAATCTATTCGTCTCTTGGTGGATTGGTGTAGTGAGTATGGTAATTTATCTAACAATTAGTATCGTATTACTTTCCAAAACAAAGAAAGAGTTGAAGGGTGTATTTGTATTTAAAGATGCCTTTACTACTTATTTTATTTCTGCTGTAGTTGGGACATTAATTGGAACCCTATTTAATATTCTACTTTTCAATGTTATCGACCCATCAATTCAAGATACTTTAAAAGAAATCACCATAAAAAATGCAGTTGAAATGATGCAAAAATTCAATTCGCCTGCAGCAGCTATCAATGAAATGATTGCAAAAATGAATGAAAGCAATCCCTATTCTGTAATTGAATTATTAAAAGGGTCCGTTTACAGTATCTTGATTAGCTCCATTATTGGCTTAATTATGGCCGCGTTTTTCAAAAGCAAGTCACAAGAATAAAACTACATGAATCTATCCATACTAATCCCGCTTCTTAACGAAGAGGAATCGCTTAACGAATTGTACACTTGGATTATCAAAGTGATGCAAACCAATAACTACACCTACGAAATTATCTTTCTTGACGATGGAAGTACCGATAATTCTTGGCAGTATATTGAACAATTTGCTCAAGAAAATCCTCATGTAAAAGGAATTCGTTTTATGAAAAACTTTGGGAAATCGCAAGCCCTGCATGCTGGATTTGCCAAAGCTCAAGGCGATGTCATAATTACTATGGATGCCGATTTGCAAGACAGTCCTGAAGAAATTCCTGGTTTGTATGATATGATTATTAACGGAAACTACGACTTGGTTTCAGGTTGGAAAAAGAAACGCTACGATTCGGTAGTGGCGAAAAATATCCCGTCGAAATTATTCAACTGGGCGGCTCGAAAAACATCGGGTGTGTATTTGAATGATTTTAACTGCGGCTTAAAAGCCTACAAAAATGTGGTGGTAAAGAATGTGGAAGTGTCGGGCGAAATGCACCGTTATATTCCGGTTTTAGCCAAAAACGCTGGCTTTAATAAAATTGGCGAAAAAGTGGTACAACACCAAGCTAGAAAATACGGCGAGTCCAAATTTGGTATGAGCCGATTTATTAATGGCTTCTTGGATTTAATTACCATTTGGTTTTTATCGCGTTATGGAAAACGACCGATGCACTTTTTTGGAGCAGCAGGCGTATTGATGTTTATTATTGGGTTCATATCAACTGGATTAATCATTGGAGTCAAATTGTACCGTTTGTACGCAGGCTTCCATACTATGTTAGTTACTGAGAATCCCCTATTCTATATCGCACTAACCACAATGATTATTGGAACTCAATTATTCCTAGCTGGGTTCTTGGGTGAGATAATCCTTCGAACTAAAAATAACGAAGAACTTTATAAAATTGCCAATGAACTGAATTAAACCCTAATTTGAATTGAATGCCCAAATCCCAAATCATTACCCAAAAAATTATCGAAATCAGAGTTTATAAAGTATTACTCGATTTTGATTTAGCTGAATTATATGCTACGGAAACAAGAATAGTAAAACAAGCCGTCAGAAGAAACCTAAACCGATTTCCTCTAGACTTCATGTTTGAATTGACTGAATAAGAAGTAAATGATTTGGTATCACAATCTGTGATACCATCAAAAAGGAAATTAGGCGCTGCAACTCCCTTCGCTTTTACAGAACAAGGAGTCGCCATGCTTTCCAGTGTTTTGAATAACGAAAAAACTATTGAAATTAACATTGCCATCATACGCAGTTTTGTTTCGCTTCGAAAATTTGCGCTAACATATGAAGTACTTACAAAAAGAGTTACGGAAATTGAACAGCAATTTCCAGACATTTATAAAGCATTGAATCATTTGATGGATTCGAATCAAATACAACAAATACAACAAGAACGAATAAAAGATTGGTTATACCAAATAATTACAAAATGGAAATCAAACAAACTATTTTAGACAAAGTAAACGAATGGCTTTCGCCGACTTTTGACATAGCTACTAAAAATACCATTAAAGAAATGATGACTTCAGCTCCCAAAGAGTTAGAAGAAAGTTTTTATAAAAATTTGGAATTCGGCACTGGTGGAATGCGTGGAGTCATGGGTGTAGGAACTAATCGTATAAACAAATATACTTTAGGAAAAAACACCCAAGGTTTGTCTAACTATTTGAAAAAAGTGTTTTCTGGCGAAAATTTACGTGTTGCGATTGCTTATGACTGCCGACACAATAGTGATACTTTAGCAAAAGTGGTTGCCGATGTTTTTTCTGCCAATGGAATTCAGGTTTTCTTATTTTCTGAATTGCGCACTACACCCGAGTTGTCATTCGCTGTAAAACATCTGAATTGTCATGCGGGAATTGTATTAACTGCTTCTCACAATCCTCCTGAATATAACGGATACAAAGTGTATTGGCAAGATGGTGGACAATTAGTCCCACCTCAAGATGGTGAAATTATTCAGTTAATCGAGGCGTTAAATTATGACGAAATTAAATTCGAAGCCAATGATAATTTGATTCAATATATTGACAAAGAAGTAGATGCTGCTTTTCATCAATCAACCATTGACAATGCTAGTTTTACAACGACTCCAGCTGCAGCAAAAGAAAACTTAAAAATAGTATATACTTCGCTGCACGGGACTTCAATAAAATCGATTCCAACGGTTTTGGCACAAGCAGGTTACACCCAAGTTCATAGCGTGAAAGAACAAGCAGAACCTAATGGCGATTTCCCAACCGTTAAATCTCCAAATCCAGAAGAGCCTGAAGCATTGGCATTGGCGATGAAATTGGCTGATGAAGTTAATGCCGACATCGTAATTGGTACCGATCCTGACTCCGATCGATTAGGAGTTGCTGTTAGAGATACTGAAGGCAAAATGACCTTATTGAATGGGAATCAAACCATGATCATTATGACCGCTTTCTTATTGGAACAATGGAAACGTGCCGATAAAATTACAGGAACTGAATTTGTAGGATCAACAATTGTTTCTACTCCAATGATGTTGGAATTGGCATCGGCTTACAGAATTGAATGCAAGGTAGGTTTGACCGGATTTAAATGGATTGCCAAAATGATTAAGGATTTCCCAAACCAAAAATTCATTGGCGGTGGAGAAGAAAGTTTTGGATTTATGGTAGGCGATGCAGTGCGCGATAAAGATGCCGTAGGCGCTTCGCTTTTGGTTTGCGAAATTGCCGCTTTGGCAAAAGCATCTGGAAGTTCGCTATACCAAGAATTATTGAATTTATATGTTGATTTTGGTTGCTACAAAGAACATTTGATTTCGTTAACCAAAAAAGGAATTGATGGTCTTGCCGAAATCAATCAAATGATGATTGACTTACGTGAAAATCCAGTGGAAGAAATTAATGGACAACGTGTCGTGTGCATTGATGATTATCAAAATTCGACTTCGTTAAACCGAATAACCAACGAAATCGAACCAATTAACATCCCAAAATCAAATGTATTAATCTACTATTTGGAAGACGGATCTAAAATTTGTGCGCGTCCTAGCGGAACAGAACCCAAAATAAAATTCTATTTCAGCGTCAATACTACTTTGAACAAAGTCGAAAATTTCAAGGCCATAGAAGCCGAATTAGATCAAAAAATTAAAAATATAATCGCAGCAATGCAATTGAACTAGATGGATCAAAACATAAAAAAACTAATCCCCTTTACCAAACCCTATCAATCGCATATTGTATGGAATATAGTATTTAATATTTTGTATGCTTTGTTTAGCACACTCTCTATGATTACGATGTTTCCATTACTTGAAGTGTTGTTTAAAAAAAGTACAGCGGTAATTAAAGAACCAACGTACACTGGCATACAAGACATAGGACAATTTGGGAAAGATTGGTTGTTTTTCACCATATCTGATTTGAACCAAAAACAAGGACCTCAATTTGCTTTATTATTGGCAGTCGTTTTGGTTATCGTTACTTTTTTGTTTAAAAATTTATTCAATTATCTGGCATCCTATCACATTACGCATTTAAAAAATGGGGTGTTGCGTGATTTGAGACAAAAGATGTATTATAAAATTATCGATTTGCCTATCTCCTATTATTCGGAAAAAAGAAAAGGCGATATCATGGCGCGTATGCTCGGCGATGTGAACGAGGTACAAAACTCTTTCTTTACTATTTTAGAATTGATTGTAAAAGAGCCGTTAACGATTGTGTTTACGATAATTGCTATGCTTAATATTAGTGTAAATCTTACGCTGTTTGTTTTTATTTTTATTCCTGTTTCTGGATTTATAATTTCAAAAATCGGAAAAAGTTTGAAATCCAAATCGACTCGTGCTCAACAAGAAAGCGGATATTTCATCTCATTAGTAGAAGAAAGTTTAAGTGGACTCAAAGTGGTGAAAAGCTATAATGCCGAGAGTCAATTCAAAAAACGTTTTGACAATTCGATCGATCGTTTACTTCAACTAACTAATAGCATCGGAAACAAAAACAACTTGGCTTCTCCTTTAAGTGAGTTTATGGGAATTGTAACCATTGCTACTTTATTATGGTATGGCGGTAACTTAGTTTTGGTTGACAAAACCTTAGAAGGCTCCTTGTTCTTAGTCTATATGTTGCTATCGTATAACATTTTGACTCCAGCAAAAAACATTTCCAAAGCATCGTATGCTGTCAAAAATGGTCTGGCTGCTGCCGAACGAGTTTTTGAAGTATTAGAAATTGAGAATGCCATTACAAATCATCATGAAGCAATTATAAAAGACACCTTTGATTCAAAAATTGAAATAACCAACATCAATTTCAAATACGAAGATGAAAATGTCTTGAAAGATTTTTCACTAGATGTAATGAAAGGTCAAACGGTAGCACTAGTTGGCCAATCTGGAAGTGGAAAAAGTACCATCGCCAATTTATTAACTCGTTTTTATGATGTCAATGAAGGTAGTATTCAAATTGACGGAATAGCGATTAAACAATTAGAACTTCATTCCCTTCGAAATATGATTGGGTTGGTTACCCAAGATAGTATATTGTTTAACGATAGTATCAGAGCCAATATTGCCTTAGGTAAAGAAGACGCTACCGATAACGAAATCATTGAAGCATTGAAAATTGCCAATGCCTACGAATTTGTAAAAGAGTTACCCAAAGGTATTCATACTAATATTGGCGATAGCGGAAATAAATTATCGGGGGGTCAAAAACAACGTCTCTCTATCGCACGTGCCGTTTTGAAAAATCCACCCATTATGATTTTAGACGAAGCTACTTCAGCTTTGGATACCGAAAGTGAAAAATTAGTACAAGTCGCTTTGGAAAATATGATGCAAAACAGAACTTCTATTGTGATTGCTCACCGTCTTTCTACTATCCAAAAAGCCCATAAAATTGTGGTAATGCAAAAAGGACGAATTGTAGAACAAGGAACACATGAAGAATTAATTGCTTTGAATGGGACTTACAATAAACTAGTAAGTATGCAATCGCTCGAGTAATGTATTTAACGAGTCCAAATATCAAACTTCCAGAAGATCCCGACACTATTGTTTGGAAGTACTTGGATTTGTCTAAATTTTTGGATTTACTGCTCTCGAAAAAATTATTCATGTCCCGATCTGATAAATTTGAAGATCAATACGAAGGTACCTTTAGCGAACCTACTTTTGAGGAAATAAAGAAGCTCGCTATTAACAATCCCGAGTTTTTAAATTACTACAAAACCCATCGCGAAAAAGTAGCGATTAGTAGTTGGCATATCAATGAATACGAATCCTTTGCCATGTGGCAAATCTTTACCCAAAACAGCGAAGGATTAGCGATACAATCTACTATTGGACGTTTGCAAAAAGCTTTAGAACCCGAAAAAAACTTGAAACAATACATTGGCCAAGTCAATTATATTGATTACAAAAAAGAATACATTCCGTTTGACGATTTGTTCTTCCCCTTTTTATTCAAACGAAAAAGTTTTCAATACGAACGCGAAGTGCGTATTATTTCGGATACTTCGGACACAGCAATTACCATCAATGATGGAATCAAAATTAATGTAGACATCAGCCAATTGATTGATAAAATTTACATTCATCCGAAATCAGAAAACTGGTATAAAAACTTGGTGATCGAATTAGTATCTAAATTGGGTTTTGATATAGCTATTGAAAAATCAGATTTAGAAAGTGATATCCTAATTTAAACTATAATTTAGCCGTCAATTTAATATTGAAGACGCGCGTAGTCATGTAATTGGGAATAGCATACTGATTTTTGGAATACACATCTCTAACCCAAGTATTGGTAATGGCATTTTGATTATTAAATAGATTAAATATCTCGACACCAACGGCCAGCTCTTTGAAGTTTCCTAACCACTTTTTTGGAATTGAATTTTCCTTATTATCGATAACAATTTTAGAAAAACCAACATCCGCACGACGGTAGTCACGCAATCTATTTTGGTACACATACGGATCCGAATAGGAAGGAGAACCTCCTGGCAAACCCGTATTATAAACTAAATTCAAATAGACTTTCATGCTCGGAATATTGGGCATATAATCTTGAAACAACAATCCGAATTTTAATAATTGATCGGTTGGACGAGCAATATATCCTTTATTTTGGCTGTTTTCTTCTGTTTTTAAATACCCAAAACTAAACCAGGATTCGGTTCCTGGAACAAATTCTCCATTCAGTCGAAGGTCTATACCTTGAGCATAGGCTTTCGCCAAATTGTTCGCTGCATACCGAATTCGAACATTATCAATAGTATATGTATTGACGTTCGACATGGATTTGAAATAGAGTTCTGAAACTAATTTAAACGGACGATTCCACACTTTAAAATTATAATCATTGGCCACAACCAAATGAACCGATTGCTGTGCTTTTACGTTCGGTTGAACCATTCCACTAGCATCCCGCAATTCTCTATAAAAGGGAGGTTGATAATACATTCCTCCTGAAAAACGAAACAGCATATCTTTATCCCAATTGGGTTGGATAGAAATTTGCGCCCTTGGACTCAAAACCAGCTGCGATTTTCCAATTTCATCAGCAGCTGAAACTTCCCAGTGATGAAAACGCAATCCCGCATTATACCATATGGTACTAGTTCCAATACTACTTTTTGAATTCCACTGAGCAAAACCTGACAATCTATTGATCGTGGTAAAATTAGTAGCTCGCACATTTTGATACGGAACCAATGGTCCAGTATATAACGAATACGGTTCGTTTTTTAGAGGCAGGACAATAGGTGGCGGAATAGAAAATCCAGCCGAA
Source organism: Flavobacterium ammoniigenes (assembly GCF_020886055.1). NCBI lineage: Bacteria > Pseudomonadati > Bacteroidota > Flavobacteriia > Flavobacteriales > Flavobacteriaceae > Flavobacterium > Flavobacterium ammoniigenes. The sequence goes on along the minus strand of NZ_AP025184.1, from coordinate 1,269,206 downwards.
TCAATTACTTCCCATTCCACTACCCGATCCCGAATGGATTCACGAGTATATTTGACACCCCAATCCAATTGATTTTTTTTCCAATCGTGGAAACCCTTTATTTCAATATTGGCTATTAAAGCATCAAGATTATTTCTAGCATGATTCAACTGTGAACCGATTCCTCGGGTATACGCAACTTTGCCATAGGTTTCAGAGGCGACATTTGCATCAACTTCTCCAAGACGATATTGTGCCAAAATATCAAAATACTCTTGCTCAGTAGTATGATACAAGGAACCAATAAATTTTAAAACGCTTATATCATTAGGTTTAAAAGTAGATTTTATCGCTCCGAAATAAGTCGCATATTGATCTTTTTCTTGCCCTTCATAATAGACAACAAGTGCCAAGGGTTGATCCAATGTTCCAAAATTAGTTTGGCGTGTTAACGGCTGATAACGGTAGTCATTTTTCGAAATATTCCCTAAAAAACTCCAATGCCATTGGGCAGAAGCTTGGTAATTAATATTAGTTTGGACGTCCGCAAAAGTGGGAGTATAATTCGTTTGGGTTTCTTGACTTTTAACCAAAAGACTATTATTTCGGTAACGAAAACCAGTTACGGCAGACCATTTTTTATTCTTGGAAACTGCATCAAAAGCCATACTCCCTCCTAAAAAACTAGCTTCAAAATTGGCTCCGAATGATGATGGTTTTCGATAGGTTATATCCAAAACCGAGGACAATTTATCTCCGTATTTGGCTTGAAACCCTCCAGCTGAAAAATCAATGTTTTGCACCAAATCGGTATTGGTAAAACTAAGTCCTTCTTGCTGACCCGACCGAATTAAGAATGGACGATAGACTTCAATTTCGTTAACATAAACTAAATTCTCATCATAATTGCCCCCACGAACCGCATATTGTGTACTTAATTCATTATTAGAATTCACACCGGCTAAGGTTTTTAAAATATTTTCTACTCCTGCATTGGCTCCAGGAATTTTTCGTAAAACTTCCGGTGTAATGGATGTTATACCTTGAATACGTTTGGTATTTTTAGCCGTCACGATTACTTCACTCATTTGTTCTTGAAGGGTATTCAAAACAGGATTGAACTCTATACTTTCATTGGGTTTTAAAAACACAACTATTGAAGCTGATTTAAACGAAATGTGAGAAAAAACAACAGTCAGTTTTTTATTGGACGGAATTGACACTTCATAAAAACCATTCGAATTGGATTGAGTTTCAACAACACCATTTGATATCGAAACATTGGGTATCGCTTGCTTATATTCATCCAAAACAATCCCTCTTAACTTGGCATTTTGAGACCAAGTTGATATTCCTATTCCTAAAAATAGTAAATTTAAAATTGCTTTTTGGATAGTTTTCAAACGGTGCTATTTAGTATTTAGATTTCTAAAAAAGTGCGTTTCAAAGGTAGTAGAATTTCCCATTGCATCGGTTACAATGACTTTTAACTCATTAGCGCCATTAAGTAGAAAATCATCGGCAAAATAATGGGTTATTGTTTTGGTCTTGTTGTCATATTCAAACAATACCCATCTATCATTCAAGAACCCATTGTATGTTTTTATTCCAGAACCCGAATCAGAAATTTGTATTTGAATAGCATCCTGGTTCACCCATTTCCCTTCCATTGGTTTAGCAATAGTAACTTTAGGAGCAAGCGTATCCGTTACTAATTTGTACTTGCCCAATATCTTTACTTTAGCACTAAAAATACTGTCTTTTCTATAGGTTGTGTTGTAATTGATTTGATCTCTGTCTATTCTTGCAATGAATGTTTTTTCCAATAGTTCTTTAGACAAAGTAGAATCAGTCAATGAAATGGTAAAATTTGAATGCGCTGGAACGCTATCATCATGTAAAAATAATATCCCGTTTTTTACATCAAAATTCAGTTCAAAATCATCATAAAATGTTCCCGCGGGAAAGAATACTGACGCATTTTCTTTTTCAAAAACAGCATCTACAGTACTTTTTATAAAATAGCTAGAAACCGTTGGCTCTTGAGGAATTATTGCGGTAGTGGTATCAAATTGTATCGGTACCGTAATTTGAGTTTTATTACCAAAAAAATCAGCTACTTCTATTCGATAAACGTTATCCAAATTTGGCGTTGGAATTACTTGTCCTTTTGTTGCATCAGAAGTAATAAAAGTCAAGCCGTATTTGTTTTTCATGAATAATTTCTGAACTCTTTGACCCGTTTTCTTGTATTTGGAATAATCAATGAGCGCATTTACGTAACGCATATCGTCAAATGAATGGGTATCAAACTGATAACCAAACTTAAGTTGTCCATTTAAAAAAGAATTCACGCTATACACGCCATTCTTGTTGAACGAAACATCATCGTAATCATCCGCAGTTATTCCGAAACCAATAGGACCATTGGCCAAAACCTTATCTGACAAATAAGTACCGTCTTTTTGTAAACTGTAATTTAGAACTATAGGTCGGTTTGATTTGTTAACTGTTGAAGAAAATAAAGGATACACATACAATCCTGAAATTGTAGGTTTCTTGGTGTCTCTACAACCAGAATCAAAACCGAATAACATCGGGTTGATGATAAACTCTGTTTTGGAATCACGAATTTCAAAGTGTAAATGAGGACCTTCAGAAGCCCCAGTATTACCTGAAATTGCAATCCAGTCTCCTTTTTTAATTGGAATCTCTCCAGGCTTTAAATACATTTCGATTTCAAAAGCCTGCTCTTTATAATGCGTTGCCGTGATAAAATCTTGAATTCGACCTACCGCTTTTTGCAAATGCGCATATACCGAGGTGTACCCATTAGGATGTGTGATGTAAATCGTTTTTCCGTTCCCAAAAGTTGAAATTTTTATTCTTGAAACATAGCCTTCTGCAGATGCATATACTTTCAAACCTTCTCTTTGCTGTGTTTTATAATCAAAGCCTGCATGAAAATGATTCGGTCGCAATTCCCCAAAATTACCGGACAATTGCATTGGAATATCCAAGGGCGGGCTAAAATAGTCTTTTGGAAAATTATTTTGAGCAAAAAGAGTACTACAACAGAGTAAATAAAAAAGAAAGATTCTCATACATTTCATTTTGGCTAAGATAAAAAAACAAATGCACAAATAAAATCAGAAATAGAGTCAAAAACCTTAACCCTTTGTTTTGTAATAATTTACTAATTTTTGAATAAAAAAGCCAATAAAATATTGTATTAATAAAAAGGAATACTAACTTTGTAAGATTAAGTAATGAATTGGAATACTAATGAGTGTAATTGCGGAAATAATTGATACTCTTGAAAATAAGATTGAAAAGCTCTTTACTAGAATGGCTAGTTTAGAGAAAATCAATCAAGATTTAAAGACCGAATTAACCAATACTACAACGATCATACAAAACCAATCTCGTGAGATTGACACTTTGAAAAAAGAGTATGAAGCCCTCAAAATAGCCAACTCATTGCTTGGCAGTGAAGAAAACAAAAGAGATACTAAGCTTAAAATAAATTCATTAATTCGCGAAATTGATTACTGCATAGCACAGCTATCAGATTAAATAATATGGACGAAAAGCTTAAAATAAAAATATCAATTGCAGATCGAGTTTATCCATTAACGGTAGACCCATCACAAGAAGAAGGACTGCGAAGTGCTTCTAAAAAAATTGATACCATGATTAAGCAATTTGAAGAAAATTATGCTGTTCGTGACAAACAAGATGTATTGGCCATGTGTGCCTTACAATTTGCTTCTCAAGTAGAACAAAAACAAATCGATAACGCCATTGATGGAGTAGAAACCATCGAAAGATTGAATAAAATCAATTCGATTTTAGACCAATATCTCAAATAAATAATACGTTCTTACATAGACTAAGATACTGCCTACATTAGTTCAATTTGGTAAACTCAACACTAACAATTTAGAATGAGCGAATCGTCACTACTATAGCATGCCCTACTTTGGTAAGGAAGCTTGAACAGTGAGTTAGCTCAAAACTTGTCTTTTCGAGTTTATACAAGCACCTAATGTAGGCTTTTTTTATACATCAATTTTTAATTAACATGGACAACATAGTAACAATCATCATTACCGGAATAGTCGGAATAGTAGCTGGTTTTGCAATTGCAAAAATCATTGAAAAAAGTAACATTTCGAACTTAATAAAATCAGCTAAAAAAGAAGCAGCATCAATTATCAAAGACGCTAATTTTGAAGCAGAAAACATTAAAAAAGATAAAATTCTTCAAGCCAAAGAACGATTTATAGAATTAAAATCAGAACACGAACAAGTAATTTTAGCTCGTGACAAAAAAGTAGCCGAAGTAGAAAAAAGAGTTCGTGACAAAGAATCTCAAATTTCTAATGAATTGGCTAAAGCCAAAAAAGTAAACGACGATTACGAAGCAAAAACATTAGAATACAACTCTAAATTAGAAATTTTAGAGAAAAAGCAATCTGAAGTAGAAAGAATGCACAAAAGCCAATTGCAACAATTAGAAGTGATTTCTGGATTGTCTGCAGAAGAAGCAAAAGAGCAATTAATTGAGGGCTTGAAAGCGGAAGCAAAAACTCAAGCCATGTCTCAAATTCAAGATACAATTGAAGAGGCAAAATTAACCGCACAACAAGAAGCTAAGAAAATTATCATCAATACCATCCAACGTGTAGGAACAGAAGAAGCAGTAGAAAATTGCGTTTCTGTTTTTAATATTGAATCGGATGATGTAAAAGGACGTATTATTGGACGTGAAGGACGTAACATCCGCGCTTTAGAAGCAGCAACTGGAGTCGAAATTATTGTTGACGATACACCAGAAGCAATTATACTTTCTTGTTTCGATCCTGTGCGTAGAGAAATTGCTCGTTTGTCATTGCATAAATTAGTAACTGACGGTCGTATTCACCCAGCACGTATTGAAGAAGTGGTAGCTAAAACAGCGAAACAAATTGACGACGAAATTATCGAAGTGGGTAAACGTACTGTAATTGATTTAGGTATCCACGGATTACACCCAGAATTGATTAAAGTAGTTGGTAGAATGAAATACCGCTCGTCTTACGGACAAAATTTATTACAACACTCACGTGAAGTATCTAAGCTTTGTGGTATCATGGCAGCTGAATTAGGATTGAATGTGAAATTAGCTAAGAGAGCCGGTTTATTACATGATATTGGTAAAGTGCCAGATACAGAAAGTGATTTACCGCACGCTTTATTAGGTATGCAATGGGCTGAGAAATACGGCGAGAAAGAAGAAGTTTGCAACGCCATTGGAGCCCACCACGACGAGATAGAAATGAAATCTTTACTTTCGCCAATTATCCAAGTATGTGATGCTATTTCTGGAGCAAGACCAGGTGCAAGAAGACAAGTATTGGATTCTTACATTCAACGTTTGAAAGACTTAGAAGAAGTGGCATATGGATTTAATGGGGTGAAAAGTGCCTATGCAATTCAAGCGGGTAGAGAACTACGTGTGATTGTTGAGAGTGAAAAGGTTTCAGATGATAATGCATCTAACTTATCGTTTGAAATTTCACAAAAAATCCAAACTGAAATGACTTATCCAGGTCAAGTAAAAGTAACTGTAATTAGAGAAACTAGAGCGGTCAACATCGCAAAATAATTAACTCTATTTCACATATTAAAAGTCCAAATTTCAAATATGAAATTTGGACTTTTTAATTTAATCCTTTCTAGGATGATAGGTATTCATCACTTCGGTTAAAAACTTTCTATCCAAATGAACGTATATTTCGGTAGTAGTAATTGATTCGTGACCTAACATCAATTGAATCGAACGCAAATCAGCGCCATTTTCCAATAAATGAGTAGCAAACGAATGGCGTAGCGTATGCGGGCTAATCGTTTTGTTTAAATTGACTTTGACAGCCAAATCTTTAATGATGGTAAAAATCATCGCGCGGCTAAGCTGACCTCCTCGCCTATTCAGGAAAAGGGTATCTTCAAAACCTTTTTTGACTGATACATGATTTCGCACATTCTCTTTATACAACTGAATGTATTTTTGAGTCAAATCGCCTATGGGCACAAATCGCTGTTTGTTTCCTTTACCTGTAATTTTTACAAATCCTTCCTCAAAGAACAAATCGGATATTTTTAAACTTACCAATTCGGAAACGCGAAGTCCACAACCATATAAAGTTTCTAACATAGCTCGGTTTCGCTCACCTTCGTTGGAAGACAAATCAACTGCATTAATTAATGCATCTATTTCTTCTAGGGACAATGTGTCAGGAAGTTTTCTTCCTGTCTTGGGAGTTTCAATAAGTTCTAACGGATTATTATTGCGATAATCTTCAAAAACCAAATAATTGAAAAAACTTTTTAAACCCGAAATAATTCGGGCTTGAGAGCGGGCATTCACTTGCTTTGAAACACTATAAATAAATTGCTGAACTGTTTCTTCGGTAATGTTAATCGGGGAAACTTGAATTTGATTTTGCTCCAAAAAAAGACACAATCGCTCTACATCAAAAGAATAATTTTCAATGGTATTATTTGACAAACCTCTCTCGATTTTCAAATAGGATTGGTAATTTTTTATATAGGAAGTCCAATTCACTTCACAAAGTAACGCAATTTTTAAAAAACTAGCTCTATCTAATGTACCGGATAACAATACGAAAAGAATCTATTTGTCGTTTAAGTAAAATACTTACATTTGTGAGGAAATTTTTAAGTGTATAACCTTATGTATTGTGTTATATTTTGAATTAAAATCACAAGAAATAAATTTTAAAACCATGAAAAAAATAGTATTAACAAGTCTTTTATTAGTAGCATTTTCAATTACTTCTCAAGCACAATTTTTCAAACTAGGTTTAAAAGCTGGTGTGAATTATGCCAACCAAAATGGTACAGCTATTACTGTCAATAGTACTAATTATAAAACAGAAGCTATTTCTAATTATCATATTGGTCTTTTAGCTGAAGTAAAACTAGGAGAACGTTTCTCATTGCAACCAGAGGTATTATATTCAACTCAAGGAGCTAAATACGATGCAGTAGGGGTTGCTAACGATTTTACTAATGATATTGGCTACATCAGTATTCCAGTTATGGCTAAAATAAATTTAAACAACACCTTTAGTTTAGACTTTGGACCGCAAGCTTCTTTTTTGATGAGCAAAAAGAAAGACGTTTCCATTAATGATCAGAAAAATCTAGATTTTGGTGCTGGTGGAGGTTTAACGATCCATATTACAAAAGGATTGTTCTTACAAGGACGCTATGTAGTAGGTCTTACCGATATCTCTCCAGAAGCTAAGGTCAAAAACTCAGTACTTCAAGTCTCGGCTGGTTTGATGTTTTAATAACAAAGCAATTTATTACAGAACCGTTCTTTTATTGGAACGGTTTTTTTATTTTTACAAAAATATAATCTTATGAAAATTTGTATCGTTAATGGTCCCAATCTAAATCTTCTTGGAAAACGCGAACCTGAAGTATATGGAAGTCAATCCTTCGAAGAGTATTTAGTTCAATTAAAAGCAAAATTTTCTTCTATCGAATTCGACTATTTTCAGAGCAATATTGAAGGTGAGTTGATTGGAAAAATTCAAGAAGTAGGTTTTTCGTATGATGGAATCATTTTAAATGCTGGTGCCTACACACACACTTCTATTGGCATTGGAGATGCCGTTAAAGCCATCACCACTCCAGTAATTGAAGTACACATTTCAAATACCTTTGGAAGAGAAAGTTTTCGCCATCAATCCTATATTTCAGGAAATGCCAAAGGAGTAATTTTAGGATTTGGATTGAACAGTTACGACCTAGCAATTCAATCGTTTTTATAAATCAATAGAAACCATAAAAAAGGCGTTGCAGTTTGCAACGCCTTTTTTATTTCGAATCGTCTGGTTCTACATGAATTAACACATGTCCTAATTCAGGAATTTCTGATCGTAAGGTATCTTTCAATTGATGCGCTAAGTCGTGCCCCTCTTTAACCGAAATAGTGGCTTTAACAGTCGCATGTAAATCAACATGGTATTTCATACCTGACTTTCGAATGAAACATTTCTCCGTATCTACAATTCCCTCTACAGTTTTGGATACTGTTCTAATATTTTCAATCAGATCATCATAGACATGCTCATCCATTATCTCGCTTAAGGCAGGTCTAAAAATGAGATAACTATTGTACAATATAAATCCAGAGGCAAATAAAGCCGCCCAGTCATCTGCAGATTCATACCCTTTACCTAAAAAAAGTGCTATTGAAATTCCAACAAATGCTGCTATTGAAGTAATTGCATCACTTCGATGGTGCCATGCATCGGCTTTTAAAGAAGAACTATTGGTTTCTTTACTCCTTTTCAAAACCAATTGAAAAGAATATTCTTTCCATAGAATAATCGCACCTAAAATGTATAAAGTCCAAGATTTAGGTAAATCATGAGCTGTGCCAATATTTATAATGCTTTCATAGGCAATAATTGTTGCCGATGTAATTAAAAACCCCACTACTATAAACGTTATCAATGGTTCCGCTCTTCCGTGCCCATACGGGTGATTTTCATCGGCGGGTTTGTTGGAATATTGAATCCCAAACAATACTAAAAAGGAAGCAAAAATATCCGTAGTCGATTCTATTGCATCAGCAATAAGCGCATACGAATTACCAAAAAAGCCAGCTAATCCTTTGATAATGGCTAAAACCGTATTTCCAATAATACTGAAATAAGTCGCTTTAATTGCTGCTGCTACTTTTGGCATTGTATGACGATTTATAAATTAAAATATCGTTTAGAGATTTTGCAATAAAATGACTCTAAACGATATTTACTTATTTACTATTTGTTATTTAGGCACGAATAATTTTTGCCCCGATAGCTCTTAAACGCTCATCGATACGCTCATATCCTCTGTCAATTTGATCGATATTCTGAATCGTGCTAGTCCCTTTTGCTGAAAGTGCTGCGATCAATAAAGAGATACCCGCACGAATATCTGGAGAAGACATGGTAGTCGCTTTTAATTGCGATTTGAAATCATGACCAATCACCACTGCTCTATGTGGATCACACAACATAATCTTAGCACCCATATCAATTAATTTGTCCACAAAGAACAAACGGCTTTCAAACATTTTTTGGTGAATTAAAACATCACCTTTGGCTTGTGTAGCCACAACCAAAACAATACTCAATAAGTCTGGCGTAAAACCTGGCCAAGGTGCATCAGCAATAGTTAATATCGAACCATCAATATCGGTTTTGACTTCATAACCATCTACATGAGAAGGTATGTAAATGTCATCTCCGCGTCTTTCTAATGTGATACCTAATTTTCTGAACACATTAGGAATTACACCTAAATTATCCCAGCTTACATCTTTAATGGTGATTTCTGATTTAGTCATGGCAGCTAATCCAATCCAACTTCCAATTTCGATCATGTCAGGCAAAATTCTGTGCTCACAACCTCCTAAACTTGACACACCTTCAATGGTCAGTAAGTTGGATCCAACACCTGTAATTTTGGCTCCCATAGAGTTCAACATTTTACACAACTGTTGCAAATACGGTTCGCAAGCAGCATTGTATATTGAAGTAGTTCCCTTTGCTAAAACAGCTGCCATTACAATATTTGCCGTTCCAGTTACAGACGCTTCGTCCAATAACATATAAGCCCCTTGTAAACCTTCGGCAGGAGTTTCTACTCCATAGAAATGATCTTCTTTATTGTATCTGAATTTGGCACCTAAATTAATGAATCCCTCAAAGTGAGTATCTAATCTTCTACGACCGATTTTATCGCCACCTGGTTTTGGAATATAACCTTTACCAAAACGAGCTAATAATGGTCCAACAATCATAATAGAACCACGAAGAGCGCCACCTTCTTTTTTGAAAGCTTCTGTTTCTAGGTAATTTACGTTTACCTCATCGGCTTGAAACGTATAAGAATTCGGTCCATTTTTTTGAATTTTAACTCCCAAATTACCTAATAAAGTAATCAGTTTATTAATATCAATAATGTCTGGCACATTATTAATAGTTACTTTTTCTGGGGTCAATAAAATAGCACAAAGTATTTGTAAAGCCTCATTTTTTGCTCCTTGTGGTGTGATTTCTCCTTTTAGACGAATGCCACCTTCGATTTTGAAAATTCCCATTTATTTTTGTTTATTTTTTTGAAACTGTTTTGGTTTTCCTGGTTTATTGTTGTTTTTATTGCCTTGAATCTTTGGTTGACCTACTGGCAAAATTTTATTCGACACCCGTTTGTTGGTTCGCAGTAAATCCGTTGTATTTAATAACTCCTCTGTACTTTGTAATAAATTCAATTTACCATCAGACAATTCGTAAAGATGTTCAAAAATAACATCATCTTTCACGGTATCTTTATTCCAACTTAAATACGATTTTTTCATGTGATTGGCAATCACTTTTACCAAAGCACTCTTCATTTCTCCTTCGTCCCATTTATTGGCTACATCAATCATGTACTTGATATTGTTGCCATAATAACGGTATTTTGGAAAATTTTGTGGGTATTGCAACACATCTGGTTTCAGTTGTAACACTTCTCGAGACGGAATTGGGTAGGGTGAAACAACGTCCAACTTAAAGTCAGACATAATAAACAATTGATCCCATAATTTATGCTGAAAATCGGGAACATCTCGCAAATGAGGATTCAAGGTTCCCATCACTTGAATGATGTATTTAGCCGCTTTATTGCGCTCTTCAGCATCTTCAATTTCCGTTGCTTGATCAATTAGTTTTTGCAAATGACGGCCGTACTCCGGAATAATCAAATGCGATCGCTCTGCATTGTATTCCAAGTGATGTACAACATCATTCGCATTTTCTTTGGTGTATTTTGAATTCATATTTTATAAGGAAACGATTCCTTCAATTACCGAAACTTCGATATATTTATCAATTATTTCTTGAGCGTTTTTCATTTGTACATCTACCGAAACACTGGTAAATTTTCCGGTTTTGGATTTCGTAGTTTTAATTACAGCACCCATGCAATCAAATGCATCTTCAACTCGCTGGACATTATCATCAACTGAAGGAACAATAAATTTAAAGAGATATTCTGCTGGCCAGGTATTACTCATGTCCAACTCTACTTTTAATCTCTCGTAAAACTCAGCGGTCTTATTTTCTTTTTCTTGATCCATTACTAAGCATAAAATTAACGCAAATATAAGGTATTGATTTTAGAATTTAGAATTTCAAGTTGTTTTTTGAAATCAATGATAATTATCTAAAGGATTAATTTTTAAAATCCCAATTACTTTAGGTAAATTTGCGACTTATTTACAAAAAGTGCAAAAAGAAATCATCGTAATTATTGGTGGCCCTGGAACAGGAAAGACAACTATCATTGACGGATTAGTCGAAAATGGATATTGTTGCTATCCTGAGATTTCTAGACAAGTTACTGCCCAAGCACAACAACAAGGAATTGAACAATTGTTTTTAGAAAACCCTTTGCTTTTTAGCGAACTCTTGTTAGAAGGGCGAAAAAAACAATTTCTTGATGCCCATCAAGAACCCCATAATATTGTGTTTTTGGATCGTGGTATTCCTGATGTTTTAGCTTATATGCATTACATTGGTGACAGCTATCCTTCCTTTTTTGACGCAGCTTGTAAAGAGCACATATACTCCAAAATATTTATTTTACCTCCTTGGGAGGATATCTATGTGAGCGATCAAGAACGCTATGAAAACTTCGAACAAGCGCAATTAATTCACGATCATTTAGTTGAGACCTATGAAAAATACGGTTACGAATTGATTGAGGTTCCCAAAGATACCGTAGATAAAAGAATTCTTTTTATCTTAGAGCAAATTTCAAACTAAAAATACCTTGTAAAAGCAATTCCCTTTTACATTGCAACTACAACGTAGCGCCCTGAAATCTATGCAAACAGCACTAGCTATTCTTCAGAAATATTGGAAGCACGATCAATTCCGATCGCTACAAAACGAAATCATTGATTCGGTTGTAAGCGGCAAGGATACATTAGCTATTTTGCCAACGGGCGGTGGAAAATCAATCTGCTTTCAGGTGCCGGCATTGATGAAAGATGGGATTTGTTTGGTGATTTCGCCTTTGGTAGCATTAATGAAAGATCAGGTCGCCAATTTACAAGCACGCAATATCAAAGCCATTGCCTTGACAGGCGGTATCCGTTCTGAAGAAATGATTGATTTATTAGACAATTGCCAGTTTGGGAATTACAAATTTTTGTATCTATCTCCCGAACGTTTGCAATCGGATTGGATTTTGGATCGCATAAAAAATCTTCCGATTAACTTGATTGCGATAGACGAAGCCCATTGTGTTTCGCAGTGGGGACATGATTTTAGACCGGCCTATTTAAAAATTTCCGAACTAAAAAAACACTTTCAAAAAGTCCCTTTTTTGGCCTTAACTGCCACAGCTACTCCTAGAGTTAAAGAAGATATTATTGCCGAAACAGCTTTGCAAAATCCGCAAATATTTCAAAAATCATTTGCTCGAAACAACATTGCCTATATGGTAATTGAGGCGGAGGACAAACTGTATAAAATAGAACAGGTGCTCAAAAAAAATCCGCAACCCTCCATAATTTATGTTCGTAACCGACGTTCTTGCATGGATTTATCGAATCAACTAAACGCTATAGGATTCAAAGCTACCTATTATCATGGTGGGCTTTCGCCAAAAGAAAAAGACAAAAATATGGCGCTGTGGATGCAAGAAGAAGTGCAAGTAATTGTCGCTACCAATGCCTTTGGAATGGGAATTGACAAAGCCAATGTAAAAACGGTAATCCACATTCAATTGCCAGATAATATTGAAAATTATTACCAAGAATCAGGACGTGCTGGACGGGATGGCGAAAAAGCTTTTGCCATTTTATTGACCAGTCCATCTGATACCTTACAAGCTGAAAATCAATTTTTATCCAATTTGCCTGACAAAGCTTTTTTGAATTCGATCTACATCAAATTGTGCAATTATTTTCAAATTGCATATGGAGAAGGCATCAATGAACAATTTGCTTTCAACCTGAATCACTTTTGTTTGAAATACAATTTTCCAACTTTAAAAACCTATAATGCCTTTCAGTTTTTAGACCGACAAGGCATTATTAGTTTGTCTCAGGAATTTTCTGAAAAGATTAAATTGCAATTTTTAATTCCTTCGAAAGAAGTACTGCGATACATTAGTTTGAATCCAAATGATGAGGAAATTATGCTCACCATGTTGAGAGCCTATCCAGGCATTTATGAAATGCAAACTGCTTTCAATTTGGATTTTATTGCTAAAAAATCAAATCATACGTCTATTGAAGTTCAAGCTGTTTTACAAAAATTAAAAGAGAAAAATATCATTGAATATCAAGCAAAAAATAATGATGCGTCCCTCCTTTTTAACGAAATTCGCGAAGACGAACGAACCATTAATAGAGTAGCAAAATATTTAGAAAGGCAAAACCAGCTTAAAAAAGAGCAATTGCAATCAGTTATTCATTATATTAATGAGAAACAGATTTGTAAAAATCGGTTGATTTTAGATTATTTTGGCGAAAAAACAGCAACTGATTGTGGAATTTGCTCGTATTGCATTGGCAAAAATAAAAAAGTTAAAAACACCAATTCACTTGCTGCTACCATACTAAGCGTATTGCAAACAGAAGAATTAAATTCGAGAGAAATTCAAGAAAGAATACAAACGGATACAGAAACAGTCATTGAAATTCTGCAGCAATTGTTAGAACAAGAACAAATCGTCATCAAGGCGAATAACAAATATACAATTCATCACTAATGGAGAAATTACGAATCGTCTTTATGGGTACTCCTGAATTTGCCGTTGGCATTTTGGATACTATTTTACACAACAATTACGAAGTCGTTGGTGTTATTACTGCAGCCGATAAACCCGCAGGTCGCGGACAAAAAATAAAATATTCGGCTGTTAAAGAATACGCATTGGCACACAACTTACATTTATTGCAACCTACCAATCTAAAAGACGAAAGTTTTTTAGCGGAATTGAAAGCAATAAACGCCAACTTACAAATAGTGGTAGCCTTTAGAATGTTACCAGAAGTAGTTTGGAAAATGCCATCACTAGGAACTTTCAATCTTCATGCTTCACTCCTACCCAATTACAGAGGAGCAGCTCCTATTAATTGGGCAATTATCAAGGGAGAAACCAAAACGGGAGTCACTACCTTTTTTATTGATGACAAAATTGATACAGGTGCTATGATATTAAATGCTGAAACTGCTATAGGTGCCAATGAATCAGCAGGAGAGTTACACGATCGTTTAATGGAATTGGGAAGTGAAACTGTCATTGAAACTTTAGCACTTCTTGAAAGTGGGAGAGTAACGACCACAATACAAAAAGACAATGACGATATTAAAACTGCTTACAAATTAAACAAAGAAAACTGTAAAATAGATTGGAACAAACCTGCTCTAGATATTCACAATCTTATTAGAGGGCTAAGTCCGTATCCTGCTGCTTGGTGTTTCATCAGCGATAAAGGAGAAGAATGGAATGTTAAAATCTACCAATCTAGTATTATAACTGAATCGCATTCTTTAGCAATTGGCCAATTGGTTAGTACCAAAAAAGAATTAAAAATTGCTGTAGCCAATGGATTTATTCAAATTGAAAGCCTACAATTCCCTGGAAAGAAGAAGATGAATACTGCCGAATTCCTCAATGGAATCCAATTTACAGCAGATGCAAAAGCGTATTAAACGCTAAAAAAACCAGTATTTACAACGTTTTCGGGTGGAAAATCATCACTTTTATGAACAAAAAACCCAAGTTATTAACAAATTAGCCCTAAAATGTTTTTTACCCTTGCACGGTAAGGATTTCCTGCTAATTTTGTTTAACAATTTTTTTTTAACCAACAATTAATAAAACTTTTATTATGAACAAATCAGAATTAATCGACGCTATCGCTGCTGACGCAGGAATTACTAAAGCAGCTGCTAAATTGGCTTTAGAATCATTTTTAGGAAACGTAAGTGGTACTTTGAAAAAAGGTGGAAGAGTTTCTTTAGTAGGTTTCGGATCTTGGTCAGTATCTAACAGAGCTGCAAGAGACGGTAGAAATCCACAAACTGGAAAAACTATCAAAATTGCTGCTAAAAATGTAGTAAAATTCAAAGCTGGAGCAGAATTAGAAGGAGCTGTAAACTAATTTTAGTTTTCCTTATACAAATAAACCTTCCTTATCGGAAGGTTTTTTTTTGCCTTTAAACGAAAAAAAATGATTCGTCTACATTTTATTATTAATTTTAATAAAAATTGGAGTTATGATTTCAGCACAACTTAATAAAGGGCAACTACTTATAGCCGACCCATTAATATTGGGTGATGCCTCTTTTGCAAGAGCTGTAATCTTACTAACCGCACATAACAAAGAAGGATCTGTAGGCTTTATACTCAATAAGCCTTTACAATATTCGATTACTGATTTGCTTCCAGAAATAAACACTCCATTTAAAGTGTATAACGGTGGGCCGGTAGAACAAGACAATCTTTATTTTATTCACGATG
Organism: Flavobacterium ammoniigenes; assembly: GCF_020886055.1. NCBI lineage: Bacteria > Pseudomonadati > Bacteroidota > Flavobacteriia > Flavobacteriales > Flavobacteriaceae > Flavobacterium > Flavobacterium ammoniigenes. The sequence goes on along the minus strand of NZ_AP025184.1, from coordinate 1,253,633 downwards.
TTCCCCATTTGATTCCCAATAGTGTCGAAATCTCAAATGGTATCTACTGGGGCGGCTGTTTTGAATCGGTGAAAGAGTTAATTAAGCAACAAAAAATCGGCAAAAATAACATTCGCTTTTTCTTAGGATATACTGGCTGGGATGAAAATCAATTGGAGTTGGAAATGGAACAAAACTCATGGATAGCCACTTCCAATACTCATGAAAACAAAATTATCAGTAAATCCACTACGCATTTTTGGAAAGAAAAAATTATTGAATTAGGAGGTGATTATCTCATCTGGTCCAACGCACCAGATGATCCCTATTTGAATTAATTGGCGATCATTTCATTTAACTTTTGAACTAATTCTGAAGCCAATGCGGTACCAAATTCTTTCTTTCTATACTTGGTAATCGACTTAATCCCTTTAATAACATTGGTGTAAAACAACTCATCTGCTTTTTGAAGATCAAAAGGAGAAATAACCCCTTCGATTACTTCCAAGCCTTCCATTTTCTTGGCCAAACTAAGTACCTGCTTACGCAAAATACCATTACAACAGCCTTCAGAAATTGGGGGAGTAATCAATGTATTACCATTAACCATGAAGATATTGCCTTGCAACACTTCTACCACATTTTTGGTTTCGTTAAGCAAAATACAATTATCCAAATCATTTTCATCTGCATAAATACTAGCTGTGACATGCAGCACTTTGTTAGTAGTTTTTAATGTAGCAAGTAATTGTTTAGCAACATAAAAATCTTTGTACAAATCCACTTCACAGGATTTTGACTCCCAAACATAAGCTTGATTTTCTAAAGCAGTAGTATGAATCAGAAAAGAAATAGTATTGGTAGTTGGCAAATAATAACCGCCATCATTACGATACACGGTAATTCGTGCACGAGCCGATGCGGAAAAACCATTATTAGAAACAGTAGTAAGTACTTGGTCTTCAAAAAATTCCATGGTAAAATCCATCGGAATTTCCATTCGTAAAATACGCATAGAAGCCATCAATCTAAAATAATGATCTTCTAAAAAGAGAATTTTACCATTTACAATTTTTACCGTTTCAAAAACGGCATCACCGTATAAAAATCCACGATTATGAATTAAACTATTCTCTTGTGCGCTACTATTCCCGTTACTATTAATCATAAAAAAGCCCTGAATTTTGTTCAGGGCAAATATAAGTTATAAAATACAATTTTTAGACTGATCCGATGAGATGTTTCAAATCGGAAATTTGATTTTCCCACAATTGTTGGGCTTCTTCAAGTTCATCGGCTGGAGCAAAATCAATTACTAAAAGCGATACATCTTTTGTTAGTTCATCTTCAAGAATATGGATTTCAAAAAAATACTCTGAGTCTTTATTATTGTCATCCACCCATTTGAATTTTACTTTCTCTCCTGATTTTTTAGAGGCCAATCTCGCTTTCTCTTGAGAGTCATTCCAAATGAATGTAAAGAACTCTCCACGGGAATTCACATTGTCGGCAAACCACTCTGATAAACCGGAAGGAGTAGAAATGTATTGATACAATAATTGGGGGGAAGAGTTGATGGGAAACTCAATCTCATAGCGAACTTTTGGATCCATGAATGCTGTTTAATTTTCTCGAAATATAAGAATATAAAGTCAAAAAAAAAGTCTTTTTAAAAATATTTTTTTTCTTATTTTATACTTGCAAACATTATTATTATTTCTATATTTGCACCCGCATTGAGAGATGCATAACCAATAGAAATGGCGAGGTAGCTCAGTTGGTTAGAGCGCAGGATTCATAACCCTGAGGTCACGGGTTCAACTCCCGTCCTCGCTACCAAAAGTAAAACCCCTAATACGAATGTGTTAGGGGTTTTTGACTTTCATAATTGATTATTATTTTATTCTAAAATAATATCGCGTAATAAATATTCCGTCACCATCACCTTTTCCGGAATCGCTTTCAACACCACTCACTATGTTGATTAATTCCCATCCTTCTTTACTATATTTATTTAACATAGAAGTTATCATTGCATCATTAGAGGCTATGTTTTGAAAATTTATTCCAACCAAACTATAAAAATTAACCAAAGTAGATTCTTTTAATTCGTCAATTTTTACATCACTTCGATCCTTTTCTGTTTTTTCTTTACCGTCTTTAGTTCTTATAGTAGTAAATTGAGTATAATCAACTTCAGTTCCATTTTCAATTATTCTAGATCTACCTACCCCGCCTGGCACAATAGACTCTATGCTGGTAACAATTTTATACTTATAACCTTGCGCTTGTATTCCTAGAGCTAGAAATAGAAAACTGATTAAGAAATATTTTTTCATCGCTTATACTATTTTTAAAGTTTATAATTGAACAAATATGCGAAATATTTATGAATAATAATTAGCATTATAAAATACTTTAATCGTAATATTGCAATATTAAAATATAACGCAATGGGAATTACCAAAACCGAAGGATTTACAACAACACAAAATGAGTTGGCTGTTTTAGCTAAAGCAATTGGGCATCCTGCACGAATAGCCATAATTGAATACTTACTAAAAACAGATTCTTGTATTTGTGGCGATATCGTTAATGAATTGCCTCTCGCCCAGCCCACCGTTTCACAACATTTAAAGGAGTTAAAAAACGCCGGACTTATCAAAGGAAATATTGAAGGGACTTCCATTTGTTATTGTCTAAATGAAGAAGGTTTCCATCCATTGAAAGGCTTTTTTGAGCATATTAATACACAACTTACTAAGAAAGAATGTTGTTAACTAAAACAAAAAAATATGACACTATCAGCTATTTAATCCGAATTACAAAAAGCAACAACTATTGCTTTTCAGTTGCCTAATGGCGAACTCGTAGCACCTCACTTTCATGTCACCGAAGTAGGCAAAATAACCAAACACTTTATCGACTGCGGCGGAACTATTCGAAACGAAGAAGTAGCCAACTTCCAATTGTGGGAAGCCCAAGACTACGATCATCGTTTGCATCCTGATAAGCTTTTGAATATTATCGAATTGTCGGAACAAAAATTAGGCATAGCCGATTTAGAGATTGAAGTGGAATACCAAATGAAAGACAGTATAGGAAAGTTTGGATTGGAATTTAACGGAACTCATTTTCAATTGACTTCAAAAATCACTAACTGTTTAGCTCCAGACCACTGTGGTATCCCGGAAAAAAATATGCCCCATGTTGGACAATGGAAAGCAAAAACCACTTCTTGTTGTTCACCCGATTCAGGTTGCTGTTAAATCAAATAATAAAACTATGTTTCAAAATTTAATTACTACAATTGAAAGTTGTTCGAAAACAACAATTTCCATTGAACGAAAAGAAGTTGTTCGACCATTAATTGAATACATTCAAACTAAAATCGATACACAACAATCCATTCGTTTGAATTTCATCTGTACTCACAATTCCCGTCGCAGCCATTTGTCACAAATATGGGCTCAAACGATGGCATTTCATTTTGATATTCAAAATGTGTTTTGTTATTCGGGCGGAACAGAGGCTACGGCTATGTTTCCAAAAGTTGGCGAAACCCTTACCAATCAAGGTTTTCAAATCCAACAATTAAGCAGTGACAACAATCCGGTTTATGCTGTAAAATATGACGAAAATGAAGCGGCTATTGTTTGTTTTTCCAAAACGTTTGATGATGCATTCAATCCAACAAGTGAATTTGCAGCCATCATGACCTGTTCGTCAGCCGATGCCGGTTGTCCTTTCATTGCAGGAGCCGAAAAACGATTGCCCATTCGATATGAAGATCCTAAAGCTTTTGACGGTACGGACCTAATGGATGTAAAATATGCGGAACGAAGCTTGGAAATTGCTTCTGAAATGCATCATGTTTTTTCGCAAATAAAAAAATAACTCAAACGAATTTCATACATCTTCATCATGAAAAAAAGATTAGGGTTTTTAGATCGATATTTAACATTATGGATATTTTTAGCGATGCTGGTTGGCGTAAGTATTGGGTATTTCATTCCCAATTCATCGCGTTTTATCAATACCTTTTCTTCTGGAACAACCAATATTCCATTAGCCATTGGATTAATTTTAATGATGTATCCACCATTAACCAAAATTGATTTTTCGAAAGTGCCTCAAATGTTTGAAAAGCCAAAGTTGTTAACTGCTTCTTTTTTTATCACCTGGATTGTTGGCCCTTTTTTAATGTTTTCGTTGGCGGTTTTGTTTTTACGAGATTTCCCAGAATACATGACAGGACTCATAATCATTGGACTAGCACCTTGTATTGCTATGGTTATTGTTTGGAACGAACTTGCCGAAGGTAATCGAGAACTTACCGCAGGATTAATTGGTATCAACAGTTTGTTACAAGTATTCTTTTTTAGCTTGTATGCCTATTTTTATCTTGAAATTATGTTGCCGCTGTTTGGTATCAAAGGTTTAGCGTTGAATATTACTATCATCGAAATTGCTCAAACCGTTGGGATCTATTTGGGTATTCCATTTGTATTGGCGGTAAGTAGCCGTTATGCGATTAAAAAAATCCTTGGAGACAAATGGTTCAATCAGCGATTTATTCCTTTTGTATCTCCTATTACTTTGATAGCCTTATTGTTTACTATTGTAATAATGTTCAGTTTGAAAGGCGAAATGATAGTAGATTTACCTCTAGATGTTCTTCGTATTGCCTTACCTCTCGTGATATTCTTTGCGATAATGTTTACGCTAATGTTTTTTGTAAGTAAGAAAATTGGCGCTAATTACCGAGATGCAGTGGCCTTATCATTTACCGCCTCAGGAAATAATTTTGAATTGGCTATTGCTGTATCCATTGGCGTTTTTGGCATTAATAGCGGACAAGCCTTTGCGGGCGTGATTGGTCCACTAGTAGAAGTTCCCGCTTTGATAGCATTAGTAAATGTGGCTTTTTGGTGGAAGAAAAAGTACTATAAACACTAAACGATTTAAGTAAACATTAACGTTAGAATAAATTCAATATCAAAATATATTTTATATTTGTGTGAGAAAATAAAATCAATCGATAAAAAAATAAGAATATGAAAAAAGTAATTGCAATTCTAGCCTTAGCATTCTTTTCAGTAAGCATCACTGCTCAAGAATCTAAACAAGAGAAAAAAGAAATGGCATGTTGTTCTAAACACGCTAAAATGTCAAATGACGAAGTAACGAAATGCCAAGCCAAATGTAAAGCAGAAGGAAAAAAATGTGATGCAAAAGCACATAAAGCATCAGGAAAAAAATGCTAAGCTAATAGCTGCATTTTCTGTATTAAATTCTAAAGCCTCTATTCAAGAGGCTTTTTTTTATTTAACTCGCACACTCCATTCAAAGTCCATTTCAGAAACTTGCACCCCTTGTTCATTCATTCCAATGGATTTCATCCAAAAAGTTTGCCCCTCGCCTGTGGCTATTGTTTTTTGAATAGCCTCCTCGATTAAATGACCGTCATTACAGCTAAAAGTAATTCGCCCAGTTGCCTTTTTGGTAAAATTACCTTTATTGTTAGCAACTAACATCGATATTTTCTTCCCACTTTTTTGAATATGATACATCACCAAAGCACCCGTGCTCAACTCAGCACCCATCGCTTGAACTGCAAAGTACATCGACTGAAAAGGATTCTGATTGATCCATCGGTGTTTGACCGATACCACACATTCAGTAGCATGGATAGTCTTTACACGAACTCCACAAATAAAAGCAGAAGGTAATTTAAATAGTAAAAATTGATTCAGTTTGGAGGCTGTAAGGGTCATAATGGCTAATTTTTAGTAAAAATAGTAATTTAGGATTAATAAACAGAAAACTTTCAAAATTCACTTATTACACTTAAAAACAACTACTTAAGTATTTAGTAATAATTTAAAAATGTTAATTTTATGTTAATATTTACTACTATGCAAAACAAGATACTGTCTTTTAGATATATATTTGCATAAGAAATTACTATACACTTTAATTATGCAAACAAATACAGAAAAAAATTGGGCGACTGTAACTCATCTAGGCGCTTTTGGACAATACCTTTTCCCATTAGGTAATTTTGTAATTCCTATAATTATCTGGAGTTCCAAAAAAAATGAATCTACTTTTGTGGATTACAATGGCAAACAATGCATCAATTTTCAATTGAGCGTTTTATTGTATTCTTTGATTTTAGGAGCCATTTTTATTCCAAGCTTTCTGATTACTTTTTTAAGCCATGTAACCTTTGATGAATTGATTCATGACAGACACTTTGTAGTGCAAGACTTAAACTTTTCAGAAAACATTGGTTTGATTACTACCGGAGCCATTGCCGTTTTCTTTTTGGCATGTTTAAAAATCGTTGAGTTTTTCTTAATTATTAGAGCAGCTGTGAAGACTGCAAACGGAGAATACTATAGTTATCCTTTGACCATCAAATTCATGAAATAAAGCATTCCCCTAGCCCCGTCCCGAATCTTCGGGTGAAAGGAAAATCTTTTTTATGGAGCGTAGCGAAATACAAAGATTGCAATGCAAAGCGGGATTAGCTTCAAACAAAAAATAAACTAATTATGAATATAGAAAACACAAAAGCCCAGATGCGTAAAGGGGTTCTCGAGTTTTGCATTCTCTCGGTTTTAAAAGAGAAATATGCCTACACTTCCGAGATTTTAGACACCTTAAAAAACGCCAAATTATTAGTGGTAGAAGGAACGATTTATCCATTACTAACCCGACTAAAAAATGATGGTTTATTAGACTATCGTTGGGAAGAATCGACTTCTGGTCCACCAAGAAAATATTATGGTTTGACCGAAGACGGACAGACATTTTTAACTGAATTGAACGGCACTTGGATGGAATTATCGAATGCCGTAAACTTAATCACCAATCAAAACGAATAGTCATGAATAAAACTGTAACCATAAATTTAGGCGGAATTGTATTCCATATTGACGAAGATGCGTACCAAAAATTATCGCGTTATTTTGACGCCATCAAACGTTCTTTGAACAACTCATCAGGACAAGAGGAGATTATCAAAGACATTGAAATGCGCATTTCGGAATTGCTTAGCGAAAAACTACTTTCAGACAAACACGTGATTGGTTTGAAAGAAATCGACGAAGTTATTGCCGTAATGGGCCAACCTGAAGACTATATTATTGAAGACGATTCAAAAGTAGAATCCAATTATCAGGCTTACAAAAAATCCAAAAAATTATACCGTGATAAAGACAAAGGTATGATTGGTGGTGTAGCGGCTGGTTTAAGTCACTATTTGGGAATTGATGTAGTTTGGATTCGTGTAATTTTATTACTGTTTTTCTTTGGTTTTGGAACAGGAATTTTAGCTTATATCATTTTATGGATAGCTACTCCTGAAGCAGTAACTACCTCAGAAAAATTGGAGATGACTGGTGAACCCGTAACTATTTCTAGCATTGAGAAAAAAGTGCGTGAGGAATTTGATTCGGTTTCTGAGAAATTTAAAAATGTAGATTACGACAAATATGGCAATCAAATCAAAACGGGTGCTGAAAAATTTGGTAATTCGTTAAGCGAAATCATCAGTAACATTTTCAAAGTTTTTGCGAAATTTTTAGGCGTAATTTTAATTATAACAGGCGTTACCGTTTTATTCTTTTTGTTCGTTGGAATTTTCACATTAGGAACAGGTGCTTTCATTGAATTCCCTTGGACTGAATTTGCCAATGCAGGTAACTTTACTGACTATCCAATTTGGGTATTTGGATTGTTAATGTTTTTGGGAGTTGGAATTCCATTCTTTTTCTTGACACTTTTAGGATTTAGATTATTATCGCCTAGTATGAAATCTATTGGTAGTATTGCTAAATATACACTATTTGCTTTATGGATCCTGGCTATTGCAGCCCTAATTTCAATTGGAATTCAACAAGCTTCAGAAGTGGCTTATGAAGGAAAGACCATTAAAAAAGAAACATTAAACATTCTTCCTACGGACACCTTGCAAATCGAGTTCCGATACAACGAAAATTATACTAATGATCTTGATGATACTGATAATTTCAGATTTGTTCAAGACGCATCAAAAAATGAGGTAATTTATTCCAATAATATTCATTTTGAAATTGAAAAATCAGATGAAAAAGCACCTTACATTCAAATAGAAAGAAGAGCAAGAGGGAAATCGTTTAATGAAGCAAAAAAACGCGCTGAAAAAATTCAATTTGGATACAAATTAGAAGGAAATAAATTAGTATTTGATAATTACCTACTAACTTCGGTAGCAGAAAAATTTCGCGATCAAGAAGTAGCTATATATTTGTACTTACCCGAAGGAATGGTATTCAAAGTGGATAAATCAGCACAACATTACGATCAATCCAATAATGATTTTTTTAATTTACACTATAGCTCAGATGATTACCTTTATAAGGTAAACAGTTTACAAGTAAAATGCTTGAATTGTCCAGAGAATGAAGATGAGTACAATGATGTTGAAACTGGAGTTACTGAAGATATAACGGGTAATGATACCGTAGTAACAACAACAGTTAAAGTAAATGGTGAAGTAGTAACTATCAATCAATCCGCTAAAAAAGGATTAACAATTAATAAAGAAGGTGTAATTATTAAAAAAGAATAATCATGATTAAAATCATCACTTGGATTACCAAAATTATTGTTCTAGTCATAACTGCATTATTTTTTAGTGGGTGTCATTTCGACTACAACAGCAAGAAAGGTAGTGGAAACATTACCACTGAAACCAGAACTATAACTGAAAAATTTACCGGTGTAGATGTAAGCAGCGCTATTGAATTAACTATCGAACAGTCGGATAAAACTGAAATACTAGTTGAAGCGGATGACAACCTTCAAAGTAGCATTATTACTGAAGTAAAGAATGGTAGATTAATCATTTCTAGTGAACCCTACTTAAACATTCGCAATGGAACTAGAAAAGTAAAGGTTACTATGCCCACAATTGAAAATCTGGAGGCGTCGAGTGCTTCCTCTATTCACAGTTTAAACACTATTAAAGGAAATCAAATTTATATTAAAGCATCTAGTGCAGCTCAAATCAATCTCGATCTCGAAATGGAATCTATTAATTGTAAAACGAGTAGTGCCGCTAACTTAAATTTGAAAGGTTTGGCTTTTAAGTTAGACGCGCAAGCATCTAGTGGGAGCTCTAATGATTGCTCAGAAATGTTAACCAATGAAGTAATTGCAGACGCTTCTAGTGGTGCTTCATTGATAGTTCATCCTATTCTTAGCTTACAATCTGAAGCTTCTAGTGGCGGCTCCATCACCTATAAAGTGGCCCCTAAAACACTTCAAAAGAAAACAAGTTCAGGCGGAAGTATCGAATACAATTAATTTCATTCCGTAGATAAATAAGAAAAATCATTCATCACAAGTGAATGATTTTTTTATATTTGTATAAAACCTATTCGCCATGAAACTAAAACTTTTTCTTACCATTATTGTGCTTTGCGTTTTTTCATGTTTACTTCAAGCTCAAAAAACTGAAAAAATTAGAGGTTCAAAATTAGTTACTTCTTCCAGCAAAGAAATTAAATCATTTACTGCGATTGAAGTTGAAGACAATATAGAAATCCATTTAGAAAAAGGAGCAAAAAACCAAATAAATATTGAAGCCGATGATAATTTACATGAAATCATTAGCACGAAAGTTCAAGATAAAATTCTGATCGTTTCAACTACAAAAGAAATTCAAGGATTCAAAAAGCTATCCATAAAAGTTACCTACACCAATGACCTAAATCTGGTTACTGCAAAAGATGAATCGGTAATCAATGCCATTCATGAAATCATTTTAGACACCATCACTTTCAAATCGTTGGATAAATCCAAATTATTTTTGAATGTCAATGCTGGTAACTTCAATTTGCAAGCAGACGACAAATCGAAAATAGAACTCAATCTAAAAAGCGAAACCTCATTTATTGAATTAAGTAAAAATAGCTCGTTAAAAGCTTTAATTAACAGTGCCGAATTGAAATGTGATTTGTACCAAAAAGCAACAGCGACAATTGAAGGTGACTCAGACAACTCGATTATTCGGATTGACAATTTGGCTGAATTAAACGCGAGCAAATTTAATTCTAAAACGTCAGATTTAACCATTGAAGGAAAAGCAAATTGTAGTCTACTTGTAGAAAACAACCTCATCCTAGATGCTAATGATAATACGGAAATAAACGTATATGGAAATCCAAAAATAGAAATTCGTAAGTTTTCAGGAGAAGCTAAATTGCTAAAAAAACTTCCTCTTAAAAAATAAAAAAAGTCCCAATTACGGGACTTTTTTTTATACTATTCTGAAGGAATTAATGTCCTTTAGCGGCCAAATAACGTTCCGCATCCAATGCCGCCATACATCCTGTTCCTGCAGCTGTAATTGCTTGACGATAGACATGATCAGCAGCATCTCCTGCAACAAATACTCCTGCAACATTTGTTTTTGATGTGCCTGGTGTATTGACAATATAACCTGTTTCATCTAAAGAAATATACTCTTTAAAAATAGCGGTATTCGGTTGGTGACCAATAGCTACAAAGAAACCAGTTGCTGGAATTTCAAAAATTTCGTCAGTAGTTTTGTTTTTAGCTTTAACACCCGTTACCACTTGTTCATCTCCCAAGACTTCAACAGTATCGTGATTCATTAAAATGGTAATATTCTCTGTAGCACGTACGCGCTCCTCCATGATTTTAGAAGCTCTAAATTTTTCACTTCGAACTAACATCGTTACTTTTTTACACAATTTAGATAAATAGTGCGCTTCTTCACAAGCTGAATCTCCTGCTCCTACAATCACTACTTCTTGATTTCTATAGAAAAATCCATCACAAACTGCGCAAGCAGAAACCCCACCTCCCATTTTCAAATAATGTTGTTCTGATGGCAAACCTAAATATTTCGCTGTTGCTCCAGTTGAAATAATTACTGTTTCACAATGCAATTCAATAGTATCATTAATCCAAACTTTGTGAATTGACCCGGAAAAATCAACTTTAGTAGCCCATCCATCGCGAATATCAGCACCAAAACGTTGTGCTTGAGCTTGCAATTGCACCATCATTTCTGGTCCTGTTACACCATCTACATATCCTGGGAAATTTTCCACTTCATTAGTAGTGGTAAGTTGTCCACCAGGTTGCATTCCTTGGTACAAAACCGGATTCATATTGGCTCTTGCCGCATAAATTGCAGCGGTATAACCTGCTGGTCCAGAACCTATAATTAGGCATTTTATTTTTTCAATTGTATCTGACATGATTGTATGTATTTGTATATTTTAAAAAGAAAACAAAGGTAGTTTTAAAATAAAAACGGCAAACAAAAAAATATCATTTTTAGCTATTAAAAAATAATCATCGCCTATTTGTAGTTTTGACTTGCTTAAATAAAAATTAATTCTATCTTTGCACTCGCGTTACGGGGTGTAGCGTAGCCCGGTTATCGCGCCTGCTTTGGGAGCAGGAGGCCGCAGGTTCGAATCCTGCCACCCCGACAAAAATCCTTTTTGCTTAGCAAAAGGGATTTTTTATTTTCTGCCAATTGGGTGAATTTTTCAACAGAAAAATTGATATAACCAGCTTGAAATATCCTTTTTAAAGTTGCCAAAGAGCCCCAAATCAAGTAGTAACAAATCTTTACGAAATAGATTTTCAGAAACGATAATTAATTGTATTTTTACGTTTCAAAATTCAAAAAAATAAATGGGTAAAATCATTGCTATTGCCAATCAAAAAGGGGGAGTCGGAAAAACCACTACATCGGTAAATCTTGCTGCATCATTAGGTGTTTTAGAAAAAAAAGTACTGCTAATTGATGCAGACCCTCAAGCCAATGCCTCTTCTGGGTTAGGAATTGATGTGGAAGCAGTTGAAATTGGCACCTACCAAATTTTAGAACATAGCCATTCCCCAAAAGAAGCCATCGTAGGTTGTTCGGCTCCGAATGTCGATATTATCCCAGCTCATATTGATCTAGTTGCCATTGAAATTGAATTGGTTGACAAAGAAAATAGAGAATATATGCTCAAACAAGCATTGCAAAGTGTAAAAGACAATTACGATTTTATCATTATTGATTGTGCTCCCTCTCTTGGGCTTTTAACTTTGAATGCGTTAACTGCGGCTGACTCGGTAATTATCCCGATTCAATGCGAATATTTTGCATTAGAAGGCTTAGGAAAATTATTGAATACCATCAAAAGTATTCAAAGAATTCACAATCCAGAATTAGACATTGAAGGATTATTATTGACCATGTTTGATTCCCGTTTGCGTTTATCCAACCAAGTGGTGGAAGAAGTACAAAAACATTTTAACGATATGGTGTTCGAAACCATTATCCAAAGAAATATCAAGTTAGGCGAAGCGCCGAGTTTTGGCGAAAGCATTATAAATTATGACGCTACAAGTAAAGGAGCTACCAACTACTTGCATTTAGCCCAGGAAGTAATTCAAAAAAACAGCAATTAATTGTATGGCAAAAGCAATAAAAAAACAAGCTTTAGGAAGAGGATTATCGGCCTTATTGAAGGATCCAGAGAACGATATCAAATCAGTACATGACAAGAATGCTGACAAAGTTGTGGGCAACATTATTGAATTGGAAATTGATGCGATTGAAATTAATCCGTTTCAACCTAGAAGTAATTTTAATGAAGAATCATTAAAAGAATTAGCAACCTCTATCAAAGAATTAGGCGTGATTCAGCCTATCACGGTTCGCAAATTAGACTTCAATAAGTACCAATTGATTTCTGGAGAGCGCCGTTTGCGCGCTTCTACTTTAGTTGGTCTAAAAACCGTTCCTGCCTATATCCGCATTGCCAATGATAATGAGTCTTTGGTGATGGCTTTGGTAGAAAATATTCAGCGACACGACTTAGATCCTATAGAAATTGCGCTTTCTTACCAACGTTTGATGGACGAAATTGAATTGACTCAAGAGCAAATGAGTGAACGTGTGGGTAAAAAACGTTCTACAATTGCCAATTACTTGCGTTTGTTAAAACTAGATCCAATCATCCAAACTGGAATTCGAGATGGATTTATCAGTATGGGGCATGGCCGAGCCATTATCAACATTGAAGACCAAGATGTTCAAACGGATATTTACCAAAAAATCGTAAGCCAAAATTTATCTGTTCGTGAAACAGAAGCTTTGGTTAAGAAGTATCAAGAAAGTTTGAAACCAAAATCTGCTGCTACAACTAAATCAACTTCTTTTGAAGTGGCGGCAAGCGAGCAAAATAAATTCACAGACTATTTTGGAACCAAAGTTGACATTCAAGTAGCTGGAAATGGCAAAGGTAAAATCACCATTCCTTTTCACTCTGAAGAAGACTTCAAGCGAATTGTCAAACTAATCAAAGGATAGTGCATAAACGACTTTTCATAGCTCTTTTATTTTTGTTTTTGGGAAACATTTTCGTTTTTGCACAAAGCAAAACAATTCCATCGCAAACGGTAAAAGACAGCTTGAAATCGAATAACATCGACCCTTTAACACCTGCAAAAGCTGCTTTTTATTCTGCAGTTTTACCAGGCTTGGGACAAGCCTACAATAAAAAATATTGGAAAATTCCTTTGGTGTATGGCGCTATTGGAACCAGTTTGTATTTTTACATTACTAGCAATGCTAAATACCAAGACTATCGCGGTGCTTACAAACGAAGATTAGAAGGCTATAGTGATGATAAATTTAGCTATTTAGATACTAACCGACTTATTACTGCACAAAAATTCTACCAACGAAATCGTGACTTAAGCGCATTGTTTGTGGCAGGTTTTTATGCTTTAAATATAATTGATGCCAATGTAGACGCGGCATTGATCCAATTCAATGTCAATGAAAATTTATCATTCCAACCGACCGTTTATCCCGATGCTGTAACATTCAAAGCAAATGTGGGACTAACGCTCAGTTATAATTTTTAGAGATTAGAAATTCATCTCTAAATAACTAAATAATTAAATAAAATGAAAATTGCGCTTTTAGGATACGGAAAAATGGGCAAGGTAATCGAACGAATTGCTTTGGAAAGAAGTCATGAAATTGTCTTGAAAAAAGACGAAAACAACACCTATGAAGGCCTTGAAAAAGCAGATGTAGCAATTGACTTTAGTGTCCCTATGGCAGCGGTAGAAAATATATCTAATTGTTTTCATGCCAATGTTCCTGTAGTTTCAGGAACAACCGGTTGGTTAGAGCATTATGATGAAATTATAGCACTTTGCCAGGAGAAAAAAGGAGGCTTTATTTCAAGTTCCAATTTTAGCCTAGGAGTTAACTTGTTTTTTGAATTGAACGATTATTTGGCTAAGATTATGGCTTCGTACACTTCCTATTCTGTTGACATGGAAGAAATTCATCACACGCAAAAATTAGATGCACCTAGTGGAACTGCTATTTCATTAGCCAAAGGTGTTATTGAAAATAGTCACTATACCAACTGGACATTGGACAAAGCGGCTGATAATGAAATTCATATTGAAGCCTTACGAATTGCAGAAGTTCCTGGAACACATACCGTAACCTACAACTCTGAAGTAGACAGTATCGAAATCAAACATACTGCTCACAACCGAGAAGGTTTTGCTTTGGGTGCCGTCATTGCAGCCGAATGGTTAGCCGGAAAACAGGGAGTTTTCACCATGAAGGACGTATTAAATTTTAAATAATTCATAAAGTTTATCGATAACTTTAGAACTTAAATGACACGATTATGACAGTAGCACAATGGTTTATTTTTTTCTTACTAGTACAAGTAGTTCACTTTATTGGAACATGGAAATTGTATGTAAGCGCAGGTAGAAAAAGTTGGGAAGCCGCTATTCCTGTATACAATGCAATTGTACTTTTAAAAATAATTGGAAGACCAAGTTGGTGGACCATTTTACTTTTTTTGCCTATTATCAATTTAATTATATTTCCTGTAATTTGGGTTGAAACCCTTCGTAGTTTTAGCAAAAACGCCACTGTAGATAAGGTGTTAGGTGTGGCTACTTTCGGTTTGTATATCGCATACATAAGCTATACCCAAAAATTAAACTATACTCTAGACAGAAGTTCTGAACCTGTAAACAAAACTGCAGATACTATAAGTTCATTGCTTTTTGCGATTGTAGTAGCGACTTTTGTTCACACCTATTTCATTCAGCCATTTACTATTCCAACTTCTTCCTTAGAAAAAACGTTATTGGTTGGTGACTTTTTATTTGTAAGCAAAGTCAACTACGGAGCACGAACTCCAATGACTACTGTTGCGCTTCCAATGGTTCATGACACCATTCCATTAACCAAAAAGAAATCCTATTTAACTTGGCCTGAACTACCTTATTTTAGACTACCAGGAGTTCAAAAAGTGGAGCGAAATGATATAGTAGTTTTCAATTGGCCAATCGATACAGTATACAAATTCAGAGATCAATCGGGTTTAAGAGTAGACAAACCCATTGATAAAAAATCCAATTATGTAAAACGTTGTGTTGGAGTTCCTGGCGATCAATTTGAAATCAAAGACGGTATTGTATTCGTAAATGGTAAAGAATTGATTTTACCAGAAAGAGCGAGACCTCAATTTTCTTACAAAGTAGCACTTGACGGAAAAACTCCAATTGATTTTGAGTATCTATTACAAGATATGGACATCACTGATGGTGCAGGTTTTATGGATGCCGAAAAAAGAGATACCTTATTCATAGCTGCCTTAACTGCTGCTAATGCGGAACGATTACAACAAATTCCAGGAATTACAGGAGTGCAAAAAATCATTTCGAAAGAAGTAGAATCTGGGATTTTTCCTCATATCAACAAATGGAACCGCGATAATTTTGGTCCTATCTATATTCCGCAACAAGGAAAAACGGTAGCTTTAAATTTAGAAACTTTACCATTTTATAAAGCCATCATCACTGATTACGAAAAGAACGACTTAAAAGTAACTGGATCAGAGATTCGAATTAATGGAAAAATTGCTACTTCTTACACTTTTCAACAAAATTACTATTGGATGATGGGAGACAATCGTCATAATTCAGAAGATAGTCGCTATTGGGGTTATGTGCCCGAAAATCATATTGTTGGAAAACCAACTTTTATTTGGATGAGCTATGATTCCAATGCTAAAGGATTGAAAAAAATTCGTTGGGAACGTTTGTTCACAACAGTGAGTGGCGAAGGGCAACCGCAATCGTATTTTAAATTTTTCCTATTCGCTTTAGTCGCTTATTTCATTGGAGAATATTTTTGGAAGAAAAAGAAAACAATGTAATTTAAAGTTGTTTGTTCGTTGATTTGATAATTTGGTAATTTGAAAAAAATGTATACTTATTCATTTGAAAAACTTGAAGTTTGGAACGAATCAAAAGAATTTACCAAAACAATCTATACCATAACTTCAACATTTCCTGATCAAGAAAAGTTTGGATTAATTTCCCAATTACGAAGAGCTGCAGTTTCAATTTATTCTAATATAGCGGAAGGCTCTGCAAGAACTACTTATAAAGACAAAGCTCATTTTACTACGATGGCTTTTAGCTCTGCTATTGAAGTAATTAACCAACTTATCTTATGCTTTGAAATGAATTTTATTTCGGAAGAAGTATATTCAAAATTAAGATTGGAATTAGAGAGCATTACTAATAAGTTAAATGGATTACGAAATTATCAAATCAACAAATAACCAAATCAACGAATAACCGAATGAACATTCTTATTCACCCTACTTACTTCCCTTCTATCAGTCATTTTGCGGCTATTGTTCAAGCCGAAAAAGTCACTTTTGAAATGGAAGATAATTTCCAAAAACAAACCAATCGGAATCGGACTTATATCTACAGTCCTAATGGAATTCAACTACTCAATATTCCTGTAAAACATTCGAAAATAGCCCATCAAAAAACAAAAGACATTCAAATTGAAAATGATTTTGATTGGCAAAAACAACACTTCAAATCTTTAGAAGCCGCCTACAGAAGTTCTCCATTTTTTGAATTTTTTGAAGACGATTTACTTCCGGTTTTTGAAAAAAAACATTCCTTTTTAATGGACTTAAATCTAGAAGTATTTGAGTTGATTACACGTTGCCTTCGAATGAAAATTGAGTATACTACAACAACCGAATATGTACATGAAATTAAGGCTAACGAAATAATTGATTTTCGCTATTTGGCCAACGGAAAAAAAGACCAATCTCAATTTGAAAGTTACACCCAAGTGTTTGATGATAAATTTGGTTTCATCAACAATCTTAGTGTATTGGATTTGGTATTCAACGAAGGAAAATTTGCTTTGGATTATTTGAAATCGCAATCCCTAGACATAAAGTAATTACTCAAAAGAAAGTTTAGCCATTATAGGATAATGGTCCGAATTTTCAAAACTCGAAAAGCTTTCGAATTTTTTCACTTTCATTTTTTCATCAGCAAAAATATAATCGATGCGCGCTGGGTAATAGCGAAACTTATAGGTTGCACCAAAACCTTTACCAGCTTCTTCAAAGCTATCTCTTAATTTGCCTTTTATGTTTCGGTATACATAAGAAAACGCACTATTATTCATGTCGCCGCAAATGATTAAAGGATATTGACAATCATTTTTGTGTTCTTTAAACAATTCCGCTTGTTGCTGTTGTTGTTTGAAAGCTTTACTGATTCGGTTAAACAATTTTTGCGATTTGCTTTGATTAATCACATTGATATCATCGTTAATTTCAGTAACATCGGGAGAGATTTTGATGGATTGCAAATGCATATTATAGACACGAATCGTTTCTTTTCCTTTCTTAATATCAGCAAAAATGACATTGTTATTCGAATTAGGAAAAACAATATTTCCTTCATTGATAATAGGAAATTTAGAAAAAATAGCTTGGCCGGTTTTAATTTGGTCACCCGCCATTAAAATATATTTGTGGGGATATACTTTCAAATCGATATCCGCTGAAGTAGAATACTCTTGGATACATAAAATATCTGGATTTTCATCATTGATAAAACTCACAATTTGCAAAGGCACATCGTCTCTATCAATCCATTTAAAAAGATTGAGCAACCGAACATTGTAACTCATGACTGTAAAATCCTTTTCGCTTTCGGGAAATTCTTTGGTAGAAAATTTATAGAATTTATTAATAAAGGTAATTCCCATTAAAAGAACCAAGCCTGATAAAATCATTCGCTTTTTAAATTGGACTCCCCAATAAAAAAAGAACAAAGCATTAAACACAAAAAATAAAGGCATAAACAAGGTCAATACCGATAATAATGGAAATGCTTTCGGTGCTAAAAAAGGTAACAAATACGCACTGAATGTCACTACAGTCAGCACTATATTTAAAAGAAACATCCCTTTGTTAAACCATGAAAGATTTTTCATCTTCGTATTCTATCTAAAATTATTTTCCTGCTTTGAACAGAAATTCTTTTTCTTCTTGGGTCAAACAATCATAACCGGATTGACTAATTTTATCTAAAATTTCATCAATTTGTTGCTGCGTTTTATCTTTTACCACTATTCTTGAACTCGGCTTTGCTAGCGGTTTGGAATAATTTTTATGTACCTTTTTAAAAGGAGTACGTTTTGATTGTTTAAATGGATTATTTAAAATCCGACTCAGATCCATTCCATTTTGAAGCAATTTAATAAAAATAAATCCAAAAAAAGCACCCGCCAAATGCGCAATATGTCCACCAGTATTTTCAATTTTAAACTGCATGAAGTCCAGTACCAAAATTACTGCTGTTAGGTGCCATAATTTAACGTTACCAAAAAACAGTAATCGAACAGTCATTAATGGACGATAAGTCGTTGTAGCCACTAAAATTGCCATTATTGCTCCTGAAGCACCCACCATAGATGAATTCATTTGCAAAAAATAATAACCCACCACAAATGCTACTCCTGAAAATAGTGCACTTAACAAATACAATCCCATAAATTGTTTGGAATTAAAAAAAGTCAAGAAAAGCATACTGGAGAAATGCAAGACCATCATATTAAAAAACAAATGCCCAATTCCATGATGAAAAAAAGCATAGCTAATTAAAGTCCAAGGCATTGTAATAAATACATTTGGATCTGAAGACAATGCGATCCACGATGGAAAATGGAAAACTCCCAACTGAAAGTTATAGAAAAATAGTACTGAAACAAGAAAACACAAAACATTCCAAAAGATAAGCCTAAAGGCTACTCCTCCAAATTGATATTGCATTTTTATATCGTCCAGTATACTACTCATTTGTAAAAATATTACTGATTCTTAACTAGTTCCAACGGTTCGAATTGAACTGATTTTTCTTCCAATACCACATAATTAAGAAACCAAACAAAGCCCCTCCAACATGCGCAAAATGAGCAATACCGCCTCCGCCAAAGATGGATTTACCAGAAACACCTAGATATAAATCAATCAATACCAATCCAGGTACAAAGTATTTGGCTTTAATCGGAATGGGAATAAACATCAAACCTAATTCAGCCTCTGGAAACATGAATGCAAACGCAACAATGATTCCGTAAATCGCTCCCGAAGCACCAACAGCTGTTCCTAAATAGGCGCTAGTGAAATTCTGAAATTCAGTAACGGTTAAAAGCTCTTGCCAACGGGTATCTATTTTACCTTCATTCAACAACTGTAGAATTTCTACCTTCGAAAAACCATTAGAAAGCAGGGTATTTAAACCTTCTTGAAAATGATAATAATTCACTCCGGTATGCACTAAGGCCGAACCCAATCCACACGAAATATAGAAAAACAAAAACTTCTTGCTTCCCCAAAATAATTCTAAAGCCGAACCAAACGAATACAAAGCGAACATATTAAACAAAATATGCATAAATCCGCCGTGCATAAACATATAAGTTATGGGCTGCCAAGCTTTAAAATCTTGGTTTTCAGGAAAAAATAAAGCGAGGTATTTATAGGCAGGACCCGATACTAAAAGGGTACCAATAAAAAATAAAATATTAATAATGATTAACTGTTTAACCGTCTCTGTTACATTTCTCATAGGGCAAATTTTTTATCTATATCTTCCACACGCATCGTGATAAAAGTGGGTTTTTGAAATGGGGAAACATTAGGCTCCTTACAAGCAAACAGGCCATTAACCAAATTTTCTTGTTCTTTTTCGGTCAAATAACTTCCGGTTTTAACCGCCAAACTTTTCGCCATCGATTTGGCTATCGTATCGTTTTGACTGAAACTACTTTCCGGAATACCATCTTCCAAATCAGATAGCAATTGTTCCAAAACTAAAGCAACTTCACTTTCGGTGATATTGACTGGAATTCCAGAAATAACAATATGGTCGGCTTGGGTTTCCTCAAAAACAAATCCTGTATTCATCAAAGACAATTGCAATTCGGCAATCAATTCCAACTCATTATTTGAAAAAGACAAATTCAATGGAAATAACAATTGCTGGCTAGAAGCTTGTTGCACCGTCATACTAACCAAAAATTGTTCGTACAACACGCGTTGATGTGCCCGTTGTTGATCGACAATCACCATCCCTGATTTGATTGGGGACACAATGTATTTTTTATGAATTTGATAGGTTCTATGTACCGTGGGTTCAGCATCTTCTAGATCAAACAAAGAAGCGGTGACTTCTTCATTTTCAAAGCTAAAATTGCTAGCTGCCGAAAAGGTTTCTGTTTCTTGTTTTAAACCCACATACAATCCTTCCCAACTCGAAGCAATTGCGGTTTTTTTATAATTAGAACTTGAACCCGAATAGGATTTTGTTGCTTTTTCGTCAGCAAAAGGATTGAAATTAGCATCCACTTGAACAGTAGGCATGGCTCCTTCAACATCTTTGTAATGATAAGGCGTATCCAAATTAGCATCGCGATCAAAGTCCAAAATAGGGGCCACATTAAATTGTCCCAAGCTGTGTTTGATAGCGGCTCTTAAAATCGCATACAAAGCTTGTTCATCATCAAACTTAATCTCGGTTTTAGTTGGATGAATATTGATATCAATCGTATGAGGTGGAACAGTCAGAAACAAGAAATAACTTGGTTGAGTCCCATCTTTCAGAATTCCGTCATAGGCTGCCATCACTGCGTGATGCAAATAGCCACTTTTGATGTAGCGATCGTTAACAAAAAAGAATTGCTCTCCCCTATTTTTTTTGGCAAATTCAGGTTTGCTCACAAATCCTTGGATCTCGACAATTTCAGTTTCTTCTTGAACTGGAACTAATTTTTCATTGGTTTTACCCGAAAAAATAGCCACAATTCGCTGTCTGAAATTAGATTGAGGCAAATTGAACATTTCACTTCCATTGTGATAAAAAGTGAAATGAATATTGGGATGTGCCAAGGCAACACGTTGGAACTCGTCAATCACATGACGGTATTCCACAATATCCGATTTCAAGAAATTGCGTCGAGCCGGAATATTATAAAATAGATTTTTAACCGCAAACGAAGTTCCCTTGGGCAAAACTGCCACTTCTTGAGAAATAAATTTACTTCCTTCAATAATAAGATGTGTTCCTAGTTCTTCCTGGTCCTGCTTGGTTTTCATTTCGACATGAGCAATCGCCGCAATAGAGGCTAAGGCTTCACCGCGAAAACCTTTGGTGTGCAAGGAAAATAAATCTTCGGCCTGGCGAATTTTTGAAGTAGCATGGCGCTCAAAACACAAACGCGCATCGGTTACACTCATACCTACTCCATTATCAATCACTTGAATCAAGGACTTACCAGCATCCTTAATGATCAATTTGATGTCTGTTGCTTTGGCATCGACCGCATTTTCCAATAACTCTTTCACCACAGAAGCTGGTCGCTGCACCACTTCTCCAGCGGCAATTTGATTGGCAACATGATCAGGAAGTAATTGAATAATACTCGACATCAAAAAAGTTTTAATTGTTGGGTTTAATTTATGGCCAAACCATAAAGCACAAATTTAGGGAATTTATACTTGGTTTTAAAACATCACTAATTACAAAAAACAGAAAAACCTATACTAGTTAGTTAACAGTATAGGTTTCAAAATGTATTTTGTTTTATCTATTCTTCTATTTGCAATGGCTTACTATCAATTTGCAAAGTAGCATTTACTAATAAGTGCTGATTGTCCATTTGATTAGAAAAGGAAGCTTGCTGACGAATAAAAGCCATTTTGATAGCCGCTATAGCCGCCTCTGTTCCTTTGTTGCCGTGAATACCACCGCTTCTATCAATTGATTGTTGCATGGTATTGTCGGTCAACACACAAAAAATAACAGGAATATCCGTTTGTACATTTAAATCCTTGATTCCTTGAGTTACGCCTTCACAAACGAAATCAAAATGTTTGGTTTGTCCTTGAATTACGCAACCAATTACGATTACCGCATCGACATTTTGAGTTTGCAGCATTTTTTTGGCACCATACACCAATTCAAAACTTCCCGGAACATTCCAACGAATAATCTGTTGCTGAGGAACTTGGTTCTCTATCAAGGTTGTAAACGCACCATTATAAAGCCCTTCGGTAATGGTTTCATTCCACTCGGCCACTACAATTCCAAAACGAAAATTGCGAGCATCTGGAACGCTATTTTTATCGTATTCTGATAAATTTTTATTTTCGGTAGCCATCGTAAATCAAGTTTAAGGTTGTGAGTTAAAGATAAAAAATAAAGGTTAGAAATTACAACTCCTTAGAAAACTAATGGGACTATAATTGCTAACCTAAATTGTAGTTTGGAAATGAACTATTGTGCCAATCCAATCAATACATCAACTGAAGCTGCTTCAGGAGTTGTATCATAATTATCTTTAATATCGGTAAGGTATTTCAAAGCTTCTTCTTTGTTTCCTAATGCCAAAGCTGTTTTACCAGCTTTTAACAAGAAACGTGGCGTTGTAAAATCGTTTTTACTAGCCTCAACCGCTTTGATGTAATTTTCTAAAGCCTCTTTGGGTTGGTTTTTTTGAGCGTAAGCATCGCCTATTGCCCCTTTAGCCAAAGCACTTAATATCATGTCTTTTGATTCAAACTGGCTTAAGAAATCAATAGCTTCAGCATATTTTCCTGTATTCAAGTAAGCAATACCTGCATAATAGTTAGCCAAGTTTCCTGCATCTGTTCCAGCGTATTCTTCAGCAATTTTAATAAAACCAAATTTACCTTCAGAACCATTCAATGACAATTTATACAAAGAGTCACTTGCTACTCCGTCAGTTGCTTTTTGGAAATTTTGTTGAGCCACAAACATTTCATTAGCCGCTTCTTCCTCTTTTGGTGTAGCGATGAATTTCTCATAGGCTAAATACCCAACAGTCACTAAAGCAATAGCAGCAACAAATCCAATGATTACTTTTTGATTTTTAGCAACAAAATCTTCCGTTTTAGAAGCAGTTTCGTCCAATTTTGAAAAAACACCAGCAGTGGTGCTGTCTTTTTCATCAATCAGTACATCTTCTACAACTTCTTTAACTTCTTTTTCTTTCGGGGTTTTATATCCTCTTTTATTATAAGTGGCCATTTCAATTAAATTTAGTGAGTGGCAAAAATAAAATTTTTATTCAAATCTAAAAGGCATTTTATGGATATTTTTCAATAATTTGCGGGCAGTTTGAAAAAGCGCTCTCATAAAGCCCCATTCTTCATTCCAGCAAGACAAAAAATGTATTTAAAAAAGATTTCATTATTCAATTACAAGAACTTTTCGGAGGCCAATTTCGAGTTTGACACCAAAATCAATTGTTTTGTTGGTAAAAACGGAATCGGAAAAACCAATGTACTCGATGCAATCTACCATTTATCCTACGGAAAGAGTTATTTCAATCCGCTTGCTGTCCAAAATATCAAACACGGTGAAGAGTTTTTTGTAATCGATGCTGAACTGGAAAAAGAGAATAGAGCTGAACAAATTGTGTGCAGTCTCAAAAAAGGGCAAAAGAAAATCCTTAAACGCAACGGAAAAGTCTACGATAAATTTTCAGACCATATTGGCTTTGTGCCTTTGGTAATCATTTCACCTGCCGACAGGGATTTAATTATTGAAGGAAGTGAAACACGTCGCAAATTCATGGATAGTGTGATATCACAATTAGATGCACTTTATTTACAACAACTTATTCAATACCAAAAAGTAATTAGTCAGCGCAATGCCTTGTTGAAATACTTTGCTTTAAATCATGTTTTTGACAACGATACTTTATCCATTTACAACGAGCAACTCAACGGTTTTGCGCAATCTATTTTCCAAAAAAGAAAAGAATTTATTCAAGAATTTATTCCTATTTTCAACAAACACCACCAAGCTATTACTGATTCGCAAGAAACGGTTCAACTCGTGTATGAAAGTCATTTATTCGACAATGATTTGGCAACATTATTAGTTGAAAATATCAACAAAGATCGCGCGTTACAATTCACCAGTGTTGGGATTCATAAAGACGATTTATCATTTGAAATTGACTCCTATCCCATCAAGAAATTTGGTTCACAAGGCCAACAAAAATCATTTTTAATTGCGTTAAAGTTGGCACAATTTGAATTTTTGAAAAAACAAAGTGGTGTCAAACCCATTTTACTTTTTGATGATATTTTTGACAAATTAGACGAAAGTCGTGTGGCTAAAATTATAGACATGGTAAACAGCGACACCTTTGGACAACTCTTTATTTCGGATACGCATCCAGAACGTACCGAAACCATTGTTAAATCGACACTTCAGAGCTATAAAATTTTTAATTTATAACGATTATACTTCGATTAAAATTAAAAAAAAGGTACTTTAGCTTATTAATTTTATTAAACCTATAAATGAAATCATTAGCTCCAATATTTTCAGCTTTTCTATTATTTGCTATTGTATCGTGTAACGCCCAATCATCAAAAAACATCAAAATAATAGATCCCGTTGCATTTAAAAATGAAATTACCGCTACACCCAATGCGCAAATTTTGGATGTCAGAACTCCTGAAGAGTTTACAGTAGATCATCTACAAAATGCTGAAAATGTAAATTGGTATAGCCCCGATTTTTCAACTAATACTACCAAATACGACACATCTAAACCAGTTTTTATATATTGTAGAAGTGGTAAAAGAAGTCATTTAGCTGCAGAAAAACTAATCGAACTAGGTTTTACATCCATTATTGAAATGGAGGGCGGCATAATTAATTGGACCACTAAAGGTTTGGCTACAACTGCTGAAAAAAAACAACTCTAAAAAACACACCATGCTTTCTAAAGACAGCCTACAATTTTTAGACGATTTAAAAGCCAATAACAATCGAGATTGGTTTTTAGACAACAAAAAAAGATACAAAACATTCAAAAAAGACTACCAACAATTAGTTGGTCATTTTTTGGATGCTTTGAAACCTTTAGATCCTTCTTTGGAACTATTGGAAATTAAAAATTGTACGTTTAGAATTAATCGCGATATTCGTTTTTCCAAAGACAAAACACCATACAAAACCTACGTTGGAATCTGGATTTCTTCGGGTTCAAAAGGGAATAACCGTTCGGGTTACTATGTTCATATTGAACGAGATAAAAGTTTTATTGCTGGCGGATTCTACTGTCCTGAAGCAGACGATTTGAAAAAAGTTCGCCGAGAAATTGCTTATTTTTATGATGACTTGGAAGCAATTTTACAGGAGAAAAATTTCAAAAAGGAGTTTGGCGATTTTGATCGAAATGAAGCCAGCACTTTAAAAAATCCGCCTCGTGGATATGAAAAAGACCATCCAGCAATAGAGAACTTAAAATTAAAAAGCTTTGAAGCAAGTCATAAATTTGACATTTCAGAAGTATTGAAAGAAGATTTTGTTCTCAAAATGACGCGAAAATTAATTGCTTTAAAACCTTTGAACGATTTTATCAATCGTGCAGTTACCACTGACGAATTTTAATTCTTACTTTTGAACTTTCAAAAAGCAATTTTTTTCATGACGCTACATTCTCATTTTTCTCTAAAAAACTACAACACATTTGGCATTGAAGCCAAAGCGAAACAGTTTACAGCAGTACATTCAGTTGAAGAATTGAAAACTGTTTTAGTAAATAATCCAACAGAGAAGAAATTCATTTTAGGTGGCGGAAGCAACATGCTTTTAACCCAAGACATAGACGCCTTGGTCATTCATATCGATTTGAAAGGCAAAAAAATTATTAAGGAAAATGATGATTTTGTTTGGGTCGAAAGTCAGGCTGGTGAAAATTGGCACGAGTTTGTGCTTTGGACGATAGAACAAAATTTTGGCGGTTTAGAAAACATGTCATTAATACCTGGCAATGTTGGAACGACGCCGGTACAAAATATTGGGGCATATGGTGCAGAAATTAAAGATCATTTTGTTTCCTGTCAAGCCATGGCTATTGCAAACCAAGAGATAAGAACCTTTTCCAACGAAGAATGTCATTTTGGTTATCGAGAAAGTATTTTCAAAAACGAAGTCAAAAACCAATACATCATTACTTCAGTAGTTTTTAAACTAACTAAACGCAACCACAAGATCAATACTTCCTACGGAGATATTCTTGGCGAATTAGAAAAAAATAACATTCAAACTCCAAGTCTAAAAGATGTGAGCAATGCCGTTATTGCGATTCGTCAAAGTAAATTACCCGATCCAAAAGAATTAGGAAACAGCGGTAGTTTCTTCAAAAATCCTATTGTTTTGAAATCGGATTTCGAGAAAATACACCAACAATTTCCTGAAATGAAATACTATGAAGTTTCGGCTACCGAAGTGAAAGTTCCAGCGGGATGGTTAATTGAACAAGCAGGTTTTAAAGGCAAGCGTTTTGGCGATGCTGGAGTTCATAAAAACCAAGCACTCGTATTAGTCAATTATGGAAATGCCACCGGGCAAGAAATTTTGGCCGTATCCAAAAACATTCAGGAGACCGTGTTTGCTACTTTTGGAATTCATATCGAAGCAGAAGTTAATGTAATTTAACTCTATTTTCAGCTTTTTAAATTGCAAATTAAATTGGTTAATTGTTCTAAAAATTTGCTTCGTATTCATTTCAAATTCGTTTTTGTATTCCTACCTTTGCACACGATTTAAAAAGACTATTTTCACATGATGATACTTTTATACATTTTTATTGGCATAGCCGTAATTCAATTGGCCTATTATCTAGGTGTTTTTGGGCAATTTGCTTTTGCGAAAGCACAAAAAATTACACCCAAAAGAATTCCTATTTCGGTAATTGTTTGTGCCAAAAATGAAGAAGAAAATGTAGCTAATTTCATTCCGCTTTTGGCTGAACAAAATTATCCTGATTTTGAAATTGTATTAATTGACGATGCTTCTGGAGATAATAC
Source organism: Flavobacterium ammoniigenes (assembly GCF_020886055.1). Lineage (NCBI taxonomy): Bacteria > Pseudomonadati > Bacteroidota > Flavobacteriia > Flavobacteriales > Flavobacteriaceae > Flavobacterium > Flavobacterium ammoniigenes. The sequence continues at coordinate 1,226,331 of NZ_AP025184.1, read as the reverse complement.
TCTAGAAATTTTCGAACAATTTGAAAAGCAATACTCTAACGTACGTTTGGTAAAAGTAGAAAACAACGAAGCCTTTTGGGGGAACAAAAAATACGCCTTGACTTTAGGAATCAAAGCGGCTAAAAAAGAATACCTGCTATTTACTGATGCCGATTGTTATCCAACATCAAAAGATTGGATTACTGCTATGAGTTCGCAATTTACCATGCAAAAAACGATTGTTTTGGGTTATGGTAAATATGAAAAAATTACCAACTCATTCTTAAATAAAATCATTCGTTTTGAAAATGTATTGACAACCATTAACTATTTTTCATGGGCTAAATTAGGCCAACCGTATATGGGTGTGGGTCGAAATATGGCCTACAAAAAAGAAGAGTTTTTTAATGTAAACGGATTTATTGACCATATGCAAATTCGTACTGGCGACGATGAATTATTTATCAATCAGGCGGCAAATGGTAAAAATACAACGATTGCTTTTACGCCTGAAAGTTTTTCAATATCCAAAGCTAAAACTTCTTTTTCAGATTTTTTTAATCAAAAAAGAAGACAAATTGCCACTGCTAATTATTTTCCAATAATGGATCAATTGCGACTAGGGATTTTTTATGCTTCCCAGTTGACATTTGTCTTAATGGCGGCCATTTTATTAGCGTTTCAATATGAGTGGATTATCGTTCTGAGCATTTTCCTAGTGCGTTATATTGTGGCTTGGACAGTGGTTGGATTTTCAGCAGGTAAATTAAAAGAAAACGATCTTAAATGGTGGTTCCCAATCGTTGAAATTGTACTTATCTTTACGCAAGCAAATGCGTATTTTACCAATTTATTCTCAAAACCAATCCATTGGAAATAAACCAACAAATAGAAAAAGCAAAACTGGGCGATCAAACCGCCTTCACTTTTCTATTGGATTATTATTGGAACGAAGTATATGGCTTTATGTTGGTGCGTACAGAAAATGAAACCGATGCCGAAGACATTACCATCGAAACTTTCTCCAAAGCTTTTAATAAAATAAGCACCTATAATAACGAATTCCAATTCAACACCTGGTTGATTGCCATTGCTAAAAATGGCCATGTCGATTTGTTGCGAAAAAGAAAGTCAAGCCTGTTTGTCGAAATCACGGAACAAGAAGATCAAAGAGCCCAAAACGTCGCCGATACTACCCCTTCTGTAGAAGATAAATTAATTACAGAGCAAAACCTTTCGCAGTTATTAAAATTCATCAAAGAATTGAAACCCCATTATCAAGAAGTCATTCAAATGCGCTATTTTCAAGAAATGAGTTACCAAGAAATAGCCAACAAAATTGAAGAACCACTGAGTAATGTTAAAATCAAAATTTTAAGAGCCAAAAAATTATTGGCTGAAATCATCCAAAAAGGAAAGTAATTGAACCGCTATTATTTAACTTTTGTTAAACCAAAATAAGGCATTTCAACTCAACAACATTCCTTATATTTGTAACCGAAAAATTGATTGTATGGAAACTGTTTTAGAAAATAAATTACCTACGTCTAAACCAAAATGGTTGCGTGTAAAATTACCTATTGGTAAAAAATATACGGAATTACGTGGCTTAGTAGACAAATACAACTTGAACACGATTTGTACCTCTGGAAGTTGTCCTAATATGGGCGAATGCTGGGGAGAAGGTACTGCTACCTTTATGATTTTGGGTAATGTATGTACACGTTCTTGTGGTTTTTGTGGGGTAAAAACAGGACGTCCAGAAACAGTAGATTGGGATGAGCCCGAAAAAGTAGCTCGTTCTATTAAAATCATGAACATCAAACATGCCGTGATTACAAGTGTTGATCGTGATGATTTAAAAGATGGTGGTTCTATCATTTGGATAGAAACCGTAAAAGCCATTCGCAGAATGAATCCGAACACGACTTTAGAAACTTTAATTCCCGATTTTCAAGGCATCGAAAGAAACCTAGATCGTATCGTAGAAGCCAATCCGGAAGTAGTTTCTCACAATATTGAAACCGTACGTCGTTTAACACGCGAAGTGCGCATCCAAGCCAAATACGATCGTAGTATGGAAGTATTGCGTTATTTAAAAGAAAAAGGCATCAACAGAACCAAATCAGGAATTATGCTTGGTTTAGGCGAAGAAGAGGAAGAAGTAATGCAAACACTACGCGACTTGCGTGCTGCTAATGTGGATGTGGTGACTATTGGTCAGTACTTGCAACCAAGTAAAAAACACTTACCTGTAAAAGAATATATTACGCCAGAACAATTCGAAAAATATGAAAAATACGGATTGGAATTAGGCTTCCGCCATGTTGAAAGTGGTGCTTTAGTTCGTTCTTCATACAAGGCACAAAAACATATTCTTTAAACACACCATTTTGAAAATTCGAATTGCAATTAACGGTTTTGGAAGAATAGGTCGAAACCTATTTCGATTGCTATTGAATCATCCTGAAATCGAAGTCGTTGCCATCAATGACATTGCCGAAACTAAGACAATGGCGCATTTGGTGAAATACGATAGTATTCATGGTGTTCTGCCTTTTGAAGTCGACTCAGACGACCAAGGCATTATGATCAACGGACAGCAATTTCTTTTCTTTCACGAAAAAAGCATTGCTAATTTGGACTGGAAAAGTCTCAACATCGACTATGTCATCGAATCGACAGGAAAATACAAAACATTTGACGAACTGAATGCACACATTTTGGCTGGAGCCAAAAAAGTAATTCTATCAGCACCTGCTGAAGTCGATAGCATAAAAACTGTTGTTTTAGGAGTTAATGAAGAAATTCTTGACGGAAGTGAAACCATTATTTCTAATGCGAGTTGTACGACCAATAATGCCGCACCAATGATCCAAATCATTGACCAATTGTGCGGAATTGAACAAGCATACATTACTACCATTCACTCGTTTACCACCGATCAAAGTTTACACGACCAACCCCATAAAGATTTACGTCGTGCGCGTGGAGCCAGTCAATCTATTGTTCCAACAACTACTGGAGCAGCTAAAGCTTTGACTAAAATATTCACTCATTTAGACAATAAAATAGGAGGCTGTGGTATCCGGGTTCCTGTTCCTGACGGTTCGTTAACCGACATTACTTTCAATGTCAAACGAGCAGTTACGATTGACGAAATTAACGCTGCTTTCAAATCGGCTGCCGAAACGAATTTAATAGGAATATTAGCCTACACCGAAGACCCAATTGTTTCAGTAGATGTAATTGGCAATACTAATTCTTGTGTTTTTGATGCACAACTCACTTCTGTAATTGATAAAATGGTAAAAGTAGTAGGCTGGTACGACAACGAAATTGGCTATTCGTCTCGTCTGATTGATTTGATTTTATTTACCAGTAAACTGAAAGGGTAAATTAGCACTTCAAATAATCCAATATTGCGGCATCAAATTGATCTGAATCATTAATAAAAGAAGTGCGAATGGGTAAATAATACAATTGGTCTTTCAAGTCCGAATCTTTCAAACGTACATAATCTTTTTCGGTAGTTACAATTTTCTTCTCCCCCGCTTGTTGTTGAATATGTAGAATATCACTTTCTGTAAAATGATGGTGATCTGGATAAGTCAAACAAACGGATTGCTCATTTTTTAAGTAATCAAAAAAGGAATCGGGTTTGGCAATCCCCGCTAAAAGTACAGCATCGGATTGCTTAATTTCAGCCACTGAAATAGACGAATTTTTAGAATGAACCGAAGTATCATAAGCAATAACACTAAAAAAAATAGTAGCATTGGAATAGGCATTGAGGCTGTACTTAAGGCTTGATTGTTCCTCCTTAGTAAGTGTTGTTGGACATTTGGTTACCACAATCACATCTGCTCTTTGCGCGCCTCTTCTTGATTCCCTTAAATTGCCTGTAGGCAATAAGAAATCCTCCGAAAACAAATCATCATAGGCTGTCAACAGTATATAAAATCCAGCTTTCACCTTGCGGTGTTGAAACGCATCATCTAACAAAATGACTTCTGGCTTTTTATCCTGTACCAATAATTGTTCAATCCCATTTTTTCTATCTGCATCAACTGCTACTTGTATAGAAGGAAATTTTTGAAAAAACTGAAAAGGTTCATCTCCTAGGATTTCTGCAGTTGCATTGGCATTCGCTAAAATAAATCCTACTGATTTTCTTTTATAACCTCGACTCAATGTCGCAAGTGAAAAACGTTCCGATAGTAATCGAATTAAATATTCTATTTGAGGTGTTTTTCCAGTGCCGCCGACGCTTAAATTTCCAACGACGATAACGGGAAGTTGAAATGAATACGATTTTAGAATCCCTTTGTCAAACAAAAAGTTACGAATACCCGTTATGAAACCATACAGAATAGCAAAAGGGAAAAGTATTTTTCGAAAAAGATTCATCCTACGAAAGTAGAATATTTTATCTTTATATAAAAGTTGCGACCATTATTCGTTACTTTGTTCACTCTAATACATGAAAATGAAAATTAAAGATATATTCCCCATCCTCGAAGAAATGGCTCCTTTGGCTTATGCCGAAGACTTTGATAATGTGGGCCTATTAGTAGGAAATCAAGAAAATGAAGCAACCGGAATTTTAGTGTGTCATGATGCTTTGGAAAGTGTCATTGACGAAGCGGTTAACAAAAAATGCAATTTGGTGGTTTGCTTTCACCCCATCCTTTTTTCGGGTTTGAAGAAAATTACAGGCAAAAACTATGTAGAACGTGCCATTATTAAAGCGATCAAAAACGACATTGCCATCTATGCGGTTCACACCGCTTTGGACAATCATCCTGAAGGAGTCAATACAATATTTTGCAATGCCTTGGGACTGAAAAATACCAAAATCCTGATCCCAAAAGAAAATTTCATCCGCAAATTAGTGACGTATACAGTTCCTGAAAATGCAGAGGAAGTTCGAAACGCATTATTCAAAGCTGGAGCGGGAAGTATTGGTAATTATGACAACTGCAGCTTCAACTCAAACGGAATGGGAACCTATAAAGGCAACGAACATAGTAATCCCGTAATTGGCGAACGCCTTGAATTAGTTCAAGCCGATGAAATTAAAATCGAAGTTACCTTTGAAAAGCATTTAGAAAGCAAAATTCTAAAGGCTTTATTTCAAACCCATATTTATGAAGAAGTTGCTTACGAAATCTACGACCTGAAAAACCAACATCAAAATATTGGATTAGGAATGATTGGCGAATTAGCAACTCCTATGAACGAAAAAGAATTCTTGGAAATGGTGCAAGAAAAAATGCAAACGGGCGGTATTCGTCATTCGCAATTTCTTGAAAAATCCATTCAAAAAGTAGCGGTTTTAGGCGGAGCTGGAAGTTTTGCAATTCAAAACGCTATTCAAGCTGGAGCCGATGCATTTTTGACCGCCGATTTGAAATACCATCAGTTCTATGAAGCAGAAAACCAGTTACTTTTGGCCGATATTGGACATTTTGAAAGCGAACGGTATACAAAAAATTATATTGTTGACTTTCTTAGAAAAAAAATCCTTAATTTTGCCATCATTTTTTCAGAAGAAAATACAAATCCAGTTAAGTACTTATAAAATATGGCGACTAAAAAAGAATTAAGTGTCGAGGACAAGTTAAGAGCAATTTACGATTTACAATTAATTGACTCTAGAATTGACGAAATCAGAAACGTAAGAGGAGAACTTCCTTTAGAGGTAGAAGATTTAGAAGATGAAGTAGCTGGTTTAAGCACTCGTTCAGAAAAATTAAAAAGCGAACTTGAAGTAATCGAAGAGCAAATCAAAGTAAAGAAAAATGCTATTGATGAGCACAAAGAAGCGATCAAAAGATACACCAAACAACAAGAGAGCGTTCGTAACAACAGAGAATACAATTCATTGACTAAAGAAGTTGAATTTCAAGAATTAGAAATTCAATTAGCTGAAAAGCAAATCAAAGAAATGAAAGCCTCTATCGAACACAAAAAAGAGGTGATTGCTAATTCTAAAGAAAAATTAGAAGCCAAATCAACCCACTTGAAACACAAAAAATCTGAATTGGAAGCTATTATGGCGGAGACTCAGAAAGAAGAAGAATTCTTATCTGAAAAATCAGTAGAGTTCCAAGGACAAATCGAAGAGCGTTTGTTGACTGCTTACAATAGAATCAGAAGCAGTGTTCGTAACGGATTAGCAGTGGTTTCTATTGAAAGAGGCGCATCTGCAGGTTCTTTCTTTACTATCCCACCGCAAACACAAGTGGAAATTGCATCAAGAAAGAAAATCATCACCGATGAGCACTCTGGAAGAATTTTAGTTGACAGTACGTTAGCCGAAGAAGAAAGAGAAAAAATGGAAAAATTATTTTCTAAATTTTAAATACTTTAAGTCCCGATGCAAATCGGGACTTTTTTATATGAAACGATTCCTTTTCTTTATTACCACCAAATCCTACGGAGCTTATATCAACCTACTGTGTTTGTTTGCACCAAAAAAAGCAACACTGCTTGCTTTCTCTCTTTTTAGTCATCCTCGAAAAGGAAAACTAATGACTACCCAACTTCCTCCCTTTTTGGCTGAAGCCGAAAAAGAAATTTTTGACAAAGACGGACAAGCTATCCAAACCTATATTTGGAGAGGCAATGAAAAAATTATTTTTCTACTACATGGTTGGGAAAGCAATACGGCACGATGGAAAAAATTAATTCCACATTTGCTTGAAACCGGCCATACCATTATTGCTATTGACGCACCCGCTCACGGATTATCGGAAGGAAAAGAATTTAACGTGATACGCTACGCTGCAAGTATCAATATAGTAGCCAAAAAGTACAGTCCCAATTATATTATTGGACACTCCATTGGAGGCAAAGCAAGTTTGTACTACCAAGCCACCTACAATAATCCAACCGTAGAGAAAATGGTGTTGTTAGGCGCACCTTCTGATTACGCCATTATCTTTAAGAATTACGTTGGCTTATTGCGATTGAGCAGCCGAATGGAACAACTAATTCACCAACACTATTGGGACCGTTTCCAAATAAAAGTGGCTGAGTTTTCAGCACAATATTATGCGCATTCGATAACTGCTAAAGGACTTCTATTGCATGACCTAGACGACACAGTTGTATTGCATGACGAAAGTCAAAAAATAAACCACTATTGGAAAGCCTCTGTATTAGAAACCACTCAAGGTTTAGGACACAGTTTGCAAAACAAAATAGTGTACAAAAAAATAGTTGACTTTCTATTTCAATAAAACTATTTTGGTTTGAATATTTTTAATTTTAAAAAAAATAGTAAACCTTATACAACCATTAATTAGAAAAACTCGTCTAATACTACAGAGACTAATTTCTAAACCGAAATTATAATTTACAAAATTGTAAATGAAAGTAATTCCCCTACATCAAGAAGTAAAAGAACTCATTGATTTAGCCATTGACAACAATCGGCAGGCTCAAAAACAGATCTATGATCAATTTTCTGCAAAGATGTTAGGCGTTTGCAGGAATTATATCAGCGATATTCATCATGCGGAAGATATCATGTTAACTGGCTTTATGAAAGTGTTTACCCATTTGAAAAAATTTGAACACAAAGGCAGTTTTGAAGGATGGATAAGACGGATTATGATTTATGAATGCATTGACTTTATTCGAGCAAATAAAAATCAAATTATTCATCAAAATACTGAAGACAATAATTTAAGCCAAAATGAATCGGCTTACGAAATGGAAGAATTTTCAATTGATGACATTCAACACTTAATTGACAATTTACCAGATGGTTATAAAATGGTTTTTAATTTATTTGCAATAGAAGGTTATAAACATCAAGAAATAGCAACAATGCTTAAAATAAGTGAGGGGACCTCAAAATCGCAGTTGTCACATGCTCGAAAATTATTACAGAATCAAATCGTTGAATTAAAAAAGAAACTCAATGGAACCAAATAAAATAGATACTCAAATCAAAGACAAGTTGAATAACAGGACTATTCCACCTTCGGCTTCTTCTTGGGATCGATTAGACGAGATGCTAAATAGTACGGAGAAAAATAAACCAATCAAAAAATACAATTGGATAGCTGTTGCCGCTGCAGTAGTAGTGTTTTTTGGTTTAGGAATTTTCTACACTACAACACCAATATCTAACACTCAAAATGACAATTCAAGTTCTATTGTAACTGTAAATGAGCCAAAAAATGATTTCGCAGCTCCAAGCGCAACAATTGCAGTCGAAAAACAATCACCCATATTGGTTCAAACCAATACAAACAAAATCAACACAAAAACTATCATTAGAGAGAAAAAAAACATCCAAGAATTAGAACCCATTCAAAAAATAGTGGCTCAAGAAATAGCACCCAATTCAGAAACTACTCAACCAGCTAATTACAAATACCTGAGTCCAGAAGCCCTTTTAAATGAAATACAAACGGGGCAAAAAGCGATCACTACTAACATAAAAACTGTTTCAAAAAACAAAATAAAAATTAATGCTACAACTCTGCTTAGTGGTGTTGAAAAAGAATTAGATAGTGTGTATCGCGAAACAACACTAGACAAATTAAATAAGAACTTTAATAAAATCAAAACAGTTATTGCTAACAGAAATTTCGAGTAAATCAAAATCTTACATTAATTAAAAATTAAACCATTATGCAAAAAATTATCCTCTACACTATTTTCATTGTCGTAAGCTTTTTAAGTAAAGTAGTTGCGCAAGAAAAAACATTTGAAAAACAAGTAAAAGAAATTGCTTCAAATATTGAATTAATTACCACTAAAGAAAAAACAAATTTAAAAATTGAAGTTGAAGGCATTGACCAACAAGTGAAAGAAGGGAAAATCACTTTAGAAAAAGGGAAAGAACTTAAACAGAGAGTTGCAGAAGAATGCGCTAAAAATATTGAAAACAAAGTAGCAATTGAAGAAGCTAAATTAGCACAATTGGTGCAAGATAAAGTAGATGGTAAGTATTATGAAAAAACTAAAAAAGATAGTATTAAAATTAATGGGAAATTTTATAATGTTTCCTATACTATCACTGACTCAGCTGATATTGTAAAGGACTTTAAAAAATATTTTGAAAAACATCAAAAAGAAAAATCAGAACGCAAATCCAAAAAAACCACTTCGCAATTTGTTTTTGCTATGGGATTAAACAATGCCATTCCTGAAGATGGAAATATAGAAAATTCCGATTTTAGAGTTTGGGGTTCTCACTTTTATGAATGGGGACTAACCTATAATACTAGGGTCTTTAAAAATCATAATTTAGTACATGCAAAATATGGTTTCTCTGTTATGTATAACAATTTGCGTCCAACAGACAATCGCTATTTTGTAAAGAACGGAGATCAAACCTATTTGGCCACTTCAACTTTTAATTTAGAAGAATCGCGTTTAAGAAATGTGTACTTAACTGCGCCTTTTCATTTAGAATTTGATTTTTCACCAAAAAAATATTCAAAAGACGGCACAACATCCTATTTCAGAACACACGAATCAGTGCGTTTGGGAATTGGTGGTTATGCTGGAGTTCGTGTTAAATCGAAACAATTACTTCACTATGAAGTCGATGGTGACAAAGAAAAAAACAAACAAAAAGGCGATTTCAATGTATCTGATTTCAATTACGGATTGAGTACTTACATTGGTTATCGCGCGACAAGTTTGTATTTGAAATACGATCTGAATCCAATGTTTAAAAAGAATTCTAATATCAATCAAGTACCTTTAAATAATGTCTCATTTGGGATTCGATGGGATTGGAATTAAAACAAACTTTAAAGGTGCTTGAATAAAGCACCTTTTCTATTTTAGAATTATAATCCTGCTCTAAATAACATTTCTAGTTTGTATCTTTGACCACGCATAAAAATGAAATAAATAAATTCTTGATTCAACTGATCCTTTGGAAAATACAAACGAAAATCTAAAACGCCTTAATAAATTCATTGGAGAAACCGGCTATTGCTCCCGCAGGGAAGCCGATAAACTCATCGAAGAAGGAAGAGTGACCATCAACGGTAGTGTTCCAGAAATGGGCACTAAAGTGTCTCCTGATGATGAAGTGCGTATCGATGGCAAACTGATTGTCGAGAAAAACGAAAAATCAATTTATTTAGCTTTCAATAAACCCGTTGGAATCGAATGCACGACTAATTTAGACGTTCGTGATAATATTGTCGATTACATCAACTATCCCAAACGTATTTTCCCAATTGGCCGATTAGACAAAGCCAGCGAAGGATTGATTTTCATGACCAATGACGGGGATATTGTCAACAAAATATTGCGTGCCAGAAACAATCACGAAAAAGAATATACCGTAACCGTAAATCGTCCAATAACCGATCGTTTTATTGAACGCATGGGCAATGGTGTTCCAATATTGGAAACTGTAACCCGAAAATGTAAGGTGGAACAAATTAGTAAATACACCTTCAAAATTATTCTGACACAAGGTTTGAATCGCCAAATTCGAAGAATGTGTGAGTATTTAGGCTACGAAGTAACTGCTTTGAAACGCATCCGAATTATCAATATTTCACTTGATATACCTGTGGGGCGCTACCGCGAATTGACCGATGCCGAAATTAAAGAATTGAATCAGCTAATCGAACCTTCTAGTAAAACTGAAGAAGCGAGTTTACCCAAATCAGAACCAACCCGACGAAAAATAGAAATTCCCCGAAGAGATAATTCTAAATTCAGAAGAAATTAGTACAAACAAAAGGCCGTTCTCACGAACGGCCTTTTAGTTATATTAAGATTAACTCTTATTTTCTAGCTCTAATTTGTCTTGCCAAAAGCGTATTTTGCAGCAACATCGCAATAGTCATAGGGCCTACACCACCAGGAACCGGGGTAATAAAAGAGGATTTTTTACTTACTTCATCAAAATCAACGTCACCGGTAATTACATAGCCTTTTGGATGTGAAGCATCTTCTACTCTAGTGATACCCACGTCAATTACAACAACTCCGTCTTTTACCATATCCGCTTTTAAATAATTAGGCACGCCTAAAGCAGTAATAATGATATCGGCATTCTTTGTATATTCTTCAATATTTTTAGTTCTACTGTGTGTCAAGGTTACCGTTGAATCTCCTGGATAGCCTTTGCGGCTCATCAAAATACTCATTGGTCGGCCTACAATATGACTTCTTCCAATAACTACAGTATGTTTTCCGGCGGTTTCTACTTTGTAACGTTCTAACAACTGCATGATTCCAAACGGGGTGGCTGGCAAAAATGTTTCCATTTCCAAAGCCATTTTACCAAAATTCGTTGGATGAAAACCATCCACATCTTTATCGGGGTGAATAGCCATCAATATTTTTTCTTCGTTGATGTGTTTGGGTAAAGGCAATTGTACTATAAAACCGTCCAAATTATCATCTTCGTTCAAATCAGCAATCTTGGCTAACAATTCGCTTTCTGTAATCGTTTCTGGTAAAGAAACCAAAGTCGATTCGAAACCAATTTGTTCACATGAACGCACTTTGCTGCCCACATAAGTCAAGCTCGCGCCGTTATTTCCAACCAAAACTGCGGCTAAGTGAGGTACTTTTTCGCCATTGGCTTTCATTTTTTGAACCTCAGCTGCAATTTCTTGTTTGATATCTTCCGATGTCTTTTTTCCGTCTAGTAGTTGCATTATATATAGTTTAGTTGTTTAGGAGTTTATATGTTTAAACTAAAAAAAATAAACTCTGAATAGTGTGTTGTAATTTTAACCTTTTAATCTCTTAACCTTTTAACCTCTTAAACTTATAACCTTTTATTATCTCATCCCCGGCATACCTCCAGGCATTCCTTTCATTCCACCCATCATCTTCATCAGGTTTTTACCTCCCGGACCTTGCATCATTTTCATCATCTTGCTCATTTGCTCAAATTGCTTCATCAATTGATTCACCTGTTCGATTTTAGTACCTGAACCTTTAGCAATTCTCGTTTTACGTTTCATATCAATTAAAGCCGGTTTGCTTCTTTCAATGGGTGTCATCGAATGGATAATCGCTTCAATATGTTTGAACGCATCGTCTTCAATCTCCACATCTTTCATGGCTTTTGAAGCACCTGGTATCATTCCCACCAAGTCTTTCATATTACCCATTTTTTTTACTTGTTGAATCTGTGCCAAGAAATCATCAAATCCGAATTCGTTTTTCGCGATCTTCTTCTGCAGTTTTCGAGCTTCTTCTTCATTGTATTGTTCTTGTGCTCTTTCTACCAAAGACACCACGTCTCCCATTCCGAGGATTCGTTCCGCCATACGGTCTGGATAGAACACGTCAATCGCTTCCATTTTCTCACCTGTACCTACAAACTTAATGGGTTTGTTGACTACTGATTTAATAGAAAGTGCTGCTCCACCACGAGTATCTCCATCTAATTTGGTTAAGATTACTCCGTCAAAGTTCAATCTGTCGTTGAAAGTTTTAGCGGTATTCACTGCATCTTGACCCGTCATCGAATCCACAACAAACAACGTTTCTTGCGGCTGAATCGCTTTATGAACGCGTTCAATTTCGTTCATCATTTCTTCATCTACTGCTAGACGACCAGCTGTATCGACAATCACCACATTAAAACCATTGGCTTTAGCGTGTTGGATGGCGTTTTGAGCAATTTCAACCGGATTTTTATTTTCAGGTTCTGAGTATACCTCAACACCAATGGAATCTCCAACCACATACAACTGCTGAATCGCTGCTGGACGATAAATATCACAAGCCACTAAAAGTGGTTTTTTTCCTTTTTTTGTCTGTAAGTAATTGGCTAATTTACCAGAGAAAGTCGTTTTCCCAGAACCTTGTAAACCCGACATCAAGATCACCGTAGGCGTTCCCGAAAGATTAATTCCAGCCACATCGCCACCCATCAATTCGGTCAATTCGTCTTTGACCAATTTCACTAACAATTGCCCTGGTTGCAATGTCGTCAATACATCTTGACCCATCGCTTTGTCTTTTACTTTAGCAGTAAAATCTTTGGCAATTTTAAAGTTCACATCGGCATCCAATAACGCACGACGCACTTCTTTTAAAGTTTCGGCAACGTTAATCTCCGTGATTTTTCCGTGTCCTTTTAAGACGTGAAAGGCTTTATCTAATTTATCGCTTAAATTACTAAACATAGTATTTGATTTTATTGAAGTGCAAAGATAAACTAATTCAATAATTAGGCAATTCAATATTTAGATAATTAAAGGGGGAAAATGAGCTTTTATACCAACAAAAAAACGACCTCGGATAGAAGTCGTTTTACTTTATTTTTGGGTTCCAATTTTACATTCGCTCCGGAACATTGATCCCTAATAAACTAAACGAAGAAGCAATTGTATCGGCTACTTTTTTAGAGAGTTGCACTCTGAATATTTTCTTTTCTTGGTTTTCTTCGCCTAAGATAGGCACCGCTTGGTAAAACGAATTGTATTCACGTACCAACTCGTAGGTATAATTCGCAATCAAAGCAGGACTGTGATTTTGTGCTGCATTCTGAATTACTTCTGGATACAGTTCAATTTGTTTCAACAGTTCTTTTTCTTTTTCGTGCAAGTCATTAGTTTTGGCTGTAGCCGAAAAATCAAAAGTCGCTTTACGAATAATCGACTGAATACGCGCATAAGTATATTGAATAAACGGTCCTGTATTTCCAGCAAAATCAACCGATTCCTCCGGATTGAACAAGATGCGTTTTTTAGGATCTACTTTCAAAATGTAGTATTTCAATGCACCCAAGCCAATCGTGTTGTATAATTTGGTTTTTTCTTCTTCAGAGTAGCCTTCTAATTTGCCTAATTCTTCCGAAATAGTTTGCGCGGTACTTGTCATTTCTTGCATCAAATCATCCGCATCGACTACGGTTCCTTCACGGCTTTTCATCTTACCCGAAGGCAAGTCGACCATTCCGTAAGACAAATGGTACAAGCTTGAAGCCCAATCAAAACCGAGCTTTTGCAAAATCAAAAACAACACTTTAAAATGGTAATCTTGTTCGTTACCCACCGTGTATACCATTCCTCCCACATCGGGGTGGTCTTTCACACGTTGGATTGCCGTACCAATATCTTGTGTCATATATACCGCTGTTCCATCAGAACGCAACACGATTTTTCGGTCCAAACCTTCGTCAGTCAAATCAATCCAAACGGAACCGTCTGGATCTTTTTCAAAAACACCTTTTTCTAAACCAATTTGAACCACATCTTTTCCTAATAAATAGGTATTGCTTTCGTAATAAAAGCTATCAAAGTTAACGCCTAAATTACTGTAGGTAGTGGCAAAACCATCATACACCCATTGGTTCATCATTTCCCAAAGCGATTTCACTTCCTCGTCTCCTGCTTCCCATTTTAGCAACATCTCTTGTGCTTCCAAAATGATGGGCGCTTGCTTTTTAGCTTCTTCTTCTGTTTTACCAGCCGCCATCAACTCATTGATTTCTTCTTTGTAGGCTTTATCAAAAGCTACGTAGTAATTTCCAACTAATTTATCTCCTTTAAGCCCAGTTGATTCTGGCGTTTCGCCATTACCCATTTTTTTCCAAGCCAACATCGACTTGCAAATATGAATTCCACGGTCGTTGATAATTTGAGTTTTGTAGACTTTCTTCCCTGAAGCTTTGATAATTTCTGCTACCGAATAGCCTAATAAATTGTTACGTACGTGTCCCAAATGCAATGGCTTGTTGGTATTTGGCGAAGAATACTCCACCATCACTGCCTTGTCAGAAGGATTTGGCGTTACAAAACCGTAATTTACATCGTCTTTGATTCCGTCAAAGAAATTCAAGTAATACGAGTCTGAAATAACAATATTCAAAAATCCAGATACCACATTAAATCGGGCTACTTCTGGAACGTTCTCCACCAAATAATTCCCTATTTTGTTTCCTAACTCCACTGGGTTGCTTTTTACCAATTTCAACAAAGGAAAAATAACCATTGTAATATCGCCTTCAAACTCCTTGCGAGTAGCCTGAAACTCTACTTTATCAACGGATACTTCAAATAAATCTTGAATCGCTTTTGCTATAGATGGGGTAAGAATGTGTTGTAATGACATTGAATCTGTTTTTTTAAGAGTGCAAATATAAGGATTTCAGAAGGAAATAGAATAGCCTTTTTTGTGTCGGTTTTGGTACACTAAAAACAAAAAGCCGAAAGAATTGAATCCTTCGGCTTTCTGATTTCGATTATAAAATGAGTTTACACTTTAACTACCATTTGATAATAGCACTTGCCCAGGTAAAACCGCTACCAAAAGCTGCTAAAACAACCGTATCGCCTGATTTGATTTTACCTTGTTCCCAAGCTTCTGTCAAAGCGATCGGAATAGAGGCTGCAGTGGTGTTGCCAAATTTCATCACGTTATTGTGAACTTGTTCGTCTTTCAATCCGAATTTTTTCTGAATAAATTGAGAGATTCTCAAATTAGCTTGATGCGGAATCAACATGTCAATGTCATCTACTTTCAAATTATTGGCTTCCAATCCTTCGTTAATTACCTCAGCAAAACGAACTACAGCATGTTTGAAAACAAATTGGCCATTCATATACGGGAAATAACTTTCGTCGTCTGGGTTTTTATCTTCTAAAATATCCGTTACCCAACGACCGCCCATTCCGGGTGCTTTTACAATTAATTCTTCGGCATGCAAACCTTCTGAATGCAAATGTGTAGATAAAATACCTTTGGTTACATCTTCTTCTCTGCTCAAAACTGCCGCTCCTGCTCCATCACCAAAAATAACCGAAACCCCACGACCTCGTGTGGTCATGTCCAAACCAGTAGATTGTACTTCAGAACCAATCACCAAAACGTTTTTATACATTCCCGTTTTAATGTATTGATCGGCTACCGACAAAGCATATACAAATCCAGAACATTGGTTTCTAACATCCAATGCACCAACAGTTCGCAAACCCAAATCGCGTTGCACTAAAACTCCAGGTCCTGGAAAATAGTAATCGGGACTTAGGGTGGCAAAAACCACAAAATCAATATCTTCTTTGGCAACTCCAGAACGTTCAATCGCAATGGTTGCAGCTTTAACGCCCATAGAAGTCGTCGTGTCTTGTCCTGGAATTATATGGCGACGTTCTTGAATCCCTGTTCTTTCTTGAATCCATTCGTCATTGGTATCGATGATTTTAGACAAATCATCATTGGTAACTACATGGTCAGGAACATAATATCCTAAGCCTGTTATTTTGGAGTGGTACATATTGTAGGTATTAAATTTAATGAATGATCCCGTTAGGAATAAAAAAACTAAAGTAATAAATAAATCGGATTTAGCCGATTTATAACAATTTTATTAAAATGTTTAGAGCAATTGGAGTTCCTTCACTTAGCCAAGTATCATTTTCAAAAAACAAGGTTTGTTTTCCTGAAGTGAAAGCAATTAGATAATGGCTGCCCTTGAAATAGGATTGTTGAACCTTCCCTTTTAGTGTTCCATTAGGGTCTAATTGAAGTTGGTGTGGGTAAACCAAATGTGTTTTCCCATCCAATTCTATTTCATTGACTTCGCCAAAAAGGGAAGCAACGTATCTATTCTTTGGATGATGATATAGGTTTTGAGGCGCATCTTTAGCAATAATTTTTCCGTCCTGCATTACGATCGTTTCATCCGAAAAAGATAAGGCATCAGTGCTATCGTGAGTGGCTATAATGCATGTAATTTTCTTTTCTTTTAAATACTGGAATACATTTCGACGTAAGGCATTTTTTCGAAAGGAATCGATTTGGCTAAAGGGTTCGTCCAACAATAAAATTTGAGGTTCCAAAGCTAAAACTCTGGCCAAAGCCACGCGCTGTTGTTGACCGCCACTCAAGTATTTGGCTTTCACTTTGGCGTAGTCAGTCATTTCGACCATTTCCAACAATTCCTGAACACGAGCTTTCTTTTTGTCTCGGTAAATATTCGAAAGGAATTTACCCACATTTTCTTCGACAGTGATATACGGCATCAAATCAAAATCTTGTGCCAAATACTTAATGTAATCCTCACCAGGGATTAAATTGTATTTGGGTCCTAAAATAGGATTTCCATGATAATTAATGGTTCCCGAATCCAAATCGTACAATCCATAAATCAATTTCAGCAAGGTGCTTTTACCACAGCCGCTTTCGCCAATGACCGATATATTTTGTCCTTGGTGTACGACACAACTCAACTCCTTAATAACGGGTTGGTCAATATAAGTAAAGCTAATAGTAGTAAGTTCGAGCATGCTGGATTTTAAAGAAGCCAAATTTACAATCTTTAATTTGAATCCGAGAAGGCTAGCGACAATTTGTCACATTTTTACAAAATGGTATTCTATTTGAAAACTAGAAAACCATCAATTTAAACTTAAAATTTATACACTATGACAACTGGAAAAATTAATGTTTCGGTAGAGAACATCTTCCCTTTAATCAAGAAATTTTTATACAGCGATCACGAAATTTTCTTGCGCGAATTGATTTCAAATGGAACAGACGCTACCTTAAAATTAAAACACTTAACTAGCATTGGCGAAGCCAAAGTAGAGTATGGCAATCCCATTATTGAAGTAAAAATTGACAAAGAAGGCAAAAAACTGCACATCATTGATCAAGGTTTGGGGATGACAGCTGACGAAGTAGAAAAATACATTAACCAAGTCGCTTTTTCTGGAGCAGAAGAATTCTTAGACAAATACAAAGATTCGGCTAAAGATTCAGGAATTATTGGACACTTTGGTCTTGGATTCTACTCGGCGTTTATGGTGGCTGAAAAAGTAGAAATCATCACTAAGTCATTCAAAGACGAACCAGCTGCTCACTGGACTTGCGACGGTAGTCCCGAATTTACTTTGGAACCAGCTGACAAAACTGATAGAGGAACTGAAATTATCTTGCATATTGCTGAAGATTCTTTGGAATTTTTAGAAGAAGCTAAAATCAGAGAATTACTGAATCGTTACAATAAATTCATGCCGATTCCAATTAAATTTGGAACCAAAACAGAAACACTTCCTTTACCAGAAGGTGCTGCCGAAGACGCAAAACCTGAAACTATTGAAGTGGATAATATCATCAACAACCCAAATCCGGCTTGGACCAAACAACCGGCTGAATTAAACGAAGAGGACTACAAAAAATTCTACCACGAATTGTACCCAATGCAGTTTGAAGAGCCCTTATTCAACATTCATTTGAATGTAGATTATCCTTTCAACTTAACTGGAATTTTGTACTTCCCAAAATTAGGATCGGATTTACAAATTCAGAAAGACAAAATCCAATTGTACCAAAACCAAGTATTTGTTACCGATAATGTCGAAGGCATTGTACCGGAATTTTTGACAATGTTAAAAGGTGTAATCGACTCACCAGACATTCCACTGAATGTTTCACGTTCGGGTTTACAGGCGGATGCTGCGGTGAAGAAAATCTCAAATTACATTACTCGTAAAGTAGCCGATAAACTAAAAGCTTTATTCAATGAGAATCGAGCCGATTTTGAACAAAAATGGAACGATATCAAAATTGTTTTGGAATATGGAATGCTGTCTGAAGATAAATTCTATGAAAAAGCAGGCGCTTTTTTTTTGTACCCAACGGTAGATGACCAATACTTTACTTTGGATGAATTGAAAGAAAAGCTAAAGGAAAAACAAACCGATAAAAACGACAAATTAGTAATACTTTACGCTAGCAATAAAGAAGCACAACACTCGTACATCGAAATTGCAAAAGAAAAAGGATACGAAGTCTTGTTATTGGATTCGCCAATTATTTCGCACCTGATCCAAAAAATTGAAGGCGACAATAGCGACCTTACTTTTGTGCGTGTGGATTCAGACCATATTGATAATTTAATCAAAAAAGAAGACACTACTATTTCTAAATTATCAGACGAAGAACAAACGAGTTTGAAAACGGTAGTAGAAACTATTGTGCCAAAGCAAAACTATACGGTACAATTAGAGGCGTTAGATAGTCAATCGGCACCATTCATTATCACGCAACCGGAGTTCATGCGAAGAATGAAAGAAATGAGTCAAACCGGTGGCGGTATGTTTGGTATGGGCAATATGCCTGAAATGTACAACTTAGTGGTGAACACCAATTCTGATTTGGCTACCACTATTTTGAACACCGAGGACAAAGCCGCTCAAGAAAGTTTGATCAAACAAGCATTAGACTTGGCTAAATTGTCTCAAAACTTATTGAAAGGAGAAGCCTTAACCGCTTTTGTAAAACGCAGTTTTGACATCTTAAAATAATACGAACTTCGTATAAAAGAAAAACCCTGCTAGATACTAGCAGGGTTTTTTATATTAGTTTCCTATAATTCCAGTTTCTTCTTTTTTATCCTTGTTCAATAAGATTGGGGTTTCTCTCGCCAATTTATTTTTAGTTGGAATCTTATAATTAATACTAAAACCAAAACGACGGGTATCCATTTTGTTGCTTAACAACAATGGCGTATTGTAAGAGTTGAACACAAATCGGTTGGTGTTAAAAATATCATCTGCATTAATTGAAATCGACAATTGATCGTTCAAGAACTTTTTAGACAATGACAAATCAACTGTATTGTTGAATGGCTTGTTGGCAATGAAATAATAGTAATTTCCTTTGGCAGTGATGTAACTAAAATTAGTAACGAACTTAATTTTACTTGGCAATACTATTTGCGACATCAAATTGTACACCCAGAATCCTTTGGTTTCTATCGCTGGTATTTGATGAAGTTGGTAAGCCGCATAGACAAATAAAAAGTTCATTTCATCTGGATTGACATTCATCTTCATCGTTTCGGCCAATCCTTTGGTAAACAACATATAGGGAATTGGCATACCAATATTAAAATTATGCACTTTAATTTCCGCTACGTTTTCGAAAGTATTAATCAAAATGTTTGAATTTAAACGAACGCGTTGTATCACTTGATTCTTAGCCGAACTCACAGAATAGCCAATAAATGCATAATCATAAGCACTCAACTTCACTTCATAATTATCAAAAATGGTAGGTTCCAAATTGGGATTTCCTTCATTGGTAAGATTTGGATTTTGATAACTCGTATTGTTTGGATTTAAGGCCGAAGTACTTGGCAAAGTAATTTTCTTATTGTAATTCAGATTAAAAAACACTGCCTTGTTAAAGTTATACTGTGCACTGGCATTTGGGAAAAATCGAAACTGATTGAATGGCGTCAAAGTAGTAGTATTTGTTTTTCCTGAAATACTATAATCCTCGGCTCTTCCTCCCAAAATAAAACTCATACTTTTGAATTTGGTTTGCAACTCAAAATACCCAGCAGTGGTTTTTCTCTCGTAATCTAAATTGGTGACCCCTCTGTTTTGAGTTTCAAAGTATAAGGCTTCATGCAAACTACCAAAACTTATTTTGCCTTCGTCAGAAAAAGCAATGGGTTGCGAATAATCAAATTTGAAGTTATAGAATTTTTGGTCTGAGGAATTATCTAATACAGCCGTTGAATTTCCAAAAGAGTTCAATACAAAATCGTTTTGATTGCGATTGAAATTGAATCTAAAATCCAATTTTTTAGTTTTGTCATCAAAACGTTTTTGGTAGGTAGCTACTGCATCTTGTCTCCATCCTTTAGAATCTGAATTATCGTTAGTCGAAAAACCAGGACCGTTAGACAGTGTTGTACTTCCATTATTATTATAATTTAAATCATAGTTCAATAATAAACGGTCTTTTTTCAAATCAAAAGTTACCGCTGATTTTACAAAATTAGTTCTCCCAGTTCTATCGGAATCTGTATTTGAAATTGGGGTTTGGCTTCCTGAAACTTCTTTCAGAAAAGAACTCCACATTGCACTTTCTCTGTAGTTTTGCCCCATATTCAATTGCCATCCAAAGTATTTGTTTTTGGCATTCAATAAAACGCTATTGTTAACTCTCCATCGCAAATGATCATAAGATGTTACATTAGTGCTATTAGTATAGGTAGCACTCAAAAAGTTCTTTGCATTTTTATTGGTGACAATATTTAAAATTGCTCCTCCTGAAGTGGCAGGAAATTCTGCTCCTGGCTGCGTAATAATTTCGATTTTTTCAATCGCATTGGCAGGCATCCCTTCTAGAAAACCATTCAATTCATTGGAGGAAATATTCAAAGGTCTTCCATCCATAAACACTTCTAATTGCTTCCCTTGGTACATCATTCCTGCTATATCTGAAGCGATTAAACCCGGTAATTTTTTCAATCCTTCTAAAACAGACCCAGAATTTAGACTTGGTTGATTAGCAAAATCAAAAATGGTTCGATCGGCGCGCTGCTCTATTGCTTTCTTGGATTTAGTAATGGTTACTTCTTTAAGTTCTTCTGCTTTTTTAGTGTTCTCTTGGGCAGCAAGATGGAGTAATGATCCGAAAAATAAAGCGGGTAAAATAAAAATCTTTTTCATTGTGATAATTTCGTTTGGTTCTTTAGACTAAAATCAGATCGTTTTGTTACAGTTGGATTGGAAGTTATTGGAAAAAAAATTAAAACTATGATAAAGAATACCGAACTTTGCCACCACAAACTATATTAATTGCATTATGACTATAGAAATTGGAACTCCTGCACTACTTTTCTCAGCAACCTCGTTAATTCTTTTAGCCTACACCAATCGATTCTTAACTATTGCTAGTATTATCCGTGGACTAAAAAAAGTATACAAAGAGAAAGAGAATAGCATGATTTTATTGGAAATCAAAAATCTGAATCTGCGCCTAACCTTAATTCGGTACATGCAAATGGCTGGAGTTTTATGCTTGTTTTTATCTGTTTTTGCCATGCTATTGTTGTTTTTTGACGAACCAGGAATCAGCATTTACTTCTTCGGATTGAGTTTATTGAGTTTGTTAATCTCACTTGGGTTATCGTTTTGGGAAATCAGTATTTCAGTCAATGCCTTACGTTTGCATTTAAGTGACTTATCTGAAATGGATCGCAAACAAATTAACTAACTAGTTTGGAATCGTTATTTAAATCGGAGCCCGTTGTATTGGATTTACCTGATGCCGAGATTATCTACTACCCGAAGTTTTTTGACAAAGAACAGTCTGATTCGATCTATGCCGAATTACTTCAAGGTATTGCTTGGCAACAAGATAACATTACAATCTTCGGCAAAACACATCCACAACCTCGATTGACTGCTTTGTATGGCAATGAAGGAAAGCCCTATTCCTATTCGAATATCAAGATGCAACCACATCCTTGGAATTCCCTTTTGCAAAAAATAAAATACTATATTGAGGAAACAACTGGCTGGCAATTTACCACCGTATTACTCAACCAATACCGAGACGGAAAAGACAGTAACGGTTGGCATGCCGATAACGAAAAAGAGTTAGGTATCAACCCAATTATTGCCTCGTTAAGTTTTGGTTCGGAACGGGTTTTTCAGCTCAAACACAATACAATAGCTGATGCTAAAAAGAGTATTGTATTAGAACACGGCAGTCTTTTATTAATGAAAGGAAGCACCCAACATTTTTGGAAACACCAAATTCCAAAAACGGCTAAACCCATTGGAACAAGAATTAACTTAACTTTTCGCTCCATTAAATAATTGTTTATATTTGGATTCAAATCGTTCCATTATGCAAACCATTATTGATTATTTTTCGACCATACCTTCTTCACACAGAAGCTTAATTTTAGTAGGAGGAATCACTATTTTCTGGCTGATTGAAAATGCCTTTCCTTTGTTTAATTTCAAGTACAAAAGATGGCATCATGCCGGGATTAATATCTTTTTTACACTCACTACCATAATAGTCAATTTCTGTTTGGCTTTTATTTTATTAAATGTAGCCGATTGGGCCTATCAAAATAATTTTGGAATATTACAATGGCTTCCTGAGATGCCAATAGCTGCCTATACAATTATTGGTTTATTACTATTAGATTTAATTGGAGCTTACTTAGTACATCTGGTAGAACACAAAGTAAAATTCCTTTGGGGTTTTCATTTGATTCATCATACTGACACATGGATTGACACCACATCAGCTAATCGACACCATCCTGGTGAAAGTGTGATTCGATTTGTATTTACAACCTTAGGTGTTGTGCTTGTTGGAAGTCCCATGTGGCTGGTGTTTTTATACCAAACCTTATCGGTTGTTGCCACGCAATTCAATCATGCCAATATTGCCTTGCCTAAAAAAGTAGATTTATTTTTGAGTTATTTCATTGTTTCGCCAGACATGCACAAAGTGCATCATCATTATGTAATGCCTTATACCGATAGTAATTACGGAAATATCTTTTCGATTTGGGATCGATTATTTGGTACTTTTAAGGTGCTTCCAAGAGAAGAAATTGTCTATGGTGTCGATACACATATGCATCCCGAAGAACATAATGAATTGAAGAATTTATTAAAAATACCTTTTCAGAAAAAAAAGTAAAGGGCGATTATTGAACTAATTATTTTTTTTATTAATATTGATAACTGATTTTAAATCAAGCTGTAGTAACGTTTAACAAATTAAAACTATTTGAATTATTTTCATCCAATGAAAAAGAGTAGCCGTAAAGAATTAAGTTGGGAAGAGACGGAAAAATTGATGACGTTGGCCCTAGAAGAAAGAAACCCTTTTGAAATTATTAAAAAAGAATTTGGCATAGTAGAAAAAGAGGTTTTAGAAATTATGAAAAAGAAAATGCCCGCAGAAAAATTCGAAATGTGGAAAAAGAAAGCGGCAGCCAACAAACCAAAACCAAAACCGGTAAAAATTGATGATTTTGACGACGAATTAGATGGCAAATATTACATCAAAAATAAATTAGACTAATATGAAAAACTCCTGAATAAACAGGAGTTTTTTTATTCGATAACCAAACTATGAAAAAATTACTTTATATACTCATATTGATTGCATCGTCAGCTGCTTTTTCGCAAAACAACCCACTATTTAAAACAGAAAACATTGCTATAAATTCACTGTTAAATGGGACTTTGTATACTCCATTAAAGCAAAATAACGCAACTAAGCTAGTCATCCTCATAGCAGGATCAGGTCCAACCAATAGAGATGGAAATCAAATTGGACTGACTAACAACTCTTTAAAATTGTTAGCGGAATCTTTAGTCAATAATGACATTGCCGTTTACAGTTATGACAAACGTATTTTTGCTCAAATGGCTTCTGGAAAATTAGATGAAGCTAGCCTTACCTTTGATAACTTTATAGATGATGCTAAAGCAGTGATACTTTATTTTAAAAATCAAAAAAAATACCACTCCATTACTGTTGCCGGGCACAGCGAAGGAGCCTTAATTGGAATGGTTGCGGCTAATGGAAATGCCGATGCTTATATCTCAATAGCTGGAGCCGGTCGTCCTATAGATGAAGTACTTTTGGAACAAATTGGAAAACAAGCTCCTTTTCTAAAAGAAGAAGTAGAAAAAAACTTAGCTACTTTAAAAAATGGAAATACCTTCGAATTAAAAAACCAAATGCTCGCTTCATTATTTAGAGCGAGTGTGCAACCGTACATGATTTCGTGGATCAAATACCATCCGCAAAATGAAATCAAAAAATTACAGATTCCAAGCTTGCTAATCAATGGTGACAAAGACATACAAGTGAGTGTGCAAGATGCACAACTATTGCAACAAGCAAAACCCAATGCACAACTCCATATTATTTCAAATATGAATCACATATTCAAAGTAATTCAGGGAGACGATATTGAGAATAAAGCATCCTACACCAATCCTGAATTACCAATAAGTACAGAATTATCGCTTATAATTTCTACATTTATACAGTCCTTATAGGTAAGTGTAACATTTACCTAAAAAAGAATACTAACAACACAATCAAAATAATTCAAAATGAAAAAATCAATAATTGCCCTTGCTTTAGTAGCTTTTCTTTATAACAGCTACACTGCAAACGCCCAAAAAAAATCAACTCCTACTCAAGATATTAAAGTAGGTATCGACCTGATAGATGTGAAAGACGACAAAGTAAAAGTAACCGTTCAAGCACCCAAAATCAAATCAGATAAAATTACCTACAGTATTCCTAAAATTGTTCCTGGAACCTATTCTGAGGATAATTACGGGAAAAACATTGAGGATCTAAAGGCTTTTGATGTTAAAGGAACCGCTCTAGCTGTTACCAAAACAGACGACAATACTTGGTCAATTTCATCTGCTAAAAGTTTAGCCAAAATCACCTATTTAGTCAATGATACTTTTGATACTGAAAAAGGTGGAAGCTTTGGAACTGATATTTTTTCACCAGCTGGAACCAACATTGAGGCAGGAAAAAACTTCATGATCAACACACATGGTTTTGTAGGCTATTTCCAAGACCAAAAAGACCTTCCGTATCAAGTTACCATCACGCATCCCGAAACACTTTGGGGAGCTACGTCTATGATTGACTCTGATGCTAGTGCTACTAAAGACGTTTTTAACACACCGCGATATGCTGAATTAGTTGAAAACCCAATTATGTATGCTAAACCCGATTACACTTCTTTTAATGTTAACGGAATGGACATACAAATTGTAGTGTATTCCCCTTCAGGTAAAGTAACTGCTGAAAGCATCACGCCTGAAATGAAAAAAATGATGACCGCTCAAAAAACCTTTTTAGGCAATATTAATTCTACTAAGAAGTACTCGGTTTTATTGTACTTGTCATCAATGCAACCTAATGATGCCAAAGGTTTTGGCGCATTGGAACACCCAACAGTTACCACAGTTGTATTACCAGAAATGATGCCTTTGGCTGAATTGCAAAAATCAATGATTGATGTCGTTTCGCATGAGTTTTTTCATATTCTAACGCCATTAACGGTTCATTCAAACGAAATTCAATACTTTGATTATAATTCGCCAAAAATGTCACAACATCTATGGATGTACGAAGGGGTGACCGAATATTTTGCCAATTTGTTCCAAATCAACCAAGGATTAATTGATGAAACTGATTTTTTAAATCGAATTGCTGAGAAAATGGAACAGTCAAAATCGTATAACGATACTATGCCTTTTACTACTATGAGTGCTAACGTATTGAAAAGTCCATACAAAGAGCAATACTTAAATGTATACCAAAAAGGAGCGTTAATTGGAATGTGTATTGATATTATTATCCGCGAAAAAAGCAATGGCGAAAAAGGTATTTTGAATTTAATGCAACAATTATCGAATGAATATGGTGTAACCAAAGCGTTTAATGACGAAGAATTATTTGCCAAAATTACAGCTTTAACGTATCCTGAAGTGGGTGCGTTTTTAAGTACCTATGTTTCAGGACCAACACCAATTCCTTACGAAACATTCCTTGCTAAAGTTGGAGTAATCAAAA